>NZ_BNEL01000001.1:4848888-5455000 GCF_018327685.1 Streptomyces sp. TS71-3 | reverse complement strand
TAGGCCGCGGGCCCATCCTTCACCGCCGGAGCTTTCCACACCAGAAGATGCCTCCCAGTGTCCTATCCGGTATTAGACCCCGTTTCCAGGGCTTGTCCCAGAGTGAAGGGCAGATTGCCCACGTGTTACTCACCCGTTCGCCACTAATCCCCGACCGAAGCCGGATCATCGTTCGACTTGCATGTGTTAAGCACGCCGCCAGCGTTCGTCCTGAGCCAGGATCAAACTCTCCGTGAATGTCTTCCCACCAACGGTGGGTCACACATCACGAGAGCGGTGCAGGAAGCGGAATACAACTTCCCGCACACAGCGTCCTCGCTGTGTTCTTGTTACTTCAAAGGAACCACGTCACCACAAAGACCCAGTGCAAGCGTCTTCGGGTAGACGGGGTATCAACATATCTGGCGTTGACTTTTAGCACGCTGTTGAGTTCTCAAGGAACGGACACTTCCTTCGTACTCACCACGAAAACCTACTTCGCGGCTTTCCTCCGGGCGTTTCCCTTCGGTGTGTTCACAGACTGTACCAGGTTATTTTCCGCACCCTGACAACGGCCCCGCGGACATGCCGGGCCGGGTCCGAAGTTAAGATCCCACCTGATAGCTGTCACTGAGCCTCGGCGCTGATGCGTCACCTGGCTCCAGACAGGAGTACAACTTTACAGCCCCCACACGACAGGCGCAAATCATCAGTGGCTGCTCCTACGCCAGCCAACCGGGACCTCTCATAGGGAATCGGGACTTCTCATGATTTACGCTGCCGAACAGCGCGCCGTCCCGTTCGGCAGCGATGGCGCCGGCCCATCCAAGCCACCCTGGGAGACCTGCATGACCAGCGTGACATCCCCGCTAGCCGGGCGCGCCATCGGACTGGCCGCCGTGCCCGATCCGGTGTTCGCCGGGGCGATGGCGGGGCCCGGCACAGCGATCGACCCGGTACGGGAAGCCGGTGCGGCCGTCGCCCCCGTGGACGGGGTCGTCCTCGCTCTGCACCCGCATGCCTTCGCCGTGGTCGACGCGGAGGGTCACGGTGTGCTGACGCACCTGGGCATCGACACCGTCCAGCTCAATGGTGAGGGCTTCGAGCTGCTGGTCGCCAAGGGCGACACCGTCACGCGTGGACAGCCCGTGATCAAGTGGGACCCGGCCGCCATCGAGGCCCGGGGCAAGTCGCCGGTGTGCCCGGTCGTGGCCCTCGACGCGTCCCCCGAGGCGCTGACGGACGTGGTGGACGACGGCCTGGTGAAGGCAGGTGACCTTCTCTTCGGCTGGTCCTGAGGAACCAGCCGGCCCGGCGTGGGATCCGGGCCTCCCCGTTCGCGCCGGTCTCCTCGTTCGCCGTGTGTGCCCGCCGGAGATCGGGCAAGCCGCCGGAGACCGGCAAGTAGACAACGACCGCGGTGGCCGGGGCCGCCGCTCATCTCGGAGACGTGTAATGGAGACAACGCTGCGAGGCGTCGGAGTGAGCCACGGTGTGGCGATCGGCGAGGTTCGGCACATGGGAACCGCGGTTCTCGAACCCCCCGCCAGGAAGATCGCCGGGGAGGACACCGAGCGCGAGCAGGCCCGTGCCCGCCAGGCCGTGGAGGCGGTCGCCGCCGACCTCATGGCGCGCGGCAACCTCGCCGGCGGTGAGGCGCAGGCGGTGCTCGAAGCCCAGGCTCTGATGGCTCAGGATCCGGAGCTGATGTCCGACGTCGAGCGGCGCATCGCGGAGGGCACCACGGCCGAGCGATCCGTGTACGACGCCTTCGCCGCCTACCGGGAGCTACTGGCCAATGCCGGTGAGTACCTGGCCGGTCGCGTCGCGGACCTGGACGACGTGCGCAACCGCATCGTGGCCCGGCTCCTCGGCGTGCCGATGCCCGGCGTGCCGGACAGCGACGAACCGTTCGTACTGGTGGCACGGGACCTGGCGCCCGCGGACACGGCGTTGCTCGACCCGGCCCTGGTGCTCGGCTTCGTCACCGAGGAGGGCGGGCCCACGAGCCACACCGCGATCCTGGCGCGGGCCCTCGGTGTTCCCGCGGTGGTCGCGCTGGCGCGAGCGGTCGAGCTGACCGAGGGCGCCGAGGTCGCCGTCGACGGCAGCACCGGGGAGATCTTCGTCGACCCGAGCGCCAGGACGAAGGAGCAGCTCCGGGCCGCGGAGGCCGAGCGCGCGGCGGTGCTGGCTGCTTCCACGGGCCCCGGGGCGACGGCGGACGGTCACAAGGTGCCGCTGTTGGCCAACATCGGGGGCCCTGCGGACGTCGCCGCCGCTCTGGAGGCGGGCGCCGAGGGCGTGGGCCTCTTCCGTACGGAGTTCCTCTTCCTGGACGACAGCACCAGCGCGCCGTCCGAGGACAAGCAGGTCGAGGCGTACCGGGCCGTGCTGGAGGAGTTTCCGGAGGGGCGGGTCGTGGTGCGGGTTCTGGACGCGGGGGCCGACAAGCCGCTGGACTTCCTGACGCCGGCCGCCGAGCCCAACCCGGCGCTGGGCGTCCGGGGCGTGCGCTCCCTGCTGGACCACCCCGAGGTGCTGCGGACCCAGCTCACCGCCCTGGCCAGGGCGGCGGAGGGGCTGCCCGTGTACCTCGAAGTGATGGCGCCGATGGTCGCCGACCGGACGGAGGCCCGGGCGTTCGCCGACGCCTGCCGGGAGGTGGGGCTGCCGGCGAAGGTCGGGGTGATGGTGGAGATCCCGTCCGCGGCGCTCAGGGCGCGCTCGGTCCTCCAGGAGGTGGAGTTCCTGTCGCTGGGCACCAATGACCTCGCGCAGTACACCTTCGCGGCCGATCGTCAGGTGGGCGCCGTGTCCCGGCTCCAGGACCCGTGGCAGCCCGCGCTCCTCGACCTGGTGGCACTGTCGGCCGAGGCCGCGAAGGCCGAGGGGAAGAGCTGCGGCGTCTGCGGCGAGGCCGCGTCGGATCCGCTGCTCGCCTGCGTGCTGACGGGGCTCGGGGTCACTTCCTTGTCCATGGGGGCGGCGTCCATTCCCTATGTACGGGCCAAGCTCGGCCGGTACACGCTGGCCCAGTGCGAGCGCGCGGCCTCCGCGGCGCGTGCCGCGGACACGGCTGAGGGGGCCCGGGAGGCCGCCGCGGCGGCGCTCGCCGGCAACTAGCACCGCACGGTGCCCACCGCCGCGTTGATCAGCAGCGGGGGCACGGGACGGCCTCCCGGGCGGGCCCGCGTCAGTGGGCGTGGCCGACGGGGTGGCCGTCGTCGCCGAGGTCGGGCGGCGGGACGTAGTCGACGTTCGATTCCGGGGCGACGATGTCCCCGGTCAGGGTGTCGGTGCAGTAGGCGTCGAAGACCTCGGCGGCGGTGAGCGGCTGGAGGTTCCAGCCCTTCAGCCGCCAGCCGTAGACCCGGTCCCGGGTGTCCTGGCCGATCGTGCGCACCACCAGGCCGCCTGCGGACCCGGTGGCGATCGGCGTGGCCAGGACGGTGGCGAACTCGCGGATCGCGGCCTCGTCGACGCGGGCGCTGCCCTGGGTGTCGTAGGCGATGTCCAATGCGGACAGGAGCGTGTCGGCCGGGGTGGCGGCGCTGCACACGAGGTGGTGGGTGCCCGGGCCGGCTCGGTCCAGCACCCGGACGACCAGGTCGGACGCGCGCGCGTAGGAGGCCCAGCCGATGTCCTCGCCGCAGGCGGCGCAGTCGCCGATGCCGGCCAGCAGCAGGGTGGCGTACTCCCAGGTGGCCTGGCGCAGCGAGGCCGTGACGAGGGCGGGCACCAGGTCGGCCAGCTGCTGGCCTTCGTACGGGATGGTCGGTGTGGTGGCCGCCAGATCGGCGGTGAAGCGGGTGCGGCTTGCGGAGGTGTCGGGGTCGAGGCCGGCGCCGGCGCAGTACTCCTCGTACTCCTCGGGGTCGAAGAGGGCGACCGAGGTGTGCCGGCCCTGTGCGGCGAGTCCTTCCAGCAGGGTCTCGATCTGGCGGAGGTAGGCGCGATGGTCGTGGAAGGCGAAGGTGCCGTAGCGGCGCATCGCCGTGAAGTCCTCCTCGTCGGTGAGTAGCGCGATGGTGGCGGGCATCTCCATCCGCAGGATCTCCTGCAAGGTGCCGGGCTCGGTGTGCGCCATGGTCGTTCCCCCCGTGTGCTCGGTCGATCAGTGCTCACTCACCGTAGCGGGAGGCACTGACAGCGGACCGGGGCCGGGGCACGTCCCGCCTGGACCGGGCCGGGTGTCGGGGCGGTCAGTGGCGTTCGCGGCCCAGCTTCTCGTAGAAGCGCAGCAGCTCGACGTCGTCGACGGAGCCGGGGTTGACCGCCCTGTCCACGGGCGTGCCCTGGAGCAGGCGTTTGACGGGCACCTCGATGCGCTTTCCGGTGAGGGTGTGCGGGACTCCGGGCACCTCGATGATCTCGTCGGGGACGTGCCGCGGGGAGAGGTCGGAGCGGATGGTCTGCTTGACGCGGTCACGCAGGGTGTCGTCGAGGACGGCTCCGGGGGCCAGGTGGACGAAGAGCGGCATCCAGTAGCCGCCGTCGGGCTGTTCGATGCCGATGACGAGGGACTCGCGGATCTCCGGGAGCCGCTCCACGGCCTCGTAGATGTCGGCGGAGCCCATGCGGACGCCCTGCCGGTTCAGGGTGGAGTCGGATCGGCCGTGGATGACGACGGAGCCGCGCGAGGTGAGGGTGATCCAGTCGCCGTGCCGCCAGACGCCGGGGTAGGTGTCGAAGTAGCTGTCGTGGTACCGGTGGCCGTCCGGGTCGTTCCAGAAGTGGATCGGCATGGACGGCATGGGCCGGGTGACGACCAGCTCGCCGACCTCGTCGACGACGGGCCTGCCCTGCGGGTCCCAGGCCTGGAGGTCGGTGCCCAGGCAGGGCGCCTGCAGCTCTCCGATGTGCACGGGGAGGGTGGCCACGGCGCCGGCGAAGCAGGAGCACACGTCGGTGCCGCCGCTGACGGAGGCGATCCACAGGTCGTCGCGCACCCCGTGCAGCCAGCGGAAGCCGTCCGGGGGCAGCGGGGAGCCGGTGGTGGCGACGCAGCGGATCCGGGCGAGGTCGTGGTCGTGGGCCGGCCGGACGCCGGCCTTGCGGCAGGCCATGACGTAGGCGGCGGAGGTGCCGTAGAGCGTGGCCCCGGTGCGGGCGGCGACGCGCCACTGGGCGCCGGTGTCCGGATGCCCCGGGCTGCCGTCGTACAGGATGACGGTGGTGCCCGTCAGCAGGCCGGAGACGAGGAAGTTCCACATCATCCAGCCGGTGGACGTGTACCAGAAGAAGCGGTCCTCGGGGCCGAGGTCGCAGTGCAGGCCGAGCTGTTTGAGGTGCTCCAGGAGGATGCCTCCCTGGGACTGCACGATCGCCTTGGGCAGCCCGGTGGTGCCGGACGAGTAGAGCACCCACAGCGGGTGCTCGAAGGGCACCTGCTCGTAGCGGGGTTCCCCGCTGCCCGCGGTGAGGGCCGACCAGTCGAGGGTTCCCTCGGGAGCGGGCGTGCCCAGCAGGGGGATGTGCACGACGGCGCGCAGGCCGGGCAGTTCGCGGCGGAGCTCGGCGACGGTCTCGCGGCGGTCGTGGTCCTTGCCGCCGTACCGGTAGCCGTCCACGGTGAACAGGACCACGGGTTCGACCTGCTGGAAGCGGTCCAGCACGCTGCGGGCGCCGAAGTCGGGCGAGCAGGACGTCCAGACGGCGCCCACGGCTGCGGTCGCCAGCAGGGCGACGGCGGCCTGGGGGATGTTGGGGAGGTAGCCGCTGACGCGGTCTCCCGGGCGCACGTCGAGGGCGCGCAGCTCGGCGGCGAGCGAGGCGACCTGGCGGCGCAGCTCGGCCCAGCTGATGGCGTGGGGCTCGTGGGTCTCGTCGACGTGGAGGATCGCGGGGTCGTCGGGGCGCTGGTCAGCGGCGCGCAGCGCGTGTTCGGCGTAGTTGAGGGTGGCTCCGGGGAACCAGTGCGCGCCGGGCATGCCGGGGTCGTCCAGCACGCGCGCGTAGGGGGTACCGAAGCGGACGTCGAACCAGTCGGCTACGGCGGCCCAGAAGGCTTCCAGCTCCGTCACGGACCACCGGTGCAGTGCCGCGTAGCCGCCCGTGGCGGGGGCGCCGTGCCGCTGGGCGGCCCACGCCTGGAAGCGGGTGATGCGCGCCTGCTCGATCGTGCGCTCGTCGGGCTGCCAGAGCGGCGAGGGGTTCGCTGTGGACATGGGCGGCTCCCGGGACTGCGGCGCGTGATGGGCGTCGGTTCGCGCACGGGCGGGGTGTGCGCGTGACGCGGCTGACTGGGACGATGCCATGTGATCGACTTCCACGCCAGGGTGAGGCCCACATAGTCGCCTCCGTGAAGATGTGCCCCCGCCACGGGTGAACGGGAGTTGAACGGCTCCTCCGGACGCCCGAGTGGGTGGCAGGGTGATCAGTATGGACGGTCGTGACCTGGTGCGTTCGTTGAGGACGCTGCGCGGTGCGGGCGCCGCGGGTGGGCTTAGGACCCTGCGCGCGGCCTGGCGCAGGCGCCGCACCGACAGCGCGGGACTGCCCCCGCGCGGGCCCGAGCGGGCGCGGGTGCCGGGTGCGATGACGGGAGTCGAGCCGGGCCCCGGGGGCGGCGTCGTCCGCTTCGAGCGGTCGGAGCTGCGGATCACGGTGACGCTGGGCGGTACGGTCTTCCTCGGCTGGGAGGGAGCGAGTCCGCTGCCGTCCTGGGCGCTCGCCGGAGCCGCCCCCGTGCCCGACCTGCGGGCGGTCCTGGAGCCCGACAAGGACGGCGGATGGCGGGTGGTGGCCGAGCGGGTCACCGTGATCGTCTCCCGGCACGGTGCCGTCGAGGTGCACACCCCGGGCGGCGTGCTGCTGCGCCGCGACCGTGCGCCGCGCTGGTGGCAGGCGCAGAACGGCGGCGAGACGCGCTGGGTGCAGCGCTCCGAGGTGAGCGCGGACGCTCGCTTCTTCGGCCTCGGGGGCCGGGCCTGCGGGCCGCGTCTGCGCGACGGGCAGTACCGCATGTGGAACACCGACCCGCAGGGCGGCTACGGTCCGCAGGACGGTCCCCTGCACACCACGATGCCGGTGCAGCTGGTGGTGGCCGACGCCGGAACGCATCTGGTGTTCCACGACACTTCCTGGGACGCCACGGTCACCCTCCGGGAGGGCGAGGAGGGCGCGGGGTCGGGGCACGACCGCGCGGGGGCGATCCAGCTGCGCGTGGAGGGCGGTCCGCTGCGCTGCTGGGTGGTGGTCGGCACTCCCGCGCGCGTGCTGCACACGTGGGCGATGCTGACGGGCGCTCCGGCGCTGCCGCCCGGCTGGGCGCTCGGGCATCACCACGTGCTCTCCGACGGCGGCAGCGAGCAGCAGGTACGCGAGATCGTGGCGGGCCATCACGCGCGTGGACTCCCGCTGGAGGCGCTGCACCTGGTCCTCGGGCATGGCCGGGGAGGGCGGAGTTTCACTGTCGACGTGGAGCGGTTTCCGAAGCTTCCGCAGCTCGCGGGTGAGCTCCTCGCCGAGGGTGTCAGGCTCGTGTCGGCCGTCTCCCCCGCCGTGAAGGCCGAGCCGGGCCACACCGTGTTCGACAGCGGGGTGTCCGCGGGCGTCTTCGTACGGGACGCGGCGGGCCGGCTGGTGCGGGGTGAGGCTCAGGCCGGGGAGTCGGTGTATCCGGACGTCACGGGCGCACGGGGCCGGATCTGGTGGGGCGAGCGGTACGAGGAGCGCCTGGAGCAGGGCTTCGCCGGGTTCTGGCACACCCTCGACGAGCCGGTGGCACGTGTCGCGTTCGGCGACGCGACCCTGCCACGCTCGGCCCGGCACGACCTGGACGGCCACGGCGGCGACCACCGCAGCGCTCACAACGTCTACGGTCTCGGCCTGCTGCGTGCCGCCCACGAGGCGCTGTCCCTGCTGCGCCCCGGCGGTCGGCCCTTCCTGCTGGCGCGATCCGGCTGGGTGGGGATGCAGCGGTACGGCGGGGCCTGGGCCGGCGAAGTGGCGGACACGTGGGAGGGATTGCGCTCGGCGCTGTCCGTGGTGCTGGGGCTGGGGCTGTGCGGGGTGCCGCTCGCGGCGCCGGACCTGGGCGGCGGGCGGGGCGAGGCGGCAGGGGAGCTGAGGGTCCGCCAGTTGCAGCTGGCCGCCTACCTGCCCCTGCTGCGCACGGCCGGCGCCGGCCATCCGGGCGGCGAACCCTTCGGGCTGGCGGACGAGATGGCGGAGCACGCGCGCGTGGCGCTCGCCGAGCGGCGGCGCCTCGGCCCGTACCTCATGACGCTCGCTCACCTGAGCCGTCGCACCGGCGCACCGTGGGTGCGGCCGGTGTGGTGGAGCTCTCCCGAGAACCGCGCGCTGCGCGACTGCGAGGACGCGTTCCTCCTCGGGGAGGCGCTCCTGGTGGCGCCGGTCATGGAGGAGGGTGCGCGGGCGCGGACGGTGCGGCTGCCGGCCGGCCGCTGGTACGACACGTGCACGGAGGAGGCCCACGAGGGCCCGGGGCAGGTCGTCGTCCCGGCGCCGCTGTCACGGGCGCCGGTGCTGGCGCGGGCGGGTGCGGTGGTGCCGGTGCTCGGCGGCAGCGGCGGGATCGAGCTGGAGGTGTGGGCGCCGGCCGTGGGGCGTCCGGGCGGCGGCTTCTTCGTCGACGATCCGGGAGACGGGTGGGCGGTGCCGGAGACCGAGAGGTACCGCACGCGCCGGGCGGGTGAACGGGTGACGGTGCAGCGGGAGACGGGCAAGGGCCCGCGCACGGCGGGCCGTCCCGTGCGGATACGGGGGCTGTGACGCCGTCCACGGGGACGGTGACGCCAACCCGCGACTGCTTGCGGCCGCGTCCCGGGCACCGGCCGCGGACCCGGGCGGACGAGAGGCCGGAGACGGGCGCCTGAGCGGCCGGCCCGGGAGCGTGGTCCCGGGGGCGGGCGGCAGGTCCGGACAGGCCGTCAGAGGGCCCCTCGGGGCCCTTGCCGGCGCCGCGGCACCCGGCGCTGACGCCGCCGGGTCACGGACTCAGATGTAGCGGCCCTCGAACCACGCCTGTACGACCGCCGTGTGCAGCGGGAAGGCGAGTTCGGCCGGCCTGCGCAGCAGGTCCCAGCCCTCGGTCTCCGAGGTGGGCGCGGACTGCGGCAGCTCGGGTGCGGGCCGCTCGGGCAGCAGGCCGAAGAGGAGCAGGTGCCCGTCGGGCGAGCTCACGGCATCGACGAGGCGCACGTCGCGGCCGGCCGCGTCGATGCCCGTCTCCTCCTTGAGCTCGCGGACGACGGCGTGCCGCCAGTCCTCGCGGTCGTCGATGAAGCCGCCGGGGAGGGCCGTGCCCCCGCGCGCGGGAGCGATGCTCCGGGTCACGACGACGAGAGAGGTGCCTTTGGAGTCGTACACGGGCTGGAGGGCCACGGCGACCGGAAGGGGGTTGCGGTAGGCCACATGGCCGCAGGAGGCACACGTCCTGGGCCAGCCGGACACATCGCCCGCGTAGGGCGCCCCGCAGCTCGAGCAGTGCGAGTTCGGTGCGGAGTTGGGAGTTGGGTGTTGGGTGTCGGACACGCGGCGGACTGTATCTGATCATCTGCCTGGCGTCTTCCGCGGTACCCGCACTCCTGGTAGATCAGGGACATGACACGATTCACGTCCCTCCCGCTCTCCGTCGGACGGCGCCGCGGCGCCCGTCTCGTGCAGGCCCCCGCGGGCTCCCGCGCGGCCGCCCGCAGGCGTCCCGCGCTGCGCAGGCTCGCCGTGACGCTCACGGCGCTGCTCGCCCTCGCGGGCGCGGCGGCACCGGCGCGGGCCCAGCCGGAGCCGAAGGCTCCCAGGGAGTTCACCGCGCTCAGGGACGTCGATCCGACGATCATTCAGGAGATGCGCTACTTCACCCCGCACAACTTCACGGGAGTGCCCGTGGACGGCTATGACCGGCCGATGTGCATCCTCACGAGGGCCGCAGCGAACGCCCTGCACAAGGCTCAGCGGGCGCTGCTCGCGAAGGGCTACTCCCTGAAGGTGTACGACTGCTACCGGCCGCAGCGCGCCGTCGACTGGTTCGTCCGGTGGGCGAAGGACCTGGACGACCAGCGCATGAAGGCCGAGTTCTACCCGCAGGTCGACAAGACCCGGCTCTTCGCCGACGGCTACATCGCGGAGAAGTCGGGGCACAGCCGCGGCTCCACGGTCGACCTGACGGTCGTACGGCTGCCCGCGCTCCCCACGCGCCCCTACGTGCCCGGCGAGCCCCTGAAGCCGTGCTACGGCCCGAAGGGCGAGCGCTTCCCCGACAACTCCGTCGACATGGGCACCGGCTTCGACTGCTTCGACACGCTCGCCCACACGGACGATCCGCGGATCGCCGGGGTACAGCGGGCCAACCGGGACTTCCTGCGGGACGCCCTCTGCGCGCAGGGCTTCGTGAACCTCCCGGAGGAGTGGTGGCACTACACCTTCCAGCCGGAGGTCTTCCCCGACACCTACTTCGACTTCCCCGTCGCGCGGCGCTCGCTGTCCCGCTGACCGCGGGCCCGGGACCCGCCGCCCCAGAGCGCGTCACGAGCACCCGGCGCCGGATGCGGTTCCGGCAGGGCGGCACGGCCGCGTCCGCCGTCGGGCTCGGCCGTCCGCGCCGGCACCGCGTCACTCGCCGTTGGCCTCGGCCCGCACCCGGTCCTCGACCTCCTGCCTCACGAGCCCCTGCTCCTTCGCGAAGTCCGTGATCGCGCCCCGTACTTCCCGGTCCAGGTCGCGCCAGGCCCGCAGCGCCGTCTCGTACGTGTCGGTCTGCTGCTCCGTCTGGGCCGCGGCCGCGGGCGGCCCGTACTGGTTCCGCAGCTCCTGGACTTTCGCGTACGCCTCGTCCGCCACCTGCTGTTTCTCGACGATTTCACCGAAGGTAGTTGCCACGCTACGGATCCTAGGATGGCGGGCGTGAGCCCCCGTTCCGACTCGCGCCGGGGGCGTGCCCGATGCGCGCGGAAGCACTACCGTGCTCCCATGCAGCGGACTTTCGACTCATATGAAGAATTCTGGCCGTACTACGTCGCCATGCACTCGAAGGCCGCCACCCGGTGGGTGCACCTCGCCGGCACCCTCACGGGACTCGCGGTGAGCACGTACGGGCTCGCCCGCGGGCGCAAGCGGTACGCGGCCGCCCTGCCGCTGCTCGGATACGGCGCGGCGTGGTCGGCACACCTGCTCATCGAGAAGAACAACCCGGCGTCGTTCGGCTACCCCGCATGGTCCCTGCGCGGTGACATACAGATGATCCGCATGATGCTGGCGGGCCGTGACCGGGAGCTCGGTGACATCGCGGCCAAATGGCTGGCCGAGAACAGCTGACGTCGGTGCCGCCGTAGCGCCCGATGCCGGGTCAGTGCTGGGTGCCCGCCGGTTCCCTGGAGGCCGCGGAGACCAGCATGGCGTGCTCGACCACGGATATCAGGACCTCCTTGACGGAGTTCCGCTCGCGTGCGTCGCAGAGCACCACGGGCACCTCGTCGTCGAGGTCGAGCGCCTGCCGGACGGCCTCCACGGGATACACCGGGGCGCCCTCGAAGCAGTTGACCCCCACGACGAAGGGTATGGCCCGGCGCTCGAAGTAGTCGACGGCCGCGAAGCAGTCCTCCAGCCGGCGGGTGTCGGCGAGCACGACGGCGCCCAGGGCGCCGGTGGCCAGCTCGTCCCAGAGGAACCAGAAGCGGTCCTGCCCCGGGGTGCCGAAGAGGTAGAGCACCAGATCCTCGCGGAGCGAGATCCGGCCGAAGTCCATCGCCACGGTGGTGGTGGTCTTCCGCTCGACACCGCTGAGGTCGTCGACCGGCCGTCCCGCCTCGCTGAGCATCTCCTCGGTGCGCAACGGCTTGATCTCACTGACCGCTCCCACGAGCGTGGTCTTGCCCACGCCGAAGCCACCGGCCACCAGGATCTTGAGCGTGACGGGCTGGATCGGCGCCTTGCCCCGCTCAGCTCTGGCGATCATCATCCGACTCTTCTCCTGCCTCGCTGGGATCGGACGGCGGTGGACCGTATCCCCCGCCGCCGGGGGTTTCGATGGCGAGCACGTCACCGGGGCGCACCTCGGCGGAGTCGCTGCCCTTCAGGTGGACGACGGTGCCGTCCTGGCGCTCCACACGGTTGGCGCCCAGTGCGCCGGGGCGGCCGCCGGCCATGCCGTAGGGCGGCACCCTGCGGTGCTGGGAGAGCGTGGAGACGGTCATCGCCTCAAGGAAGCGGATGCGGCGCAGCACCCCGTCCCCGCCCCGCCAGCGTCCCGCGCCGCCGCTGTCCTTCCGCACGGCGAACTCCTCCAGCACCACGGGCAGCCGCCACTCCAGGACTTCCGGGTCCGTCAGCCGCGAGTTGGTCATGTGGGTCTGCACCACGGGCGCGCCGTGGAATCCGTCGCCCGCGCCGGAACCGGAGGCCACCGTCTCGTAGTACTGGTGGCGGTCGTTTCCGAAGGTGACGTTGTTCATGGTTCCGGAGCCCTCCGCCTGGACCCCGAGCGCCCGGTAGAGGGCGCCGGTGACGGACTGGGAGGTCTCGACGTTGCCGGCCACCACCGCTGCCGGCGGCTCGGGCGCGAGCAGCGAGCCGGACGGCACGATGATCCGCAGCGGCCTCAGGCAGCCGTCGTTCAGGGGGATGTCGTCGGCGACGAGCGTCCGGAAGACGTACAGGACGGCGGCGTTGACCACCGAGAAGGGCGCGTTGAAGTTGGTGGCCAGCTGGGGCGACGTCCCCGTGAAGTCGATCGTGGCGGAGCGCTCCGCACGGTGCACGGTGATCCTCACGCGGATGACGGCGCCGGAGTCGGTCTCGTACTCGGTGGAACCGTCCTCCAGGGCGTCGATGACGCGCCGCACGGCGTCCTCGGCGTTGTCCTGGACATGTTTCATATAGGCCTGGACGACGTCGAGGCCGAAGTTGTCGATCATGCGGCCCACCTCGTCGACGCCCTTCTGGTTGGCGGCGATCTGGGCCCGCAGGTCGGCGAGGTTGGTGTCCGGGTTGCGGGAGGGGTGAGCGGCCCCGGTGAGCAGCCGGCGGGTCTCCGCCTCGCGGAAGCGGCCGTCCTCGACGAGCAGCCAGTTGTCGAAGAGGACGCCCTCCTCGTCGATGGTGCGGCTGTTCGCGGGCATGGAGCCGGGTGCGATGCCGCCGATCTCGGCGTGGTGGCCGCGCGAGGCGACGTAGAACAGGATCCGCGGATCGCCGCCCCCGGGCGGCTCCTCGGCCGGGCGGGCGGTGTCGAACACCGGTGTGACCACGGTGACGTCGGGCAGGTGGGTGCCGCCGTGGTACGGGTCGTTGACGGCGTAGGCGTCGCCGGGCCTGATGCGGTCGCGACGGCGGATGACCTCCTTGACCGCAGTGCCCATCGAGCCCAGGTGGACGGGGATGTGCGGCGCGTTGGCGACCAGGTTCCCGTCCGGGTCGAAGAGCGCGCAGGAGAAGTCGAGCCGCTCCTTGATGTTCACGGACTGGGAGGTGGACTCCAGGCGTGCGCCCATCTGCTCGGCGATCGACATGAAGAGGTTGTTGAAGACCTCCAGCAGGACCGGATCCGCCGCCGTGCCGACCTCGGAACCCTCGGGGGTCGCCACACGTTCCATGATCAGGTGGCCGTCGGGGTTCATGGCGGCCTGCCAGCCCTCGTCCACGACCGTCGTCGACCCGGCCTCGGCGATGATCGCCGGGCCGGTGACCGCCTCGCCGGGAGGCAGGTCGTCGCGGCGGCGGAGCGGGACCTCCCGCCAGGCGCCGCCGGTGTGGAGCGTGACGGTCCCTGTACCGGCGGGGGCGGCGGAGTGCCGGGCCAGCGCGGAGAGGTCGGGCGGCTCGGAGAGCCCGGTCGCCTCCACGGAAAGCGCTTCGACGACGATCGGCCGTTCGAGCGTGAAGGAGTACGTGGCGCGGTGCCGGTCCTCGAAGGCGCGCGTCATGGCGTCGGGATCGTCGAGGGGCACGGTGAGCGCGGTGTCGGTGCCGTCGTAGCGGAGCTGCGCGCGGCGGGTGACGCGGATGCGCTCATCGGGCACGTCCTCGGCGCGCAGCTCGTCCCGTGCCGCGGCCTCCAGGTCGTCCGCCGTCTTGCGGATGCCGGGCATGGCCGCGGCCTCCAGCCGCGCCTCGACGGACTGCTCCCGCATGGCCGTGGTGTCGGCGAGGCCGATGCCCAGCGCGGAGAGCACCCCGGCCATCGGCGGTACGAGCACGGTGCGGATCCCCAGCGCGTCGGCGACCTTGCAGGCGTGCTGGCCGCCCGCGCCGCCGAAGGTGGTCAGCGCATAGCGCGTGACGTCGTGGCCCTTCTGGACGGAGATGCGCTTGACGGCGTTGGCGATGTTGGCCACGGCGATGCGCAGGAAGCCCTCGGCCACCTGCTCGGGCGTGCGGTCGTCGCCGGTGCTCTCGTGGATCTCGCGGGCCAGCTCCGCGAAGCGGTCCCGTACCAGGGCGTCGTCGAGCGGCTGGTCCCCTCCGGGTCCGAAGACGTGCGGGAAGTGCGCAGGCTGGATGCGGCCGAGGGCCACGTTGGCGTCCGTGACGGTGAGCGGACCGCCGGCCCGGTAGCAGGCCGGTCCGGGGTCGGCACCCGCCGAGTCCGGGCCCACCCGGTAGCGGCTGCCGTCGAAGTGCAGGATGGAACCGCCGCCGGCGGCGACGGTGTGGATGTCCAGCATGGGCGCGCGCAGCCGCACCCCGGCGATCTTGGTGGTGAAGACCCGCTCGTACTCCCCGGCGAAGTGGGAGACGTCGGTGGAGGTGCCGCCCATGTCGAAGCCGATGACGCGGTCGAAGCCGGCCATCTGCGACATGCGCGCCATGCCGACGATGCCGCCGGCCGGTCCGGAGAGGATGGCGTCCTTGCCGCGGAAGTGCCCCGCCTCGGTCAGCCCTCCGTTGGACTGCATGAACATCAGGCGCACGCCCTGCAGCTCGTCGGCGACATGCTGCACGTAGCGGCGGAGCACCGGCGAGAGGTAGGCGTCGACGACCGCAGTGTCCCCGCGGGGCACCAGCTTCATCAGCGGGCTGACCTCGCTGGACAGCGAGATCTGTGAGAAGCCGGCCTGTTCTGCGAGGTCGCCGATGGCGCGCTCGTGCGCCGGGTGCAGATGGCTGTGCATGCAGACCACCGCGACGGCGCGGATCCCGTCCCGGTGGGCCTGCCGCAACGGGCCGGCCAGGGCCTGAAGGTCGGGGGCGCGCAGGACCTCGCCGTCCGCGGCGATGCGCTCGTCGACCTCGACGACGCGCTCGTAGAGCATCTCGGGCAGGGCGATCTCGCGGGCGAAGATCAGGGGCCGGCTCTGGTCGGCGATCCGCAGGGCGTCTGCGAGGCCCCGGGTGATGACGAGGAGGGTGCGCTCGCCCTTGCGTTCGAGGAGGGCGTTGGTGGCGACCGTGGTGCCCATCCGGACGGCCTCGACGGCCGTCCCGGGATCGGCGTCCCCGAGGAGTTCGCGGATGCCCGCCACGGCGGCGTCCGCATAGCGCCCGGGATTGTCCGAGAGGAGTTTGTGAGTGACCAGGCTCCCGTCGGGACGGCGTGCGACGATGTCCGTGAAGGTGCCGCCTCGGTCGACCCAGAACTGCCAGCCAGTCACATTCACTCCCGCCTTTGCGCTGTTCAGAGCGCTCGGAGCCCGTTGATCACGTCGCGCAGAATACTCTCGTCGGGCAGCTCGGCCGGGGGTACGGGACGCGTCACGTGCACCATTTCCTGGTCGGCGAGATCGCCGATGAGGACGCGGACAACGCCGAGCGGCAGGTCGAGCGCGGCGGAGAGATCCGCGACCGACTGGGGCGTGTCGCGGCACAGCTCGGCGATGTGCACGTGCTCCGGGGACAGCGTCTGCTCGGCCTCGAGGTCGCCCACCCGCGGTTCGGTGATCACCAGGGCGATGAGGTCGAGCCGGTGCTGGCCCGCGGTGGCGGTGCGACCGCGTGTCATCGCGTACGGACGCACCACCGGGCCGGCCTCGTCGTCGAACCAGTGGGACGTCTCGTGACCTTCTGCGCTCATGCCATCTCACTACCCGCCGGCTGGCAGGTCGGTGCGCGGCGCGGCGGCGAGATGCGCGCCGACCCGCTTCACCAGCAGGGTCATCTCGTAGGCCACCTGGCCGACGTCCGAGTCGGAGTCGGCGAGCACGGCCAGGCAACTGCCGTCGCCCGCGGCCGTGACGAACAGGAAGGCCTCGTCGAGCTCCACCACGGTCTGCCGGACACCGCCGGCGTCGAAGTGCCGGCCGACTCCCTTGGCCAGGCTGTGGAACCCGGAGGCGACCGCGGCCAGGTGCTCGCTGTCCTCCCTGGTCAGGTGCTCGGAAACGCCGGTGGGCAGACCGTCGCTGGAGAGCACGAGTGCCTTGTGGATGCTGGCGACCCGCCGTACCAGATCGTCCAGGAGCCAGTTGAGCTCGCCCGAACCTTCCGGTGTCGTGGTCTGGCCGGCGGCCTTCGGTGCGGTCATCGACCGTCCCCCTCCAATGTCGTTCCCTGTCCGGAGCCGTCGGGGCCGTCGTCCCCCGCGGCGTTCTCCTCCCGCCCGCGGCGCCAGCCCCGTTGCAGCGAGGCCATCCTGCTGCGCACCTCGTCGGCGTCACGTTCGTAAGGGCCGTTGCCGTCCCCGCCGGGATCGCGGTCGATCCGCCGGTCGGGGCCGCTCTTGAGCTGTGGGGCAAGGCTGGCCTGCCGGACCCTGCGAGGCAGGGCCGTGCCGCCCTGGCCCGTCTCCCGCTCGGGGGCCGGGGCCTGGGCGGGCCTGCGGCGCCGGGGCAGATCGCTCTGCACCGAGGGCTCCGGAGGCGTACCGGTACGCCGTTCCGTGGTGTCCGCCTCCCGGGACTTGCTGGGGGCGACCGGGCGCCCGTGCGAGCTGACCAGCTTGGGGGCCTGGCGCCTGGGCAGCGGTACCAGGCCGGCCGGGTCATCGGGACGCGGGGGCCCACCGTCTTCCTGCTGGGGATCCGCCGCCTGTTGGTGCTGCTCGCCGGGTACCCCGGCGACGGGCCGGCGCGGGCGGAACAGGCCGCCGTGCTCGTCCTCGTCGTCGAGCGTGCCCGGGAAGCCGTCGAGGCCGTCCTCGACCCCGGAGCGCAGCGGCGGTTCCAGCTCGACGGGGCCGTCCAGCAGGTCCTCTGACACCTCCTGCGTGGGCACCTTGGACAGCTGCGCCCGGCCCGTACCGGACCTGCCGCCCATCGCCGGCTCGTCGAACGAGGTGTCGATCCTCAGCTCGCCCGTGTCGGTGTCGAGTGCGTCCGTGAGCAGCACGTCCGGGATGAAGACGACGGCGGTGGTGCCGCCGTAGGGAGAGGGCTGGAGCGAGACGCGGACGCCCTGCCGCTGGGCCAGCCGGCTGACGACGAAGAGGCCGAGCCGGTCGGTGTCGGAGAGCTCGAACTCCGGCATCTCGGAGAGCCGCAGGTTCGCGTCCAGCAGGACCTCGGGCGCCATGCCGAGGCCACGGTCGTGGATCTCCAGGGTGAAGCCGTTGGCCACGCGCTCGCCGAGCACCTGGACCGCGGTGTGCGGTGGGGAGAACACGGTGGCGTTCTCCAGGAGTTCGGCGATCAGGTGGGTGAGGTCGGCGACGGCGGGGCCCGCGACGGCGACCCTCGGCAGCCGGCGCACCTCGATGCGCTCGTAGTCCTCGACCTCGGCGACGGAGGCACGGACCACGTCCATCAGCTGCACGGGCTTGCGCCACTGGCGCGAGGGGGCGGCGCCGGAGAGGATGACGAGGCCCTCGGCGTGCCGGCGCATGCGGGTGGTGAGGTGGTCGAGCCGGAAGAGGTCGGCGAGCTCGTCGGTGTCCTCGGTCCTGCGCTCCATGCTGTCCAGCAGGGTGAGCTGCTTGTGCAGCAGCACCTGGCTGCGGCGGGCGAGGTTGACGAACACCTCGGAGACCCCGCGGCGCAGCTCGGCCTGCCGGACGGCGGCCTCGACGGCGGCCCGCTGGAGGGTGTTGAGCGCCTGGCCGACCTGGCCTATCTCGTTCCTGTCGTAGTCCAGGCGCGGGGACTCGGTCTCGACGTCGACCTGTTCACCGGCGGCGAGCCTGCGCATCACGCTCGGCAGGCGCACGCCGGAGGCCTCGTGCGCCTCCGTACGCAGACCCCGCAGGTCGCGGATGAGGCTGCGGCCGATGCGCACCGAGACGATCACCGAGAACAGCAGGGCCGCAAGGCCGAGGACGCCGGCGACGCCGGCCCGTACGAGCACGTTGACGGACACCGGCTTCAGCCGGTCCTGGTAGCGGTCGTCGGCGGTGCTGTCGCGTCGTGCGAGGTCGTCCAGGACCTTGCCGGACATGCTGTTCCACTGCGCGGCGCTGTCCACGGCGCGCGGTGCGCCGGGGGTCGCCTCGGCGAACGCCTGCTCGGCGATGCGCAGCGTCCTGGTGTCCTTGCCCTGCCAGTAGCGCTCGAAGATGCTGCGGTCCTCGTCGGGCAGCAGCGGCAGGTTGTTGTTGTACAGCAGGGTGCGCTGGGCGATGAGGTCGGAGATCTGCCGGACGTCGGTCGAGTTGAGCCGCTTCGCCACCATGGCGGCGGCGATCACCGCGTCCTCCCTGGACAGCAGCTCACGCGCGCGGGCGACGGAGACCAGCGCCTGTCCCTGGTTGGAGAGGTTCAGGTCGTCGATGACCTGAACCGTCGACAGGAACGCGTAGCACGGGTCGACCAGCTCGTCGTAGAGGTCGAGGGCGGTGGTGCCGGTGATGCCGCCGGCCTCCACGCTGCCGCGCAGCGAGTCCAGCCCGTCGAAGCCCTGGAGCACGAGCATCAGGCGCTCGTCGGCCGCCGCATTGATGTTGTCGCGGACGGCCTCCGACCGGGCGTTCGTGCGCACCTTCCTGATCAGGGCGTCGGTCGCCTTGCGGCTGCTGCGCATGGCGCTCAGCGCGTGGGAGGCACGTGGGTCGGCCAGGTAGATCATCGTCGCGCGGCGTTCGCGCTGCAGGACCCGCACGGTGTCCTCGACGGTGTAGCTCATCGCCTGGACGACCTTGGAGTTGCCCCAGAGCTGGGACGCCTCCTGCCCGGTCAGGACCGTCGCGAATCCCCAGGTGGCCGTCAGTGTCACCAAGGGGACGAGCAACAACGCCACGATCTTCCGGCGGATCGATTTCCCGCGAAAGCGCATGGCCTCCCCCAGCTCGCCCCCTTCGGACGGGGGTCTGTGCGTCTACATGAACTGCGTGCACGAAGTACGTCTGGAAACGGCGTGAGCCTACTACTGACCGCTCGCCAACTCGAAGGCCGGTCCGCCCCTTTCATGGCCGTGGTCAGGAAGGACGTCCGCAGTTGTCCCCCCATTACGGGAGATTGCATCCCGGTGCGGGGACGTCGGGAGGAAAGATTTTCCAGCGAGGTCCGGCCACCGGTTGGCTTGAACCGCTCGCTTTCGAGGGAATCTTCGGAGGCTTTCACTCGTCTCTCCATAGGAGAATCGGGTACGGACGGGGTCACAGACGGCCACGCCCGCCCGGATGAGGTGAAGCGGGCCAAGCCGGGCGGTTGTGAGGGGATCTGACACACCAGTCGCCTCATACGCGTCCTGCGCCCCTCCCGGACGGGAGATCATGGCGGGGTGCTGCCGGGTGTGGCGCGGGGTGGTTCCGCGGAACGTGGGGAGTGACGAGGCTGATGGGCAGGGCAGGGCGCGGCGAGACAGCCGAGTGGGACGTGCCGGCGGGCGTGCCCCGGCAGTGGCGCCGCTCTTCGGACGACCCCCGGGAGCACCGGGAGACGCTCTGGGTCGACGACCCGTCACCCCGGGACCGGCTCCCCGATCCGGTACGTACGGCCGCCGTACGTGCGGTCCTGATAGTGGCTCTGACGCTCGTTCAGGCGATGACGGCCTTCCTGTGCACCCTGGCCGGCTCGTGGCTGGCGTTCCCCATGGTGCTCAGCAGCATCGCCAGCACGATCGTGGCGACCTGGGGCGTCCTGGACGTCTGGGTCACACGCCAGGTGTGGAACCAGCGCAACGGCATGGTCTCGGTCCCCAGCAGCTCCGCGCGGCAGTTGCGGCGGGACCGCCGCAGAGCCCGGCGCGCGTCGGGGAAGGCCGAGCGCGGGCCGGGGCGGATACCGAACGCCCAGGGGACGAAGCAGCTCTCCCATTCCTGACGCTTCCGGTTCCTGACGCTTCCGGCTCCGTGCCGGCCTCGGGCTGCTTGCCGGGCCGGTCGGTCCTCCCCCGTTCGCGGTGCGGACAGAAGTGCCGGTCATCCCTACACTTCTGGCGTGACGGAGACTTGGATACCGCGGCCGCCGGCAGAGCGCGCCACCTGGCCCATCGGGTCGGCCGGTCGGCCGAGGCGCAGGGCCCGCAAGCATGCCCCTCTCATCCTCCTCGCGGTGCTGGCGGCCGCGGCCGGGACCACTCTCACCGGATGCAAGGCCGTGCAGGACAGCGGCGGCTCCTCCCCCGGGCCCTCGGACGCCAAGGCCAGCGGCCGGGCGGTGAGCCCGCTGGACAATCCTGACGGCACCAAGCCCGGACTCGCCGCCATCACCTCTGACGGTGACAAGGCGAAGGCGAAGGCCCTCATCGGGAAGATCGCCACCAAGGGCCGCGGCCCCAAGACCGGCTACGAGCGCGACGAGTTCGGCTACGCATGGATGGACTCCGCCCCCGGCGGGATCCCCTACGCCCACAACGGCTGCGACTCACGGAACGACCTCCTCAAACGGGACGGCGAGGACGTCCGCTTCCGGTCCGGTTCGGACTGCGTCGTGTCCTCCATGACCCTGCACGACCCCTACACCGGGAAGACCATCGACTGGACCAAGTCCCGGGCCACCACCGTGCAGATCGACCACGTCATGCCGCTCTCCTACGACTGGCAGATGGGCGCCTCGCACTGGCCGAAGGGCAAACGCGAGGACATCGCCAACGACCCGCTCAACCTGATCCCGGCAGACGGCCGCACCAACAGCGCCAAGGGCGACTCCGGACCGGCGTCCTGGCTGCCCCCGGACAAGCAGATCCGCTGCTCCTACTCGGTCCGCTTCGCCCAGGTCTCCCTGAAGTACGACCTCCCGGTGACCTCTGCGGACAAGCAGATGATGCTGGAGCAGTGCGGGGGCTGACCTCCACGCCCGGCGGCATCCACCGGCGCGTGCGGCGCGCGCCGGACGCCGCCGGGCCGCCACCCGGCCCCTCCCTGCCCCTGCCCCCCGCCCCGGCGGCCGGGGCCGCTCAGCTCGGCCGTGCCTCGGCGGGGCGCTTGTACATGCGGGTCGCGGTGATCTCGCCGTGCACCGTCTCCTCACCGGCCTGCTGCTCCGGCAGGCCCGGTCGCAGATGCTCCTCGACGCTGATGTACTTGAGGCCCGCCCGCAGGTCGGCGTCGTTGCGGAGCCGGATGACCAGCGGGAACTCCGCCAGCGCGGTGGTGTCGAAGAGGCCGGTGGTGTACAGGAGCTGCACGCCCAAGGCGTCGGCCACGGCGCGCTGCAGCTCCAGCAGGTAGGTGGCGTTGGCCCGGCCGATCGGGTTGTCCAGGAACAGGGTGCCGGCGTGCCGGTGCCGGTCGCGTCCGCGGTCGTTGGAACGCAGCGCCGCCATCGTGCAGTACAGCGCGATCGCGGCCGTGAGCAGCTGGCCGCCGGAGAACACGTCGCCCATCTGTCCGACCGGCACCCGCTCGGCACGCAGCACCGCGTCGGGCTTGAGGATCTCCACGCTCACACCGCGCGGTTGCAGGCCCGCCTGCACGCCCCGCAGCAGCAGCGTCATCCCGTCCCGGCGCAGGTCCGAGTTCTTCCTGACGGCGGCCCTCGTGGCGTCGTCGATCACCTCGCCCAGCCGCTCGATGAGCGTCGCCTGGTCCGGCTCCTCGAAGCGGATCCGCAGGAACTCCTGGCCGGACCACTCTCCCAGGCCCTCCGGCAGCCGGGAGAGCCGCTGGGCGGACCGCAGGGTGGCGAGCGCCTGCTCGACCAGGCCGCGCAGCCGGTCCACGATGCTGTCGCGGTTGCGCTCGAGCTGCTCCAACTCGTCGGTGAGCACCCGCAGCCGCGGTGCGAACGCCTCGGCCCACTTCTCGGCGTGCTCCGGGAGCGCGGCGCCGGGCAGCTCCCTGATCTGCTGGCGTGCGGGAGTGCGCACCTGCTCGAAACGGGTGGCGTTCGCATGGCGGACGAGGGTGTCGGAGGCCTCGCGGACGGCCGACTCGGCGGCGGACAGGTCGGCGGCGCAGCCCCGCAGGGAGCGCCGCGCCTCCCCCGCCGCGTGCCGGGCCTCCGCGAGGCTGCCCGGGTAGGGCTCGGGCTCCTCCGCGTCGTCGGGGTCCTGGTGGTCGCGGAGCAGGTCGCGCAGGAGGGCGGCGGTCTCGTCGAAGCCGCCGGCCGCGTCCTCCGCCGCGCGGTGGGCGGCGAGCAGCTCCGCGTGAGCGTCGCGGGCCTCTTCCACCGCCTCGGTGTGCGCGGCGAGGTCGGCCGTGGCGCTGCGCAGCAGCTGCTGGGCGTGCTCGACGTCCGACGGGAGGAGGTCGGCGGGGAGTTCCGTGTGGGCCTCGCCGTCCTCCGGGGCCAGCCGCTCGGCCTCGCCGCGCAGCCTGCCGAGCTGCTCGCTCGCGGTGGACGCCCGGCTCTCCAGGAGCTGCACCTGCTCCTCCGCCCGGGCGGCGGCGGCCCCCCGGGAGGGGCCGTCGGCGCCGTCGGGGGACTGGAGGAGCTGGGCGGCCCGGGTCCGCACCTTGTTGGTGAGGCGGCCCAGTTCGGCGCCCGCGGCGCTCTCGTCGCCCTCGGCGCGCGCCTGCTCGGCCCGCAGGTCGGCACCGACGCCGACCTTCTCGTACACCTGGGAGGCCGCACGGTAGGCCTCCCGCAGCGCCGGCAGCGAGGCGGGCGGGCCGTCCTGCGCGGGCTCCGCGTTCTCCGGCAGGTCATCGGGGGCGCCCGCGATGTCGGCGCGCTCGGCGCGCAGCGCGCGGGCCGTGCGGTGCGCGTCGTCGGCGGCGCGCTGCGCGGCGCGGCGGTCCTCGTCGGCGGCACGGGCGCGTTCCAGGCAGGTCTGGGCGCGCGCCTGGTGCTCCGCCGCGTCGTCGGCGAGCTCCCGGGACCGGACCTGCCAGCCCGCGCGCTCCCGGAGCCGGAAGGCGAGGCCGGCGAGCGCGTCGGCCGCGCGGCGGGCGCGCTGTGCGCTCTCCTGGCGCTCGTCGCGTACCGCGGCCGCCTCGGATGCCGCCTCCTCGGCCTCGGCGCGCGCCGCCCGGGCCTCGTCGAGCTCGGCGTCGGCGTCGTGCGCGAACGTGCGCGCGGACTCCGCGGCTTCCGCGAGCTCCGCGAGGCGGCCCGGCGGGCAGGCGGTGCGCCAGGAGGCGAGCCTGGCGGTGAGTTCGCGGTCCTTGGCCAGCCGAGCGGCCAGCCGCCGGATCTCCTCGTCGCGCTCCGCCGCCCGGGCACGCAGCGCGTGGCGCTCCTCGTCCGCCGCCTGCTCGTCGTGCATGGCGGGGTTCGGCGGAACCAGGAAGACCGCCTCGGTGCCGGCGCCCTGCGCCGCCGTGTCCTCGGTGGACGGCACGGGCGCGAGCAGGGCGGCCGCGGTCCCCACGGCGACGGCGGAGCGCGGCAGCAGGGCCGCGTCGGCGAGCACCTCGCGCGCGCGGGCGTGGGTGGCGGGGTCGGTGATGACGACGCCGTCGACGAGCTCGGGGCGGGCGGCGAGCAGCCGGGCGTGGTCGACGGGGTCGACGGCCTGGGCGAGGTAGCGCCAGCCGGGCAGGGCGGGGACGCCGTGCTCCCCCAGGAACTCGACGGTGGCGAGCACATCGGGCCCGGGTGGCAGCAGCCCGCCGTCGCCGAGGGCGCCGAGGATCCGGGCGTCGTCCGCCGCGGCCGTGCGCAGCTCGAACAGGGTCCGCTCGGCCGCGGTCACCTGCTCGTCGAGCAGCCGCGCCAGGTCCTCGGCGTTCCGGTCGAGCTCGGCCGCGGTGAGGGCGCCGCCGGCCCCGCCTGGCGTGGCGCCTGCCTCCCCGCCGGGACCGGTGGGCGCCTGGTCCGGGTCGCCGGACCCGGGGGCGCCGGCGGTGCCGTCGGACGCGGTGGGCCGGGCAACGGGATCGGGCGTGCCGCCGCCCGGCGCGGAACCGGACGCCGTGCCCGGCGCTGAGCCGGACGCCGTGCCCGGGGCGGACCGCGGCGGCGGGACCGCCCGTCCGGCGCGCCGGACGGCGGGCAGGCCGAGGAGGTCGCCGAGGCGCTCCTCGGCCGCCAGGGCGCCCGCCGTGCGCAACTCCGCCTCGTGGGCGCGCTCGGCCGCGGCGGCGGCGTCGGAGGCGCGGGCCGCGGTCAGTTCGGCGCGGCCTTCGGCGGCCACCGCCGCGCGGGCCTCCTCCGCGGTGCGGCGGGCCGCCTCCCGCGCGGTGTCCCAGGCGGCGACCGCGGTCTTCTCGGCGTCGCTGGCGGCGAGCGCGGCACGGGCCGGGTCGGCGTCGGGCGCGGTGTCCTCGAGCCAGCCGGCGCGCACCGCCTCGGCCGTCTCCAGCTCGACCTCGCCGAGGCGCTGGCGCAGGTGGTCGGCCTCGCTTCGGGCGCGCTGGGCCTCGGTCGCGGCGGCGGTGGCGTCCTGGTGCGCCGTCTCGCCGGTCTCCTGGAGCGCGAGGGAGCGCGCCTCGCCCTCGGCGGCCAGCCGGTCGGCGTCGTCCGCGGCGGCGTGCAGGGCGCGGACCAGGTCGGCCGCGGCCTGCGCGCGGGCCGCCAGCGCGGGGGCGGCGTCCCGCTCGGCCTCGCGAATGGCGGCGGCGACCCGTGCGGAGCGGTCGGCGGCGGCGCGGTGCCGCAGGACGGCCTCGGCTGCCTGCCATGCCGCGTACAGGGTCCGCGCGTCGGCGAGTTCCCGCTTGTGGGCCGCCGCGGCCTTCTCGGCGCCCGCGAGGGCGAGCGACGCGTGCCGGTAGGCCAGTTCGGCCGCGATGAGGACGCTGCTCTCGCGGCTCCGCTCGGCCTCGGTGACCGCCGCGGCTGTGACGGTGACCCGCTGGGCGAGGTCGGCCGCCCGCTCCCGCTCCCGGTGGCCGCGCGCGGCGAGCCGGCGGGCGAGGGTCCTGGTGCGGCGCTCGGCCGCGGCGTGGATGTCCCGCGCGCGTGCCCGGGTCCCGGCCGCCTCGACGATACGGCCGAGCAGGTCGACCGAGCCCGCGGTGAAGTCACGCTCGGCGATGAGCTCGGCGCGCCGTCCGAGCTTGTTGCCGAACCCGCTGACCAGGTCGGCGAGGCCGTCGGTGTCCCGGGTGTCGGTGACCGCGCGCAGCAGCAGATCGGTGAAGTCGGCGTCCTTCTTGACCGCGAAGAGCCCGGCGGCCTCGCCCTCGTCGGCGTTCATCTCGCGCTGGTAGCGGAAGAGCTCGGGGTCGAGGCCGAGGTCGCCGAGGTGCTCGGTCCAGCGCTCGTGGATCTCCTCCCAGTGCACGTCGAGGTGCGGGTACGCCTTGTCGGCCTCGGTGAGCGCGTCGCGGAAGCCCTTCATGGTGCGCCGCCGCCCCTGGGCGCCGGAGGCTCCTTCGGCCCGGCGGCGCACCGCGGTGGCCTCGGCGACGGGGAGGTTGTCCAGGCTGAGCCCAGGGCCCGGCCGGAAGGAGTACCAGGCCTCGGCGAACTTGCGGGGATCGTTGGAGACCTGACGTCCGCGCCACTCGCTGACCTTGCCGACGACCACGCAGGATCCGGTGCGGGTGTGCTGCCACTCCAGAGCGACATGGCCGCAGTCGTCGGCGAGCAGGAACTTGCGGAGCACTCCGGAGCTGGCGCCGCCGAGGGTGTTGCGGTGCCCGGGCAGCATCACGGAGAAGATCAGCTTGAGGAGTACGGACTTGCCGCCGCCGTTCTCCAGGAAGAGCACGCCGGCCGGCGCGGGCCGGCGCGGCGGGCCGACGGCCTCCTCCTCGAAGAACTCGCCCTGGGTGGGCGCCGGATCGGGCACGGGCTCGCCGACGCCCCTCAGGTCCAGCACGGTGTCGGCGTAGCGCGCACCGGCCGGGCCGATGGAGTAGAGGCGGACGCGGGACAGCTCGTACATGGTGGCGGGCTCTCGTGGTGGTGTGGGGTGGCGGCGGACGGGACGGGGCCGGGCACGGGGCCGCGGCACGGGTCAGGCGTGGATCAGGCGTGGATCAGGCGTGGATCAGGCGTGGAAGGGCAGGCCGGCGTCGGGGGCCAGCTCCAGGTCGTCGGGGTCGGCGGGCGGCAGCAGGGTGGCGGTGCCGTCCGTGATGGGCACGATGCCGAGCTCCAGCAGCTCCGCCAGTGCGGCGCTGCCCGCCATGTCGCGGACCTGGAGCTGGTAGCGGGCGGTGGTGCGGTAGGTGCCTCCCGAGTCGTCGCCGGTGCGCTGGAGGAATCCGGAGTCGGCGAGGAACGCGACGGCCTTGGCGACGATGCCGGTGGTGGAGCCGGCCAGCCGGCGCGCGTCCTTGGTGGCGCCGGTGGAGCTGCGCCGTGCCCAGATGCGCCAGGCGGCCTCCAGGCCGGGGGTGTCGCTGGCCGGGTCGGTGTTCTCGCCCTGCTCCTCGGCACGATCCTCCAGACGGCGGCAGGCCTGCCGGACGAACGCGTCGACGCCGTTGACGCTGAGGCGTCCGATGTAGCCGTCGTCGGCGAGGTCCTCGGGACGGGGGAAGGCCAGGGCGGCCACGGCGAGGTGCGCGAGGCCGTGCAGGAAGCGGTCGGTGGCGTCGGTGGAGGCACGGCGCGCGTAGTCGCCCATGCGGACGGCGAACACGGAGTCCTCGGCGGCGGTCACGGCCATGCCCGCGCGCGGGGAGACCTCCAGCACGATCAGGCCGAGCCCGGCGGCCACGGCGTCCGCGAGGCGGGCGAACGGTGGGTCCTCGCGGTACCGGCGCAGCAGCTCCGTGTACTCCTGGTCGCGGGCGGGCTGGAGTCGTGGCTGGAGTCCGAAGGCGACGAGCCGTGCGGCGTCGGCGGCGTCGGCGGGGGTGAGGGGCGGGGCGCCGGGCTCAGGCCGCTCGCCGGACTCGCCCCGCGCTCCGCCGTCTGCGTGGTGATCGCTCACGGCCGGGGCTCCTCGGTGGGTCGGGTACGGGTGTGCGGATGGCCGCCGGGGGCGGGCCGTGGCGGGGAGCCGGGGCGCCGACGCCCGCCGCGGGGCGGGCACGGGGCCGGGGCGCCGGTCCGAAGGCGCCGGCCGGGGACCGGGCATGACGTTCGTGAGCGCCGCGGGTACAGGGTGCGCTCCGTAGATGGGGGCGGACCGGCGGGCGTTCCGGGCGGGTGCGTTCCGGGCGGGTGCGTTCCGGGCGGGTGCGTTCCGGTGTCGTGGCGCGTGCTCACGCCGCCTCCGTCCGGTCCGCGGCCATGCCCGCGGCGTCCAGGCGGGCGGTTCCGACGATGAGGTCCGCGCCGCCGAACTCGGGGTCGTCGAGCTGGGTGCCGTCGTCGACGGCGAAGAGCAGCCGCTGCTCGCCCTGGCGGTAGGCGGTGCCGACCGCGGGGCTGGCGGCGTGCACGGCGAGCAGGGCGAGCAGGTACGGCAGGTCGGGGTCGCGGCGGCGGGCCTCGGCGAGCAGGCCCGAGAGCCGGCGGGGCGCGTCGGCGGGCAGGTCGAGCAGCTCCATGGCGTGGGCCAGCTGCTCCTCGCTGAACCGGCTGTCGTCGGGGGTGGTGATGAGGTCGGGCTCGGGCATCTCGGCGCCCAGGTGCTCGCGCTCCTGGGGCGGCGTCAGGAGGAGCTCGACCAGGTCCGCCATCCGCACGGTCGAGGGGGTGCGCAGTCCCGTGCCACGGGTGAACCAGGCGTCGGTGACCCGGATGGCCCGCTCCACGGGCAGCGGCAGCAGGGGCGCGACGAGCTGTCCGTACAGGTCGAGCCCCGCGCGCGCGGCGGGCGCGGCGAAGGCCTGGCGGTCCTGTTCGGCGCGGAACAGCGGCCCGGCCTCCAGCAGCCGGGACTGGAGCTGGGTGTGGCGGCGGATGCAGTCCTTGACGATGTCGACGAGCTCGGCGGCGCGGCGCTTGTGCTCGGCGTCCTCCGACTCGTCGCGGGACTTGCGGATGTTGGTGAGGATGGCGTTCTCGTGGCGGTAGCGGTCGGCGACGTGGTCGAGGGCCTCCGCGATCAGGTCGGGGACGGTGCGCAGCCAGTCCACCGCGCGGACGTTGCGCCGGGTGGCCTCCAGAGCCCTGCGCAGGGTCTCCGCGTACTGCACCGTGCGGTAGCGGGCCTGCTCCGCGGCGAGCTGGGCGTCGGCGAGCCGGCCGCGGCTGATGAGCACCTCCAGCTTCACCTCGGCCGCGATCTGCGCGCTGGTGACGTCGGTGTCCAGGGCCCCGACGAGGACGTTGACCGCTTCGTCCGTGGTGCGCAGCCAGACGCCGCCGCCGTGCCCGGGGACCTCCTCGACGAGTTTGAAGTCGTAGTCCCGGCGGACGTAACTGCCGTCGGGGGCGAAGGTGCCGTAGACGGCGCGGAAGCCGCGGTCCACGCTGCCGACGTTTATGAGGTTCTCCAGGACCCAGCGGGCGACGCGCGCGTGCTCCTCGGCGGGACGCCGCGGTGCCTGGGCGGCGATGCGCGGCAGCAGCCTGGCGACGACCTGGTCGTGGTCGGCGCCGGTGTCGAAGTCCATGTGCAGGGTGACCAGGTCGATGGCGGCGAGGGCGAGCTCCGCCATGCCGTACACCGAGTACTCGCCCGCGAGATTGGCCTTGCGGACGTCCAGGTCGTGCAGCGGGGCGGTGCAGGCGAGGGCGCGCAGGCGGCGGGCCAGGCCCTCGTCGGCGGCCGGACCCGGCGCGGGGCGCGGCCCCGCGCTGAACTGGTACGGAGCGGGGTCGGTCGGTGCGGGCGAAGTCACGGTGCACAGATTAGGTCCTGGGTGTGACAACAGCCCAAACGCCGCAGAAGCGCCGGCCGTGCCACGGCCGCTCGCCGGCCGGCCTGGCCGCCGCGAGCGGTGCCCGAACGGCCCGGCGGGCGCGGGCCGTTCGGCCCGCCGTCAGCTCACCTGGACGACCCGCCGGCCGTAGACGTCGACGAGTTGACGGCGCGAGTCGTCGAGGTACTCGGCCAGCAGCACCTCGGCCTCGTCGTACCGGCCGGCCTGGAGGGTCCCCAGGATCTGCTCGTTGCGGCTGAGGTACGGCTCGTGGAGGCGGCGGGGGTCGGCGACGACGTGGAAGGCGAGACGCAGTTCGGCGAAGACGCTGCGCATGAGCTCGTCCGTGCGCTCGCTTCCGGCGAGGGCGACCAGTGCGCGGTGGAAGTGGATGTTGGCCGTGGACACCCCCTTCCACTCGCGCTCCCGGGCCGCCTTGCGGCCGGCGGCCACCGACTCGGCGACGGCGTCCAGGTCGCGGGGGCGCCCGGCGAGGCCCCGCACCACGGCGCACTCGACGAGGCGGCGGGTGCGGTAGATGTCCTCGACGTCCTCGACCGTGAGGACCCGGACGAAGACACCGCGGTTGAGCTGGTGGGCCAGCAGCCGCTCGTGCGTGAGCAGGCGGAACGACTCGCGCAGGGTGTTGCGGGAGACCCCGAGAGCGCCCCCGATGCCGTCCTCGGAGAGCCGGGTGCCGGGTGCGAAGTAGCCCTCGGCGATGCGGCTCCTGAGGATGTCGGCCACCCGCTCGGCGGTGCTGGTGCGCCCCAGCAGGGCGCGGTCGTCGGCAAGTTCCGGCAGTTCGGCCATACGCGAATTCAACCGCAGAGAGAAATACGAAACAACATGGGTATTGAGGGATTGTTCAACGATCCTCTATCTTGCGGAGACGCGGACGCCGCACGGCACGTCTCCCGGACGCGCCACTCGGGGCATGCGGCGGACCGAGCCGACCTGGGAAGGGATCCATGACCGCACCTCCCATCGATCTCAACGCCGACCTGGGCGAGGGCTTCGGCCACTGGACGCTCACCGATGACGCGGCGCTGCTGACCGTGGTGACCAGCGCCAACGTGGCCTGCGGCTTCCACGCCGGGGACGCGGCCACCATGCGCCGCGTGTGCGACCTCGCCGCCGAGCGGGGGGTGCGGATCGGCGCCCAGGTCTCCTACCGCGACCTCGCGGGCTTCGGCCGCCGGGCCATGGACGTGCCGGCCGGCGAGCTGGCGGCGGAGGTGGCCTACCAGATAGGCGCGCTGGAGGTCTTCGCGCGCGCGGCCGGCGCACGGGTCGCGTACGTGAAGCCGCACGGGGCGCTCTACAACCGCGTCGTACACGACGAGGAGCAGGCCGCCGCGGTGGTCGACGGGATACTGCTCGCCGGGCACGGCACCCGGCTTCCGGTGCTGGGGCTGCCGGGCTCCCGGTTGCTGGCGGCGGCCGCCGGGGCCGGGCTGCCCGCCGTCGAGGAGGCCTTCGGGGACCGTGCGTACACGCGCGCGGGGACGCTGGTGCCGAGGGGCGAGGACGGCGCGGTGGTCACCGAACCGCGCGCGGTGGTCGAACGCTCCGTGCGCCTGGCGCGGTACGGGATGGTCGCCTCCCGCGGCGGCGAGGACATAGCCGTACGGGCCCGCTCCCTGTGCCTGCACGGCGACACCCCCGGAGCGGTGGAGCTGGCCCGCCGGGTGCGGGCGGAGCTGGACCGTGCCGGCGTCGCGGTGCGGGCCTTCGCGTGAGGGCGCGTCAGGACCCGGGCATGAGCGTCCTGCCGGTCGGCGACCATGCCCTGCTCGTGGAGGTGGCCGGCGGCGACGAGGCCGAGGCGCTCCACGCGGAGCTGCTGCGGCGCCGCGCGGCGGGCTCCCTGCACGTCCGCGAGATCGTGCCCGCGGCCCGCACCGTCCTGCTAGACGGCGTGTGCGACCCCGCGGAGCTAGCCGGACGGCTGCTGACCTGGCACATACCGCCTCGCCCTGAGCCCGTGGGAGAGGTCGTCGGGATCCCCGTGCGGTACGACGGCCCGGACCTCGCGGATGTGGCGGCGGCGTGGGGCGTGCGTCCCGAGCAGGTGGGCGGCATCCATGCGGCGGCGGAGTTCCGGGTCGCCTTCTGCGGCTTCTCCCCCGGCTTCGGCTACCTGACGGGGCTCCCGGAGCGCTACCGGGTGCCGAGGCGGGCCACGCCCCGCACGGGGGTCCCGGCCGGCTCCGTGGCGCTCGCCGGCCCCTACACGGGCGTGTACCCGCGGACGTCGCCGGGCGGCTGGCAGCTCATAGGGACGACGGACACCGTCCTGTGGGATCCCCGGCGCGTGCCCGCGGCCCTGCTGACGCCGGGAGCGCGCGTCAGGTTCCTGCCCGAGGAGCCGCGGTGACCGACGGGGTCGTCGCGGTGGCCCCGGCCGCCGGCCGGGCGGTCGTGGTGGTGCGGCCCGGAGCGCTGACGACCGTGCAGGACGCCGGCCGGCCCGGACACGCCCATCTGGGGGTGCCCCGCTCCGGGGCCCTCGATCCGGGCGCCGCCGCGCTGGCCAACCGCCTGGTGGGCAACGGCCCGTCCGCCGCCGTCCTGGAGACCACCCTCACCGGGTGCGCCCTGCGCCCGCGCGCGCCGATGACCGCGGCGGTCACCGGCGCGGCCTGCACCGTGCGCGTCGACGGCCGGCCGGCCGCGTGGGGCGCTGCGGTGTCGGTGCCGGCGGGCGGCGTGCTGGACGTCGGCCCGGCGGTGCACGGCGTACGCAGCTATGTGGCGCTGGCCGGCGGGGTGAGCGTGGACCCGGTGCTGGGCAGCCGGTCCACTGACCTGCTCTCCGGGCTGGGACCGCCGCCCCTCGCCACGGGGACGGTCCTGCCGCTCGGTGCCCCGGCAGCGCTGCACGCGCGCGTGGACACCGCCCCGCAGCCCGGCCCGCCCGGCGAGCTGGTGCTGCCGGTGGCCTGGGGGCCCCGGCACCACTGGTGCACGGCGGCGGCGCTCGCGACGCTCACCACCGGCCGCTACCGCGTGTCCCCGGCGAGCAACCGCATCGGGCTGCGTACCGAGGGACCGCCGCTGGAGCGCCGGATCCGCGACGAGCTGCCCAGCGAGGGCATGGTGCTGGGCGCCGTGCAGGTGCCGCCGGACGGCCGACCCGTGGTGTTCCTTGCCGACCATCCGACGACCGGGGGCTATCCCGTGGTGGCGGTCGTCCGCGAGCCGGCGCTGGCGGCCGCCGCCCAGGCCGCGCCCGGCACGCCGGTGCGGTTCGTGGTGGCCGGCAGGAACGCGGAGGGCGTCGGCAGCGGGTCCTCCGGGAGTTCCTCGGAGGCCGGCGCCGGTCCCCCGCCGGCCACCGCACACGACGCGGGCTGAGGCTCGCGGACCGGAACCGGCGCCGCTGCCTCGGACGGCCCGGGCGCGAGGTCCGACGGCGCCACCACGAGGGGTGCGCCGGACCCGACCGGCGGGCCGCCGGACGGCTCCGCCACCGCCGCGGAGCCGGATCCGGCCTCCAGGGCTTCGGACGGCTCCGCCCGCACCGGACCCGCGGGCGGTGCGGGCGGCGGCTCCGGAAGGCCCGTCGCGCCGGACGGCACGGCCATCGGCGGCACGGCCCCCGGTGACAGGGCAGCGGGTGACACGGCCCCGGGCAGCACCGCCCCGATCGTCACGGCGCCGGGTTTCACGGCACCGGACTTCGTGGCGCCGGGCTTCACGCCCCAGTCGTGCCCCGTGACCGCCGCGAGCGCCGCGGCCACCGCCCGGGACGCCTGCTCGTCGAGGTACGCGGCGGTACCGCGCACCCGGTGGCCCACCTCGGCTGCGGCCAGGGCGAGCAACTGCGGCAACAGGTCCTTGGACCTGCGGACCACCCAGGCGGTGCCCTTGGTGGCCAGCCACCGTGCCTTCGCCGCCCACGAGGGCGCCGCGCGCTCGGGTTCGGCCGGCGGTGTGGGCCCGGCCGCGAGACCCGCGTCCGCCAGCATCTGGTGCACGCGGCGCGCGAGCATCCGGTGGCCCCGCTCGCCCGGGTGCAGACGGTCGGCGCTCCACATCGCCCGGTCGGTGATCCACTCCCCTTCCGACAGGTGCAGGTGGAACGCGCCGTGCTGCTCGGACAGGGCGTGCACGACCGTGTTGACCGACCGCTGGCGCCGCGCGAGCGGCCGGGCCAGCATCCGCGGCAGCCCGAGCATGGCGCCCGGGTCGGGCAGGCACGCGGTGACCAGGGGCACGCCCTCGGCCGCGAACGCCGCGTAGATCCGGCTCAGTCCGGCGGCCACCGCGTCGATGTCATAGGAACTGCGCAGCGTGTCGTTGACCCCGATGATCACGGAGGCCAGGTCGGGCCGCAGGGCCAGTGCGGCGGGCGTCTGCTCCTCCAGCACGTCCAGGGTCCGTGCCCCGCTGACCGCGAGGTTGTGGAACTCGACGGCGTCCGCCGGACCGAGCCCGGTGGCGAGCAGCGCGGCCCAGCCCCGCCACCCGTCGTCCACCGGGTCGCCGACGCCCTCCGTGAGGGAGTCGCCGAGCGCCACGTACCGGACGGGCTTCATCCCGCACCGTTCCACGGGCGAAAGCCCGGCAGCCAGCCGGAGCCGGGCCTCGCCGTCCCGGCCCGCCGGCTCGTACCGCCCCGCACGCCCGCGGCCCGCGCCGGCGACGTGCCGGCCGGAGTGGCAGCGTCGGCGGCCATCGCCGCGTCGCCGCCCTGGGCCGCCGCGCCGCCCCGCGACCGGGACCGCCGCCCCTTGGAGCCGGCGCCCGTGCGGACCCCGCCTCCGGCCGGGAGCGGATCGGGGCCGGGCGCGCCGGGCTGGACGCTCACCGCCGCGTCGTGGGCGCGCAGGAAGCCCGCCACGGCGGTGTCCCATCCGAAGCACTCGGCACGCGCGCGTGCCTCTTCGCGGCGGTCGGCCTCGGGCCGGTCGAGCATGGCGAGTACGGCGTCCGCGAAGGACTCGCCGCTGTCGATGGCCGCGGCGCCCGCGCTGCCGACGATCCCCGGCAGCGCGGAGGACGCGCTGACGACCACGGGCGTGCCGCACGCCAGCGCCTCCAGGGCGGCGAGACCGAAGGTCTCCGCGGGCCCCGGGGCCAGGCAGACATCCGCGGAGGCCTGGAGGGCGCCCAGCATCTCGCGGTCGCCGACGTGGCCGAGGAACGTCACGGGCAGCCTCCGCTGCCCGGCGCGCTGTTCGAGGCGGTCCCGCAGCGGCCCGTCCCCGGCTATGACGAGGCGGGCGCGTATGCCGCGGCCGCGCAGGGCGGCGAGCGCGTCCAGCGCGGTGCCGGGCCGCTTCTCGACGGACAGCCGGGAGCAGAGCACGAGGAGCACCTCGTCATCGCGCGCGTGGACGGCACGCAGCTTCGGGTCCGCGAGGCGCGGGTGCCGGTTGGCCAGGTCCACGCCGAGGGGAGCACGCACGACGTTGCGCGCCCCGATCCGAGCGAACTCCCGCTCGGCCCACTCGGTGGTGCACACCACCCGGCTGTACGCCCAGGCGGTGCGGGAGTTCAGCGTGTCCGCGACACGCCGGGCGACGGCGTCCGGAACCCCCCAGGTGCGCAGCACGCCGTCGGCGGTCTCGTGCGAGACCATCACGGCGGGGATCCGGGAGCGCCGCGCCCACTCGCCCGTCCAGCGCAGGCTGGTGCGGTCGGACACCTCCAGGCGGTCGGGCGCGAGCCGCTCCAGGATGCGGGTGAGGCGGGCCCGGTCGGTGAGGACCCGGTAGCCGCCGGTGCCGGGCAGCACCGGTCCTGGCAGGGTGATGACGGTGCCCTGCTCCGTCTCGCGGCGCTCGACCCGGTCCCCCGGAATGATCAGAACCGGGTCGTGTCCTGCCGCACGGTATCCGGCGCCCAGCTCGCGCAACGCCGTGCGCAGCCCGCCGGAGGCGGGTGCGACGAAGTTGGCGAGCCGGACGATACGGAGTGCCGGTGCGGCCCCGGACGGGTCGCTCATGCCGCCACCGCCGCACGCTCCGCGAGCACCTCGGTGTAGTGGTCCAGGAGCTGGTCGCCGATGGCGGCCCAGGTGCGGTCCTGGACGGCGGCCCGGCCCGCCGCCCCGTACCGGGCGCGCAGGTCCGCGTCGGCGACCAGGGTCTGCACCGCGTCGCGCACGGCGTCCTTGTCCCCGGGCGGCACCAGCAGTCCGGTGCGCCCGTGGTCCACCAGGTCGAGCGGCCCGCCCGCGGCGGGCGCCACGACGGGCAGCCGGCTCGCCATGGCCTCCTGCACGGTCTGGCAGAAGGTTTCGAACGGTCCGGTGTGCACGAAGACGTCCAGGGAGGCGAAGACCCGCGCCAGGTCGGAGCCGGTGCGGCGGCCGAGGAAGACGGCGCCCGGCATCTGCTTGCGCAGCGCGTCCTCGCTGGGCCCGTCGCCCACCACGACCACCCGGACGCCGTCCAGGGAACAGGCCCCGGCGAGCGTCTCGATCTGCTTCTCGGGGGCGAGCCGGCCCACGTACCCGACGATCACCTCGCCGTTCGGGGCGAGCTCCCGGCGCAGGGCCGGGTCGCGGTGGGCAGGCTGGAATCGTTCGGTGTCCACGCCGCGCCCCCACAGCCGGACGCGGGGCACGCCGTGTGCCTCCAGGTCCTGCTGCGCCGCGGTGGACGGGGCGAGGGTCCGGTCCGCCGCCGAGTGCACGCCGCGCAGCCGACGCCACGCCGCGGACACGCCGCCGCCCATGTAGGTGCGGGCGTAGCCGGCGAGGTCGGTCTGGTAGACGGCCACGGCGGGTATGCCGAGCCGCTCCGCGGCGGCCATGCCGCGCACGCCGAGCACGAAGGGGCTCGCAAGGTGAACTATGTCGGCGCGGTGCGCGGTCAGCGCAGCGGCCACCCTGCGGCTCGGCAGGGCCACCCTGACCTGGGCGTAGCCGGGGAGGGGGAGGGAGGGGACGCGCACCACGGGGCAGGGTGCAGAGGCGTCCGCGTCCGCTCCGGCCGCGGTGGCCGGCGCTATGACGAGGGGCTCGTGCCCGCGGGTGACGAGGTGGCGGGCGGTCTGCAGGGCACAGTGGGCCACGCCGTTGACGTCTGGTGGGAATGATTCGCTGACGATGACGACACGCATACTCGTGTTGTCGTCGTGCAGGACGTGGCCACGTCAACGAGGATCTTTCGTGAGGGGGAACGTCCCGTGAGCGTTGAGCCGATTTCGGTCATACGGAAGGGGCGTCGGGTCCGATCCGGCTCCGGACGGCCGTCTGGACGTCCGCTTCCTCCGCGGGATCCGCGGCGAGCCTCCTGAGCTGGTCCACCACGCGCGCGTCGCCGGTCTCGGCGTGCCGCGCGGCGACCTCCCTGGTGGATTCCTCACAGTCCCAGAGGCATTCGACCGCGAACCCGGCGGGAAACGAAGGGTCGGTGGCGGCGAGGGCACGCGCGGCGCGGCCGCGCAGATGGGACGAAGCGGTCTCCCGGTACACGTGGCGCAATACCGGCGCGGCGCATGCGATGCCGAGCCGTCCCGTGCCGTCGACGAGGGATCCGAGGGAGGGCACGTCGGGCCCTTCGGCTCGCACCGTCTCGCGCAGCGCGTCGAGCACCAGGTCGGCGTCGCGTGCGGCGCCGCGGCAGGCGAGCACCTGGCCGGCCGCCGCGCCGAGCGCATCGGGCCGCCCGGCCCAGCGGCGGGCGCGGTCGACGGCGGCGGTACTGCGCATCCGCTCGAACGCGGCCACGGCGGCCGCCACGACGGTGGCCGAGCCGGAAGCGGCAGCGGCCTCGATCAGGTCGAGCACCTGGGGGTCATGGGCGTCGGCGAGATAGCGCAGGGCCGTGCAGCGGGCTCCGTCCTGGCCGCTCCGTGCGGCCTCGATGATCTGCGGGCGGTCCTCGGGCGCGGCGACCGCCGTCAGGCAGCGGGCTGCGGGGGCGTGCGGCGACGTGCCGCGCCGCGGGTCCCGGTCCGCCCAGTCCAGGACGGCCCGGACGCTCCACTCGGGCCCCGGGCCCCCCGGTCCCATCTGGCGCTGCCAGCGGTCGAAGGAGCCCTTCTCGCGCGCCGTGCGGATCCGGACGGCGAGCGCTTCGCGCGGATCGTCGGCCCACAGCCGCCAGGGGCGCGGTTCGAAGGCGTCGCGCACGGTGGCCGCGAGCTCGGCCTCGCCCTCGGCGTCGGCCGGGAAGCGGGCCAGCACGGGCACGGCGAGCGCCCTGAGGCCGGCGTCGTCGTCGCGCAGGGCCAGCTCGTCCAGGGCCCACGCCCAGTTGCCGCCCGAGGCGGCGTAGCGGCGGAGCAGGAGGAGGGCGTCGCGCCTGCCGTACGAGGCGAGGTGTCCGAGGACGGACAGTGCGAGGCCGGTGCGCGACTCGTCCGTGTCCAGCAGGTCGTCGGGGTCGAACAGGTGCTGCTCGATCTCCTCCAGGCCGCCGTGCAGGTCGAGATAGAGCCGTGCGTAGTAGAGGGAGCGGTTCTCCACCTGCCAGTCACGGCGCGGGTCACTGCGGACGCAGTGGTTCAGGGCCGTGAGCGCTTCGGAGCGCGGGGCAGTGAGCGCGTGCAGGGTGCCGTCGCCGCGGCCGCGCTGGAGCAGGCCGAGCAGGGTGGCGCTGGGCGCTATGACCGGTTCGAACATGGAAACAGCCTCACATCAAGCGTCGACGCAACCGGGAATCGTGCACTACCTGGCAGCGCGACAACTCGTGGGGGCGCCGGTCGTCCGAAGCTCGTTGTAGACCATCTTCCTCTGCCTCTCGTCGGTGGGCCCGCGGGGCCCGCTCACGGGCCGCGGGGTGCGGCAACACCTGCCCCGCCTCCGCGTCCGTGAATCACGTCGTCATGATGGCTCAGGGGTTTGGTGCACCGCGACCACATTTCTCCCGGCCCGCCGCCGGGGGCCACCCTGCTGCGCGCGGCCGGACGGTGAGCGGCTCAGCCGGCGCCTACCAGGGGCTCAGCCGTCGCCGAACAGTGCGAGCAGGTCGGTCTTGCCGAACATCCGCGCGGTGTCCCGCGCCGAGGGGGTGCCCGCGGAGGCGTCGGCACCGGCGTCGAGAAGGACCCTGATCACCGCGTCCTCGCCCTTGAAGACGGCGCCGGCCAGCGGGGTCTGGCCGCGGTCGTTGGCCTGGTCCGGGGTGGCTCCGCGGTCCAGCAGGGCCCGGACGGTGCCGGCGTGGCCGTGGTAGGCGGCGAGCATGACGAGGGAGTCGCCGCGGTCGTTGGTGAGGTTCGCGGGGACGCCCGCGTCGACGTAGGCGGCGAGCGCCTCGGTCTCGCCCTGGCGTGCCAGATCGAAGATCTTGGTGGCGAGCTCCACGACCTCCGGGTCCGGGGCTTCACTCATGTGCGGTACGCCCTTCCATCATGTGCGCAGCGCCTGGGGACGGCCGCCGCGGTGCGGCAGGACACCCGTGCGACGGAGTGTCGTACGAGTGAATCGCCAGGGTACTGCCCGTGGCGGCACCGAACCGGGCACCCTCGGAGCGAAGATCACCCCATGCCGCCGGCCGGTGCGCCCGGCGGGACGCGGTGGCGGGGCAACACGCCGCACCACGGAGCGGGGTGAGGTCTTTTCACTCAATTGCACCTTTTGTCATATGGATACGACCTGTGAGCCTTGGAGCACTCACTACAGGTGTCCTCGACAGGAGAACCCATATGATCCTCAGCATCTCCGGCGCGCTGCTGCTCGGCATCATCGTCTTCCTCTTCTTCCGCAAGGACGGACTGAAGATCTCCCACGCGCTGGTCTGCTCCCTCTTCGGCTTCTACCTGGCGGGCACCGCCATCGCGCCGAGCATCCACGCCGGGGGCGCGAGCCTGGCCGGTCTGATCAGCGGCATCAAGTTCTGACACACGGTCCCCCGCTCCGACGCCGCCCCAGGAGGTCGACGTGGCCCGGCGCCCCCTCCCCCGTGTCCTGCGCAGCGGGAGAACCACACTCTTCCGGAGCCGGGAGCGGGCGCGCGCGACGGCTCTGGGAGCGAGCGACGTCCTGCGCCCCCTCGTCACCTTCGCGCGGGGCCTGTACCGGCTGGCCGAGGCCGGCCGCCGCGGCTGGGCCGGGACTCCCAGGGACCGGCGCGGGCCCGTGCTGTTCCTGGCCGGCTCCGCCGTGCTGATCGTGGCGCTCGCCCCGTTCGGACCGCTGCTCGCCCTCGCGGCCGTGACCGGGGCGGCGGTCTGGTACGGCCGCGGCGGGCCCCGGGCATCGCGGCCCGAGCCGGACGACGAGGCCCAAGGCCGGCGGCTGTCCATCCTCTACGAGGCCCTCGTGCCGTACTTCTGGCATCCCGAGGACCCGGACCCCCTGTACACGCACGGCGGCACCTGGGAGCGGGCCTTCCCGTTCCGCGAGTTCGACGAGGACGGAGACCTGTCCCGGGTGGTCATGTGCTACCCCGCGTCCTTCACGGACGGCGAGGTGGAGGCACGCGCGTGCGTGGAGCGTCTCGTGCACGCCAAGTCCGGGCGGGGCCACGAGTACCACTTCCTGTGGGACGTGGAGGTCAACGAGCTCACGGTCACCGTGCTGCCGCCGCTGCCGACCGGCGTCGCGGCGCAGCGCTTCCGCACCGCGCCCGGCGAGACCCTGCTGGGCTTCACCGACTCCACCGCCGTCCCCTGGACGCTGCGCGTGATGGACGGCGCCTGGGAGTACGACCGGCCACCCGTCGTGTGGCACGCGGACGGGGCGGGCGCGGAGCCCCACCTGCTGGCGGCGGGCGTGCCGGGCTGCGGCACGACGACGCTGCTGCGCTCGCTCGCCTTGCAGGCGCTCCGGGACGGCGACGTGCTCGTCGTCGACGGCGGCGGCGCGGGCGAGTACGCCTTCCTGGCGGGCAGGGCCGGGGTGCTGGGGGTGGAGTGCGGGCTCAGCAGTGCGCTGGCGGCCCTGGAGTGGGTGGGGCACGAGACCCGGCGCCGGCTGATCGCCCTGAACGACGCGCGGCAGGCGGGCCTCCAGCCGCCCGCCGACGCCGTGCGCCCGCTCTGGGTACTGCTGGACCGTCCCGTACCGCTGTCCGACATCGCCGCCGCCGACGGGCGCCCGGATCCGCAGTCGCTGCTCCAGGTCCCCCTGCGGTACGGCCGCACCGCTCAGGTGACGGTCGTCGTCGGCGAGCGCACGGACGCCCTGGACACCCTCGCGCCGCTGCTGTGGCAGTACGCACGCGCGCGCGTGGTGCTCGGCCCGGCCCCGGTGGACGTGGTCGAGGACGCGCTCGGCGCGCCGCCGGGCACCACGCCCGCCCACCACGTGCCGCCCGGCCGCGGATACGCGCGCCTGGGCACCGGTCCGGTGCTGCGGCTCCAGGTCCCGTCGACCCCGGACCCGTACGACGGCGGGGTGGACGCGGTGCACCGGCAGGCGGTGCTGGACCTGCTCCCCCAGCGGGTCATGCACGGTGCGGCAACCAAGCGCCTTCCCGGCAGCGGAGCCGTTGCCGGCGGCCTCGGCGCCGTGGCGTCGGAGCACCGGACTTAGGGGTGCTTGCACCATGAGCGTCCGATAGGTCGCGTGGTCTGGTGCCGTGCATCGCAAGGCGCCGGAGAGTCCTCGATGGGGGTCCCCCGCTCGAGCGAAGTCGAGAGAGGGGGAGGAGCTACCAGGGCTTTCCGGCAACGCGGCGAGGTGCGGTGCCAGGCCGCGCGACCCGGGCGGGCACAGTGCAAGGACCCCTTAGGGCGTCAGGCGACCCGAGGTTCAGGCGACCCGAGGCGTCAGGCCACGAACGTCCTCGGCGCGTCGGCCCCGCCGCCCGCGCCCTCGGCGACGAGGCGGGCCGCGGACGCGAGGCGCACGGCGGCCTCCTCGGCGACCGCGCCGCCGACGGTGAACGGCAGCCGCACGAACCCCTCGAAGGCGCCGTCCACCCCGAACCGCGGCCCGGACGGCACGCGGACGCCGACCCGTTCCGCGACCTCGGCGAGGCGCGACCCCGACACTCCGCCGGTGCGCACCCAGAGGGTGAGCCCGCCGGAGGGCACCTCGAACTCCCAGTCGGGCAGCTCGCGGCGGAGAGCGGCGACCAGCGCGTCCCGGTTCTCCCTCGCCTGGGCGCGCCGGATGCCCAGGGCCTCCTGCCAGCCTCCCGTGCTGAGCAGCCAGTTCACGGCGAGCTGCTCCAGCACGGGGGTGCCCAGGTCCGCGTAGGCGCGGGCCGCGATCAGGCTGCGGATGACATCGGGCGCCGCGCGCACCCAGCCGATGCGCATCCCGGCCCAGAACGCCTTGCTCGCGGACCCGACCGTGATGACCGTGGCGCCCGCGGGGTCGAAGCCGCAGACCGGGCGCGGCACGGTCAGGCCCTCGTCGAGCGTCAGCTCCCTCATCGTCTCGTCGACCACCAGGACGGTGCCCGCGGAGCGGGCCGCATCGACCATGCGGCGGCGCTGGTCCTCGTCGGCCAGGGCCCCGGTCGGATTGTGGAAGTCGGCCACCACGTAGGCGAGTCGCGGCGCCGCGTCCCGCAGCACCTGCCGCCACCGCTCCAGGTCCCACCCGGCCAGCCCCTCGGCCATCGCGACCGGCACGAGCCGGGCGCCCGCCTCACGCATCAGCTGGAGGATGTTGGCGTAGCTCGGCGACTCCACGGCGATCCGCTCGCCGCGTCCAGAAAAGAGGTGGCAGATGGCGTCGATGGCCCCCATGGCGCCGGTGGTCACCATGATCTGCTCCGGCATGGTGGGCACCCCCCGGGCGGTGTAGCGCTCGGCGAGCATCTCGCGCAGCGCGGGCAGTCCGGCCGGGTAGTCGCCGTGCGTGTGCGCGTACGGGGGCAGCTCCTCCAGGGCGCCCTGCACGGCCCGGGTGAGCCAGGGCTCCGGGGCGGGCAGCGCGGCACAGCCCAGGTCGATCACCGAGCCGAGCGCCTCGGGCGGCAACGGCTCCAGGCCGCGTGCCGGCAGCGGGTTTCCCGCCGGCACCGCGGTCCAGCTCCCCGCGCCCCTGCGGGACTCCAGGAACCCCTCGGTGCGCAACTCCTCGTAGGCTGCGGCGACGGTGGTGCGGCTGACGGAGAGCGCGAGCGCGAGCTCCCGCTCGGCCGGCAGCCGGGCCGCCACCGGGACGCGTCCCTCAAGGACGAGCAGCCGGATGCCGTCGGCGAGCGCGCGGTAGGCGGGCGGCCGCCGGGCGGCGGGGCCCGCGGGCCTGGCCTGCTGGGAGCCGAGCAGCCGGGCCAGTTGGGGTGAGCCCACGGCTGAAGTCCACTGCGCCACGGCGATCAGTCCACCTTCTCGAAATTGGCCATGAATGGCTCCACCTTCCACGCCACAGCATGGCGTACACCAGTCCATTATGGCCACAGGTCGAACCGACCACGTCCGATGCGGGCTTTCGGCGCCCGACAAGGCCTTCCCGGCTCTGGTCCGACCCTTCGTGTCCGGTCCGGTCCGGCCCCTCCGGCTCCGGCCCGGCCCTCGGGGGAGTGCGCACAGACGGATCGGCCGGCTGAGGCGCGTGAAACGGCGACCGGAGAGGGCGATCCGTAAAGCGCAACCCGGAAGAGGCGCCCAAGGGCGGGTGGTTCGACGAACTCGCATCGCCGCCCACACGGCATCCACCTGAAGCACGGTCGTCGCCGAGGGGTCACCGGAGGGCGCCATACTGCGGCGGTGACCACGCAGACACGCCACCCGTACCTGGACCACCCGGGCCCGATCGCGTTCGCCCACCGCGGCGGGGCCGCCGACGGCCTGGAGAACACCATGGCCGCGTTCCGCCGGGCCGTCGACGCGGGGTACCGCTACATCGAGACCGATGTGCACGCCACCGCGGACGGCGTGCTGGTCGCCTTCCACGACGACACCCTGGACCGGATGACCGACGGCGCGGGGCGCATCGCCGACCTGCCGTGGAGCGCGGTCCGCGAGGCGCGGGTGGCGGGCAGCGAGCCCGTGCCGCTCTTCGAGGAGCTGCTGGAGACGTTCCCCGACGCGCGCTGGAACGTGGACATGAAGGCGGAGCCCACGCTGCAACCGCTGCTGGACGTCATCGCGCGCACCAAGGCGTGGGACCGCGTCTGCGTGGGCTCCTTCTCCGAGGCGCGCGTCGCCCGCGCCCAGCGCATCGCAGGGCCCCGGCTCGCCACCTCCCTGGGCACCCTCGGCGTGCTCGGCCTGCGGCTTCGCTCGTACGGGCTCCCGACCGGCCCCCGGGGATCGGCCGTGGCCGCGCAGGTGCCGGTGGCCCAGTCCGGGGTGCGGGTGGTCGACCGCGGCTTCGTGCGCGCCGCGCACGCCCGCGGCCTCCACGTCCATGTGTGGACCATCGACGACCCGGACGAGATGCACCGGCTCCTGGACCTCGGAGTTGATGGCATCATGACCGATCAGATCAAGACGTTGCGTGCGGTCCTCGAGGACCGGGGCAGCTGGGTCTGACCGCTGCCTCGGTACGGGGCCGAGGAGAGGCGAGGGCGCGTGAGCAGCGACACCGTGGACACCACGGCGGGCGGGAGCGGCGGGAGCGCGCCCGACGGGGAGGCCGTCCCGTCCGATGCGGCGGACCGGCGGCGCCAGCAGCGCGGCTGGTACTTCTACGACTGGGCGTGCTCGGTCTACTCGACCAGCGTCCTGACCGTGTTCCTCGGCCCGTACCTGACGGACGTGGCGAAGACCGCGGCCGACGCGCACGGCTACGTGCACCCGCTGGGGGTGGCCGTGCGGGCGGGCTCCTTCTTCCCCTACTGCGTGTCCGCCTCCGTCATCCTGGCGATCCTGGTGATGCCGCTCGCGGGCTCGGCCGCCGACCGGACCGGGCGCAAGAAGCCCCTCATGGGGGCCGCCGCCTACCTGGGCGCGGCCGCCACCACCGGCATGTTCTTCCTGGACGGCGACCGCTACCTCCTCGGCGGGCTGCTGCTGATCGTCGCCAACGCCTCGATCGCCGTCTCCATGGCGCTCTACAACTCCTATCTGCCGCAGATAGCCCTGCCGGAGGAGCGTGACGCGGTCTCGTCAAGGGGCTGGGCGTTCGGTTACGCCTCCGGCGCACTCGTACTCCTGGTGGACCTGTTGCTCTTCACGGCCCACGACAGCCTGGGCGTCTCCGAGGGCACGGCGGTACGGATCTGCCTGGCCACGGCGGGCATCTGGTGGGGCGGCTTCGCGGTGATCCCGCTGCGCAGGCTGCGCGACCGGCGGAAGGCGGGGCCCGCGGCGGCCGGGAGCGGGCAGGGCTGGCGGCAACTGGCGGCGACCGTCCGGGACATGCGCCACCACCCGCTCACCTTCGCGTTCCTCGTGGCGTACCTGGTCTACAGCGACGGCATCCAGACGGTCATCTCCCAGGCATCCGTCTACGGCGCCGAGGAACTGGACCTCAGCCAGTCCACGCTGATCATGGCGGTGCTGCTGGTGCAGGTGCTGGCGATCGGAGGGGCGTTGGGGATGGGGCGGATGGCGCGCGCCTACGGGGCGCGGCGCACCATCCTCATCTCGCTGGTGGCCTGGACGGCGACGCTGGTGACCGGATACTTCCTGCCGGCGGGCGCCCCCGTGTGGTTCTTCGTGCTGGCCGCCGCCATCGGCCTGGTGCTCGGCGGCACCCAGGCGCTCTCCCGCTCGCTCTTCTCGCACCTGGTGCCGCGCGGCAAGGAGGCCGAGTACTTCTCCGCCTACGAGGTGAGCGACCGCGGCCTCGCGTGGGTGGGACCGCTGCTCTTCGGCCTGACGTACCAGCTCACCGGCAGCTACCGGACCGCGATCGTGTCGCTGATCGTCTTCTTCGCGCTGGGATTCGCCCTGCTCGCGAGGGTCCCGGTACGGCGCGCGATCCAGGCCGCGGGCAATCCGGTACCGGAGCGGATTTAACACCGGAGGGCAAAGGCCGGTAGTGTACGCCTTTGGCCTGCTGGACGTACCGTTACTGCACGTCAAGGAAGCGGAAACGCTGGGTGACATCTCCTGTCAGATGTGACAAACCGGGCGACGGCGGGTACGGAACTGGTTGGCAAGGCTGCGGCTACGACGGCGACGCATGACCCTGAACGGGAATCTTTACCGCCGACCGGACGTTGACCGGATGACGACGACAGCGACACCTGTCCTGTGGGCATCAAGCCCGGGAGGCACGATTCATGAGTGAGCGAGCTCTTCGCGGCACGCGCCTCGTGGTGACCAGCTACGAGACCGACCGCGGCATCGACCTGGCTCCGCGCCAGGCCGTGGAGTACGCATGCGAGAAGGGGCACCGTTTCGAGATGCCCTTCTCTGTCGAAGCGGAGATTCCGCCGGAGTGGGAGTGCAAGGTCTGCGGGGCGCAGGCGCTCCTCGTGGACGGTGACGGCCCCGAGGAGAAGAAGGCGAAGCCCGCGCGTACGCACTGGGACATGCTGATGGAGCGGCGCACCCGCGAGGAGCTCGAAGAGGTTCTCGAGGAGCGTCTGGCGGTGCTGCGCTCAGGCGCGATGAACATCGCCATCCATCCCCGGGACAGCCGCAAGTCCGCCTGAGAACCCCACCGGGGGGTGGAGCACGTGCACGGCCGCGGGCCGTGACCTTCGGGTCACGGCCCGCGGCCGTATGCGTTCCCGGTGCCGGCTCGGCCGGCGAACTCGGCGTCAGCCCGTGAGCGGCGGGCGCGGCCCCGAGTCACCGCGCTGGTCGTGCGGCTCGTCGTCGCGGACCACCTCACCCGGCACGACCTTTCCGTCCTGCTGCTGCATCCGGGCCTTCTGGAAGGCCCCGCCCCAGGTGCCCGGCACGGCTCTGGTCAGCCTGCGCTCCACCATCCGCTCGGTGAGCCGCGCCAGGGCTCCGCGCACCGGCGGAACCAGCAGGACCAGCCCGAGGACGTCGGAGATCGGGCCGGGAATGATCAGCAGCAGACCGGCGAGCATCAGCAGGCCGTTGCCCTCGGTGTGCTCCTCGCCTTCAGGCGCCGCGCCGCCCCGCTGTGCCTGGATGGTCCGGTTCAGATTGCGGAACGCCCGCCGGCCGGCCCGCTTGATCACGGCACCGCCGGCCACCACGCCGGCGATCAGGAGCAGGAAGACGGTGAAGCCGCCCGCCACATCGCCGATCAGGACCAGCAGCCAGATCTCCAGCACCACCCAGACGGCGATGCCGAGCGGCAGCACGGCACGGACACGCGAACGCCGGGGCCTTGCGGAGTGGGTCGGGGGCGGTGCGCCAGTCGTCATGGTTCCAGTGTGCCTGGGCAGGGGCCCGTTCGGCACCGGCCCCCCGATCACTTCCGGAGGCGGTCCCCCGTCACTTCCCCACCGTGCCCCGGTCGCTTCCGGGAGGACCGAGCAGCTTGCCGAACCGCTCCGTGACGCCCCAGGCGGTGACCCGCCAGAGTGCCTCCACGAAGATGTCGCGGCTCATCTTGGAGTCCCCGTACACCCGCTCCACGAAGGTGATCGGCACCTCCACGACCTGGTATCCGGCCCGGACCGCCCGGCGGGCCAGGTCGACCTGGAAGCAGTAGCCCTGGGATGCGACCTGGTTCAGGCCGAGCCCTTCGAGGGTCTCGCGTCTGAAGGCTCTGAAGCCGCCCGTGATGTCCTTCAGCGGCATGTCGAGCAGCACCCGCGAATAGGTGCTGCCGCCCCGGGAGATCATCTCCCGGTACTTGGGCCAGTTGACCACGCGTCCGCCCGGCACCCAGCGGGACCCCAGCACCAGGTCGGCGCTGCCCAGCGCCGTGAGCAGCCGGGGCAGCTCCTCCGGCTGGTGGGAGCCGTCGGCGTCCATCTCGATCAGCACGCCGTAGTCCCGCTCCAGGCCCCACCGGAAGCCGGCCAGGTAGGCGGCGCCCAGCCCCTCCTTGCCGGTACGGTGCAGCACATGGACCTGATCGTCCACCACGGCGAGCTCGTCGGCGAGCTTGCCGGTGCCGTCCGGGCTGTTGTCGTCGGCGACGAGGATGTGCGCCTCGGGCACGCTCTCCCGCACCCGGCCCACGATGGACTTGATGTTCTCGGCCTCGTCGTAGGTCGGAATGATCACCAAGGCCGTACCGAGCGGGCCGAACCTGCTCCCCCGCTCGGGCGCCTCGGACACCCCATCGCCCTCGTTCACCAACTGCCCCTTCTGTCGTGACAGGGGCCACCTTAATGGCCGCGGCCTGGGGTGCCGTGGCGGCACGGGCCTTTCGCGCGGGATCAGGCTGCATACGGCGGACGGGCCCGGCGCCCTTCGGGCCGGCCTGGGACCCGCTGGCTGCGGATCGACCGAGAGCCGTTGTCTACTGAGCCGGCCGGGCCCGTCCGGATCGCACCGTCTCCGTCGCTCGCGGGCGAGCGGCGGGGGACGCCCTTCGGCGGCCCGGCTCCCGCGCCCCCGTACCGCGGGCGCTGAGCCTGGCTCCCAGCGGCGGTGCACCGGTGCGGGCACCACCCCATGGCCCAGCGACGTCGGACGACTGCCTCAAGGCGCCGCGGTCGGACGTCCAGCGGTGGACCCGGCCGAACCTACCCACCACCGGCCGCCTCCTGTCAACAGCGGTCCGACCTGGGGTGTCCCGGCGATCCGCAGGTCAGCGCGGTGGCAGCCCCGGCCGTCCTGCGCGGGACGGGGCCCCGGCCGGCGCGGTGCGCGTCCCCGACATCACCCGGCCGGCCGCATGTGGACCGTCCGTCCCGCGACCACCGTGCGCAGGCAGACGGGCAGGTCGAGTCCGGGCGCGAGGTCCGGAAGGCCGGGCACCCGTGAGCTGGGGTCGGTGGACCAGCGGGCCACGCGGTCGTCCGGGGCGTGCACCACGAGGTCGCCAGCGCGCCACACGGCGTAGTCCGCCGGCGCCCCCGGCACCAGCACTCCCCCGTCGTCGTTGCCGGCGGCGCGGTGCCCGCCCCGGGTGTGCGCCGTGAACGCGGCGCGCACCGAGATCCGGTGCTCCGGGGTGTGGTGGTGGGCGGCGGCGCGCACGGCCGCCCACGGGCCCAGGGGGGTCACCGGGCTGTCGGAGCCGAGCGCGAGGGGCACCCCGGCCCGCAGCAGCGCGGCGAACGGGTTGAGGGTGCGGGCCCGCTCGACGCCGAGGCGGTCGGCGTACATGCCCGCCTCACCGCCCCACAGCTCGTCGAAGCGGGGCTGGACGGACGCGGTGAGGCCCAGTTCCGCGAAGCCGGCGACCGTCTCGGGGGTGAGCATCTCCGCGTGCTCGATCCGGTGCCGCCCGGCGCGCACCCGCGCGTGGCCGACGCGGTCCGCGGCGGCCCGCGTCCCCTCGACGACGGCGCTCACGGCGGCGTCGCCGATGGCGTGGAACCCGGCCTGCAACCCCGCCTCGGTGCACGCGGCGACGTGCGCGGCGATGTCGTCGGCGTCCAGGTAGGCGGCACCGGTACCCGGCGCGTCGGCATAAGGGGCGTGCAGGCAGGCGGTGCCCGAGCCGAGGGCGCCGTCCACGAAGAGGTCGCCCGCGGCACCGAGCGCGCCGAGGTCGCGCACCCGCGCCGCGTCCTTCTCGCCGGAGACCCGGGCCGCCCAGTAGCCGATGACCCGCGGGACCGGCTCGGCGGCGGCGAGGGCGAGCAGCCCCGCGAAGTCGTCCTCGCTGGAGATCTCGGGCCCGCCGCACTCGTGCAGGGTCCCGATGCCCAGGGATGCGGCGTGCCGCAGGGCGGCGCGCTGGGCCTCGGTGCGCTGCCGCGGGGTGACGGCGCCGAGGGCGGCGGCGCGCACGGCGTGGTGGGCGTCGCGGGTGAGCGGTCCCTCGGGGTGGTGGCCGGCGCGGTCGGCGATGCCCGGCACCAGGTCCAGCAGCGCGCTGGTGACCACGGCGGAGTGCACGTCGATGCGGGAGAGGTACAGCGGCCGGCCGCCGGTGGCGACGTCCAGCTCCACGCGCGTGGGCGGCCGGCCGCCGGGCCAGCGCGCCGCGTCCCAGCCGTGCCCCAGGAGCACCCGGTCGCCGGGCCGGGCGGCCGCGTGCGCCCGGATCCGCGCCAGGCAGTCGTCGAGCGAGCCGGCCGTGCTGAGGTCGAGTCCGGTGAGCGCGAGGCCGGTGGACGTGAGGTGCACGTGGGCGTCCGTGAAGGCCGGGGTGACCAGGGCGCCTTCGAGATCGACGGTCTCGTCCACCCCGTCGGCGAATCCGTCCGCGGCCGCCTCCGAGCCCACCCAGGCCACCCGGTCCCCTTCGGTGACCATGGCGGTGGCGCCCGGGTCCGCCGGGCTGTGGACGGTGCCGCGGCGCAGCAGCGTGGTGCGGTGTGTCATGGGACCAGTGTGCTCGCCCTGGCGTTCCCTCAGGTCACGGGACACCCGTGCGTCACAGGCGTGGCGGGCGGGCCTCGTACGGGGTGGAGAGGACGACCGTCGTACGGGTCGAGACACCGGCGAGGGAGCGGACCCGGGCGAGGATGTCCTCCAGCTCGTAGGGGGTGGCGACGCGGACCTTGAGGATGTAGTTCTCGTCGCCCGCGACGCTGTGGCAGGCCTCGATCTCGGGCACCTCCGCGAGGCGCTCCGCGATGTCGTCGGGGGCGCTGGGGTCGAACGGCTTCACGGAGATGAACGCCGTCATCGGCAGCCCGACCGCCTCCGGGTCGACGACGGCCGTGTAGCCGCGGATGACACCGCGCTGCTCCAGCCGGCGCACCCGCTGGTGCACGGCCGAGGTGGACAGGCCTGTGGCTTTGCCCAGGTCCGTATAACTCATCCGCCCGTCCTCGACGAGCAGTCGTACGATCCGCCGATCCAGCTCCTCCATGCCGCAAGAACCTACAGTGCCGCTGTTCACCGCGGGTACTCGAACGACGGCCCTCATGGCGGCGCGCTAAACGGGACGTCAGACACCCGGGCGTTCATGTGATGAAAACCACAACGTTCCCGGGGGGTGGGGCGGCATGCCGCGATTATCCGCCGGGCGGGACGGGAAATGCTTGCCTTGGTCGCGGTCGCAACGGCCGGTCGGCCCACCCGAGGGGGATACATATCCATGCAGAGCCTGAAGCGCCCCGGTCGTGCTGCCCGCACGAAGCAGCAGCCGGCCATCGAGCCCGCGCCGGAGGGTGTCGAACCTGACTCCGAGTTCGACTCCGACGACACCTTCGAGACCTACCGGGTGATCTGCCCGGACTGCGCCCAGTCCATCGCGCTCCTCGCCGACGAGGACGCCCTGCCCGAGCACGCGCTGTGCCCCTCGCCCTGGGACCCGTTCGGCCTCCAGGTCTGCGCGGGTACGGGACGCCCGGCGGCGGACGCCTGGTCACCCGACGCCTCGTCAGGGGACCAGGAGCCGGAGGCGCCCCTGCTGCTGACGCTGCCCCAGAGCCTGGACTGGCGGACGCAGCCGTTCTCGCACGTGGGCGGACCGGGCTCCCGGCCCATGCCGGCCCCGCAGCTGCGCAGCCCGGCGGCCTGAGCGCCGTCCCGCCGTCCCACGCACCGCACGCCGCCTTGGGGCGGCCTGGGCACGCTCCCCGGTACCGCACAGCGGCCCCGGCCGGCCCGTTCCACGGATGGCCGGGCCCGGTGACTCCGGGTGGCCGCGGGCTCCCGCGGCCGGCCGCCGGTCGTCGAGGCCTCACAAGCCGACGGCTCCTGAGACGTGCTCGACTCCTGACATGTGCTCGGCGCGTGACGCCTGCTCGGTCCCTGACACGTGCTCGACTCCTGACGCGGGCTCAGCGTGTGAACGCGTGCTCGGCGTCCGACGGCGCGGCGCCCAGCGCACGACCACCGCGCGGGGCGTGAACTGACGGACGATTTCCCCGGGCGGTGACCTGGTGCGCACCGGCGGCGTTGGCAGCGTATGACCGCTCCGATCTGGCAGGCGACGGGTCGCCGTCGCCGCCTTCTGGTACCCGTCTCGGCAGAATCGATTCGCCTGGCACCCCGGGCGCCGCAGCCCGACCCGCCGATCTACCGTGCCCTGCTGCGCTCCTGGGCGGAGCGGGGCAAGACGCTGCCGGGGCGCCACGACCCCGAATGGGTGAGGCTCGCGGCGCCCCCGGTCCCGTTCCGCCGGGTCAGCCCGTTTCAGGACCGAGCAGGTGACGGGCGATGACCACGCGCTGGATCTGGTTCGTGCCCTCGACGATCTGCAACATCTTGGCCTCGCGCAGGTAGCGCTCGACGGGGAAGTCGGCGGTGTAGCCGTATCCGCCGAGCACCTGGACGGCGTCCGTGGTGACCCGCATCGCGGCGTCGGTGCACTGGAGCTTCGCCATGGCGGCCTGCCGGGAGAAGGGCCTGCCCGCGTCGCGCAGCCGGGCCGCGGACAGGTAGAGGGCGCGACCCGCCTCGACGGCGGTGGCCATGTCCGCGAGCAGGAACCGCAGCCCCTGGAAGTCCGCGATCGGCCTCCCGAACTGCTGCCGCTCCAGGGCGTACGCCATGGCCTCGTCCAGGGCGGCCTGCGCCAGCCCGACCGCGCAGGCCGCGATCCCGAGCCGCCCGGAGTCCAGCGCGGACAGCGCGATGGCGAAACCCTGGCCCTCCTCGCCGATCCGGCGGGCGTCGGGCACCCGCACCCCGTCCAGGTGGACCAGGGCGGTGGGCGAGCCCTTCATGCCCATCTTCCGCTCCGGTGCGGCGGCGCTCAGCCCCGGCGCGTCCCCCGGCACCAGGAAGGCCGTGATGCCGCGTGAGCCCTCGTCCGAGGTGCGGGCGAGGACGGTGTAGAAGTCGGCGACGCCGGCGTGGGTGATCCATGCCTTGGTGCCGGTCAGCACCCAGTCGTCGCCGTCGCGCACCGCTCTGGCGCGCAGCGACGCGGCGTCGGAGCCCGAGCCGGGCTCGGAGAGGCAGTACGCCCCAAGGAGTCCCCCGCCGAGCATGGCGGGCAGGTGCTCGGCCCGCTGCTCCTTGCTGCCGAAGCAGGCCAGGGCATGGCTGGACAGGGTGTGCACGCTCGCGCCGAGCCCGACGGTCAGGCGGGCGGCGGCGAGTTCCTCGACGACCTGAAGGTAGACCTCGTACGGCTGGCCGCCGCCTCCGTACTCGGCGTCGTAGGGCAGGCCGAGCAGCCCCGACGTGGAGAGCAGCCTGAAAAGGGCCCTCGGGAAGTGCCCGGCGTCCTCCTCTTCCGCCGCGACCGGCGTGATCTCCCGGCGCGCCACCTCGCGCACGAGCGCGAGCAGGTCGCGGGACTCCTCGGTGGGAAGGAGCCGGTCCACGGGTCCGGGGCCGCTGCCCCGGGGTCTTCCTCCGCTGCCTTCGAACGACACGCTGAGCGCGTCCCCCGTCACCTCTGGCATGGCGCTGCTCTCCTCCCTGTCGGGCATGACGGCGGACACGCGCACGGGGTGTGGCGGCGCCGCCGGGTCCGGGGTGTCCCCGGGAACGTGCTGCACCGCTGCCGAACCGGGCTGCCCGGGTCACGGACGGCACTGATCAGCGGCGGTGGCGGGTTGAGTATGCCCGATTGGAGACGGACCGTCACCGGCGTATCGGGGGAAATGAGACGTGGCGGTTCGCGCTCCGTCCATGCGCCGAGGGGCCTCCCGACATGCTTGGTACACACCATTGACGCAATGGTCTAGTCCTCTCTACTGTTCAGCCAGCGCCCTCATCTGTTCACCCGGGCGCTCAGAGGTCCACGGCACGGCACGTACGACGACGTTCGATCCCCTCCCCCACGAGGAGAACCGATGCTCAGACCGCTCAGATCACGTGTGCCCAGATCCCTCAGACCCGGCGCGCGCCTGCGGGCCCTGGTGTCCGCCGCCTGCTGCGCCGCACTCGGCGCGGGGCTGCTCGCCGGCGCGGGCAGCGCCAGCGCCCAGCCGGACGCCGGCGCCCAGGTCGCCGCCGGCTCACGGGTCGTCGGCTACTTCACCGAATGGGGCGTCTACGACCGCAACTACCACGTCAAGAACATCGAGACCTCCGGCTCCGCCGCGAAGCTCACGAACATCAACTACGCCTTCGGCAACGTCCAGGGCGGCAAGTGCACCATGGGCGACTCCTACGCCGACACCGACAAGGCATACACGGCGGACCAGTCCGTCGACGGGGTCGCCGACACCTGGGACCAGCCGTTGCGCGGCAGCTTCAACCAGCTCCGCAAGCTCAAGAAGCTCCACCCGAACCTGAAGGTGCTGTGGTCCTTCGGCGGCTGGACCTGGTCCGGCGGCTTCGCGCAGGCCGCGCAGAACCCGGCCGCGTTCGCCCAGTCGTGCTACGACCTGGTGGAGGACTCCCGGTGGGCCGATGTCTTCGACGGCATCGACATCGACTGGGAGTACCCGAACGCGTGCGGCCTGACGTGCGACACCAGCGGTCGCGACGCCTACCGCAACCTGATGGCCGCGCTGCGCGCCAGGTTCGGCGGTGAGCTGGTCACCTCGGCGATCGCCGCGGACGCCGGCTCGGGCGGCAAGCTGGACGCCGCGGACTACGCCGGCGCCGCACAGTACGTGGACTGGTACAACCCCATGACGTACGACTACTTCGGCGCCTGGGACGCGCAGGGTCCCACCGCCCCGCACTCGCCACTGACGTCCTACAGCGGCATCCCGAACGCCGCGTTCAACACCGACGCCACCATCAAGAAGCTCAAGGGCCTCGGCATCCCGTCCGGCAAGCTGCTGCTCGGCATCGGCTTCTACGGGCGCGGCTGGACGGGCGTCACCCAGGACGCGCCGGGCGGCACCGCCACCGGTCCCGCGCAGGGCACGTACGAGCAGGGCATCGACGACTACAAGGTGCTGAAGGCCAAGTGCCCGGCCACCGGGACGGTCGCGGGAACCGCGTACGCGCACTGCGGCAGCAACTGGTGGAGCTACGACACCCCGTCGACCATCGCGGGGAAGATGACGTACAAGAACCAGCAGGGCCTCGGGGGAACCTTCCTCTGGGAGCTCAGCGGGGACACCTCGAACGGCGAGCTGATCAAGGCCGTCAGCTGAGCGGACGGCGGGGGGCGGGGGCCTTCGGGCCTCCGCCCCTTCCGCGTTCCTCCCGTTCCCCTCGGCGTTCCCAGCCCTCCCGGCGCTCTCGGCGCTCGCGGCGCACAACGCCCCACGGATCTCGCGCGTCTGACCAGTCGACGCCTGCTCCCCCCACAGGCCGACAGAGAGCATCCGCCGACCGAAGGTTCCGATGAGCATGCATCGCACCACGAGCCGCAGCAGATCCGTGCCGGCCCTGGCCGCGGCGGTCGCCGCCGTGGCCGCCCTGACCGCGCCGGTCTCCTACGCCGCCTCGTCCACCGCACCGGCACCCTCGCCGGGTGCCCCGGGGCTCGGCGATCCGATCTTCCCGCTGGACGGGAACGGCGGCTACACCGTCCGCCACTACACCCTGGACTTCGACTGGCAGGCCCCGAGGACGCCGTTCGAGGCGACGACGACGATCAGGGCCACCGCCACCCAGGCGCTCTCCCGCTTCGACCTCGACTTCGCGGGCAACACCCTGCACACGGTCAGGGTGAACGGCGAGCCGGCCGCCTTCCAGCGGGACGGCGACGAGCTGGTGGTCACGCCCGCGGCCCCGATCGCCGACGGGAGCACCTTCACCGTCACGGTCTCCTACACCGCGGACCCCGCCCAGACCCGGCACCGCGACGACGCCATCTCGGACTACGGCTGGATCCCCACACCCGACGGGACCATCCTGTACCCGCAGCCGAACGGCGCCAAGATGATCTTCCCGGCCGACGACCACCCCAGCCTCCGGGCCCCGTTCACCTTCCACATCACCACTCCCCCGGACCTCAAGGCCGTGGCCAACGGCCGGCTCGCGGGCCGCACCACGGGCGCCGACGGTCGGGTCAGGTGGACGTACGAGTCCGAGCAGCCCGTCACCCCGCAGTACGTTCAGCTGGGCATCGGGCGGTTCACCTTCGTGGACCGCAAGGGACCGGGCGGCCTGCCGGTCCGCGACGTCGTCCCGGACGCGCTGGCCGCCCCGGCCGAGCAGCACCTGAAGCTGACCCCGGGTCACATCGCCTGGCTGGAGCAGCGGCTGGGCCGCTACCCCTTCAACAGCTACGGCATCCTGGTCGGCGACACGGACCTCGGGGTCGCCCTGGAGACGCAGGGCCTGTCCCTGATCCCCAAGGCCGACCTGCTCGGCACCCGGGTCGACGCCGAGACCAACATGGTCCACGAGCTGACCCACCAGTGGCTCGGCGACAGCGTGGCACTCAAGACCTGGTCCGACCTGTGGCTGAGCGAGGGCCACGCCCGCTTCTACGAGCGGCTCTACTCCGAGGCGCACGGCGGCGACAGCTTCGAGGCCGCCATGAAGGAGGCGTACCGCCAGCACGACCAGTGGCGGCACGACGTGGGCGCGCCCGCCGAGCCCACGGAGCCCAACCTCTTCAAGAAGATGCGCTACGACGGCTCCGCGCTGGTGCTGTACGCCCTGCGGGAGAAGGTCGGCGACGCGACGTTCCAGCGGATCGAGCGGACCTGGTTCGCCCGCTACCGGGGCCGGGCGGCGAGCACGCAGGACTACATCGACCTGGCGTCCCAGGTGGCCGGGAGGGACCTCGGCGGCTTCCTGCGCCCGTGGCTGTACGGCGCCACGACGCCGCCGATGCCGGGGCACCCCGACTGGGTGGTCGACCCGGTCGTGTCGTGACGCAGGGGCCGCAGCGCCGTCCTGCCCGTGACGCGGGGGGCCGCAGCCGTCCTGCCCGTGAGGCGCGCGGCTCCTCCCGCCGAAGGTCCCGTCCCGGGCCGCACGGTGGTCACGACCGCCGCGACTCGGGGCCCCCGGAGGGAACGGCGGGGCGCCGCACGGCCGGCAGGAACGCGTCCCGGTACACCGCCGCATAGCGGGCCGGGTCCTCGTCGGGGCCAGGGCGCAGCCGGGTGACGGGCAGCGGGTCCGGCGCCGGCAGGCCCGCGGCGGGGGCCGCGAGGAGTGCCGCCCCCACCGCGGGCGCCCGGTGCTCGGCGAGCACGTGGAGCGGCCAGGGGCCGACCGCGGCCTTGACGCGCGGCCAGCGGGGCTGGGCGACGGGGCCGCCCAGCAGCAGGGTCCTGCGCGGCGGGGCGCCGACCAGTGCGGCCTGCGCCTCCGCCATCCAACGCGCCTGGTAGGCGGTGGCCTCCACGACGGCCAGCGCCAGCCTTGCGGGCCCGTCGCCGGGGCCGAGGCCGTGCAGGGCCAGGGACCGGTGGGGATCGGGCGCGGGGGCGGTGCGGCCCGTGAAGTACGGCTCGACGACCACCCCGGTGGGCCCCAGGCCCGCTGCTGCCAGCAGCGCGCCGAAGCGCTCGTGGCGTCCGGTGCCCGGCGGCAGCCCGAGCAGGTCGGCGCACCAGTCGGCGAGGGCGCCGCAGCTTCCGGTGCCGGCGATCAGGTACCAGCTGCGGCCGTCGGCGTGGCGCCCGTAGCCGATGCCCTCCGCCAGCGCACGGGCCGGGTCGGGCGGGGTGTCCGCGAGCGTGACCACCGCTTCCGCCGTGCCCATCGAGTCGGCGAGGTCGCCGGCGGTGCGCGCGCCCGCCGCCCAGGCGCCGACGAGGTGGTCGTGCCCGGCGATCACGACCGGGGTGCCGGGGCGCAGGCCGGGGACCCGCGCGGCGCCCTCCGCGGTCACCGGCCCCACGGGCTCGCCCGGCTCGCGCACGGGCGGGAGCCGCCGTTCCGAGAGCCCGCCGAGCGCGAGGAGTTCGTGGTCCCAGCGGCGCCGGTGCACGTCGAAGCCCATGGTGCGCTGCGCGAACGTGGCGTCGGTGGCGGTGACGCCGGTCAGCGCACGGGCGACGAGGTCGGCGGCGCCGGCCCACACCGCCATGCGGCGCAGCGCCTCGGGCCGCTCGTCGCGCAGCCAGCACCACTTGGCGAGCGGCGCCTTCGCGGAGGGGCGTACGCCGGTGGCGCCGTGGAGTGCTTCCGCGCCCACCGAGCGGACCAGCCGGGCCGCCTGCTCGGCGCCGCGCGGGTCGGACCAGGCGAGCAGGGGCCCGGTGGGGCGCCCTTCGCGGTCCAGCGGCACGCCGGTCTCGGCCATGCCGGTCAGGCCCACCGCGGCCGGGGCCCGCCCGGCGCGGGCGAGCCCGCTGCGGCCGAGCGCGTCGGCGAGGGTGCCGAGAGCGGCGGCGACCAGCGCGTCCGCGTCGTTCTCCCCGAGCGGGGTGGGTCGTTCCGCGGCGCCGAGAACCCGGCCGTCCTGTACGCACACCACGGCCTTGATGCGGGTCGAGCCGAGGTCGAGCCCGGCGAGCGGCGGGGTTCCAGCGCCGCTGGGCGCGTCGGCCGGTGCCGTGAACGCGCGGCCGTCCTCGGGTGCCGGGGGCAGGCCGACCGGCACGGGCTCGTGCGGCTCACCGCCACCATCGGGCGCGGCCGAACCGCCGGAGCCGGCGCCCGCCGTCGGGCTGCCCGGTTCGGGTCCTGTGTTCATCCGTTGCTCCCGCCTGCCGGCGCGAACCCGCGGCCCGTCCGGCGGGGCGCCAGGACGTACGGGGCGACCGCGGACGCCGAGTACAGGATCGGGGACGCACCGGACCACCGGCCGGCGACCGTGCCGTACCGGCCTCGGAGTGGGGATGGGCCGGGAGGGCGAACAGGGCAGCGGCGGACGGCGCCGGGCGGATCACCGCCGGCGCCCGGATCGCCGCTGCGCCCCTGAGGCCGCCTCCCCTCGGACCAGGGCCGGGGACGCGGCCAGCAGCTCCCTGGTGTACGGGTGCCGGGGGTGCGCGAACAGTTCGGCCGCGGTGTTCTCCTCGACGATCCGGCCCTGGCACATCACGGCGACCCGGTCGCTGACGTGGCGGACCACGGCGAGGTCGTGCGAGATGAACAGCAGCGCCAGGCCGAGGCGGGTGCGCAGGCCGTCCAGGAGGTCGAGGATCTGGGCCTGCACGGAGACGTCCAGCGCGGAGACCGGCTCGTCGCAGACGAGCACCGCGGGCCCCGGGGCGAGGGCGCGGGCGATCGCCACGCGCTGGCGCTGGCCGCCGGAGAGCTGGTGGGCGCGGCGGTCCAGATGGTCGCCGGACAGGCCCACCAGGCCGAGCAGCTCGCCGATCCTGGCCGGGCGTTCCGCACCGCGCGGCAGCGCCTCGGCGACGAGGCGGCGGACGGTCCAGCGCGGGTCGAGGGAGCCGTACGGGTCCTGCGGCACCAGCTGGATGCGGTGCCGCCGTGCCCGCCGGCGCTTCTCGGACAGCGCCGACCAGGGCGCCCCGTCGAGCCGTACCTCGCCCTCGTCCGGGAGCAGCAGCCCGAGCGCCAGCCTGGCCACCGTCGTCTTCCCGGAGCCGGACCCGCCGACCAGGCCGAGCGCCTCGCCGGCGCGCAGCTCCAGCGCCACGCCGTCCACGGCGAGCCGGCCGCCGTAGCTCTTGCGCAGGCCGCCGGCCGCGAGCACGACGGCGGCCTCCGGGGCTGCGGATGCGGTGCGCGGTGCGGGGACCGAGGCCAGAAGCCTGCGCGTGTACGGGTGCCGTGGGCGGCGGATGAGCCGTGCGGTGGGGCCCTCCTCGACGATCTCGCCGGCCCGCAGCACGGCGGTGCGGTCCGCGATCCGGGCGACGACGGCCAGGTCGTGGCTGATGAGGAGGATGCCCTTGCCCGACTGCTTGGCGGTGCGGAAGAGGCCGAGGATCTGCTCCTGCACGGTGACGTCGAGCGCGGTGGTGGGCTCGTCGGCGATCAGCAGGCGCGGGTCGGCGGCGAGCGCGGAGGCGATCAGGGCGCGCTGCCGCAGCCCGCCGGAGAGCTGGTGCGGGTACTGCGCCGCCCGCGCCGCGGGCTCCGGCACCCCGACCGCCGCGAGGAGCTCGACCACGCGCTCGGCGATGCGCTCGCGGGCGACCGTGCCGTGCACCCGCATCGGCTCGGCGATCTCGGCGCGCAGCGTGCGCAGCGGGTCGAGCGAGACGAGCGCGTCCTGGGCGACGAGGGCGGCGTGCCGGCCGCGTACCGCGCGCCAGTCGCGGTCGGTGAAGCCACGCGTGTCCCGCCCCGCGACCTCCAGCCGCCGGGCGGTGACGCCGGCGCCGGCCCCGGCGAGGCCGAGCAGCGCCCGTGCCACGGTGCTCTTGCCCGACCCCGACTCGCCGACCAGGGCGAGGCATTCGCCCGGCCGGACCCGGAGGTCCACCCCGCGCACGGCGCCGACCTCGCCGAACCGCACGCTGAGCCCTGCCACGTCGACCAGGAGCGGCGCCGAGGCCGGCCTGGCCGTGCCGCCGTCCCGGCGACCCTCCGCTCCGCCGGCCGTGGTGTCGCCGGCGGTACCGGTTCTGTCGGTCACGAGGGCTCTCCTGTGTCGGCGCGGGACTTCAGGTGGCGGCCGAGCAGCGTGAGGGAGAGCACCACGGCGGCCACGGCGACGCCCGGGAAGACGCCCACCCACCAGGCGGTGGCGAGGTATTCGCGACCCTCGGAGAGCATGGCGCCCCACTCCGCGGTGGGCGGCGCGGGCCCGAGGCCGAGGAAGCTGAGTGCGGCGCCGGAGACCACGGCGGTGCCGGTGCCGATGGTGGCGAGCACCAGCAGGGGGCCCGCCACGTTGGGCAGCACGTGCCGCAGCACGATGGTGCCCCGGCCGGCGCCCAGCACGACCGCCGCCTCGACGTACCCGGAGCGCAGCACGACCAGCGCCTGCGCCCGTACCAGGCGTGCGTAGTTGGGCACCGCGGCGAGGCCGATCGCCGCCAGCACGTTGCCGGCCCCGGCGCCCACCACGCTCACCACCAGCAGCGCGAGGAGCAGTTCCGGGAAGGCGAGCAGCACGTCCATGGCGCGCATCAGCACCTGGTCCGTGCGGGAGCCGCCGACGGCCGCGAGCAGCCCGACCAGCGCCCCGCCGACGACGCCGATCGCGGACGCGCCGACGCCGATGGTGAGGGAGGTCCGGGCGCCGTGGATCACGCGTGACAGCACGTCGCGGCCGAGTTCGTCGGTACCGAAGGGGTGGGCGGCGCCGGGCGCCTGGAACGCCGAGAGCACGTGGGTGTCGTTCGGCTCGTAGGGCGCGAGCAGGCCGGGCGCGAACACGGTGAGGAGCACGAGCACCCCGAGCGCGCCGTACACCGCCGCGAGCGCCGGTGACACGAGTCCGCGCCGGCGGCGGCGCGGCTTGCCCGGGTCGGCGGCGCCGGTGTCCCCGCCCGTTCCGTGCGGGCCCCGTGCCCCGTCCGGCGCCGGGGTCCGGCCGGTTCTGTCGAGTGTCCGGCTCATACGGGGGCCTCCGTCCGCAGGCGGGGGTCGATGGCCAGGTAGAGCAGGTCGACCAGCAGGTTGACGACGACGAAGGCGGCGGCGGACAGCACCACCAGGGCGCTGACCACCGGGATGTCCTTGCCGGTCACGGCGGTGACCAGGACCCGGCCGAGGCCGGGGCGGGCGAACACCGTCTCGGTGAGCACGGCGCCGCTGAGCAGGCTGCCGGTGATCCAGCCGGCGAGCGTGGCGACGGGCAGAGCGGCATGGCGCCCGGTGTGCCGGAGGAACACCCCGTGCCCGGACGCCCCCCGGGAGCGCGCGGTAAGCACGAACGGACGCGACGCCGCGAGGTCCAGCTCCTGCCTGATCACCTGGGCCAGGACGCCCGCGATGGGCAGCGCGAGGGTGACCGCGGGCAGCAGCAGCGAGGCGAGGCCGTCGGCGCCGGTGGCCGGGAGCAGGTGCCACCGGTATGAGAGGAACGTCAGCCCTAGGATGCCGAGCCAGAACGACGGCACCGAGGTGGCCAGCAGTTCCACCCCGGAGGCCGCGGTGCGGGCGGCGCGCCCGCGTCCGGCCGTGGCGTAGGCCGCGGCGAAGGCGAGCAGCAGCGCGGTGGCGCAGGCGGCCAGGGCCAGTTCGACCGTCGGCACCACCTGCCCGGAGAGCACGCCCGTCACCGGCTGGCCGAGCTGGTAGGAGCGGCCGAGGTCACCGGTGGCCAGCGACGCGAGGGTGTGGGCGTACTGCACGGGCAGCGGCTGGTCGAGGCCGTAGTCCGCGCGGATCTGCGCGCGTAGCGCGGGCGTCGCGGTGGTGCTGGGACCGAGCAGGGTGTCGACGATGTCCCCGGGCACCAGGTGCAGCGCGAGGAACGCGAGCGTGGCCGCGCCCCACAGCACCAGCAGTCCGGCGGCCAGCCGCCGCAGCACGAAGCGGAGCACCGGCCCCGCGGCTGCGCCCCCCGCGCCGGGCGCCTCGCGCCGGCGCGGGGGGACAGGGGTCTTCCTCACTTGCCGTCGACCACCCAGGCGTCGTGGAAGAGCGGCCAGGCCGAGGCGTCGAACGTGACTCCCTCGACCCGGTCGCTGACGGCCATCTGCCGGGTGCCGACGTAGGCGGGCAGCGCGAAGCCCTGCTCGATGACCCGGCGCTGCACCTTGGCGTACAGCTCGTCGCGCGCGGCGCGGTCCTGGGAGGCCTTGGCCTGGTCGAGCCAGCCGTCGATGGCCGCGTCGCGCACCCGGGACCCGTTGGCGCCGCCGTCGGCGAGCTGGCTCTCGGAGTGGAAGACGTTGCGCAGCAGGTCGGGGTCGGCGCCGCCCCAGGCGAAGGCGATCATGTCGTAGTCGCCCTCGTTCCGCCGGGGCGCGTAGGCGCCGACGTCCAGGGGCACCAGCTTCAGCTCGATGCCGACCTTCTTGAGCTGGTCCTGCACCGCGGTGTCGTAGGTCTGCTGCTCGGTCTTGGTGTACTGCGGCTGGAACAGCAGGGTGACGGAGAACCGCCTGCCGCCCCGGGTGCGGTAGCCGTCCTTGTCGCGGCCCGTCCAGCCGAGCCCGTCCAGGAGCTGCCCTGCCTTCTTGGGGTCGTGCCGCCAGGTGCCCTGGAGCAGCGCGTCGTAGCCGGGTGTCACGGAGCTGAGCGGGCTCCAGGCGCGGTCGTACTGGCCGGCGAAGACGGCCTTGGTGATGGCCTCGGTGTCGACCGCGTACTGCACCGCGAGCCGCGCGTCGCGCTCGTGGAACGGTGTGCGCTCGGTGTTGAAGTAGTACTCGTAGACGATGCCGGGCGAGTCGTGGCCCCGGATGCTGAGCGAGGTGTCGGACTTCAGGGTGCTCACACGGCCGGCGGGCACCGCGTCGGCGATGTCCGCCTGGCCGGAGGTGACGGCGCCGAGCCGGGTGGCGTTCTCGGGCAGGAAGCTGACCACCAGCTTGTCGATGTGCGGGTGGCGCCCGGTGGTGCGGGTGGCGGGCGGCGGCCACTCGTAGCCCTGGTTGCGCTCGAACACCAGCCGCTGGCCCTTGACGCGGGAGACGAGCTTGAACGGCCCCGTGCCCACGCTGTACCTGCTGCCCGCGGCCAGCTCGTCGGGGTGCGCGCTGAGCGTCCTGGGCGAGTAGAAGCCGAGGTAGGTGGTGCTGACCGCGTGCAGGAACGACCCGTAGGCCTCCTTCAGATGCACCCGGGCGGTGTGGGCGTCGACGATCTCGGTGCGGTCGTAGGGGCCCATGAGCTTGGCCGCGTACTGCGACTTGGTGGCGGGTGCCACGATCCGGTCGAAGTTGGCCTTGACGGCGTGGGCGTCGAACGGGGTTCCGTCGGAGAACGTCACGTCCCTGCGGAGCGCGAACGTGTAGGCCTTGCCGTCGTCCGAGACGTTCCAGGAGGTGGCGAGCCAGGGCGAGAAGTCGCCCTTGTCGTCCTGGGCCACCAGCGAGTCGAAGACGTTGCGCATCACGGCGCCCGCGATGTCCGCCGGGCTGACGTGCGGGTCCAGGATCTCCGGCTCCACGTCGGTGGCGAAGGTCACGGTGCCGCCGTCCTGCGGCGTGCCGTCGCCGGCCTCCGCGGCCCCGTCGTCGGCGGAACAGGCGCTCAGGCCCGAGACGGCCAGTGCGGCCACGGGCAGCGCCAAAAACGATCTGCGGCTGTGCAAGGCTTGCTCCGTTCAGTTCTGCGGAATGGCACGGTGTGCCGGTCGGTCGTGCGGATGGGACTGTGCCGGGCTCGTCACCCGGCGGGTCGTGCACGCCAGGCGCGCACCGTGATGCCGTAGACCTCGCCGTGCTCGGCCATCCGCCGCGCGGCGGCCTCGCCGACGGCGGCGAAGAAGTCCTCCTGGGCGTCCTCGGGTACCAGGCGGCTGAAGTAGGTGCCGAAGGTCGCGGCGTGGAAGCGCCGGTACTCGTCGGCGCCGCTCGCCTTGACCGTCACGCGCCGCTCCTCGCAGCGGTCCACCACCAGGACCCGGGCGAGCAGTGCGGCGACGGCGTCGGCGGTGCGGGCCCGTTCGCCCATCGGCACGATCCCGTCCAGGGCGTCCGGCCCGCGGATGCCGAGCAGGGCCAGCGCGTCCCGGGCGACGGCGTCCTCGCCGCCCTGTCCTGACGGGTCGGGGTCCGGGTGGTGGGTGGTGAGGAGGAAGGCGCCGGACGGGGCGAGGTGCGCGGCGACCCAGGCGAACGCCCGTGCCTCGTCGGGGTGGAGCCAGTGCAGCACGGAGGTCATCGTGATCAGGTCGAACGACTCGTCCAGCGGCGGCAGCCGGCGCACGTCGCCCTCGCGTACCTCGGCGCGTCCCGCGAGCCGGGCGGCGGCCTCGCGGACGCGGGCGGGCGCGCCGTCCACGCCGAGCGCCCGGCGCACCCCGGGCCAGCGGCCGAGGGCGGCGTCGAGCAGCGCGCCGGTGCCGCAGCCGAGGTCGGCGACGCGCGTAGGCGGACCGGGCGCGAGGTCCAGCGCCCAGTCGTGGTCCTGTGCCTGCCGGATCCGGCTGACGTCGTCGTAGCCGGCCAGTTCCCGGGCGCCGGCCAGGGTGTTCCGTACCATCTCTGCTCCCTGAGCTGTCAGGTCGCCGCTCACAGCGGCCGGGAGATGAGCGCCTGGATGCGCTCGCGGACGTCGGTCTGGTCGTGCCGGTGGAACAGGTTGATCCGGTTGCGGGCGAGGTCGCCGCGGTGCACGTACTCGTAGAGGTGCTGGCGCTGCCCGAAGCCGTCGGAGGTGAGGTCCCAGGCGAGGCGGAAGAGGCGGGACTTCTCGGCAGCGCCGATGTCCTTGCCGTGCATCCAGCGGTCGAGGAAGGGCCGTAGCTCCGGGTTGCGCAGGTCGTTCTCGGTGGGCTGCATCAGCGGGCCCGACTGGCCGATGGTGCGGACGATGTCCACCGCGCGGCCGGCCACCGACGCGGCCCACACGGCCGCCGCCGGGGTGGGTCCCGGAGCGAGCAGGCCGCTGTCGGTGCGGTGGGCGGTGGCCTCGCCCGCGGCCAGGAAGTGGTCCAGGATCTCCACGTAGCCGGTGAGCTCGCCCAGGTCCTCCTGGATGCCGCGGAACCCGCTGACGCCGATCGCCTCGGCGAGCAGCGTCCCGACGCCGAGCAGGGTGCGCAGCCGCTCCTGGTAGCGGACCTGGCCGATGTACTGGCTCCAGGCGTTGATGCGGCCGAGGCCTTCTCGGGCGAGCGCCGCGTCGTGCATCAGGAACACCCGTTCCCACGGCACCCGGACGTCGTCGAAGAAGAGCATGGCGTCCTGCTCGTCGAAGCGGGACGCGAACGGGTGCGCCTGGCCGTGCCCGCCGCCGCCGAACGGCTCGCGGCACAGGACGTGCAGTCCCGGCGTGGCGATCGGCAGCGCGAACCACACCACGAACTCCTCGGCACCGCGCTGCGCGAAGGAGGCCGAGAGGTAGACCAGCACCTCGTGGGCGAACGGGGCGAGGGTGGTGAGCTGCTTGGCGCCGCGCACGACGATCCCGTCCGTGCCCTCTTCGAGGATGCGCAGCGCGTGGTCGGGGTGGTCCACGGGGCTCGCGCCGCGGTCGATCTGCGGGTCGCCGAGGGCGTGGGTGAGCAGCAGGTCCCGCTCGGCCATGAAGCGGTACCAGGTCTCGGCGTGGCCGCCGAAGCCCGGCCGGCTGGTCTCCAGCCGGTGCCGGAAGTCGTGGAGTCCGACCGCGATGGACGCCATGAACGCCGGGGCGCGGCCGTGCTGTCCCCAGGACTCGCGCATCCACACGGCGGCGGCGCGGCGGGCCGCGGTCAGCTCGTCGAGGGTGCGCGGCGGGTGGTAGCCGCGGCCGATGCGCAGCCCGCTCTCCTGGTCGGTGACGGTGAGCAGGTCGCGGTGCCCGGGGTGGTGCTGGAGGTCGAGGAGGCGCGCCATCTCCCGCACCGAGCCGGTGAACGCCGGGTGGTCCACGACGTTCTTGATCCGCTCACCGTCCAGCCAGACGTTGCGCCCGTCGTCCAGCGAGGCGAGGTACCTCGCGCCGTTCAGGGCGCCGTGCGGCTCGACCGCGGAGGCGTGGGGGCTCAATGCGGGGCTCTCCTCGGTTCGTCGGACGGCGGCGTGAACGGGGCGGGGGCGCCGGGCGGCGCGGGGTGCGGCGGCGCGAGGCGGGAGCGGGCGGGGCGGGAGCGGGCGGGGCGGGGGCCCGGTCGGCGGACGGTCACACCAGCCTCACCCGGTACTCCGTCAGCCAGGTGTCGAGGGCGAGCAGGTAGTCGAGCCCGCCGGTGGGGTGCGGGGCGGCGCGCGGTCCCGGGACGACGGTGCCGCGCTCCAGGTGCTCGCGGACGGCGGCGCGGTCCACCAGCTCGAAGACGGGCGAGTCCCGGCGGGTGAGCTCCTGCGCCCTCTCGCGCAGGGCCCGCCGGTAGGCGGGCGACGAGCTGGCCGGGTAGCCGCTCTTGGGGCGGTGCAGGACCGGGTCGGGCAGCAGGCCCGCCGCGGCGCGGCGCAGCAGGGCCTTCGGGGTGCCGCCGGCGTTCTTGACCGCCCAGGGCACGTTCCAGAGGTACTCGACCAGCCGGTGGTCGGCGAACGGCACCCGGACCTCCAGTCCCGCGGCCATGCTCATGCGGTCCTTGCGGTCCAGCAGGGCGGGCAGCCAGCGGGTCAGGGCGAGGTAGGAGACCTCCCGGGCGCGGCGGTCCGCGCCCTGTTCACCGGGCAGCCGGGGCACCTCGGCGAGCGCGTCCCGCAGCCGCTCGCGGCCGTACTCCGCGGGCCGCACCCGGGCGGCCACGTCGGGCCGGAGCAGGGTGGCCGGCGAGGGCTTGCCGGCGAGCCAGGGAAAGGCGTCCAGGGGTTCGCCGGGCGGCCGGTGGAAGTAGGGATAGCCGCCGAAGACCTCGTCGGCGACCTCGCCGGACAGTGCCACCGTCGCGTGCGCGCGCACCCCGCGGAACAGCAGGTGCAGCGAGACGTCGGGCTCGCCCCAGCCGGGCCGGTCGCGGGCGGCGAGGGCGGTCTCGCGGTGCGCGAGCAGCGCGGCGCCGGGCACCACCACCGACGTGTGCGCGGTGCCGAGCCGGGCCACCATCTCGGTGACGTACGGGGCGTCCTCGGCGCGGTTCCAGTCGCCCAGCGTCTCGGGCTCCTCGCCCGCGGGGAAGTCCACGGAGAAGGTGGCGATCTTCTCCTCGTGGGGGCCGGGGCGTTCGGCGGTGGCGAGCGCGGTCAGCATGCTGGAGTCGAGGCCGCCGGAGAGCAGCAGCCCGAGCGGCACGTCGCTGACGAGCTGGCGGCGGACGATGTCCGTCAGCAGCTCCCGGACGTGCTCGGCGGTGCGCTCGGGCGCCTCCGGGTGGTCCCCGGAGGCGAGTTCCCAGTAGCGGCGGGTGGCGAGGCCGCGGCGGGAGAAGCGGACGGTGTGCCCGGGGCGCACCTCGTGCAGCCCGCGGTAGACGGCGTGGCCGGGGGTGGGCGCGGCGGGCACGGCGAACAGCTCGGCGACGCCCTCGGCGTCCAGTTCCGGGGTGAAGGGCCCCGCCGCCAGGATCGCCTTGGGCTCCGAGCCGAACAGCAGCCGGTCCGGGCCCGGCGCGTAGTAGAGCGGCTTGATGCCGAGGCGGTCGCGCACCAGCAGCAGTTCCTCGGTGCGGGCGTCCCAGACGGCGTAGGCGAACATCCCGTTCAGGCGGGTGACCGACGCCTCGCCCCACTCCAGGTAGGCGCGCAGCACCACCTCGGTGTCGGAGCGGGTCGTGAAGCGGTGCCCGAGCAGGGAGAGCCGGTGGCGCAGCTCGGTGAAGTTGTAGACCTCGCCGCTGTAGGTGATGACGGCGAGCAGCCGGCCCTCGTCGTCGGTGACCCGCATCGGCTGGGCGCCGCCCTCGATGTCGATGACGGCGAGCCGCCGGTGGCCGAGCGCGGCGTGCTCCCCGAGCCAGACGTCGCCGGCGTCCGGGCCGCGGCGGACCATCGTGTCCGTCATGGCGCGCACCGCCCTCGCCTGAAGGAGCATGTCGCGGCCGTAGTCCGCCCAGCCGGCTATGCCGCACATACGCCGTCCCCCTCGGCGGCGGGCCGCCCGGCGTGCTCGGCTCCGCGGGGGTCCGGAGCCGGTCCGCGGCCCGCGCGGGGCGGGCGCCCGGAGCGGGGGTCCGGCGCGGCGGCTCCCGGGCCGGACGGCCGGCTGCCGGAGGCGGGCTCGCCGGTCGCGACGGCCTCCCAGCGGCAGCCGTGCCCGTCCGGGCCCTCCAGGAGCTCGTGGTGCGGCAGGTAGCCCTTGACGGCGATGTTCGCCGCGGTGGCGTGGGTGCAGTACTCGCACGGGGACTTCAGGCTCAGCGGCACACCGCGGCTGCGTGCCCTCTCGCGGTAGTCCCAGATGGCGCAGTGCGCGATCTCCACGGCCGCGCGGTCACGTCCGGAGGGCAGCAGCCGGTACTCGGAGGCGTACAGCTCCGCCTGCCGGGCGATCCGCAGCACCGGATCCAGCGCGCCCTGACCGTGGTCCGGCTCGACGTAGCGGTGCACCTGGGCGTTGGCCTCGGCCCAGGCGCGCAGTTCGCCGTGCCCGTAGCGGGAGATGAGGAACCGCTCCATCAGCGCCTGGGCGCGGAAGAAGACACGCTGCCACGCCGCCGGTTCCGAGTCGCTCTCCGGCAGCCCCGAGAACAGCTCGCCGCGCACCGCGATCCAGCCGGCCAGATCCCGTCCGCCGTGCTGTTCCGTGAGATACCGGGTGAGACCGGCTTCGGCCTCGAAGAGGCGCCGCTGCCACAGCGCGCTTCTCTCGGCGCGGCTCATCTGAAGGGAATTCTCCTGCATCGACGCCCTTCCGTACTTCACTTCGCGGACGTTGTGCGAACTACGACGTGAAGGGCGGTACAGAGGCGGTCCAAGAGTTCCGGGTGCCGCGCACCGCGGACCGTGCCCAGGCCGTAGGAAGACTCCCCCGAAAACATGACGCCGACAGTAGGAATTCAGTAGTGCAGCGTCAATACAGAGGCGATATGGGGATCAGCCGGCATCCTATGACTCCCGATAACACCATGCCGCACTGAATTCCACATTCCGCTCCGGTCGTTATGATGACACAAATGCGCTTCGCAGGGTTCGAGTCTTTTACGGTGGATGCGGACGGAGTGCCGGTGCACGGGCAGCGCGGCGGCAGCGGCCCTCCCCTCCTTCTTCTGCACGGGTTCCCGCAGACCCACGCCATGTGGCATGCGGTGGCGCCGCTGCTCGCCGAGGAGTTCACGGTCGTCGCCACCGACCTGCGCGGCTACGGGGCCAGCGGCAAACCGCCGAGCGACGCCGGCCATCTGCCGTACGCCAAGCGCGCCATGGCGCTGGATCAGGTACGGGTGATGGCGTACCTCGGGTACGACCGCTTCGCCGTGGCCGGCCACGACAGGGGCGCCCGCTGTGCCTACCGCCTGGCCCTGGACCACCCGGCGCGGGTGAGCCGGCTCGCGGTCCTGGACGTGGTGCCCACGGCGGACGCCCTCGCCGGGGTCGACGCCGCGGTCGCCCGGGACCTGTGGCGCTGGTTCGTCCTGGCGCAGCCCGCGCCGCTGCCCGAGACGCTGATCGCCGCCGATCCCGAGGCCTTCTGCTTCGGTGCGCACGCCCGGCTGTTCGCGCCCGAGGCTCTGGCGGCGTACCGCGGTGCCGTGACCGACCCGGCGACGGTGCACGCCATGTGCGAGGACTACCGCGCCATGTTCGGCCCGGACGCGGAGCACGACGCGGCGGACCGCGCGCGGGGCCGGCGCATCGGCGCCCCGGTGCTGGCGCTGTGGGGCAGGCGGTCCCACACCGGGCGCCATCACGATGTGCCGGCCGTCTGGCGCCGGTGGGCGGACGACGTCCGGGGCCGGGCCCTGGACTGCGGGCACTTCCTGGCCGAGGAGGCGCCCCGCGAGACGGCCGCGGAACTGCTGGCGTTCTTCCGGTGAGGCGGGTGGCCCCCTGTACGGGTCTCAGCCCACCCGGCGCATCGCCGTCCGCGCGCCGATCCGCACGACGCCGCCGATCGTGGACTCACCGCGCCGGCGGCGCTCGCCCAGCCGGCGGCTCACCAGCGCACGGTCCTGCTCGCCCGCCGGGGCCTGCACGAGCACCAGGGCCTCGGGGTCGTCGACCGGCCTGAAGGCCGAGAAGGTCAGATGCAGCTCCCCCGCGGGCAGCAGCGCGGTCACGTCACGCGCCGTCAGGTCGTCCACGCCCTGGCAGCTCCACCAGTCGGAGAGCTCCGGGAAGTCGTCGTTGAGCACCGCGTACACCTCCTGGGTGCGGCGGTCCTCGGTGCGGCGTGCGGTCTGGGCGCGGAAGTGGAAGAGCACCGCGCGGGCCACTTCCTCCCAGTCCTTGAGGCCGTCGCGCACGGCCGGGTCGCCGACCATGCACCACATTAAGTTCCGGCGGCTGGCGGGCAGCAGCGCCGGGTCGGACCAGACGGCGGCGTACGCGGCGTTCCACGCGGTGATGTCGAAGCGGCAGTCCAGCAGGACCGCCGGGCTGGTCTCCCAGGAGTCGAGCAGCGGCTGGGTGCGCCGGGCGACCGTGCCGTGCTCGGCCTCGCCGCCCTCCGGCGGGAGGTGGCCGGCCAGCGCGAGCACGTGCCGGTACGAGGCGGTGTCCAGGCCGAGGGTCCTGGAGACCGCCTCCAGCACCTTCTTGGAGGAGACGACCCGGCCCTGCTCCAGCCACGTGTACCAGGCGAGCCCCACGCCGGACAGCGCGGCGACCTCCTCGCGGCGCAGCCCCGGCGTGCGGCGGCGGCCGGTCCCCGGCAGTCCGACGTCCTCGGGGCGGCGGCGCTCCCGGTGGGCACGCAGGAACGCGCCGAGTTCCTTGGGGTGTGCGCTGACGGGGGTGTGGTCGTGGGGGGTGTGCACGGGGCTGAGGCCTCCCGCTCGTATGAGTCGCGGCAGCAGGTCGGGCTGCCGGCAGTGGTCCGACGGTGCTGTCAGCGGACCAGCCGGGCCCGGTGCGAACCGGGTGGGCGGCGTAAGGACAACGCCTCGTTCTCCATCCTCGCCCTCCCCGCAGGGCCGCCTGGTTACGGAAATCGGGGGGCAGCTTAACCGTCGGCAGCGGCGCCGGGGCCGCACTCCGGCCAAAGTCCCCGCCGGCCGGCCGGTGCCCGGGGCACGTGCTCGTCCGGCACCCGCGGGCGGGCTCCCTCACACCAGGTGGACGTCCAGGAACGCCGCCGTGGCCGCCACCGCCTCCCGGGCGGCGGGCAGTCCCGGTACCGCGAGGTGCCAGCAGTGCCCCTGCCCCGCCCAGCTCCGGTGCACCGCGCGGCCGCCGGCCGCATCGACCCTGCGGGCGAACTCCCCGGCGTCGTCCGCGAGGACCTCAAGGCCCCCGCACTGCACCAGCACCGGCGGCAGCCCCCGGAGCGCCGCCCCTTGGGCGAAGAGCGGCGAGGCGAGCGGGGTGCGGGGGTCGGCGCCCGCGAGGTAGCGCGCCGCGGAGTCCCGCATCGACGCGCGGCTGAGCACCGTGTCGGTGCCGCGGCAGCGCTCGTAGGAGCCGGCCGTCACGGTGAGGTCGTACCAGGGCGAGAGGCCGACGAGGGCGGCGGGCCGCGGCAGGCCGGCGTCCTGCGCGGCGAGCAGTGCGGCCGCCGCCAGCCCGCCGCCGGCGGAGTCGCCGAGCACCGCCAGCCGGCCCGGGTCGACGCCGCTCTCCAAGAGGCTCCGGTAGGCGGCGGTGGCATCCTCAACGGCGGCCGGAAAGGGGCGCTCCCCGGCCAGCCGGTACGCGGGCAGCAGCACCTCGGCGTCCAGTTCCGCGGCGAGGAACGACGCGGCGCCCTCCGACACCCGCGGCGAGCCGGCCCGGTAGCCGCCGCCGTGCAGGTGGAGCAGGGTGCCGCGGCGGCCCCCGGTACCGGGCCGGACGCGTACGGCGGGGCGTCCCGCATGAATCACCTCGCTGCGGACGGTGCCCGCGGCGAGCGGGGCACGGCCCTGGGCGGCGAGCGCCCAGGCGTGCGCCGGGTCGGTGACGGGCTCCTGCGCCGGGTCCGGTGCGGGGCCGCCCGTCACCGTCGCCCAAGGCGGTGAGCCGTCGGGTACGGGCCGAGGACTCACAGCGCGGGCCGCAGCCGGTCGAGCAGGCCGGGGAGCCGGCCGGGGTCGGCGGCCAGCTCGGGCGTCGGGGCGATGTAGAGCAGCACGGTGCTGACGCCCGGGCGCACGAACCGGGCGATCCGCTCGCGGAGTTCGTCCGGCTCGCCGTGCAGCCACAGCTCGTCGACCAGCGCGTCGGGCAGTGCGAGCCCGGCACCCTGCCGGTCCCCCGCCTGGTACCGCTCGTGGGACGCGCGCAGTTCCTCACCACGGCCGAGCCACTCGTGGAAGGCGTGGTACGGCGCCTGGTTGAGGATCCAGCCGAGGAAGCCGCGGCCGGCCCGCCGGGCCTCCTGCGCGTCGGTCGTCGGGCAGAGGAAGATCTTGACGATGGTCTCGCGGTCCGGGTACGGGCCGCCCGCGGCGCCGATCACCTTCGGCACGTCCTCGGCGGTGAGGATGTTGAGGATCGCCCCGTCGGCCTCCTCGTACGCGAGCCGCAGCATCCTCGGGCGCAGCGCGCCCACGATCACCTTCGGCGGCCGGCCCGCCAGTTCCTTGCGGAGCGCGCGCACCGTGCGCCGCACCGTCTCCAGCGGTCTGACGTGCGGCAGGCCGTTGAGCGCGGTGACGTGGGCGGGCACCGAGGAGCCGACGCCGAGCAGCACTCCTCCGGCGGCGAGTTCGGCGAGGCTCAGCGCGGTGGCCGCGAGCACGCCCGTGCCCCGGGTCTGCGCGGGCACCACACCGGTGCCGACCCGCAGGCGCGGCTGCCAGGCCGCCGCCGCGGCCAGCGGGGTGAAGGCGTCGATGCCGCCGCCCTCGCCGGTCCAGACGTCGTCGTAGCCGAGGTCCGGCAGCGCCTGCACGATCCGCCGGTTGTCACGCAGCTCCATCGCGGGCAGCGGGAGGTTGACCCCCCAGCGCGGTGACGGGTTCGGGCTGGTCATCGCGGGTGCTCCTCGGGGTGACGGCGGTGCTGCGGCGCAGCCGGCGTGCGGGCCTCTCGATCAGGATGTCGGAGGCGACGGCGATCAGGACGGTGACGGCCACGGTGGCGGGGAAGAGCACCGCGAAGGTGGCGGAGCCGGCCGGCTCGCCGGTGAGCCGCAGGAAGGTCTCCACGACCACCATGTGCCAGAGGAAGACGGCGTACGAGATCCTTCCCAGCCGGGCCGGGACCCTGTGGGACAGCAGCCGCGCGGGTCCCCGCTCCGTGCGCAGCACGAGCGGGGCGACCAGCGCCACGGCGACCACGAGGTCGAGCAGGTGCTGCAACAGCGCCTGCGGCACGGTCGGGTAGACCGACGTACTGCCGGTGAGCGGCGTCGACTCCACCGCGTAGGCGGCCACCGCCACGCCCCAGCAGGCCCACGGGTGGCGGGCGAGCGCGCCGAGGCCGGCGCCGCGGGAGGCCAGCACCGCGAGCGCCATGCCGGCCGCGAAGTAGCCGATGTACTGCGGGAGCCAGAATCCGGCGGCCGGGTACGGCCCGGCGGAGGGCAGATGGGTGAGCACGACGGAGGCCACCGAGACGGCCTCCAGCGCGCCCAGCGCCACGAGCACCGCGGCGGGCCTGCGCAGCAGCGGGTGCAGGGCGAGTGCGAGCAGCGGCAGCAGCACGTAGAACGACGCCTCGGTGGCCAGGCTCCAGGTCTGCGTGATCCCGGCGGGGATCACGTTCGCCTGGTAGATGTGCAGCAGGGCGAGCGGGCGCACGGTGGCCCACAGGTGCGTCAGGGCGTCCGGGGTGAAGGCGGCCAGGGCCACCAGCGTCACGGCCCAGTAGGCGGGCAGGATGCGCAGGGCGCGGTGCCACAGGTAGCGGCCGGTGGGCGGGCGCGGAGCGCCGTCGCGTCCGGCGTTGGCGTAGGGCCGGTACAGCAGCAGCCCGGAGAGCACGAAGAAGATCGGCACGCCGACGGTGAACCGCGACAGCACGGGTCCCAGCGCCCCGCCGTGCCCGATGCCGAGCCAGCTGGAGGCGACCTGCCCCGAGTAGATGCCGGTGTGCAGGGCGATCACCATGAGCGCGGCGAGCGCCCGCATGCCGTCCAGGGCATGGGCATGGGTCCTGCTGGTGTCGACGGCGAGCTGTGCCGGGGACGCGGGCACCCGTGCCGGTGCCGTGGGGGATGCGCTCACGAGGGGTCGACCGCCTTCGATGCGTCTGCGGGGTGGGGGGTGGCGGACGGACCGGGGGGCGCCGCGGGGCCCGCGGCGGTCGCCGTCGGGGCCTGGTGCGTCGGGGGCCTTGGTGCCTGTCCGGCCCGGTCCCCGGGCGGCTCGGTGGCCGGGGCCCCGGCCCCGGCGCCCTCGTTGCCACCCTGGTTGCCGCCCGCGGTGCCGTGCAGCCGGCCGACCAGCGGCAGGGCGGTGAGCGCCGCCAGCAGTGCGAGCCCGCCTCCGATGAGGGCGCTGCCGGCGCCGGCGTCCGGGAACTGGCCGACCGCCGCGACCCCCACGGCGGTGCCCGCGTACAGCGCGGCGCTGTTCCAGGAGCTGGAGGTGGCGCCCAGCGCGGGCCGGGCGCCCAGCAGCAGGGTCTGGACGTTGGTGCCGAAGGCGCCGCTGGCGAAGAACCACACCAGCACGCCCGCGCCGGCCAGCAGCAGGGGCGAGCCGAGCGAGGCGAGCACGGCCGAACCGCCCAGGACCGCCGCCCACACCGGGATCCACGCCGCGTCACCCGCGCCAAGACGCCGTGCCCGGTCGCCGATCCGCCCGGCGGCCAGCGAGCCGAGCGCGCTGCCCGCGCCGACCAGGATGCCGAGCAGCCCGAGCGCCTTGACGGACAGGCCGAACCGGTCGTGCAGCACGGCGCCGAGAAACGTGTACGCGCCGAGATTGGCGGCCTGGAGGAGCAGCACCACGATGAGCGTGTGCCGCAGCACGCCGTCCCGCCAGACCTCGACGACCGCCCCGAGGCGGAGCCCCGGGCTCGCTGCGGGCCGCGGCGGGCCGGAGCGCGTCTGGCGGTGCACCAGCGGCAGCGCGGCCAGGGTGAGCGCGGCGAGCGCCCAGAACGAGGACCGCCAGCCGCCCCAGCCGGCGAGGAAGCTGCCGGCCGGCACGCCGAGCACCTGGCCCGCCGAGAACAGCGCCATCCCGAGCCCGATCGCCCGGCCCCGCACCTCGTCCGGGGCCGTCTCGGCGATGTGCGCCCAGGTGGAGGGCCCTGCGAGCCCGGCGCCCAGCGCGCCGAGCACCCGGGCCGCGATGAGGACCGTGAGGCTGCCCGCGACGGCCGCGAGGACGTTGCCGAGCAGGAAGCAGACCGTGCCTGCCACGATCGTCGGCTGCCGTCCGAAGCGGTCGGAGACCGCGCCGAGGAAGGGTGCCGTGACGGCGTAGACGATGGTGTAGGCGGTGACGGTGCTCGCCGCGGCGGCCTCGCTGACGCCGACCGAGCCGGCGATGGTGGGCAGCAGCGGCGAGATCAGGAACGTCTCGGTGCCGATGAGGAACAGCAGCAGGTACACGCCAGTGTAGCGGGCCCAGCGCAGCGTCGCGGCGGGTGGGACTCGCGGGGCCCCGAAGGCGGCCGCCTCGCCGGTCACCGCCTTGCCGGTCGCCGTGTCGTGGGGCGTGGGGGGCTCTGGGGCGGCGGGCACGGGCTTCCTCTCTGCGGAGGGGACGGTCCTTCGCCGCTCGATCGTCGCCGTGCCGTCAGGGTTCAACCAGACCTGCGTTCATGCTGTTACTGGCACACACAGGCTCGGTGCGGGGTCCAGCGGTGCGGGGTCCAGCGGTGCTGGGCCCCGCAGCATGGAGACCGCCGGCGCGGAGGCCGGCAGCGTGGAGGCCGGGCGCCACCCGGGCGAGGAAGCGGTCGGCGACGACGGGGTGCCCGGCCGGCGCGGGGTGCAGGCGGTCGATGCCCTCGGGCTCCAGCAGCAGGTGGACCAGGTCGGGACCGAGGACGTCCAGGCCGTCGAGGTAGCTGAGGCGGCTGTCGCCGTGCCGGCGGAGCAGTTCCACGGCCCTGCGGATATGGCCCCGGCTCGCGGCGAGCGTCAGCCCCGAGGGCCCCGGCACGTCCTCCCGGTCGGGCGCGACGATCGCCGACATCATCGTGAACGGCGTTCTGGGGTGGCCCTCCCGCACCGTGGTCACGAAGCCCACCACCGCCGCGGCGAGCGAGTCGCCGTTGTGGGTGCCGAGCGCCTGGATGTTGATGCCGGCGCACGCGGTGACGAGATCCGCGGGCAGGTCGCGGATCAGCCGGGCGGTCATCGGCTGGAGGTAGCAGGCGGCGCCCAGCGCGAGGGACGTGAGGTCCCAGCCGGTGCGGCGGGCCACCAGCGCGGGCCAGGCCCGGGCGGGCGAGGCGGCACCGCGGCCCTGCGCGATCGAGCTGCCGTAGAGCACCCAGCGGGGCCCCTCACGGTCGTCGCGGACCACTTCCGTGGCGCCTTCCAGCACCAGTTCGCGGAGCCGGAACTGCGCATACGTCGGCAGCCAGAGCTCCACCAGCCCCGGGGACCCGCCCGGCCGGCCCGGCAGCCCGCCGACCCGGAAGCCGTGGTCGCGCCCGTCGGCGGTGAGCAGCACGGTGTTGGGCCGCTGCCCGCAGAGCACGTCCAGGTACGGCAGCTCCTGGGGGCCGTTCAGCCTCGGTGGGGGGTCGGCCTGGTAGCGGCAGCGCAGCGCGCGGGCGTCGGTGCGGAAGGTCACGCGTACGCCGGCGGGCATGGCGGCCCGCCCCGCACCGCCCTCCGGCAGGTGCAGCGCGGCCTCCTCGTACGGCAGCCGCCACGGCGCCGTCCAGCCGGGACCGCGCTGGAGCGAGACCGCGCCCCGGTACCGCAGCCGCGGGTCGTCGTGCGGCACGCGCAGGGTTCTCGGCACCTCAGGACTCCGCCGCGGGCAGGAACAGGCCGGCCGGCGGGAGCGGCACCGGCGGCGGTGCCGCTCCGGGCAGGGCTGGGCGGCACGGCACGGCGGTCTCCCTTGCGACGGCGGTCCGGCCCATCGTCCGAGTCGCCGTCACGGGGGACAAGGCAGTCCGTTCTGCTGTGACCCGGGGTCATACGCTGCGCCGGCCCGAAGCGGCCCGGCGGAAAAGAGATTGCGGGCGGACGAGCCCTCGGCTATCCATGGTGCTCCGAACCCCGCACGGGACCGCGGGGTCCCGACGCAGCGAGAGGAGAGGTGAGCCGATGACCGCCATGACCACCGCGCTCGTCTCCTCCCGGGTTGTTCAGCAGAGCTGACCCCGGAGCGGACGGGCACCACCACCGGAGCGTGCCTCAACCGTGGAAACGAACGATCTGATCACACGTCCGATCACCGGACGCGACGAACTCGACCTCTTCAATCGACTCCCCTATCCCCTCAACGCAGAGCTGCGGGACGACCTCGCCCAGGACCGGCGACGGCCCGAGTGGATGTGGGTCGCGCTCCGCGGCGACCGGCTGCTCGCCAGGCTCGCCTGGTGGAGCCGGCCGGGCAGCGGTACGCCGTTCCTCCTGGACGTCCTCGACGTGGACGACACGCTCTCCGCCCCCGAGCGGCAGGACGCCGGAACCCGGCTGCTGCGTGCCGCGATGGCCGGCACCCTGCGCAGCGGATCGCCGCCGCCCGAGTACACCCGCCACGTGCCGCCCGACTGGCGTGACGCCGCGGTCGTCAGGGAGGCTGTCCGGGACCGGATGGCGATCCTGGAGCGCGCCGGTGCCCGGCCGTTCGTCGAGCGGCTCCGCCTGGAGTGGCGGCCGGGAACGCCGGTCCCGCCGCCCAGCGGCCGCCTGGTGTTCCGGCCGGTCCGTGACACCGGGGACCTGCTGACCCTGATGACCTCGGTCCTCGACGGCACGCTGGACGCGCACAGCCGCGCCGAGCTGACCAGGATGTCCGCCCAGGCGGCGGCGGTCAGGCACTACGAGGAGGAACTCGCCCGCTACAAGAGCCCCCGTGAGTGGTGGCGCGTCGCCACTCTGCCCGAGGGGGAACCGGTGGGATTCGTCCTCCCCGCGCACAACGGCTACAACCCGGTCATCGCCTACCTCGCCGTGCTGCCCGAGCACCGCGGCCGGGGCCACATCGACGACATCCTCGGCGAGGGGACCCGCGTCCTCGCCGAAGAGGGCGTCCCCCGCATCCGCGCCAGCACGGACCTCGGCAACCACCCGATGGCGAACGCCTTCGGACGTGCCGGATACGTCAACTTCGGACGCGAGATCAACATGACGTGGAGCCGGACGGGCGAGGCGGCCGCCGCCTGAGACTCCCGCCGCGCGGAGGGCGACGAGGCTCCGTTCCCGGGGCCGCGCCAACGGTGACTGGGGCTCCGTTCCCGGGCCCGGGGGCGGAGCCCCAGTCACCGTTGCGGCGGCCTGCCGGCTCGCGCGGCCTCGTGCCCGCGCGGGCGGGCAGGCAGCCGGAGACCGGCCAGCGCGGCGCATAGGCGAGAATCGGGCCCGATGAGACCCGACCCGGCCGTCCCCCGGCCTGGTCACCGACTACAGGTGCTCGATGATGAGGCGGTGCGATATGGACGACGGTGAACTGATCATCGAAAGGGAGATCGCCCTCCAGCGTCCCCAGGTCCGCGCCGACCGGGCGGCTGTGCTGGCCCTGCTGACCCCCGACTTCGTGGAGGTCGACAGGACCGGGAGAGCCTGGGACGCCGAGAGCGTGGCGACCGCGCTCGCGGCACAGCAGGGGTACGTGCAACCCCAGGCCACCGATTTCGCCCTCGCGAGGCTGGCCCCGGGCGTCTGCCTGCTGACCTACCGGGACGAGGCCACGATGCACAGTTCGGTCTGGGTGCGCAGCGAGGACGGGCAGTGGCTGCTCCGCTTTCACCAGCAGACCAGCCGGGCGTCCTGATCCCGTGAGGGCTTGATCGCGGCGGCCGGCGAGCCGTTCGCGAGCGGGGAGGGCTTGCGGGGCCCGGCCCGTGCCCGGCCGGGGGCTCCCCCAGGCACCCCCCAGCAACATGCGCCAAGGGGAACGAAGGGCTCCCCGCCGCCAGCGGGGAGCCCCTCTTCATGCCGTCGGCGGAGACGGCTCTCCTGCCGTCAGCAGATGCCGACCGCGGCCAGTGCCTGCTGCTGCGCCGCGGAAGGCTGCGCCGGGAAGTACAGGTAGCAGACGCCGCCGGTGCCGGAGGTCACCGCGCCGGAGGCGTTGTACCGCTTGGTCCGCAGCCAGATGTTCTCCCACTCGCGGCGCTTGTAGACGCGGCGCACGGCGTTGTCGCTGGCCGAGGCCGGGTCGTTGGCGATCACGTCGCCGTCCGCCGTGAACCCGATGACCGTCATCAGGTGCCCGGAGGTGCCGTAACCCGCGCCGGTCAGCTCCTCCTTCAGGAACGACTGCGACGTGATGGCCGGGATGCCGGCGGCGATCAGCTTCTCCAGGTCGGCCAGCGAGCCCAGCCGGGTGACGACCCCCTGCATGTCCGGGTAGGTCGCGGCGTAGGCGGCGTTGAACGGCCAGTTGCCGCAGCCCTCGTACTGGTAGTCGTAGGTGTACCGGGCCGCCTGGCAGACCTGCGGGTCGGCGTACGACGGGTCGACCCAGGCCATGTCGGCGGCGGACGGCCGGTGGCCCCAGTACTGGATGATCATCTGCGAGGAGGTGGGGCTGCACCAGGCCTCGCCGCCGCCGTCGTACTGCGGGTACTGGCCGGAGTGCACGTCCTGCGAGAAGCGCGGGACGCTCAGCTCCTTGGCCAGGTTCGGCGTCGAGGCGGGCACCGTGAACCGGTCCGGGATGTCGGAGCCCATCGCGCCCAGCCGCCACACCAGCGGCGCCACCCTGCTGCCGGGGGCCCGGTAGAGGGTCAGCCGCAGCCGGTACCAGACCAGCCGCAGGCCGGAGTCGGGGTCGTCGATGGCGAAGGTGTCCGTGTAGATGCTGCTGTGGCCGTCGGACTGGTCGTCCACGGACGTGCGCTTGATGTCCGTGTCACTGGCGGCCCAGCGGCCCATCACGTACCAGGGGGTGACGGTGTCGTCGGAGTAGCCGCCCTGCAGTTCGACCTGGAGCCAGGTGCCGGCGGGCGTGGCGGCGTTCCAGGAGGCGATGACCTCCGTGGCCGGCACGGTCAGCTTGTGCTCGGGAGACGTCCAGCGGGCGTACTCCCAGGTCGCGGTGGTGCCGGTGTGCGGGTCGGTGTAGTCGGCGGCGCCCCGGGGCGCGGCGATGGTCAGGGCCGGCCTGGCTCCTGCGAGGGCCCGGGTGCCTTCCGCGGTGCCACTGCGCCAGTCGCTGTACGAGGTCCAACCGTGGTAGTCCACCTGCGGGACGCCGCGGGTGTGCGGCGTGCCGCCGGTCAGATGACGCGCGCCGGGAGCGCGCGCTGCCGCGGCGGCCGGGACGGCGGACGCCGCCGTGGCCGCGAGCGCGGCGGACGCCGCGGCGGCCAGCACGGCGCGCCGCGAGGCGGCCGGCCCGGCCTCGGACGTCGCGGGCGTCCCGTTCGTGACCGATCTGCTGCGGTCGGCTGCTCTGGACATATGCAGGTAACCCCCATTCGACCCGGCCACTACGCGCGGGTCGGGATGCGCTGCGATGGGCCACGACGACCCTCGTGGGGCCACTATGACCGCCCAGCACCGGCTTCTGCCAGCATTCAACTGTCCATGGCGGCCACCAATTTCGCGCCCGCCCGCCGCCGCTCCCGGCGTCCGCCGGGACGGGGGCGGCCTGCCGATGGCGTTCCGGGCCGCCTTCGAGCGCCTTCCGGGGGTGAGCGCTCCCATGACCGTGGGGGCGCACGCCACGGGGGTCCGCGCCCGCGGCCGGTACGCTGGACATGGTGACCGCGCCCCTCACGCTCCCCCGTCTCGCCACCGCACTCCGCCGGCTGGCCCCGTCCTGCGGCCCGGTGCGCCTGGTGGCCGTCGACGGCCATGCCGGGTCCGGGAAGTCGACCTTCGCCCGGCGGTTCGCGGCGGCCCTCGGCGGGGCCCCCGTCCTCGCCCTCGACGACCTCGCCACGCACGAGGAGCTGTTCTCCTGGACCGGGCGCCTGCGGGAGCAGGTGATCGCACCGCTCGGCCGCGCCGAACCGGCGCGCTATCGGCCGTACGACTGGCACGCACGCCGCCCCGGCCCGGCCGTGGGGCTGCCGCCCGCGCCCGTGGTGCTCGTCGAGGGGGTCGGTGCCGGACGGGCCGCGCTCCGGCCCCACCTGGCCTGCCTGCTCTGGATGGAGCTGCCGCGCGACGAGTCGTGGCGGCGCGGCCGGCGCCGGGACGGACCCGCGCTGGAGACCTTCTGGGACGGCTGGACGATCGCCGAGCGGCGCCACTTCGCGGCCGACCCGTCCCGCCCCTTCGCCCATCTCCTCGTACGGCAGTGCGACGCGAGGAGGCTCCCGGGAGCCCTCGGGACCCCGGGGTCCGAAGGGCACGAGAAATCCGCGGGGACCTCGGTACCGGGGCAACCCCCGGGGCCGGAGCGGCTTCTGGCGCCCACGACTCCGCCGGCGTACGCGGTGTTGCCGGGGCCGATGGGAGGGCTTCCCGGCCCCTTTCACACGCCAGGATCAGCCCAATCGCTCACGCATCGTGATAACTACCCGCCGGTTAACTAAACACCCGGAAAACGACTTTCACGAGTACCCCAACTCGGCTTGACCCCGAGGCCGTACAGGTCTTACGTTCTCAATGTGCGGTCTTTCGGGACCCCGCAGACGCGAAGCCCCCGGTTGTTCCCCCGTGATCGGGGGCTTCGTTCTGCCCTTTACACCCCATTCACTTGATCACATAGGCCAACTTTCCCTCACACTCGGTCACCGCCTTCCCGGATCGATCCCCACCCGCCGCGGCTGCTCGGCATGCGCCCCAAATGCTTCAAACGCGGCTCATCCCACAGTGCGGCACTCTTCGGCACGCAACGGCGTCGCAGGTACGATGCTGTGCGGTGCGGTAACCGGACGGCTGCTCAGAGCACCGAGTCAATTCCCGTCCACGGCACAACGGTTCGACGAAGGAGTCGGCGGGCACAAATCCCGTCGGCACACCACGGGGGCACGGTCTGTGGGGGACGTGATGGACTTCGGCACGCAGGGCTCACCCGCCCCGGCCGATCTGGCCTGGCTCCGAGGAGTCGATGCCTACACGATGGGTGCCTATCCGCAGGCCGAGGAGGAGTTCCGGGCCGCGGTACGGCTCGATCCGGGCATGGCCGACGGCTGGCTGGGACTGCACGCGCTGCGGATCGACACCACCTCCGCCCTGCTCCGGATGTTCCAGCACCGCGACCGCTTCGGCGAGCAGCGCGCCCGCCACCGCAGAACCCTCAACTCCTGGTACTGGCTCGGCTGGTGGGTGCAACCCGTGCTGGAGTCGCCCCGCGACCTGCTCCTCGCGCACGCCTCGCACTGGCTGGACGGCCGGCACGTCCCCGAGCTGGACCGCGCCCTCGCCGGGCTGCCGCCCGTCGACGCCGACAGGCAGGTCCGCTTCCTGCACGCCTGCCGTGCCTACCTCGTCAAGGACTGGGAACAGCTCGTCCGGCACACCGACCCGCTGCTGAACGACCCCATGCTCGGCATCGAGGCGGGCCTCTTCGGCGGCATGGCGCGCGTCCGGCTCGACATGTACGGGCAGGCGGAACCGCTGCTGTCCGCGGCGCTGATGCGCTGCCGCAGCGAGCAGCCGCAGCGCAAGGAGCTGCGGTACTGGCTGGCCCGCGCGCACGAGGGCACCGGCCGCAGCGCGGCGGCCCTGCCGCTGTACCGCGCGGTGCACCGGGTGGACCCCGCCTTCATGGACACCTCGGCCCGGCTCGCCGCGATAGCCGAGGGCGACGGGTACGACGAGGCCGCCGACGTCGCCGCCATCGCCATCGCCGGAGTGGGGCAGGACACCGTGGACGGCGCCGATCCGCTCTACGGGATCGAGGGCCGGGACCTGAAGCTGACAGACCCGGAACCGACGCCCTCGGCCGGCGTGACCGGCGAGAGGGACGCCGTCCGCGAGAAGGCCGTGGTGCCCGTCCAGGCCGGGCCGCCCCAGCTGCCCGCCGGGCCCGCCGACCCGGCGCTGCTGGAGGAGGCGCTCGCGGAGCTGGAGCGGATGGTCGGCCTTGAGCCGGTGAAGCGGCAGGTGAAGGCGCTCTCCGCACAGCTCAACATGGCCCGGCTGCGGGCCGGGCAGGGCCTGCCCGTGCAGCCCCCGAAGCGCCACTTCGTCTTCTCGGGCCCCTCCGGCACCGGCAAGACGACCGTGGCCCGCATCCTCGGCCGGGTCTTCTACGCCCTGGGCCTGCTCGGCGGGGACCACCTGGTGGAGGCGCAGCGCGCCGACCTCGTCGGCGAGTACCTCGGCCAGACCGCCGTCAAGGCCAACGAGCTGATCGACTCCGCCATCGGCGGCGTCCTCTTCGTCGACGAGGCGTACGCCCTCTCGAACACCGGGTACGGCAAGGGTGACGCCTACGGCGACGAGGCGTTGCAGGTGCTGCTGAAGCGCGCGGAGGACAACCGCGACCACCTGGTGGTGATCCTCGCCGGCTACCCCGAGGGCATGGACCGGCTGCTCGCCGCCAACCCCGGCCTGTCGTCCCGCTTCACCACCCGCGTCGACTTCCCGTCGTACCGGCCCCTGGAGCTCACCTCGATCGGCGAGGTACTGGCCGCGGAGAACGGCGACGTCTGGGACGACGAGGCCCGGGAGGAGCTCCGCTCCATCAACGGACACGTGGTCGACCAGGGCTGGATCGACGAGCTGGGCAACGGCCGCTTCCTGCGCACCCTCTACGAGAAGAGCTGCGCATACCGCGACCTGCGACTCTCCGGCTACCCGAACACCCCCGACCGCACCGACCTCGCCACCCTTCGCCTGCCGGACCTGATGCAGGCATACGGCGAGGTCCTCTCGGGCCGAGGCCCGGGCGACCCGACAGCGTTGTAAGCACAGACCCCAAAAGGCGCACCGCCAGGCAAGGGCACGCTCAGAAGGGTCACGGGCGGTGCAAGGGCCCACCAACGAAGGGGCGCGGGGATGGGGGTACCTCCCACGCCCTTCAGGCAGTGGGGGAGCGATAAGCCACGACGAACCGAAAGGTCGCCACCACCCGAAGGGGCAGCCCCTATCGCATTGGGCAACGCCCCGAAGGGGCGGCCGCACAACCTGCGCGCCCAGGGCGTACCGCGCGAAGCGACACCCGAACTGTGGCACCCCCGCGCAGGGGCGAACCAGCGCCGGGGACGCTCCCGACAAGGGCGCGCACCCCGGCACATCGGCTAACCCGAGCGTCAGCTCACCAGCACATCGGCTAACCCGAGCGTCAGCTCGCACCTGCTTACCCGAGCGTCAGCTCGCGAGCCTCGCTCCGCGGCTCCCCCACCCGTGCCGTCCCCGCGCCACCGCGGTCACGGTGAGCCGGGTCGTGGACCTCGCCGACGAGCAGTTCCAGGACGTCCTCCAGGGTCACCAGCCCCACCAAGCGCCCCGAGGCGTCGGCGACCTGCGCCAGGTGCGTCGCGGCACGGCGCATCACGGTCAGGGCGTCGTCGAGCGGCAGCTCGGCGTTGAGCGTGACCATCGGCCGCCAGACCTGCTGCGGCACGGCACGGTCGCTCTCCTCCACCTCCAGCACGTCCTTCACATGGAGGTAGCCCATGAAGGCGCCGCCGTCCGCGCTCACCGGAAAGCGCGAGTAGCCGGTGCGCGCGGTGAGCGCCACCACCTGCCCCGGGGTGACGCTGGGGTCCACCGTCACCAGCGAGGCGCGGTCCAGCAGCACGTCCGTGACCGGGCGCGTGCCCAGTTCCAGCGCGTCCCCGAGGCGCTCCTGCTCCTCGGGGCCGAGCAGCCCGGCCTCACCGGAGTCGGCGACCAGGCGGTTGAGCTGCTCGCTGGTGAAGACGGCCTCCACCTCGTCCTTGGGCTCGACGCGGAAGGCCATCAGGATCCACCGGGCGCACGCCCCGAGGGCCACGGTCACCGGCCGGCAGACGCGCGCGAAGGCGACGAGGCCCGGGCCGAGCCGCAGTGCCGTCCTCCCGGGGTCCGCCATGGCGAGGTTCTTCGGCACCATCTCGCCGATGACCAGGTGCAGGAAGACCACCAGCACCAGGGCGATCACGTAGCCCAGCGGATGCACCAGGCCCTCGGGCAGCCGGGCGGCGCCGAACACCGGCTCCAGCAGCCGCGCGACGGTGGGCTCCGCGACGGCGCCGAGGGTCAGCGAGCAGATGGTGATGCCGAACTGCGCGGCGGCCATCATCTGCGGCAGGTGCTCCAGGCCGTACAGCACCTGGCGGGCGGCCGCCGTCTTCACCGGCTCGACCTGGCTGCGCCGCACGGAGACCAGGGCGAACTCGGCACCCACGAAGAAGCCGTTCGCCAGCACCAGCAGGACGGCGAAGAGCAGTTGCAGGAGCGTCATCGGACCGCCTCCGGGGCCGCCGCGGCACCGCGGTGGGCCCTGCCGCCCGCGTGCACCGTGCTCTTCGCGGCGCCGGCGCCCTCCACGGCCTCCGGCACCCTGACCAGCCGGACCCGCTCGGCGCGGTAGTGCCCGACCTGTCTCACCTGGAGCCGCCAGCCGGGCAGCTCGGCACGGTCGCCCGGGGCCGGGATACGGCCCAGCAGGTCGGCCACGAGCCCGGCGACGGTCTCGTAGGGACCCTCGGGGGCGTGCAGGCCGATGCTCCGCAGGGTGTCGACGCGGCAGCCGCCGTCGGCGTCCCAGGCGGCCCTGCCGTCCTCGGCGGGCGCGGGGGCCAGTTCGGGCAGGTGCTTGGCGTCGTGCTCGTCCCGGACCTCGCCGACGAGTTCCTCGACGATGTCCTCCAGGGTGACGACGCCCGCGGTGCCGCCGTACTCGTCCACGACGACGGCGATCGGCTGCTCGCTGCGCAGCCGGGCCAGCAGCAGCTGCACCGGCAGCGTCTCGGGGACCAGCAGCGGAGCCTGCGCGATCCGTCCGACGGACGTGCGCAGCCGGGCGTGCACGGGTATCGCGAGGGCGTCCTTCAGGTGCACCATGCCGACGATCTCGTCGATGCGCTCCCGGTAGACGGGGAAGCGGGACAGGCCGGTGGCGCGGGTCAGGTTGACCACGTCCTCGGCCGTCGCGGACGACTGCAGGGCGCTGACCTTCACCCGGGGGGTCATCACGTGCTGGGCGGTCAGCTCGCCCAGCGAGAGGGCGCGCACGAACAGGTCGGCGGTGTCCTGTTCCAGGGCGCCGGCCCGTGCGGAGTGCCGGGCCAGCGAGACCAGCTCGCCGGGGGTGCGGGCGGACGCCAGCTCGTCGGCGGGCTCCACTCCGAGGGCCCGCACCAGGCGGTTGGCGACCGTGTTCAGGACGGCGATGACCGGGCGCAGCAGCCGTGCGAAGGCGTACTGGGGTCCGGCGACGAAGCGCGCGACCTGGAGGGGCCGGGACACGGCCCAGTTCTTCGGCACCAGCTCACCGATCACCATCTGAGCGGCGGACGCGAGCAGCATCCCGACCACCGCGGAGACACCGGGGACGGCGCCTTCGGGCAGGCCCGTGGCGGTGAGGGGCGCGTCGAGGAGCGCGGCCAGGGCCGGTTCGGCGAGCATGCCGACGACGAGCGAGGTGATGGTGATGCCGAGCTGGGTGCCGGAGAGCTGGAAGGACAGCTCCTTCAGCGCCGCGACGACGGAGCCGGCGCGCTTGTCACCGGTGGCCGCCGCCTCCTCGGCATCCGGGCGCTCGACGGTCACCAAGCCGAATTCCGCGGCCACGAAGAAGCCGTTGGCAAGGATCAGAAGGAAGGCCGCTCCCAGGAGCAGCAACGGGATGATCATGCCGCCGCCTCCGAGCCGCCGCGGACGCGGTCCGCGCTGGGGCTGCTTCCCACGCCCTCAGGGCAGTGGGGGAAGGAGGGGGCGGCGCAGGTACTGCAGGACGAACCGTCCATCGCCTGAGGAAATCACTCCTTGGTCGGGCGGAGCCCCAGCGGCCGCGGCTGGGCCGCCGCGACCCGCGCGCGCCGGTGCGGCGCGGCGTGGGGGAAGGCGCATCGTGCACCTCCGGAACCAGATTAATCAAGACAACCACTTCTGTGGCAGTGCGGACGCCCCGGAGGAGTCACCCATCTCTCCCGGGGGCGGCTCTCAGGGGCGCTCGCGGCCACCGATGCACGCGCACGAGCGCACCGGAAGGGCACCCGGGCGCGCCGCTGGAAGGCGGCTGGTCTGCGTGGAAAGGGGACGCACGCCACACCGGGTACCAGGGGGCGCGCTCGCCATGCCGCGCGCCGCCCGTGATCCCCGCCGCACTCAGTCGTGCCGGGCACCGGGCTCGCGTTCGACGGCGGTGTGGGCGTCGACGAGGGCCCTCAGCACCCGGGCGTCCTCGATGGCGCGGCGCCTGGCGAGGCCCGGCTGGATGCCCAGGGCCGGCAGGCTGGTGCCGTCGCTGAGGTTCAGGAACACCCAGGGGTCGCCGTGCCGGAGGTTGACCTGCACGATCTCCGCCCAGTCGAGCCGCCGCCCGCTGAGGATGTTCACGACGGTGACCCCGGAGCCGTCGGCGACGATCTTCGGCCTGCTCAGCACGACCGGCCCCGCGAGGAGCAGCGCCGCGGTGACGATGAAGCTGACCCGCTCCGCCGTCCGGAGGTCCGGCAGCATCAGGGCCACGGCCGTGAGCACGACGAAGAGGGCCACGCCTCCGATCAGCAGGACGGCCCGGGTCACCGCCGGCCGGAAGGTGACGGGCAGTTCCGGAAGCCCGGCGGATGCCGCCCCGGCACCGCCGTCCGGAGTGGCTCCCTGCCGTGCGGACTGTGGTGGCGTGGAATCCGTCACAACGTGCTCCGGGGTCGGTCGGTACCGGGCCGGCGAGGTCCGGTCAGAGTCGGCAGGCGTGGATGGCCGTGGTCAGGATGGCCCGTGCGCCGATCTCGTACAGGTCGTCCATGATCTTCTGGGCCTCCTTGGTGGGCACCATGGCGCGCACGGCGACCCAGCCCTCATTGTGCAACGGGGAGACCGTCGGGGACTCCAGGCCGGGCGTGACGGCGACGGCGCGTTCCAGGTCCTCGGCGCGGCAGTCGTAGTCCATCATCACGTACGTCCGTGCGACGAGGACGCCCTGGAGCCGGCGCAGGAACTGCTGGGCCTTGGGCTGGTCGGTGTCCGCGTCGGCACCCGTCCGGCGGATGACGACCGCCTCGGAGTGCATGATGGGCTCCCCCATGACCTGGAGCCCGGCGTTGCGCAGGGAGGTGCCGGTCTCCACGACATCGGCGATGACCTGGGCGACGCCCAGCTCGATCGCGGTCTCCACGGCGCCGTCGAGGTGGACGACGGTGGCGTCGATGCCCTCCCGCGCGAGGTGGCCCGCGACGATGCCCTCGTAGGAGGTGGCGACCGTCTTGCCGGCCAGGTCCTTCACGCTGTCCGCGGTGCCGGGGCGGGTGGCGAAGCGGAAGGTGGAGCGTGCGAAGCCGAGCGCCAGGATCTCCTCGGCGTCGGCTCCGGAGTCCACCAGCAGGTCCCGCCCGGTGATGCCGATGTCCAGGCGGCCGGAGGAGACGTAGATGGCGATGTCGCGGGGGCGCAGGTAGAAGAACTCGACCTCGTTCGCCGGGTCGACGATCACCAGTTCCTTGGACTCCCTGCGCTGCTGGTATCCGGCCTCATGGAGCATCTCCGACGCAGGTCCGGAGAGAGAACCCTTGTTGGGCACGGCGATGCGCAGCATGAGGCTGAATTCCTTTTCGGGAAGGTGCGGGAACGTGCGTGTGCGAACGGGTGCGGGCCCGGTGCGGTCCGCCCGGCCGGGGTCCGGCTGCGGGGGCGGACGGCGGCCGGGGCCGCGGCTCAGAGATGGGCGTAGACGTCGTCGAGGGAGATGCCGCGCGCGACCATCATCACCTGCACGTGGTACAGCAGCTGGGAGATCTCCTCGGCGGTGGCCTCCCGGCCTTCGTGCTCGGCGGCCATCCAGACCTCGGCGGCTTCCTCGACGACCTTCTTGCCGATGGCATGGACGCCCTTGCCGACCAGTTCCGCGGTGCGGGAGGTGGCGGGGTCGCCGTGCTCTGCCTTGTGCAGGAGCTCCGTGTAGAGCTCCTCGAACGTCTTCTTGGGCATGATGGCGCCTACTCTACGCGGCCGGAGGCCACCCCCTGACGAGAGGGCTCGGGGATCATGCGGAGGGTGGCCGCGGTGGCGACGGCGGCGGTGACGGCCTCGTGCCCCTTGTCCTCGTGGGAGCCGTCGAGGCCCGCGCGGTCGAGTGCCTGCTCCTCGGTGTCGCAGGTCAGCACGCCGAAGCCGATCGGCACGCCGGTGTCCACGGACACCTGCGTCAGCCCTTGCGTCACGCCCTGGCAGACGTAGTCGAAGTGCGGGGTGCCGCCGCGGATGACGACACCGAGCGCGATGACGGCGTCGTAGCCGCGCACCGCGAGCGCCCGGGCGGCGACGGGCAGCTCGAAGGTTCCCGGGACCCGCAGCAGGGTCTGCTGCTCGACGCCGAGCTCGTCCAGGGCGCGCCGGGCGCCGTCGACGAGACCGTCCATGATCTTCTCGTGCCACTGGGCGGCGACGACGGCGACCCGCAGGCCGCCGGCGTTCGTCACACTCAGTACGGGGGCACCCTTGCCGCTCACGTGCTCTGTCTCCTCGGTGCTGGGGGTGGTGTGGTGTCGGGATCGCCGTGCCGCTGCGGAGCGGGGCCCCGTGCGGCGGGGGTCACTGGTTGCCGCAGGCGGCCATGGCCGGGGTGTCCAGCCAGGGCAGGTCGTGGCCCATGCGGTCGCGCTTGGTGCGCAGGTACCGCAGGTTGTGCTCGCCGGCCTGCACGGGCATCGGCTCCCGGCCGGTGACATGGATGCCGTGCTTGATGAGGGCGTCGGTCTTGTCGGGGTTGTTGGTCATCAGCCGGACGCTGCGCACCCCGAGGTCGGCGAGGATCTGCGCGCCGGCGCCGTAGTCGCGGGCGTCCGCGGGCAGGCCGAGTTCCAGGTTGGCGTCGAGCGTGTCACGGCCGCGCTCCTGGAGCTCGTAGGCGCGCAGCTTGGACAGCAGCCCGATGCCGCGCCCCTCGTGGCCGCGGAGGTAGACGACGACCCCGCGGCCCTCCGCGGTCACGCGGGCCATGGCTGCGTTGAGCTGAGGGCCGCAGTCGCAGCGCAGCGAGCCGAAGACGTCACCGGTGAGGCACTCGGAGTGCACGCGCACGAGCACGTCCTCGCCGTCGCCGAGGTCGCCGTGGACCAGGGCGACGTGCTCGACGCCGTCGGCGGCGGAGCGGTAGCCGTAGGCGGTGAACTCACCGGCGGCGGTGGGCAGGCGGACGGCCGCCTCACGGCGGACGGTGGGCTCGGCGCCCTGCCGGTAGGCGATCAGGTCCTCGATGGAGATGATCGACAGGCCGTGCTTGCGAGCGAACGCGATCAGCTCGGGCAGCCGCAGCATGGTGCCGTCCTCGCCGGCGATCTCGACGATCGCGCCGGCCGGGCGCAGGCCCGCGAGCCGGGCGAGGTCGACGGCGGCCTCGGTGTGCCCGGCGCGGGTGAGCACCCCGCCGGCCCTGGCGCGCAGCGGGAAGATGTGGCCGGGCCGGACGAAGTCCGCCGCCTCGGCCGTGCCGCCGGCGAGCAGCCGCAGGGTTGCGGCCCGGTCGGCGGCGGAGATGCCGGTGGTCACGCCGTGCGCGGGGCCGGCGTCCACGGAGACGGTGAACGCGGTGCGCATCGCCTCGGTGTTCTGCTCGACCATCTGGGGCAGTTCGAGCCGGTCCAGCTCGCCGGCCTCCATGGGCGCGCAGATCAGGCCGCGGCACTCGGACATCATGAAGGCGACGATCTCGGGGGTGACGGACTGGGCGGCGATGACGAGGTCGCCCTCGTTCTCGCGGTCCTCGTCGTCGACGACGACGACCGGCCGGCCTTCCGCGATGTCGGCGATGGCCTGCTCCACCGGGTCGAGCCCGGACTGGCCCGCCCCGGCGGTGAGGTCGCCGGTGGGGAACCGAATGGGTGCCGTGCTCATGCCGGAGCTCCTTCCAGTGGGGGCTGTGCGCTCTGCCGCGTGCGCAGCCACCAGGCGCGCATGCCCCACAGGACGAGAGCGCCGTAGACGATGTAGATCAGGCCCGAGAACGCCAGGCCGCTGGTGAAGTTGAGGGGCACGCCGACCACGTCGACCAGCAGCCACGCGAACCAGAACTCGACGAGGCGGCGGGCCTGCGCCACCATCGCGACCAGCGTGCCGACGAACACGTAGGCGTCCGGCCAGGGGTTCCAGGACAGCGACGGGAAGGCCGTGAACAGGCCGCCGACCGCGAGGGTGCCGACGGCGGCCGCCGCCAGCAGCAGGCGCCGCTCGCGCCAGGAGGCGAACCGGATGGCGAGGCCGCCGTCCTGGGCCTGCCGGCGGCCCCGGGTCCACTGCTGCCAGCCCCACACCGCCGTGACGATGATCACGAGTTGCTTGCCGACGCTGCCGGACTGCTGCACGGAGACGTTGGCCGCGACGAGGATGAGGGCGGACAGCAGCTGGGCGGGCCAGGTCCACACGGATCTCAGCCAGCCGAGGGCGAGCCCGACCAGGCCGATGGTGTTGCCGGCCAGGTCGGACCAGATGATGTGCTGCCCGAAGGCGGTGAACGCCTCGGAGTTCAGCCCGTCGAAGGTGCTCACCGGGAGTCCTCTGCGGGGTCGGGGCGCACGGGGACCGGGGCGCCGCCCGCCGTTCCGGCCGCCGCCGCGTCGGCCGCGGCCGAGCGCTCGGCCGACAGCAGCCGCTCCACGTACTTGGCGACGACGTCGACCTCCAGGTTGACCGGGTCGCCCGGTTGCTTGGTGCCGAGGGTGGTCAGCGCGAGCGTGGTGGGGATGAGGCTGACGGTGAAGTGGTCGGGCCCGGCGTCGACGACGGTGAGGCTGATGCCGTCGACGGTGATGGAGCCCTTCTCGACGATGTACCGGGAGAGCTGGGCGGGCAGCCCGATCCTGACGATCTCCCAGTGCTCGGAGGCCTTGCGCTCCACGAGGGTGCCGACGCCGTCGACATGGCCCTGCACGATGTGCCCGCCAAGCCGGGCGCCGACGGCGGTGGGCCGCTCCAGGTTGACCCGGGAGCCGGGCGCCAGCGCGCCGAGGCTCGACCTGTCCAGGGTCTCCGCCATGACGTCCGCGGTGAACTCGTCGCCGTCCAGCTCCACGACCGTCAGGCACACGCCGTTGACGGCGATGGAGTCGCCGTGCCCCGCGCCCGCCGTGACGACGGGGCCGCGCAGCCGGAAGCGGGACGCGTCGCCGAGTTCCTCGACGCCGGTGACCTCGCCCAGCTCTTCCACGATGCCGGTGAACACTCAGTTCTCCTTCGCTTGCGGGGCGGCGGTGATCCGCACGTCGGGCCCGAGGCGGACGACCTCTTCGAGCCCGAGTCGCAACGCTTCGGTGAGGGTGCTGATTCCCGACTCGCCCAGCGCGGCGGGGCCGGCCCCGAGCATCACGGGGGCGATGTAGCCGACGACGCGGTCGACGGTGCCCGCGGCCACGAAGGAACCGGCGAGCGTCGGACCGCCTTCGATCAACAGGGAGCGGACGTTGCGGGCGTGCAGGGCTTCCAGCAGGGCGGTCGTGTCGAGTCCGGCCGCGGTGCGCGGCAGCCGGACGACCTCGGCCAGGCCGGTCAGGTGGGAGGTCTCGGCGTCCTCGGCGACGGCGATCAGCGTGGGCGCGGTGTCGTCCAGGACGCGCGCACCCGGCTTCACGGCCTTGGCGCCGGAGTCGACGACCACGCGCAGCGGCTGGCTGCCCCCGTCGGTGCCCCGGGCGCCGAGCTGCGGGTCGTCGGCGCGGGCGGTGCCGGCGCCGACCACGACGGCGTCGCTCTCGGCACGCAGCCGGTGGACGTCGGCGCGGGCCTCGGCGGAGGTGATCCACTGGCTGGTGCCGTCCGCGGCGGCGATCCGGCCGTCGAGCGTGGCGGCGAACTTGAGGGTGACGTGCGGGCGTCCGAGCCGTACCGAGGTCAGCCAGGCCGCGTTGCCCCGCTCCGCCTCGGCCGTGAGCAGCCCGGGCTCGACGTCGACGCCCGCGGCGCGCAGCGTGGCGGCCCCGCCGGTGGCGGTGGGGTTGGGGTCGGAGACGGCGTAGACGACCCGGGTGACGCCGGCCTCGATCAGGGCCTGGGCGCAGGGGCCGGTGCGGCCGGTGTGGTTGCAGGGTTCGAGGGTGACCACGGCGGTGCCGCCGCGGGCGCGCTCCCCTGCCGCGCGCAGCGCGTGCACTTCGGCGTGCGGTCCGCCGGCACGCTGGTGGTACCCCTCCCCCACGGGGTCGCCGGCGGCGTCGAGCACGACGCAGCCGACCACGGGGTTGGGGCTTGTGGAGCCGAGTCCGCGCGCGGCGAGTTCGATCGCACGCCGCATGGCGGTTTCTTCGGCTGGTGTGGCCACCGGGTCCTCCTGCCTCTTCGGGCGCGGGACTCCGGGGCTGTCGACGAGCGACACTCAGCGCGGGTGGGGCCTTGCGGAGAACGGCGCCGGAATGCAGGTCCAGAGGACCCGGATCACCGGCGGCGTGCAAGGATGCCCGCCCGCCGCGCACTGCCTCCCATCCGGACTTTAACCGTCGGTCCAGGAATTTCACCTGGTCAACCGGCCACTGGATGCGGCCGGGTCGCGGACTTTAACCGCCGGTTCGGACTTTCACCGACCCCGGAGTGCGCTGTTTCTGTTACGCAACTCAGTGTGCCACGCCTGGCACCGAGGTCCACTGTGGGCTGGCTCACAGCTGCCCGGCGGGAGGCTCACCCCGCGGGAGCGCGCGTGTACGTGCTGCGGGTGGCGTTCGCGTACAGCCACCGCGAGATCGCCGGGGTGCTCGACCTGACCGGGGCCAGCGCGCGGCAGCTCTACCGCAGGGCCGCCCAGCGGCTCGCCGCGCCGGAGCGGCGCTTCAGTCCCCGTCCCGAGCAGCAGCGCGCTCTTGTCGAGTCGTTCATGGCAGAGGCCCGGGACGGAGACCTCACCCGTCTGGAGCAGCTCCTCGCGAAGGACGTCGTCTGGTCGGGCGACGGCGGCGGCCGGGTGGTCTCGGCGGGCCGGCCGATCGTGGGGCGGGAGCGGGCGCTCACGTTCCTGCGTGGCGTCACCCGCCGGGTCACGGCCGCCTTGGAGAGCGCGGTGGCCGAGGTCAACGGCGCCCCCGGGCTGCTGGTGCACGAGGGGCCGCGGCTGATAGCGGTCGCGTCGTTCGAGGTCCGGGACGGGGAGATCGCCGAGGTGCGGGCGGTGGTCAACCCGGACAAGCTTGTGTATGTCACCCGCCAGCTCGCGGGCGGGCGGCGCTGACCCCCTGCCCGGCCGGCCCGGGCGCCGCGGCGGCGGCCGGCGGGCGGCGGGCGGCGGGCGGTGCGAGCACCGCGCTGTCACACATCGGCGGGCCCGCCGGTCTCAGCGGTGACGGGCGCTCCACCCGGAGCGCCGACGCGGACGAAGGGGCTGAACGGGATGGCCACGATCGTGGTGACCGGGGGCACCGGCAATCTCGGCGGACTGATCACGCAGCGGCTGCGGGACCAGGGGCAGCACGAGGTGCGGGTGCTGAGCAGGCACGCGCCCCGGTACGCGGTGGACCTGCGCACCGGCGCCGGACTGGACGAGGCGCTGAGCGGCGCCGACGTCGTCGTGCACTGCGCGAGCGCGCCCCGCGGCGACGAGCAGGCGGCCGAGCGCCTCGTCGCCTCGATGCGCAGGACCGGTGTCCGGCATGTGGTGTTCATCTCGATCGTCGGCGTGGAGGAGGTGCCGCTGCGCTACTACCGCGCCAAGTTGGCGGCGGAGCGCGTGATCGCCGACTCGGGTGTGGGCTGGACGCTGCTGCGCGCGACCCAGTTCCACGACCTGGTGGCGTCCGTGCTCGGGGCCATGGCGAAGCCGCCGGTGATGCTGGTGCCGGCCGGGGTGAGCGACCAGCCGATCGAGGCCGCCGAGGTCGCGGACCGGATGGCCGGGCTCGCTGTCGGCGAGCCGTCCGGGCGGGTGCCGGACATGGGCGGTCCGGAGGTGCTGGGCTTCCCGGAGCTGGCGCGCACCTATCTGGGGGCGACCGGGCGCAGGCGGCGGGTGGTCCCGGTGCCGCTGGTGGGCAGGGCGTACCGGGCCATGCGCGACGGCGGCCACCTCACCCCGCAGCGGGCGGTGGGCCGGCGCACGTTCGGGGAGTACCTGACGGAGCGGTTCGCGCAGCCGGTGTGAGGCGCGCGCCTCGTGTGCGCCGCGCAGCCCGTGTGACCCGCGCAGCCCGTGTGAGGCGGGCCCCGTCTCGCTGTCCCCGTGCTCTCTCCCGCCGGGCCGCGTGGCCCAGCCCCGCCATGCGGCCGGCATGGCGGCAACGCGGCCCGCACGGTCGCTATGCGGTCGCGGCCCGCATCGTCGCTATGCGGTCGGGGTCGGCATCGCGGCCGGCGCGAAGAGTTCGTCCTGCGCCGCCTCGCGGGCCATCAGCAGGGCGCCTCGCAGCACGGCGCCGCCGCCGAGTTCCCCGGCGCGCACCTCCGTGCGCAGCGGTGAGATCGCGCCCAGGTGGCGCCCGACGCGGTCGGCGAGCACGGGACCGCCGGCCAGGCCGGTCTCCCCGCCGAGCACCACGCATCCGGGGTCGAGGACGGCGGCCACCGCCGCGACGCCGAGGGCCAGGCGGTGCGCGAGCTCGTCGAGGAAGCGGTGCTCGCCGGCGGCGACGGCCGCCCGCACCAGGGCGGCGGCCATCGGCGCGTCCGGCTCGCCGGTGGCGGCCAGGCCGTGCTCCACGGCCAGGTCGCGGATGGCCGGGGCGGAGACCAGGTGGTGGAAACCCTGGTCGCGGCCGGTGCTCCAGGGCAGCCCCGTGGTGCCGGGCACCGGCAGGAACCCGATCTCCCCCGCACCGCCGGACGCCCCGCGGCGCAGCGCCCCCTCCAGCACCACGGCCGCGCCGATGCCGTGTCCGAGCCAGAGCAGCACGAACGTCCCGCGGTCGCGGGCCGCGCCGTACTGCCGCTCGGCGAGGGCGGCGAGGTTGGTCTCGTTCTCCACGAGGACCCGGGCGGGCAGCCGGTCCTGGAGGGCGCCGACCAGGCTGCGGTGCCACTCCGGCAGATCGCTGACGTCGCGGAGCTCGCCGGTCACGGGGTCGATGAGGCCGGGTGCGCCGACGGCGACGCTGTGCAGCGGCCTGCCGCCCGCCTGCTCCGCGGTGCGCTCGACGAGCCCGACGGCGCCGGCCACCGCCGACGCGGTGCGGGTGTCGGGGTCGACGGGCAGCGAGGCCTCCGCGAGCCGGGCGCCCAGCAGGTCGGTGACGACGACGGTGACCCCCTGGGTGCGCACGTCCAGGGCCGCGAGGTGCGCCCGGTCCGCCACGATCCCGTAGAGCCGGGCGTTCGGGCCGCGCCTGGTCTCGCCCGTCTCGCCGACCACGGTGATCAGCCCGGAGCTCTGCAGGCGTGCCACCAGGTCGGCGACCGTGGGCCGGGAGAGTCCGGTGAGCTGCTTCAACTGCCCTGCCGTCAACGGGCCCTCGCTCTGCAACAGGCTCAGTGCAAGGCGGTCGTTGATCGCCCTGGCCGTGCGCGGTGATGCGGGCATGCCTTGGATCCTTTCAGACGGCCCTGCGCACCCTGGGACGGGCCGCGCCCAGCACCCTGGTGGAACGCCCCGATACGCCGGGCGATCCGCCGTGGGAAAACCCACTATTTATCAGGCAGGGTTCCTGATAGTTTACGCCCGGACCGCTGGGCGGGCCCAGAGGGGCGCGTCGAAGGCACCGACGACCACCGCGGGGGCGCGGAGGGAGGGGCGAGGACATGACGGAAGGGGCCCGTGCGGGCCAGGCCGGCAAGGCCGTGCGGCACGCCCGGTTCGCGATCGCCGTGGTCTTCTGCGTGCACGGCTCGGTGACCGGCTCCTTCGCGACCCGGGTGCCGTGGATCCAGGAGCACGCCCATGCGAGCCCGGGGCAGCTCGGGTTCGCGCTGGCGTTCGGGGCGATCGGGGCGTCGGTGGCCATGCCGCTGGCCGGCTGGGTGAGCCACCGGTTCGGATCCCGCGCCGCCCTGCGGGGGCTGCTCGCGCTGTGGACCCTGGCTCTGGTGCTGCCCTCGCTCGCGCCGAACCTGGTCGCGCTGGGTGCGGCGATGTTCGTGTACGGGGCGACCGCGGGCATGTCGGACGTGGCGATGAACGCGCTGGGGGTCGAGGTGGAGAACCGCCTCGGCCGGTCGATCATGTCGGGGCTGCACGGGATGTGGAGCGCGGGCGCGCTGCTGGGCTCCGCGGGCGGCACCCTCGCCGCCCACCTCGGCGTGAACGCCCAGGTGCACCATGCGCTGGCCGCCGCGGTGCTCACCGTCGCCGGCGTCACGGCCTGCCAGTGGGTGCTCGACCTGCGCCCGGAGCAGGAGGAGGAGCCGCCGCCGCGGTTCGCCCTGCCGCCGCGCTCGGCGCTGATCATCGGCGCGGTCGGGTTCTGCGCGGTGTTCGCCGAGGGCGCGAGTCTGGACTGGTCCGCGGTCTACCTCCACGACGTGCTGACCACCTCCGCGGGCCTGGCCGCCGCCTCGACCACCGGGTTCACGCTCACCATGGCGGTGGCGCGGATCGCGGGCGACGCGCTGGTGAACAGGTTCGGCCCGGTGCGCACGGTGCGCGGCGGCGGGGTGCTCGCGACGCTCGGCGGGTTCCTGGTGGTGGTCGCGCCGAACCCGGCGCTCGCCATGACCGGGTTCGCGCTGATGGGGCTGGGCATCGCGGTGGTCGTGCCGCTGGCGTTCGTGGCCGCGGGCCGCAGCAGCTCGCGGCCGACCCAGGCCATCGCGGGCGTCGCCACCATCATGTACACCTCGGGTCTGGTGGCCCCCTCGACGGTCGGCAGCATCGCCCAGGCCTCCAGCCTGGTCGTGTCGTTCGGCGTGGTGACGGTGCTGTGCTGCGGCCTCGCGGCGGGTGCGGGGGTGCTGCGGACCGGCGAGCGGGAGGCCGTGCGCGCCTCCAGCGCGGGCACGGCGGCCACCGACCGGTCCTGAAACCGCCAGGGCCGCCCGGCGCCGGGCGCGCCGGATGGTGGTGGCCCGTCAAGGCCGAAGGCCCGGCCGGGGCATGCGCCCCGGCCGGGCCTGGCGTTCGTCCCGGGCCTCAGCCCGCGATCGAGTCGAGCTGTTCAGAGGCGGGCCGCAGCGCCCAGAGGTCGCCGCCCGGCGGCTCCTGGAGGTGCGGCACCGCGGCGCGCGCAGCAGCGTCCCCGGCGTCCGCCGCGGCGTGCACGATGTCGCTCGCCGCGTACCGGTAGAACTCCAGCTCGGGGTACGGCCACCCGGCCGCGCCGGTGGCCGCGGGGAGCAGGAAGTCGACCGCCTTGAACAGGCTCTGCCCGTCCGGGCCCCGGTACCCCCACAGATCGACCCCGACGTGCCGGCCGATCTCGGCGAGCCGGGTGTACGCCACCAGATCGAAGGTGGAGTAGTGCCAGCTCCTGGTCCTGGCGAGCTCCTGCGGCTGGCTGCCGTCGCCCGCGACCTGCGCGTCGATCCGCTTCCGGCGCGCGTCCAGGACGGTCGACCTGGCCAGGTCCCGGTCACCGGTGGCATAGGCGAGCGCGGCCACCTGCATGTCGTAGAAGGTGCCGTGGTTGTTCTCCGCGGCGCCCTCCTCCTTGCCGAAGTCGCTGTCGACCAGCCAGGAGAGGAAGTCCTTGTTCCACGCGGTCATGGCGGTCCGGTCGGCCTTGGACCAGCCGGGCGCGCCGGTGCCCAGCACGGCGACCGCGTCCACCACGCTGGTGTACTCCTGGGAGAAGTCGATGATGCCGATGGACCGGCCGTCGTACTTGCAGGGGATGAACTGCCCGTGGTTCAGGTTGGGGTTCATCCGGGTGTCCGGGTCGAGGAACCAGGTGCGCAGGATGTCGGCGGCGTGTTCCGCGTACTGCTTCTTGCCGGTGTAGTACCAGGCGAGGCTGAGGGTGTACGAGGAAGCGAAGACCTTGCCGACGTCGGGGCGGTCGGTGCCGGTGTCGACCTCGGGGTTGCGCTCGCCGTCGCGCTGGACGTAGGGGCAGCCGTGCGGGTTGTCGTCGGTCTTCGGCTGGGACGGCCACCAGTACGGTGCCTGGCTGAGGTAGTCGTGCGGGTCGCCGCCCGGTGCGGGCGCGGGCTTGTCCACCACGGTCCAGGGTCCCTGGCCGAGCCAGTCGTCGGCCTGGGCGGTGAGGTTCTTGACGGCCTTCCTGACGCCCGGGTCGCCCAGTTCCAGGCGGACCTTGGCGGCTTGCAGGCGCTCGCCGTCGAGCACGGCCGTCTTCGGGGCGGGCGGGAGCGGTCCGGGGTGTCCGGCCGGGCGGCCGTGGGCGGCGGCGGAGGCCGCCGGCACCAGCAGCGCGGCGAGGGCGGCCGTGGCCGCCACCACGGCGCCGAGCCTCAGACGGGGTCTTCTGCTCATCGAGCACTCCTTCGGTACCGATGACCGTGGGGTCACCTACAGACCGCACACACCAGCAGGTCATGTACGTGAACATCATTCATGAACAAGACCGTGTGAGCGTAGACGTGCCTGATCCACGTGACAATGCTCCGCGCAGGGATTCATGCATGAGTCCTGGGCTCCAACAGGTGGGCCGGTGAGGCCCCCGCCAGGGGCAACCGTCGCCCCGGCGCGGCCCATTCGCTCGTTCCGGCGAAGTCCCGCGCCGAACGGCGCCGCGCCCGCCGACCGCTGGAACCCTGCCTGCATGGCCCACTCGGAGCAGTCCACGGTCCCCGGGCGCGGGATCGGCTCGGTGATCGCGCGGATGCGCGCGCTCGCGGAGGCCCTGCCGGACCGCGACGGGGTCGCGGTCTTCAACCGCGTCTACCTGACCGTCACGGAGGCGGTGGACACCGGCATCTCGTCGGGGCGGCTCGGCGAGCCCGCCCAGGCGGCGGCCCTGGACGTGCGCTTCGCCGCGCGCTACCTCGCCGCGGTCGACGCGGCGGCCGCCGACGACCGCCCGCCGGCCTGCTGGCGCCCGCTGTTCCGCTGCCGCCACCACCCCGGCGTCACCCCCCTGCAGTTCGCCCTCGCGGGCATCAACGCCCATGTCGGGCACGACCTCTGCCTCGCCGTCGTGGACGCCTGCCGGGTGCTCGGCTGCGCACCCGAGGAGCTGGAGGACGAGTTCGACCGCGTCGGGGATCTGCTGGTGGCGCTGGAGGAGCAGATCCGCGAGGACGTGATGCCGGGCCCCGACCTGCTCCAGGTCGCCGATCCGCTCACCCATCTGCTGGGCTGCTGGAGCCTGGACCGGGCCAGGGACGGAGCGTGGTCCGCCGCGCGGGCGCTGTGGGCGCTGCGCGGGCTGCCCACGCTCGCCGGGGAGTTCGTCCAGCGGCTCGACGCCGGGGTCGGCCTGGTCGGGCGGATGCTCCTCACACCGCTCCCGCTGCCCCGCACCGGTCGCACGGTGGTCCCGTCGCCGGGGGCCCGCGCCCGGTAGGCGCCCGGGGCGCCGTTCGCGTAGCCCCAGGGCGCGCCTGCGGCAGGGCCCGGGGCTCCGGCTCCTTGCGGTCTCCAGATTCTCCGGCCGCCGGTCTGGCTGAGCGCGGCGGTTCCCCGCGCCCCTGCCGAACGCCCGCGGCGGGCCCCGCCCAGCCCCTCGCGGTGCCGTTCCCTCCATCTGCCGGTCCCGGCTGAGCGCGCGGTTCCCCGCGCCCCTTCGGGGCGCGTCCGCTCAGTCCTCCGGCAGCTCCACCGGTGCGATCGCGTGGAATGCGTCCCCGGGGCCGGGATTGGACGGGTCGCAGGCGCCGCCGAACTGGTGCATCACGCCCCACACGGCGTTCAGGGCGGTCTGCACGGCGCCCTCCGCCCAGCCGGCCGTCCACGATATGTCGTCGCCCGCGAGGAAGATGCCGCGCTTGTCCGCGGGCAGCGTGTCCTGCATGAAGTGGGTGAAGAGCCTGCGCTGGTAGCGGTAGTGGCCGGGCAGGTTCGCCTTGAACGCGCCCATGAAGTACGGCTCGTCCTCCCAGGAGACGGTCACCGGGCTGCCGATGATATGGCTCCTGATGTCCACGTCCGGGTAGATCTCGCGGAGCGAGGCGAGCATGACCTCCATGCGCTCGTGCGCGGACAGCGGCAGCCACTTGAGGCTGTCGTCGCACCAGGTGTACGAGAGGCAGATCACCGCGGGCCGGTCGGGTCCGTCGTCCAGCAGGTAGGTGCCCCGGGTCATCCGGTCCGTCAGCGTCATCGACATCCGGTCGCGCCCGGTGCGCTCGTCCTTGTCCAGCCAGAACGGCCGGTCCACCGGGACGAAGAGCTTGCTGGACTCCATGTAGTGGGTGCGCTCGATGGCCGTCCAGTGGTCCATCGGGAAGAGCGACTCGTCACAGGCGATCTTGGACAGCAGCATCCAGGACTGGGCCGTGAAGACCGCCGCGGGATAGCTGCGGATGGCACCCGAGGAGTCGGTGACGGTGATCATGCCGCCCGCGGTGCGGTGCAGCCGCGTCACCGCGGGCCGGGGCGAACCCCCGTGCAGCGACGCCAGCGAGGTGCCCGCAGGCCAGTGGACGAGCTTGTCCGGCGCGCGTTCCCAGAGCCGCTCGGGAAGCTGCCTGCTGCCGCCGACGATGCCGCGGTGGTGGTCGTCCGCCTCGGTGTACACCACCCGCAGGATCTCCAGGATGGAGTTGGGGAAGTCGGTGTCCCAGCCGCCGGTGCCGAAGCCGACCTGCCCGAAGATCTCACGGTGCCGGAAGGAGCGGAACGCCTCGGACGCGCACAGGAAGCCGTAGAAGGTCTGGTCGTCGAGCCGTTCGACGAGGCGGGACCAGATCGCCCGGATCGCCGGTACGTCGCGCTCGCGGATGGCGCGGTTCATCCCGGAGAACTCGGCGCCCTCCTCAAGGCAGCTCTGCCAGGCCGCGGCGACCTGCCGGTAGACCTCGGGCAGGTCGTCCAGGGTCCGGGCGTAGTGGGACTCGCCCTTGAGGTCGACGACCGTGGACGGGGTGGACTCCGCGAGCGGGTTCGGGAACGGCCTGGTCCGCAGGTCCACCAGGTCGATGTAGTGCTGGAGCGCCGTCGAGGACGGCGGGAAGCGCATGGCGCCCAGTTCGGCGGTGAGCGCGCCCCCGTCCGCCGCGCCGTCGAAGCCGACGGTGCGCAGCCGCCCGCCGATCCGGTCCGCCTCGTACACCACCGGCCGTAGGCCCATCTTCATCAGCTCGTGGGCGGTGACGAGGCCGGAGAGCCCGCCGCCGACCACCGCGACCTCGGTTCCGTGCCGGGTGGCGGGGATCTGGCCGAGGCCCGCGGGGTGGGCGAGGAAGTCGTCGTAGGCGTACGGGAAGTCCGGCCCGAACATGGTGATGGGCTGCCGCATCGGGGCGTGCGGGACGGCCGTGGGCACGGTGGACGTCATGGAGTGCGGCTCCTTGCGGTGGTCAGGGGTGGATCGGAGTGGATCGGAGTGGGTCGCGCGTGGATCGCGGGCCGGGCGCCCGCACCGCCTCAGGTCAGCGAGGAGTAGAGCGACGGCCGGCGGTCGCGCAGGTAGGAGTTGGCCTCGCGGGCAGCGGCGAGGGCCGCGTGGTCGACGTCGGCGCAGACCAGTTCGGCGGTGCCTCCGGCGCGGACCAGGGCACTGCCGTCGGGCCCGGCGAGCACGGAGAGCCCGAGGAAGTCGAACTCCCCCTCGGTCCCGGCGCGGTTGACGTACGCCACGTAGAGCTGGCTCTCGAACGCGCGCACCGGCACCACGGTCTCGGCGATGAACGCGTACGGGTGCATCACCGCGGTCGGCACCAGCAGCAGGTCCGTGCCGGCGAGGGCGTGCGCCCGGACGTTCTCCGGGAACTCGACGTCGTAGCAGACCAGCAGGCCGACCGTGAATCCGGCCACCTCCGCCTGCACCACGGGCTGCTCCCCTGGCGTGAACCACCGCTTCTCGAAGTCGCCGTAGAGGTGGGTCTTGCGGTAGCGGGCGAGACGGGTGCCGTCCGCCCCGATCAACTGGACGGCGTTGAACAGCTGCTGGTCCGCGCCGGCGGGCTCGTCCGACCGCTCCGACCGCTCCGACCGCTCCGACCGCTCCGACCGCTCCGACCGCTCCGACCGCTCCGGGTAGCCGTAGCACACGGCGATCCCGTGCCGGCGGGCGATCCCCGCCACGGCCCCGGCCGAGGGCCCGCCGGCCGGTTCGGCGAGCCCCGGCAGGCGGTCCCCGACCCCGTATCCGCTGAGGAACAGCTCCGGCGCCACGAGCAGCCCGGCCCCCTCGGCGGCGGCCCGCCCCGCGGCCTCGTCGAGCTCGGCGAGGTTGGCGGTGACCGATCCCGGCCGCCCGGAGCTCTGCAGCAGGGCGAGACGCAGCGCGGACATGGCAGACCTCACGGGGACGTGTGGTAGGGGGGAACACCTCGACGGTACGGTCGGCCACTGAAAGCAGACAAGAGCCGACTCTTGCGCATATCGAAGGCATTCGTTGCGTGTACGGGGCCGTGCTCGGCGATTCGTTGCAGGGGGGAGGAGGATCGGGGACGCCTGCGCCGGAGGACGCCGAGCGGCGACCGTCCGGAGCGGGCCACCGGCGGGAGCCGTCGAGCGATCCCGGGGCCGCCGCTGAGGGGGCCCTCAGGCCCCCGGCGCCGATCCCCGGGGCTGGCCTCAGCGCCTGGTGGTGCTGTTGAACAGCGAGCGGGACCAGGCGTAGCCGACCAGGGCGATACCGGCGCACCAGGCGAGCGAGATCCAGCCGTTGTCGCCGATCTGAGAGCCGGAGAGCAGGCCGCGCAGGGTCTCGGTCATCGGCGTGAACGGCTGGTTCTGGGCGAACCAGCGCAGGCCCGGCGACATCGAGTCGGCCGGCACGAACGCCGAGCCGAGGAACGGCAGGAACTGGATCAGCAGCGGCTTGTTGCTCGCGGACTCGATGGTCTTGGAGATCAGGCCGAGCGCCACGGACAGCCAGGTCACCGCGAACGCGATGGCCGCGAGGAGGCCGGCCGCGGCCAGCCACTGAAGCGGGGTCGCCCCGGAGCGGAAGCCCACGGCGAGGGCGACGCCCACGACCAGGACCATGCACGCCATCGTCTGGATGACGCTGCCGATGACATGCCCGGTCATGAACGACGAGCGCGTGATGTTCATGGTGCGGAAGCGGTTGATGATGCCCTCGGTCATATCGGAGCAGACCGCGATCGAGGTCGACATCGAACCGGCGGCCACCCCCATGATGATGATGCCGGGGGTGAGGTAGTTCACGTACGCGTCCCGGCCGCCGCCTATCCCGGCGCCGATCGAGTCACCGAAGGCGTACACGAAGAGCAGCAGCATCAGGATCGGCATCATGGCGCTGCCGAGCCCCACGGACGGATAGCGGATCGCGTGCTTCAGGTTGCGCCGCAGCATCGTCGTCGAGTCGTGCACGGCGTAGGCGAGGGTGCTCATCGCAGGGTCTCCTTGATCTGAAGCGGGGTGCCGGTGCCGGCGGTGCCGTGCCCGGTCAGGGCGAGGAAGACGTCGTCGAGGTCGGGGGTGTGCACGGAGAAGCCGGCGGCCCGGATGCCGGCGGTGTCGAGCCGGTCGAGCAGGGCGCGCAGCGCGTCGAGACCGCCGTCGCCCGCCACGCGCAGCGAGAGGTTCTCGTCGTCGCGGGCCGCGCCGGCGAAGGCGGCGGCCGCGCGCTCGTACTCGTCGGAACCGGCGAACCCCAGCCGTACGTGGCCGCCGGGGATCCGCGCCTTGAGCTCGTCGGCGGTGCCCTCGGCGACGATCCGGCCGCCGTCGAGGACGGCGATCCGGTCGGCCAGCTGGTCGGCCTCCTCCAGGTACTGGGTGGTGAGGAAGACGGTGGTGCCGCCCGCGACCAGCGCCCGCACCGTGTCCCACATGGTGCGGCGGCTGCGCGGGTCGAGCCCGGTTGTCGGCTCGTCCAGGAAGATCACCTGGGGGTCGCCGACCAGCGTCATGGCGATGTCGAGCCGGCGCCGCATACCTCCGGAGAAGGTCGCGGCCCGCTTGTGCGCGACGTCCGCGATGTCGAACCGCTGGAGCAACTCCCTGGCGCGGGATCTCCCCTCCCGCTTGCCGAGGCGCAGCAGGTCGGCCATGAGGAGCAGGTTCTCCTCGGCGGTGAGCAGGTCGTCGAGCGCGGCGAACTGCCCGGTGACGCCGATCGCGGAGCGCACCCCGTCCGGTGACGTGGCGACGTCGTGGCCCGCGACCCGGGCCTGCCCGCCGTCGGCGGCGATGAGCGTGGACAGGATCTGCACGGTGGTGGTCTTGCCGGCGCCGTTGGGCCCGAGCAGCGCGAACACCGATCCGGCCGGGATGCGCAGGTCGATGCCGTCGAGCACGGTCTTGTCGCCGTACGACTTGCGCAGACCGACGGTGGAGACGGCGGCCGGCGGCCGCGAATCGGCCTTTCTTGACGTGGGCATGCCAGATACAGGCATGGAGTCCTTCCTTTCGGGGCTGAGGTGGCTTCGGAGTGGGTGGGGCGGTGAGGCGGGCGGTCAGGGGCGGGCGCGGCGCACGTCGATGTTGCCGAAACGGGTCCGGGCGCGGATCCTGACGGCGTCCTCGGTCTCCGCCGGGGCCTCGGAGGCGGCGAGCGCGTTGCGGACCTGCCCGTTGTCGGCGCTGACCTCCAGCCAGGCGGCGGAGCCCTCGCGGACGCCGATCTCGATGGAGCCGTGGGCGGTGTCCAACTCGATGGATCCTCGGGCGACTTCCGCGATACGCAGGGCGCCGTGGGCGGTGGCGACGGTGACCGAGCTCTCGGCTCGGGCGATGTCAATCTCGCCGTAGGCGCCGTTCACCCGCAGCTCGCCGGTCACGGCGCCGACGCTCGTGGAGCCGTGGGAGTTCTTCAGCACGGCGGAGCCGTCGACCATGCCGACACGCACGCTGCCGGAGCTGGTGGTGATCTCGGCGGCGCCTTCGACCCGCTCGACCGTGATCGATCCGTGGGCGGCGGTCAGCCGCAGCGGCCCGGTGGTTTCGAGGCGGACGTCGCCGCCCGAGGACTTGACCCGGACCTCGCCGAGCCGGCCCTCACCGAGCACCTGCGTCCAGGAGCCGGTCGCTTCGACGCGGGAGCCCTCCGGCAGGTCCACCGTGACGTCGACGACGCCGCTGGGGCCGATCATGCGCCGTTCCCTGGTCTTGACGGTCAGGACGCCGCCGGCGAATCCGACCTCGGTCTGCCTGGCGGCGCGTACGTCCTTGTCCTTCTTCGGGTCGCGGGGCCGCACCTCGACGACGGTGTCGAGGCGCTCGCTCGCGGTGAACAGAATGGAGCCGGCACCCACGTGCACGTCGGCGGAGATCGGTGTGGAGGTGTCGAAAGAAGGCATGGCCATCCCGTCCTCTTGGGTCTTGTGGCCGTCCCCGCTGGTGGGACGTGGTGGAGGTGGATCGACGAGTGGGGTGGTGGTACGAGGGTCCGGGCTAGCGCACCCAGCCCGTGAAGCTCTGCCCGACGTTGCGGGACTTCTCCGTCCTACGGGGCCGGCCACCGCCGTCGACCGCGGCCGACACGGCCCGCACCAGCCACGCGTTGACCGACAGGCCCTCGCGGCTCGCGGCCTCCTCGGCCCGCGCCTTGAGATGTGCCGGCAGGCGCAGGTTGACGCGGGCGGTGCCGCCCTCGTCGCCGTCGGCCGGCACCTGGGCCTTCGACGGTTCGACGGGCGCGGCGTCCGCTTCCGCGGGGCCGCCGGCGGGCGGCGGTGTCACCACGAAATCGGGGTCCAGTCCGCGCAGCCGTACGTCGACCGAGCCGGGGGCGAGCTCGCGGGTGATCTCGTCCATCGCGGCGGAGAGCACGTTGAGCATGGTCAGACGGGTCGCCGACTCCAGCGGAGCGGTGAGCCGCTCGGCCAGCTCGCGCGCGTCCTCCCCGCCGGCTTCGGCGGCCACGGCGAGTTCGCGACGCAGGGTGTCGACATACGGGGTGAGGTCCATGACGTCATCATGGCACCATAATGGCGCCAAACGCAAGCCCGTATGGCACCTCGCCTGGAACCAGTCAGCGAGTAGCCGCTCTGACGTGGGAAAAGATGATGGCAGCGACCCGAGTCACGGTGGCGCCACGCCCCCACGATCGCCTTTGAAGGCTTTGAATGGCGCCGGTTGGCACCAGGTGGCACGAGGTGGCGCCGGGTAGCGCCACTCAGCGCCACGTGGCGCTATTCGGTGCCATGTCATGGCGCAGGAGGGCAGCCCGACTCACCCCGGAGCCCCCGAGGAGAACCGCCTCAGCAGCGGCGAGAGCACCAGCACGGACTTGGTGCGCTCCACGAAGGGCTCCCCCGCGATCCGTTCGAGGACCTGCTCGAAGTGCCGCATGTCCTCGGCGAAGACCTGCACGACAGCGTCGGCCTCGCCGGTCACGGTGGACGCCGACACGACCTCCGGATACCGCTCCAGGCCCCGCTGGATGGCCTCCGGGGAGGTGTTGCTGCGGCAGTACAGCTCGATGATCCCCTCGGTCTGCCAGCCGAGTGCGGCCGGGTCGACCCGTACCGTGAAGCCGGTGATGGCGCCGGTGCCGCGCAGCCGGTCCACCCGCCGCTTCACCGCGGGCGCCGACAGCCCGACGAGCTGGCCGATGTCGGCGTAGGAGCGGCGGGCGTCCTCGGCGAGGGCGTGCACGATGGCTTCGTCGAGATCGTTCAGTCGCACGGGCGGTCGGTCACTTCTCTGCTCGGGGCTGCTCGTTGCCCGGCTCAGCGGGGACCGCGAGGCGGGAGCGGCGGTGGCCGTAGACGAAGTAGAACACGACCCCTACGGCCATCCAGATCCCGAACACCAGCCACGTCACCGCGGACAGACTGCCCATCATCCAGACGCAGAAGGCGAGGCCGAGAGCGGGCAGCACCGGGGACAGCGGCACCCGGAAGGCGCGCGGCATCGCCGGCCTGGTCCGCCGCAGCACCACGACGGCGATGTTGACCAGCGCGAAGGCGAAGAGGGTGCCGATGCTGGTGGCGTCGGCGAGCCGGCCGAGCGGGACGGCGGCGGCCAGCGCGCCGCAGAACAGCGAGACGATCACCGTGTTCGCACGGGGTACCCCGGTGCCGGGGTGGACCCGGGAGAAGACGCGCGGCACGAGGCCGTCGCGGGACATCGCGAACAGGATCCGGGTCTGGCCGTAGAGCACGGTCAGCACCACGCTGGCGATGGCGATCACCGCGCCCGCGGCGAGCAGCGTCGCCCAGAAGGACTGCCCGGTGACATCCTTCATGATCGCCGCGAGGACCGCCTCGGACCCGGCGAAGCTCCGCCAGGGCCTGGCGCCCACGGCCACCGCGGCCACCAGGACGTAGAGCCCTGTCACCACGACCAGCGAGAGCATGATCGCGCGGGGCAGGTCCCGCTGCGCGTCCCTCGCCTCCTCGCCCGCGGTGGAGGCGGCGTCGAAGCCGATGTACGAGAAGAAGAGGGTCGCGCCCGCACCGCTCACTCCCGCCACGCCGAGCGGCATGAAGGGCGCGTAGTTGCCCGATCGGATTCCGGCGACGCCGATGCCGCAGAACAGCAGGAGCGCTGCGATCTTCACGCCGACCATCACGGTGTTGACGCGCGCCGACTCCCGGGCGCCGCCCAGCAGGAACACCATGGCGAGCAGCACCACGGCGAGGGCGGGCAGGTTGAACGCGCCGCCGTCGCCCGGCGGCGCGGAGAGCGCGGCGGGCAGCGTGACGCCGAGGGTGCCGTCGAGCAGTTCGTTGAGGTACTGGCCCCAGCCGACGGCGACGGCGGCGACCGAGACGCCGTATTCGAGGATCAGGCACCAGCCGCAGATCCAGGCGATCAACTCGCCGAGCGTTGCATACGCATACGAGTAGGAGGAGCCCGCCACGGGGATGGTGCCCGCCAGCTCGGCGTACGAGAGTGCGGAGAAGAAGGCCGTGAGGCCGGCCGCCACGAAGGAGACGGTGACGGCGGGGCCCGCCTTCGGCACCGCCTCCCCGAGCACGACGAAGATCCCGGTGCCGAGGGTGGCGCCGATGCTGATCATGGTGAGCTGAGCCAGCCCGAGGGACCGCCGCAGGGTGCCTCCGGCGCCCTTACCGCCCTCGGCGACCAGGAGTTCCACCGGTTTGCGGCGCATCAACCGGGGTCCGCCGCCGTCGGGTGGGCCCCCGGTCCTGCCGGGGCTGGGTGGGGGTGCGCCGTGGTCGAGCACGCGCTGGCTCCTTGGTCGCTGCGGTCGGGGCGGTGGGCACCGGGGCGGCCTCACGAGCGCGCCGCGGCGCGGCCGGCACCCACCGTGCCGGGTACAACGCACGACCTTACGAGCCGGGCCTTCCCGATCGTAATGCAGCGGCCTTGCACGTTTGCACAAGATCCTTGCGCGGCGCCCGGGGAACGCGGAGGTTCGTTGCGCGTGCCCCGTGCCTGACGCCCGTCACGGCCGGGGAGCCGCCGCGCAGGCGGGACGCGGCGGCGCCGCCCTCGGGTCCCCGCCGCCGTGGGCCGGGGATCCGAGGCGTCAGTTCCAGCTCGCGTGCAGGGGCTTGCCCTCGGCGTACCCCGCCGCGCTCTGCACACCGACGACCGCCCGCCCGGTGAACTCCTCCAGCGACCCCGCGCCCGCGTAGGTGCAGGCGGACCGGACGCCCGCGATGATCGAGTCGATCAGGTCCTCCACACCGGGCCTGAAGGGGTCCACGTACATCCGGGAGGTGGAGATGCCCTCCTCGAACAGGCCCTTGCGCGCCCGGTCGTAGGCCGACTCCTCCGCCGTGCGGTTGCGCACGGCGCGTGCCGAGGCCATCCCGAAGGACTCCTTGTAGTAGCGGCCGTCCGCGGCCTGCTGGAGGTCCCCGGGCGACTCGTGGGTCCCGGCGAACCAGGAGCCGATCATCACGTTGGAGGCTCCGGCGGCGAGCGCCATGGCGACGTCGCGGGGGTGCCGCACACCGCCGTCGGCCCACACGTGCTTGCCGTGCGCGCGTGCCTCGGCGGCGCACTCCAGGACGGCGGTGAACTGCGGGCGGCCCACGCCGGTCATCATCCGGGTCGTGCACATGGCACCGGGGCCCACGCCCACCTTGACGATGTCCGCACCGGCCGCCACCAGGTCGCGCACGCCCGCGGCGGAGACGACGTTGCCGGCGACCACCGGCACCTGCGGGTCGAGGGCGCGGACGGCCCTGAGGGCGTTCAGCATGGATTCCTGGTGGCCGTGCGCGGTGTCCACGACGAGGGTGTCGATCCCGGCGTCCAGCAGCTGCTTGGCCTTGCCCGCGACGTTGCCGTTGATCCCGACCGCCGCGGCGATCCTGAGCCGTCCGCCGGCGTCCGTGGCGGGCGTGTAGAGGGTGGCCCGCAGGGCGCCCTTGCGGGTGAGGATGCCCACGAGCCTGCCGTCGCCGTCCACGGCGGGGGCGAAGCGGCGGTTGGCCGCGTCCAGCTTGTTGAAGGCGGTGCGCGGGTCGATGTCGGCGGCCACCAGCAGCAGGTCGCGGGACATCACCTCGGAGAGCTGGGTGAAGCGGTCGACGCCGCTCAGGTCGGCGTCCGTGACGACGCCGAGCGGCCGGTGCCCCTCGTCGACGACCACGCCGGCGTCGTGGGCGCGCTTGGGCAGCAGGGCGAGGGCGTCGGCGACCGTCTGGGTGGGTGCGAGCACGATGGGCGTGTCGAGCACGAGGTGGCGCTGCTTGACCCAGGAGGTGACGTCCGCGACCACCTCGATCGGGATGTCCTGCGGGATCACCGCGAGGCCGCCGCGCCGCGCCACCGTCTCGGCCATCCGGCGGCCCGCGATGGCCGTCATGTTGGCGACGACGAGGGGGATCGTGGTGCCGCTGCCGTCCGGCGCGGCCAGGTCGACGTCCTGCCGCGAGACGACCACGGAGTGGTTCGGCACCATGAAGACATCGTCGTAGGTCAGGTCGTAGGAGACCGGTGGCGTGGTGACGTGGCGGCCGGTGCCTGGCTCGAGGAAGTGCATACGTCTCACATTTTCATGCGAAGCGGCGCAGGCCACCCAACCGGGACACAACAAAAGACCCCCGTCGGTACCTGGTTCGTGCGCGTTCGGTACGGGGGGCTCACTGTCGGTGCCGGGGCAGAAAACCTGCCTTACATGGAGACATTACCTGAGCACGAACACCCGGGCGAATCACCGGCCGGACGCCCGGCGGGGCGGGCGGCCCGTGCGGGGGCCGGAAGGGGTCAGCCCCGGTCCGCCTCGGCCGCACCCATCGCGAGCAGGACCGCGAAGCCCTCCGGACGGCCGCTCCAGTGCGCCTCGGCCTCGGCGAACACCTCCTGAGCGGTGACCCATTCGGCCGGCTGCGCCGCCGCGTACTCCTGCCAGCCCACGGCCAGCAGCAGCCGCCCGGGGGCCGCCGGCAGCCAGGAGAGGTCCTTGAGGCCGTCGGCCAGCGCGTCCCAGTTGCGGCCGAACCACCCGGGAGCGTCCAGCGCCCGGGCGCAGCGCTCCAGGAAGGCCGCCTTCCCGGTGACCCCGGCGAGGTCCAGGACCCCGGTGCTCCAGCCGGCCGCACGGACGGCCTCCAGCACGGGGGCGAACGACGCTTCGGTCATCCCTCAACCACCTTCCGTGGCGGACCGCCGCACCCGGCGGCCGTCCGTCGCTTGCCGCCGCGCCCGATCCGGCCGCCCGTGCCATGCCACCGGGCCGGATCCGGGGCCGGGCGTCCGCTCACGCGGCGATGCTGTCGGGGTCCATGCGGTCCAGGGCGGGGCGCGGGGTGGGGCCGGTGGACATCAGGAAGTCCGCTGCCGTGGTGTCGGTGACGAGGCTGGTCACCAGGCCGGAGCGGAGCACCGCGTCGATCGCGGGCCCCTTGCGCTGCCCGCCCGCGATCGCGACGACCTCGGGGATGCGGCGCAGCCGGTCGGCCTCCACCGTGATGCACCGCTCCCCCAGGTCCCTGCCGACCCTGCGGCCCTCGGCGTCGAAGAGGTGCGCGGACATCTCGGCGGCGATGCCGAGCGAGGCGTAGCTGGCGCGCTCCTGCTCGCTGAGCATGTCGTGGACGGTGGAGACGCCCGCCTCCCAGGAGCCGATGGACACGCACGCGACGGTGACCTTGTCGAAGTACTCGAAGGCGCGGGCGATCCCGGTCTGGTGGCGCAGCGCGTCCGCGGTGGCCGAGTCGGGCAGCAGCATCGGGGCGTAGATGGGGTGGGCCTCGCCGCCGGAGACCTGCGCGGCGCGCCGCACCGCCTCCACGGAGCCGCGCTCCGCCGTTCCGGCGTCGTAGACGCCGGTGAGCTGCACCACCGTGCAGGGCGGCAGCCGGTCCAGGGCGGCCGCCATGTGGATGGTGGAGCGGCCCCAGGCCAGCCCCAGCACATCGCCCTCGGTGACCAGCTCGCCGAGCAGGTCGGCGGCGACCTCCCCGAGGTTCTCCGGGTCGGGCGACTCGTCGGCCTCCGCCGGGGACTCGACGACGACCGCGTGCCGCAGGCCGTACCGGGCGCGCAGCGCGTCGGAACGCTCGGCGTCCAGCTCGGCGGGCACTCTGATCTCGATCCTGACCAGGTCGCGTTCGAGGGCGGTCTCCAGAACCCTGGCCACCTTGAAGCGGCTCACGCCGAACTCCTCGGCGATCTGGATCTTGGACTTGCCCTCCAGGTAGAAGCGACGGGCCATGGCCGCCGCCTGTACCAGCTCCGCGGGCCCCATCCGCAGGGCAGGCCGACCCGCCGACATGCCGGACACGGCGATCTCCTCACTGCTCTTGTCGTCGTTCACACTCTGGATCCGCCGTTCATCCTTGCAGATCCGAGGGGTTGCCTCCCAGGGCCTTCAGGCACTGGGAGAGGTCGATCAGCCCTTGATGGGTGGCGTTCACGTTCCCTTGTCCCGGCGGCCGCCTGGCGATCGGGACGGTCGGACGCCTGTGCGGTCAGTGCCCGCCCGGCCACCCGGCGCCGGCCATGGTGGCACCGGCCTGGTCGCGCAGGCTCCGGACGGCCGCGGCCGGGTCGGAGGCACCGTAGACCGCGGATCCCGCGACGAAGACGTCGGCGCCGGCCTCCGCACAGCGCTCGATGGTGCTCTCCGAGACCCCGCCGTCGACCTGCAACCACACGTCGAGGCCGTGCTTGCCGATCAGCTGCCGGGTGCGGCGGATCTTCGGCAGCATGATGTCGAGGAAGGCCTGGCCACCGAAGCCCGGCTCGACCGTCATGATCAGCACCATGTCGAGCTCGGGGAGCAGGTCCTCGTACGGCTCGATGGGGGTGGCCGGCTTCAGCGCCATGCCCGCCCGCGCGCCCTTCGCCCGGACCTCGCGTGCCAGGCGCACCGGTGCCCCCGCGGCCTCCACGTGGAACGTCACGGACGAGGCGCCCGCCTCCACGTACTGCGGTGCCCAGCGGTCCGCGTCCTCGATCATCAGGTGGCAGTCCAGGGGGGTGTCCGTGGCCCGTGCCAGGGACTCCACGACGGGGACGCCGAGGGTGAGATTGGGGACGAAGTGGTTGTCCATGACGTCGACGTGGAGCCAGTCGGCGCCTTCCACCGCCCGGGCCTCGTCGGCGAGGCGCGCGAAGTCGGCGGACAGGATGCTCGGGTTAATCTGCGGGGCCATACCCCCAAGCCTGCCATGCCCCGGCACATCGGCCTCGCCCGGACTCCGGAAGCACCCAGTCCGGTACTTGACGGGGCGTGGGCCGCGGCGGGATGAGGGCATGCCGCCGGCCCGGTCCGGCCCCGCTTCGGTCCGCGCCGGGTTCAGCCAGTCCTGCATTCAATCCGCGCCGGGCTCAATCCGCGCCGGGCTCAGTCCGTCCTGCGCAGCAGGGCCAGGTACATCGCGTCCGTGCCGTGCAGGTGCGGCCAGAGCTGGATGTCGGGGCCCTCGCCGAGGGACGGCACGCCGGGCAGCATCGGCCGCGCGTCCATCAGCCGGGCGCCGCCGTGCCGCTTGAGGACGTCGTCGACCACGGCCCTCGTCTCGGCCAGGTGCGGGGAGCAGGTCGCGTAGGCGACCACGCCTCCCGGGCGCGCCGCGACGAGCGCCGACTTCAGCAGCTCGCGCTGGAGGGGTGCGAAGCCGTCCAGGTCGTCGGGGCGGCGGCGCCAGCGGGCCTCCGGGCGGCGCCGCAGCGCGCCCAGGCCGGTGCAGGGCACGTCCACCAGGACCCGGTCGAAGCTGCCGCTCCGCCACGGCGGGCGGGTGCCGTCCGCGGTGATCACCTGGTACGGGCCCGGGTTGCCGGCGAGCGCCTTGGCCACCAGGCCCGCGCGGTGCGGCTGCTTCTCCGCGGCGACGAGCGCCGCGCCGCGCCCTGCGGCGAGTCCGCCCAGCAGCGCCGCCTTGCCGCCGGGACCCGCGCAGCCGTCCAGCCAGAGCCGGTCGGGGCCGTCGAGCGGGGCCGCCGCCAGGGCCGCGGCCACGAGCTGGCTGCCCTCGTCCTGGACGCCGGCACGGCCCTCCCGCACGGCGTCCAGCGCGCCGGGCTCGCCGCCCTCGGTGAGCCGGACCGCGTACGGCGACCAGCGGCCCGGGTGTGCGGACGCGGAGGCCAGCGAGTCCAGCAGCTCGTCGGCGGTGGCCCGGCCGGGGCGGGCGACGAGGGTCACCTCGGGCCGTTCGTTGTCGGCCGCGAGCAGTTCCTCCATGCCGGCGCGATCGCCCCCCAGCGCGTCCCAGAGCGCGGAGACGATCCAGCGCGGGTGCGCGTGCACCACGGCGAGGTGGTCCTCGGGGTCGTCCTCGTACGGTGGTGCCACCCGGTCCAGCCAGCCGTCCAGGTCGTCCTGCGCGATCTTGCGCAGCACGGCGTTGACGAACTTCGCACGCCCGTCGCCGAGCACCACCCGGGCCAGCTCCACCGACGCGGACACCGCGGCGTGCGTCGGGATCCGGGTGCCGAGGAGCTGGTGCGCACCGAGGCTGAGCACGTCGAGGACCGGCGGGTCGACCTCGCGCAGCGGGCGGTCGACGCACTCCGCGATGACGGCGTCGTAGGTGCCCTGGCGGCGCAGCGTGCCGTAGACCAACTCGGTCGCGAGGGCCGCGTCCCGGCCGTCCAGCTCGCCCTTCTCGCGGGCCCTGCGCAGCAGCGGGGGCAGGACGAGGTTGGCGTACGCGTCCCGCTCGTCGACCGCACGCAGCGCCTCGAACGCGAGGATCCGGACAGGGTCCTTCTTCGGACGCCGGTACGGCTTGTGCTGCTTGCCCGTCCGTGCGGCGGCCGGTGCCCGGCGCCGGGCGGACGGCTCGTGCTGGCTGGTCAAAGGTGCTCCGCTGCTGTTCCTGAGCCGGGCAGGCTGCCCGTCCCCCCTCAGCCTACGTCGCCGGCGCCCAGGCGCTCCCCCGGGGCGATGCGCGCTCCGCGGGCCCAGTCGGCGCCGCGCATCGGCTTCTTGCCCTGCGCCTGCACCCAGAGCAGTTCCACGGCGTGCGAGCCGGTGCCCACGAGGACCTGCTTCTTGCCCGGTGCCAGCTCTCCGGGGGCGAGGCCGGTGTGCTCCTGCACGGGGGCGACCTGCACCAACTTCAGCCGCTCGCCGCGGAAGACGGTCCACGCGCCGGGCGCGGGGCTGCAACCGCGCACCACGCGGTCGACGCGCAGCGCCGGGGTGTTCCAGTCGATCCGGGCGTCGTCGACCGCCACCTTGGGCGCGACGGTGATGCCCTCGGCGGGCTGGGGCACGGCCTTCAGGGTGCCGTCCTCGATGCCGTCCATCGTGGCCACGAGCAGCCCCGCGCCCGCCAGTGCCAGCCGGGTGAGCAGGTCGCCGCTGGTGTCGGTGGACCGCACCGCCTCGGTGATCGTGCCGTACACCGGCCCCGAGTCCAGGCCCTCCTCGATCTGGAAGGTGGAGGCTCCGGTGATCTCGTCGCCGGCCATGATCGCGTGCTGGACGGGCGCGGCACCGCGCCAGGCGGGCAGCAGCGAGAAGTGCAGGTTGACCCAGCCGTTCGCCGGCACGTCCAGCGCGACGCGGGGCAGCAGCGCTCCGTAGGCCACCACGGGGCAGCAGTCCGGCGCGATCTCCCGCAGCCGGGCGAGGAACGCCTCGTCGCGCGGCTTCGCGGGCTTCAGCGCCTCGATCCCCGCCTCCTCCGCGCGCTCCGCCACGGGGGACGCGATCAGCCTCCGCCCGCGGCCCGCGGGCGCGTCGGGGCGGGTGACCACGGCGGCCACCTCGTGCCGTTCGGAGGCGATCAGGGCGTCCAGGGCGGGAACGGCGACCTCGGGGGTGCCTGCGAAGACGAGCTTCATCGGTGGCTGTCGGCCTCTCGGGCGGGGGCAGGGTGTACGTGCGCCTCGGCGCCGGGCGTCGCGGCGGCGCACCAGTCTAGGCCGCGCCCGGGGCGGGGGTCCTCGGCCGCCTCCGCCCCGGGTCGCCCGCGCGCCTCGGACCCGATTCCCGGGATACGGGAGATCGGGGCGCCGCCCCGGGGCTCGTGAGCGCGGGGCGCACCAGGCGTGAGCGCGGTGTGCGCGGTCGCATATGCCGCTGCGCCCCGTCACCGTGACCACACAGGGAGTGGCGCGTTGTCAAGAAAGAGTTGACCACAGGGGCCGCGATCGCGGCCCGACCCGTTTTCGACGCCGGTTCGAGAGGCTTGCCCATGGCCGACCACGCAACCCACGACGCCCAGGCTCGCGCCAGCCTGCATCTGCTGGTGCGGGACATCGAGCGGGTCCGCCGGCAGGTGGACGCGCTGCGCACCCTCACCGCCCAGCTGGGCAATGTCTACCGCCCCCGGCGCTCCGGCCCCGCCACGGGCTTCGTCGTCTACGGCCGTGCGCCCGCCCCCACCGTCCGCCTCGCCCAGGAGCTCCGAGACAGCGTGGAGACCCTGGTCACGGCCGCGGTGGACTTCGACCGCTCGCTGGGCTTCTCGTGGGACGCGGTGGGCTCGGCACTCGGCGTCACCAAGCAGGCGGTGCACCGGCGCTACGGCGCCCGTCGTGCCGCGGCCCAGGCCGCCGCGGAAGCCGAGCGCGGCACCGACACCCACAGCACGGCGACGCATCCGCTCCCCCTCGGCGGCGGCCTGCCCGCTGTCCCGGCGGCGCGCTCGATGCCGGGACAGCCCGCGGCTCAGCCCTTGCCCGGGGGCGTCCCCCTGCGTGAGGAGACCCGTCCGGGAGTCTTCCCCGGGCCCCGGCACGGCTGAGGCGGCGGGCCTCGCGGCCAGGACCGGCAATCCGACCGGGAATCCGAGGGCGAGCGCGGTCCTTGGATACCCCGGGGCAGCCGGAGTTCGCTCGGGATTCCGCAGCGGACATTCACCCTGAGGTTCGGCAGCACGGACGCTCGCATTGAGGTCCCGCAGGACGGACTTTCGCCCTGGGGTCCCGCGGCGCGGACTTTCGCCTCGAGGTTCCGCAGCGAGGACTTTCGCCTTGAGGTCCCGCGGCGCGGCCGGAGTTCACCGCGAGGTCCTGGAGCGCGCCCCCTCAGCCGATGTCCCGCGCCCCCTCAGCCGATGTCCGGCGGGTCGATACGGACCCACACCGCGTCAGCACCCGCGCGCGACGCCTTCGCCACCCTCGCCACCTGAGCCGCCTTCAGCGCCGCGGCCAGGGCCGCGCCACCGCCCTGCGGGACCCTGATCAGGGCGCGCTCCCACTGCTCCCCCGGCGGCGGCGACCCCGGGCGCCGAGGGCTGCCCGGAGGGCTCACCGGCAGCAGCACCGGCCCCATCACCTGCGCTCCCCCCGGCAGCTCGACCGCGCGGAGAAAGTCGGCCACCGCCTCAGGCGGCCCCGTCACCGACGCCATCCGCGACACCGGCGGAAAGCCCAGCTCCTCCCGCTCCGCGCGCTCCCGGACCGCGAACCCCACCGGGTCCCAGCGCACCAGAGCCTGCACCGGCTGCAGAGTGGCCTCGGCCACGACCGCGACCGTGCCGCCCGCCTCGCCGCCGCGCACCAGCGCCGCCGCCGCGATCCAGCGGCGGAGCGCGTCCTCACCCGCCCGCAGGTCCGGGCGGCCGAGCATCGTCCAGCCGTCCAGCAGCAGCGCGGCCGCATAGCCGCCGTCTGCGACCGGCTCGGCGCCGGGCGTGCTCACCACCAGCGCGGGGGTCTGAGGCACCGTGTCCAGCACCTGCTCGCGCCCGGACGTGCGCACCGGCACCGACGGGAAGGCCCGCCCCAGTTCCTCAGCCGTCCGCCGCGCCCCGACCACCTGGGCGCGCAACCGGGTGGCACCGCACTCCTGGCAGTGCCACGCGGGCTCGCCCCGGCCGCACCAGCCGCACCGCAGTGCCCCGTCAGGCGCCGCCTGGAGGGGGCCGGCGCACTGCCCGCAGCGGGCGGGCGTACGGCAGCGCTCGCAGGCCAGCCGCGGCACGTAGCCGCGCCGGGGCACCTGCACCAGCACCGGGCCGCGCTCCAGCCCCTCGCGCGCGACCTGCCAGGCGAGACTGGGCAGCCGGGCCGCGCGGGCCGCCTCGTCCCGGGCGAGGTCGGTGTCCTGCACCGTGCGCACCAGTGGAGCCGAGCGGCGCGCCTCCTCCCGGTCGGCGACCAGGGGCAGCGCCCAGCCGTTCTCGACGAGCTGCGCCGCCTCCACCGTGCACCCCCAGGCACCCAGCAGGAACCCGCAGCCGGAGTGCGCGGCGCGCAGCAGCAGCACCTCGCGGGCGTGCGGCTGCGGGGCGTGCAGCTCGCTGTGGCTGTCGTCGCCGTCGTCCCAGATCGCGACCAGGCCGAGATCCCGCACGGGCGCGAACATCGCCGCGCGGGTGCCCACCACCGCGCGGACCGAGCCGCGGCGCACGGCGAGCCACTGTGCGTACCGCTTCTCCGGGCCCGCCTCCGCGGTCAGCACCGCGTGCCGGCCCTCGCCGAGCAGGGCAGTGAGGGCGGCGTCCACCCGGGCCGCGGTGCGCCCGTCGGGCAGCACCACCAGAGCGCCGCGGCCCGAGGCCAGCGTGGCCGCCACGGCATGGGCCAGCGCCGCGGCCCACTGCGGGCCTGGCAGGGCGTTCCACACGGCCCGCGGAGCGCCGCCGCCGGCGAGCGCCTCCAGGAAGGCCGGCCCCCGCGGATAGCGCTCCCACGGGCCCGGGTCGGGCGCCGGGGGGGCCGGGGCGGGGTCGGGTGACGGGCGGGACTCCGCGCGGGCGCTGCGCGGCGGGACGGCGAGCTGGAGGATGTCGGCGAGACTGCCGGCGTAGCGGTCCGCGACGGCGCGGGCGAGGCCCAGCAGCTCCTCGTCGAGGATCCGCTCCGGCGAGACGACCTGGGCGAGCGCCGCCAGCGGCCCCGAGTAGTCGGTCTCGGCGACGCGCTCCACCAGGAACCCGTCGACGAGCCCGCCGCCCTCGCGGCGGCCGCCGCGCACCCGGCGCCCCCCGGCGCCGAACCGCACCCGCACCCGCACCCCCGGCTGCGCCTGCTCGTCCAGCTCCTTGGGCACCGCGTAATCGAAGTAGCGGTCCAGGTGGAGCACGCCCTTGTCGACCACGACCCGCGCCACCGGCAGCCGCTCCGCCAGCTCGGCCCCCCGCCAGGTACGCGGCTTGGCCCGGGGAGCGCCGCCCTTGCGCACGCTCTCCCGGATCAGGGCGAGCTGCTCCGGCGGAACACCTCCCGCCGCACCGTCGCCCCGGCCGTCCTCGCTGCTCACACCTGCATTCCTACCAGAGACCACCGACACTCCCCGGCCTCCGCGAACCCTTCGGGGAAGCGGAGGGTCCGGTCGTGTGGCGGGACGTCATCGGGCCGGACAGCGGCCCGGACAACGAGACCGGCCCGGTGGCAAAAGAGACCGACCCGGCACCCCGAGGGTGCCGGGTCGGTCGAGGTCGGTGCACCGAGCTCAGGCGCCCCGGGGTCGGGCTAGAGAAGGCCCGCCGCCGCGCGCAGCGCGTCCACGCGGTCCGTGCGCTCCCACGTGAAGTCGGGCAGCTCACGGCCGAAGTGGCCGTACCTGGCGGTCTGGGAGTAGATCGGGCGGAGCAGGTCCAGGTCCCGGATGATCGCGGCGGGGCGGAGGTCGAAGACCTGGCTGATCGCGGCCTCGATCTTCTCGTTGTCCACGGCGTTCGTCCCGAAGGTCTCGACGAAGAGGCCGACCGGCTCGGCCTTGCCGATGGCGTAGGCGACCTGGACCTCGCAGCGGGTGGCGAGGCCCGCGGCGACGACGTTCTTCGCGACCCACCGCATGGCGTACGCGGCGGAGCGGTCGACCTTGGACGGGTCCTTGCCGGAGAACGCGCCACCGCCGTGGCGGGCCATGCCGCCGTAGGTGTCGATGATGATCTTGCGGCCGGTGAGGCCGGCGTCGCCCATCGGGCCGCCGATCTCGAAGCGCCCGGTGGGGTTGACCAGCAGGCGGTAGCCGTCGGTGTCCAGCTTGATGCCGTCGTCGACGAGGGCCTTCAGCTCGGGCTCCACGACGAACTCGCGGATGTCGGGCGCGAGCAGCGACTCCAGGTCGATGTCGCTGGCGTGCTGCGAGGAGACCACGACGGTGTCGAGACGGGCGGCCTTGTCGCCGTCGTACTCGATGGTGACCTGCGTCTTTCCGTCCGGGCGCAGGTAGGGGATGGTGCCGTTCTTGCGGACCTCGGACAGGCGCTCGGAGAGGCGGTGCGCCAGGCGGATCGGCAGCGGCATCAGCTCGGGGGTCTCGTCGCAGGCGTACCCGAACATCAGGCCCTGGTCACCGGCGCCCTGCCGGTCCAGCTCGTCCAGCTCGGCCTCGACGGCGCCGTCGACGCGCGTCTCGTAGGCCGTGTCGACGCCCTGGGCGATGTCCGGGGACTGGGAGCCGATGGACACCGAGACGCCGCATGAGGCGCCGTCGAAGCCCTTCTTCGACGAGTCGTAACCGATCTCCAGGATCTTGTCGCGCACCAGCTGGGCGATGGGCGCGTAGGCCTGGGTGGTGACCTCTCCGGCCACATGGACCTGACCGGTGGTGATCAGGGTCTCGACGGCGACGCGAGAGGTCGGGTCCTCCCGCAGGAGTGCGTCGAGGATGGTGTCGCTGATCTGGTCAGCGATCTTGTCGGGGTGACCTTCGGTCACGGACTCCGAGGTGAAGAGACGGCGGGACACATCGCTCCCTGGGGTTGCAGCGGCTGCTGGCTGATCTTTTATGGACGGGCACAGGGCTGCGCCTGGCGCCGTCCGTGAACATCTTATCGGGCAAAATCGCCCGGGGTCCGAGCGTCTCGCAACTTGAGCGGGGCGCCGAACGATCGAACCACGATACGACGGCCCGGACAGGGCGGAGACACGCTACCCCGGGGGAGACGGCGAGTGCATGAGTTCTGCACGGCGTGTTCTCCTCGTGTTCAAGCAGGTCACCGCTGTGGTTGTGGTGCCGTACACCCGGGCGGGCTCGCGTGCGCCCCTGCTCCGCGCGAGCGACCGCGACGCGCCCGCGACGGCGGCCGGCCGGGTCGCTCGCGCGGGGTACCCCTCGCGGTCCCGTGCCCGCCCACCGGAGCCCGAGGCGTGCACATGCGGCTCCTCGCGCATATGAGCGCGCCTGCGCGCCTGCCACGCTTTGCGGCTCCTACTTTCCCCACCCGTACGCCGAAGGGGCCGGGGAGCGCGTTCCCGGCCCCTCCTGAGCACGCTCAGCGCAGCCGGCCGGCCACCAGATCCCACACCACTTCGGCCAGGGCGTCCTTGGGCCCCTGCGGGACGAGGGTCTCGCTGCCGTCGGCGCCGAGCACCACGGCCTCGTTCTCCTCGGAACCGAAGGTCCTGCGCTCGCCGACCTCGTTGACGACGAGCAGGTCGCAGCCCTTGCGGCGGAGCTTGGCGCGGCCGTTCTCCAGGACGTCGTCCGTCTCCGCGGCGAAGCCGACGACGATCTGGCCGGGCCGCGGGCGGTCGGCGGAGAGCTCGGCGAGGATGTCAGGGTTGCGGACCAGCGCGATGGGCTCCGGCTCCCTGCCCTCCTCCTTCTTGATCTTCCCGGTGGCGTACGCGGAGGGGCGGAAGTCGGCCACGGCGGCGGCCATCACCACGGCGTCGGCCTGGGCGGCGGCCTTCATGACCGCCTCGCGCATCTGCATGGCGGTGCCGACCTGCACGATCTCGACACCGGCCGGCTCGGGCAGCGCCGTGTTCGCGGCGACCAGGGTGACGCTCGCACCGCGCGCCGCCGCGGCCCGGGCGAGGGCGTAGCCCTGCTTGCCGGAGGAGCGGTTGCCGAGGAAGCGCACCGGGTCCAGCGGCTCGCGGGTACCGCCCGCGCTGACCACGACGTGCCGTCCCGCGAGGTCCGCGGGTCCGAGGCCCCGGGCGAGCACCCGGCGGCACAGCTCGAAGATCTCCGCGGGGTCGGGGAAGCGACCCTTGCCGGTGTCCACGCCGGTGAGGCGGCCGACGGCCGGCTCGATGACGACGGCCCCGCGGCGGCGCAGCGTGGCGACGTTCTCCTGGGTGGCCGCGTGCTCCCACATCTCGGTGTGCATGGCCGGTGCGAAGACGACCGGGCAGCGGGCGGTCAGCAGCGTGTTCGTCAGGAGGTCGTCGGCGATGCCGTGGGCGGCCTTGGCGAGCAGGTCCGCGGTGGCGGGGGCGACCACCACCAGGTCCGCGGACTGGCCGATGCGGACGTGCGGGACCTCGTGCACGTCGGACCAGACCTCGGTGGCGACGGGGTTTGCCGAGAGTGCGGACCAGGTCGCGGCGCCCACGAAGTGCAGCGCCGATGCCGTCGGCACCACCCTCACCTCGTGCCCCGACTCGGTGAGCCGGCGCAGCAGCTCGCACGCCTTGTAGGCGGCGACACCGCCGCTGACCCCCAGAACCACCTTCGGCCTGTCCACCGCGCCTCCCCGCCGTCGTCCGGAGCCTTCGTCCGGAACCGTCACACCTGAAGCGTTCGCCCGGATCCCCGTCCGGGCATCCGCTCGATTCTCCCTTCCGAACCCCGCGGAGGCCGTCCCGCTTCCCGTGACACGCCTCGGGATCCGCGCCGGGGTTCCCCGTGACACACCTCGGGCCCGGCAGTCGCGCTGCCGGGCCCGTACTTCGTCACGGTGCGCCCGCTGAGGGCCGGCGCCGGGTCTGATGGCCGGCGGGCCCGCGGGGCGGGCCTTACTGGGCCGGGCCCTCGATGGCCTCGGAGGTCAGCAGACCGGCGTTGATCTCGCGCAGGGCGATCGAGAGCGGCTTCTCGTGGACGTGGGTGTCCACGAGCGGGCCGACGTACTCGAGGAGGCCCTCGCCGAGCTGCGAGTAGTACGCGTTGATCTGGCGGGCACGCTTGGCCGCGTAGATCACGAGGCTGTACTTCGAGTCGGTGGCCTCGAGGAGCTCGTCGATCGGGGGGTTGATGATGCCCTCGGGCGCGTTGGTGGAGGAGGACACGCGCTACCTTCCGGAAGATGGGAACATGATCAGTGTGAGGCGCCGGAGAACGGACATCGGTCACACAACGTCTATCAAGACTAGCAGCTCACGGGCCACGTGCTCGACGGAGGTGTTGACCAGCGTCGTATCGAACTCCGACTCGGCGGCGAGCTCGACCTTGGCCGCCTGGAGCCGGCGCTCGATGACCTCGGCCGACTCGGTGCCGCGGCCGGTGAGCCTGCGCACCAGCTCGTCCCAGGACGGCGGGGCGAGGAACACCAGCCGGGCGTCCGGCATGGACTCGCGCACGAGCCTGGCGCCCTGGAGATCGATCTCCAGGAGGACGGGCTCGCCCGCCTCCAGCCTGCGCAGCACCTCGCCACGCGGCGTGCCGTAGCGGTTGCCGGCGAATTCGGCCCACTCCAGGAGCTCGCCGTTGGCGATCAGCTTGTCGAACTCGTCGTCGCTGACGAAGTGGTACTGGACGCCGTCCCGCTCGCCCGGGCGGGGCCTGCGTGTGGTGGCGGACACGGAGAGCCACACCTGCGGGTGTTCCTTGCGCAGATGCGCGACGACCGTGCTCTTGCCGACCCCCGAGGGGCCGGAGAGCACGGTCAGCCGCGGACGTGCGTCCGGGGGTACGGGGGTCGTCCCCCGGGATGTTGCAGACATGCAGCGATTATCCAGCTTCGCGCCCGGAGCCGGGGACGTCAGGCGGCGTTGCCGCCGAACTCCCGCTCCAGTGATGCGATCTGGTTCGAGCCGAGACCGCGCACGCGACGACTCTCGGAGATCCCGAGCCGCTCCATGATCTGCTTGGCGCGGACCTTGCCCACGCCCGGCAGGGACTCGAGGAGGGCGGAGACCTTCATCTTCCCGATGACGTCGTTCTCCTGGCCCTGCTTGATGACCTCGTGGAGAGAGGCGCCGGAGTGCTTGAGTCGATTCTTGACCTCGGCCCGCTCCCGGCGAGCCGCGGCGGCCTTTTCGAGCGCGGCTGCGCGCTGTTCAGGGGTAAGGGGCGGAAGAGCCACGCCTACGTCACCTCGGATGTCGAACTGTCGGATACGGACCGGTGAGGAACCTAGTCGCCCCACACCTGGGGAGCAACGAGCAACGCGTTTGCCCGTGCACTCTCGACGGAGACTAGCGGCCAAGTCCGCTCGAGTCAGCGAGAACAGACGAAAAGTCCTGGTCAGCCTTTACTGAGCCGGACATTTTACACAAATGGCACTGGTTTTGCGGTGAATCCGCCCCCGAATCCACCAGGGAAGACGTCATCCGGCGGCGACGGCGGCGCGTACCTCGTCCGCGAATCGGGCCGCGGCGGCCCTCAGCGCGGCCGGATCCGGTCCCGCGCGGAGCACTCCGCGGCTGACGCTCGGGACGACGTTGCGCACCGCGGCGCCGAAGACCCCCGGGAGATCGGCGGGTGTGGCGCCCTGGGCGCCGATGCCGGGGGCGAGCAGCGGGCCGTTGATCGCGAGGTCGTACGAGGACAGGTCGCCCAGGGTGGCACCGACGACCGCGCCGAAGGAGCCGAGGGGCGCCGCCGGGGCGTTCTCCTCGGCCAGCCGGGCCAGGATCGTCGCCCCCACGGTGCGGCCGTCGGGGCGCACGGCGTGCTGGACCTCGGCGCCCTCCGGGTTGGAGGTGAGGGCCAGCACGAAGAGCCCGCAGCCGCTGCGGCCGGCAAGCTCGAAGGCCGGCCGCAGCGAGCCGTGGCCGAGGTACGGGGAGACGGTCAGGGCGTCCGCGAACAGCGGCGCGTCCGGGCGGAGGAAGGTCTCCGCGTAGGCGGCCATCGTGGAACCGATGTCTCCGCGCTTGGCGTCCATGACGACGAGCGCACCGGCCTCGCGGGCGGCGGCGACCGTGCTCTCCAGGACGGCGATGCCGCGGGAGCCGAAGCGCTCGTAGAAGGCGCTCTGCGGCTTCAGCACGGCGACGCGGTCGGCGAGGGCGTCCACGGCGGTGCGGCTGAACCTCTCCAGGCCCCGCACGTCGTCCCCGAGGCCCCAGTCGCCGAGCAGGGAGGCGTGCGGGTCGATGCCGACGCACAGCGGCCCGCGCTCGTCCATGGCGCGGCGCAGCCGCGCTCCGAAGGGTGCCGGGCTCATAGGGGGCTCCTCAGGTGTGTCGTACGGGGTTCTGCAGGTGGTGGCGCGGGTCACCGACCGCCTCGGCGAGGGTGTCGTACGGGGAGGCGGTCAGGCGCGCGGCCAGGCCCCGGTGGACGGAGCGGGCCCAGAAGGGCCCGCGGTAGATGAAGGCGCTGTAGCCCTGCACCAGGGTGGCGCCCGCGAGAACGCGCTGCCAGGCGTCCTCTGCCGTCTCGATGCCGCCCACGGCCACCAGGGTCGTCCGGTCGCCCACGCGCGCGTGCAGGCGGCGCAGGACCTCCAGGGAGCGTGTTCTCAGGGGCGCGCCGGAGAGGCCTCCGGTCTCCTGGACGAGCGCGGGGCCGGCGGTGAGGCCGAGGCCCTCGCGCGCGATGGTGGTGTTGGTGGCGATGATGCCGTCCAGGCCGAGTTCCAGGGCCAGGTCCGCGACGGCGTCCACGTCGGCGTCGGCCAGGTCGGGCGCGATCTTCACCAGCAGCGGCACGCGGCGGTCGGGGACGACCCGGTCGGCTGCCGCGCGCACGGCGGTGAGCAGCGGCCGCAGCCGGTCCACGGCCTGCAGGGAGCGCAGTCCCGGCGTGTTCGGGGAGGAGACGTTGACCACGAGGTAGCCGGCGTGCGGAGCGAGGCGCTCGGTGGACAGCACGTAGTCGGCCTCGGCCTCCTCCTCGGGCACGATCTTGGTCTTGCCGATGTTGACGCCGACCGTGGTGGGCAGCACGGCACGGCGGCCCTTCAGGCGGGCGGCGACGGCGGCCGAGCCCTCGTTGTTGAAGCCCATGCGGTTGATCAGCGCGCGGTCGCCGACCAGCCGGAAGAGGCGCGGGCGGGGGTTGCCGGGCTGGGGCTGCCCCGTGACCGTGCCGATCTCGACGTGCCCGAAGCCGAGCATCGCCATCCCGTCGATGCCCACGGCGTTCTTGTCGAAGCCGGCGGCGAGCCCGAGGGGGCCCGGCATCCGGAGGCCGAAAGCCGTCACGCCCAGCTCGGGGCGGCGCGGCGCCATGAGGGCGGCGAGCAGGCCGCGCAGGCCCGGCACGCGGGCCGCGAGCCGGATCCATGAGAACGCCATCGTGTGGGCGCGCTCGGGGTCGAGGCGCCGGAACGCCAGGCGGAACAGGAGCGAGTACATGTGAGGTCCGTCGGTCCGTCGTGGAGGGGGCCGTGTCCGAAGGGCGGGCGGCCGGGGTGGGCGCGGCGAGGGGGGACACCGCGCGGTGTCCCCCTGGCGCTCGTGCTAGACGCGGGCCTCGGTCAGGTGCCGGGCGTGCTCCTGGAGTGAGCGCACCCCGACCTCGCCGTGCCCGAGCGCGTCGATGCCCTGCACGGCGGCGGCGAGCGCCTGCACCGTGGTGAGGCAGGGCACGCCGCGGGCCACGGCGGCCGTGCGGATGTCGTAGCCGTCCAGGCGTCCGCCGGTGCCGTAGGGGGTGTTGACGATCAGGTCGACCTCGCCCTCGTGGATGAGCTGGACGACGGTCTTCTCGCCGTTCGGCCCCGGGCCCTCGGACTGCTTGCGCACGACCGTGGCGCTGATGCCGTTGCGGCGCAGCACCTCGGCGGTGCCGGAGGTGGCCAGCAGCTCGAAGCCGTGGCCGACCAGCTCGCGGGCCGGGAAGATCATGGAGCGCTTGTCGCGGTTGGCGACGGAGATGAAGGCGCGGCCCTTGGTCGGCAGCGGCCCGTAGGCGCCGGCCTGCGACTTCGCGTAGGCGGTGCCGAAGACCGAGTCGATGCCCATGACCTCGCCGGTGGAGCGCATCTCGGGTCCGAGGACGGTGTCGACGCCGTGGCCGCGCAGGTCCCGGAAGCGCGACCAGGGCAGCACGGCCTCCTTCACGGAGATCGGCGCGTCCAGCGGCAGGTCGCCGCCGTCGCCGTGCGGCGGCAGCAGCCCCTCGGCGCGCAGGTCGGCGATGGTGGCGCCGAGCGAGATCCGGGCCGCGGCCTTGGCGAGCGGGACCGCCGTGGCCTTCGAGGTGAAGGGGACGGTGCGGGAGGCGCGCGGGTTGGCCTCCAGGACGTAGAGGATGTCGCCCGCCAGGGCGAACTGGATGTTGATCAGGCCCCGCACGCCCACCCCGCGGGCGATCGCCTCGGTGGAGGCGCGCAGCCGCTTGACGTCGAATCCGCCCAGCGTGATCGGGGGCAGGGCGCAGGCGGAGTCGCCTGAGTGGATCCCGGCCTCCTCGATGTGCTCCATCACCCCGCCGAGGTACAGCTGCTCGCCGTCGTAGAGCGCGTCCACGTCGATCTCGATGGCGTCGTCGAGGAAGCGGTCCACGAGGACCGGCCGGGACGGACTGATTTCGGTGGACTCGGTGATGTAGGCGGCGAGCCTGGTCTCGTCGTAGACGATTTCCATACCGCGTCCACCGAGGACGTACGACGGGCGTACCAGCACCGGATAGCCGATCTCGTCGGCGATGGCCTTGGCCTCGACGAAGGTGGTGGCGGTGCCGTGCTTGGGCGCGGGCAGGCCGGCCTCGGCGAGCACCCGGCCGAAGGCGCCGCGGTCCTCCGCGGCGTGGATCGCCTCCGGGGGCGTGCCGACGATCGGCACGCCGTTGTCCTTGAGCGCCTGCGCGAGTCCCAGCGGCGTCTGCCCGCCGAGCTGGACGACGACGCCCGCGACGGGGCCCGCCTGGGTCTCGGCGTGCACGATCTCCAGGACGTCCTCCAGGGTGAGCGGCTCGAAGTAGAGCCGGTCGGAGGTGTCGTAGTCGGTGGAGACGGTCTCCGGGTTGCAGTTGACCATGACCGTCTCGTAGCCCGCGGCGCTCAGGGCGAAGGAGGCGTGCACGCAGGAGTAGTCGAACTCGATGCCCTGGCCGATCCGGTTGGGGCCCGAGCCGAGGATGATCACGGCGGGCCGCAGCCGCGGGGCGACCTCGGTCTCCTCGTCGTAGGAGGAGTAGAAGTACGGTGTCTTCGCGGCGAACTCGGCGGCGCAGGTGTCCACGGTCTTGTAGACGGGGCGTACGCCGAGGGCGTGCCGGACCTCGCGGACGACGTCCTCGCGCAGCCCCCGGATGCCGCCGATCTGGGCGTCCGAGAAGCCGTGCCGCTTGGCCTCGGCGAGCAGGGCGGAGGTGAGTTCCGGCGCGGCGGCCAGCTCGTCGGCGACCTCCTTGATCAGGAAGAGCTGGTCGACGAACCAGGGGTCGATCCGGGTCGCCTCGAAGACCTCGTCGGGGGTGGCGCCGGCGCGGATGGCCTCCATCACGACGTTGACGCGGCCGTCGGTGGGGCGCCCGGCCGCCCGGAGCAGCTCGTCCCTGTCGCCCGGCTCGCCCGTGAAGGCGAACTGGCTGCCCTTCTTCTCCAGCGAGCGCAGCGCCTTCTGGAGTGCCTCGGTGAAGTTGCGGCCGATGGCCATGGCCTCACCGACCGACTTCATGGTGGTCGTGAGGGTGCTGTCGGCGGACGGGAACTTCTCGAAGGCGAACCGCGGCGCCTTGACGACCACGTAGTCCAGGGTCGGCTCGAACGACGCCGGGGTCTGCTCGGTGATGTCGTTGGGGATCTCGTCCAGGGTGTAGCCCACGGCGAGCTTCGCGGCGATCTTGGCGATGGGGAATCCGGTGGCCTTGGAGGCCAGCGCGGAGGACCGGGACACGCGCGGATTCATCTCGATCACGATGATCCGGCCGTCCTCGGGGTTCACCGCGAACTGGATGTTGCACCCGCCGGTGTCGACGCCCACCTCGCGGATGACGGCGATGCCGATGTTCCGCAGGATCTGGTACTCGCGGTCGGTGAGCGTCATCGCGGGGGCGACGGTCACCGAGTCGCCGGTGTGCACGCCCATCGGGTCGAAGTTCTCGATGGAGCAGACGACCACGACGTTGTCGTGCTTGTCGCGCATCAGCTCCAGCTCGTACTCCTTCCAGCCGAGGATGGACTCCTCCAGGAGCACCTCGGTGGTCGGCGACAGGGCGAGGCCCTGCCCCGCGATCCTGCGCAGCTCCTCCTCGTCGTGGGCGAAGCCCGAGCCGGCGCCGCCCATGGTGAAGGACGGCCGGACGACCACGGGGTAGCCGCCGAGCTCGGGCACGCCGGCGAGGACGTCGTCCATGGAGTGGCAGATCACCGAGCGCGCCGACTCGCCGTGCCCGATCTTCTGCCGCACGGCCTCCACGACGCCCTTGAAGAGGTCGCGGTCCTCGCCCTTGTTGATCGCCTCGACGTTGGCGCCGATCAGCTCGACGCCGTAGCTCTCCAGGACGCCCGAGTCGTTGAGGGCGATCGCGGTGTTCAGCGCGGTCTGGCCGCCCAGGGTGGGCAGCAGCGCGTCCGGGCGCTCCTTGGCGATGATCTTCTCGACGAAACCGGGGGTGATCGGTTCCACATAGGTGGCGTCGGCGATCTCGGGGTCGGTCATGATCGTCGCGGGGTTGGAGTTGACCAGGATGACCCGCAGGCCCTCGGCCTTCAGGACACGGCATGCCTGGGTGCCCGAGTAGTCGAACTCGGCGGCCTGCCCGATGACGATCGGACCCGAGCCGATGACCAGGACGGACTGGATGTCGGTGCGCTTAGGCACGCTGGTCCTCCATCAGGGAGACGAAGCGGTCGAAGAGGTACGCGGCGTCGTGCGGGCCCGCGGCCGCCTCGGGGTGGTACTGCACGCTGAAGGCCGGCCGGTCCAGGAGCCGTAGCCCCTCCACGACCTGGTCGTTCAGGCAGACGTGGGAGACCTCCGCGCGCCCGTAGGGGGTTTCGGAGACCCCGTCGAGGGGGGCGTCGACGGCGAAGCCGTGGTTGTGGGCGGTGACCTCGACCTTGCCCGTCGTGCGGTCCTGCACGGGCTGGTTGATCCCGCGGTGCCCGTACTTGAGCTTGAAGGTGCCGAAGCCGAGCGCGCGGCCGAGGATCTGGTTGCCGAAGCAGATGCCGAAGAGCGGGACGCTCCGCTCCAGGACCGCGCGCATCACGGCCACCGGGCCGTCCGCGGTGGCCGGGTCGCCCGGCCCGTTGGAGAAGAACACCCCGTCCGGCTCGACGGCGAGGACCTCCTCGGCGCTCGCCGTGGCGGGCAGCACGTGGACCTCTATGCCGCGCTCCGCCATCCGGTGCGGGGTCATGCCCTTGATGCCGAGGTCCACGGCGGCGACCTTGAAGCGGGCGGTGCCGAGCGGGAGGGGCGCTCCGTCGGGGCCCAGTGCGGGCACCGTGTACGGCTCCTTGGTGGCGACCTCGGCCGCGAGGTCCGCGCCGGTCATGACGGCGGCCTCGCGGACCCGGGCGAGCATGGCCGCATCGTCGGGCAGCGCGTCCCCGGAGAAGACGCCGACCCGCATGGCGCCGCGCTCGCGCAGGTGGCGCGTGAGGGCGCGGGTGTCGATGCCCCGGATGCCGACCACGCCCTGGGCGGCCAGCTCGTCGTCCAGCGTCCTGCGGGAGCGCCAGTTCGACGGTGACCGGGCGGGGTCGCGCACGACGAATCCGGCCACCCAGATGCGGGCCGACTCGGGGTCCTCGTCGTTGACGCCGGTGTTGCCGATGTGCGGAGCGGTCATCACGACGACCTGCCGGTGGTACGACGGGTCGGTGAGGGTCTCCTGGTAGCCGGTCATGCCGGTGGAGAAGACCGCCTCGCCGAAGGTCTCCCCCACCGCTCCGTAGGCACGGCCTCGGAAGATCCGGCCGTCCTCCAGGACCAGCGCGGCGGGCGGCAGGTTCCGCCCGGCGGGGCGGCCGGCGGCATGGGGGTCGGCTGTTGCGGCCGGCGTCGCGGTCATCGTGTCGCGCCTTCCTTGTGCTCTTCGGTTGTGCTGTGCGGTCCGGGGGTGGAAAGGGCGGCGGCCCAAACGGCGTGCTCGGCGGCGCGGTCCAGCCGGAACCCGGAGTCGATCAGCTCCTCGCCGTGCTCCCAGGTGACGACGAGCAGCCCGTCGCGCGTGACGACCTTGCCGGCGATGGCGTTGTCGAGGCGCGCGGCGCGGAGCTGCTCCGCGGGCACGAAGAAGTCCTTCGAGCCGGGGCGCCTGACGCACAGACCCGCGTCGTAGAGGGTGAGCTCGGCCTTGCTGCGGGCGCCCAGGCCGTGCGCCACGATCCGCTCCAGCCAGCGGCCGGCGCTGGTCGAGCCGTGGTAGAGGCCCGTCATGCTCAGCCGGGGCGTACCGGGCTCGGCGGGCACGCGGTGCAGCGAGGGCAGCCGGCCCTGGAGGGTGGCGCGCCAGCGCCAGCCCTCCCGCATCAGCCAGCAGACCAGCGCGACGAGCAGCAGCAGCCCGACGAGCCAGCTCGCGCGCGCGGGCCAGTCGCTCACGTCCACGGACGTCTGCCCGGCGACGCTGGCCAGCACGGCGACCGGCCCACCGAGGGAGCGCAGGGGCGAGGAGTCAGTGATCATGCGATCTTCCCGTCGACGACGGTGGCCCTGCCCCGCAACCAGGTGTCGGTGACCCGGCCCGGCAGCTCACGGCCCTTGTAGGGGGTGTTGCGGCTGCGCGAGGCGAAGCCCGCGGGGTCCACGACGCCGCGGTACGCGGCATCGATCAGGGTGAGGTTCGCGGGCTCGCCGGCGGCGATGGGCCGCCCGTGGCCCCGCAGCCGGCTGATCTCGGCCGGCCTGTACGCCATCCGGTCGGCGACGCCGGCCCAGTCCAGCAGACCGGAGTCGACCATGGTCTCCTGGACCACGGAGAGAGCGGTCTCCAGGCCGACCATCCCCATGGCCGCGGCGGCCCACTCGCAGTCCTTGTCCTCGTGCGGGTGCGGGGCGTGGTCGGTGGCGACGCAGTCGATGGTCCCGTCGGCCAGGGCCTCGCGCAGCGCCATCACGTCGGTGGCGGTGCGCAGCGGCGGGTTGACCTTGTAGACGGGGTCGTAGCCGCGCACCAGCTCGTCGGTGAGCAGCAGGTGGTGCGGGGTGACCTCGGCGGTGACGTTCCAGCCCTTGGACTTGGCCCACCGCACGATCTCCACGGAGCCTGCCGTCGACAGGTGGCAGACGTGCACCCGGGAGCCGACGTGCGCGGCGAGCAGCACGTCACGGGCGATGATCGACTCCTCGGCGACGGCGGGCCAGCCGCCGAGGCCCAGCTCGGCGGAGACCACGCCCTCGTTCATCTCGGCGCCCTCGGTCAGCCGGGGCTCCTGGGCGTGCTGGGCGACCACGCCGTCGAAGGCCTTCACGTACTCCAGGGCCCTGCGCATGATCACGGCGTCGTCGACGCACTTGCCGTCGTCGGAGAAAACGGTCACGCCGGCCGCGGAGTCGTGCATGGCGCCGAGCTCGGCGAGCTTGGCGCCCTCCAGGCCGACGGTCACCGCGCCGACCGGCTGGACGTCGCAGTAGCCGTACTCCCGGCCGAGCCGCCAGACCTGCTCGACGACGCCGGCGGTGTCGGCGACGGGGAAGGTGTTGGCCATGGCGTGCACGGCCGTGTACCCGCCGAGGGCGGCGGCCCTGGTGCCGGTGAAGACGGTCTCGGAGTCCTCGCGGCCGGGCTCGCGCAGGTGGGTGTGGAGGTCCACCAGACCCGGCAGCAGCACCTTGCCGGCCGCCTCGACGACCTCGGCGTCGACGGCGGGCAGGTCCGCGCCGACGGCCTCGATCATCTCGCCGTCGATCAGCACGTCCTGCGGCTCGCCGCCGAGCACCTTCGCACCGCGGATCAGGATCTTGCTCATCTGGGTCACTTCTCCTCGGCCACGTCTGTGTGTGCGGTGGGCTCGCCGGCCGGCTGGGCGGCGGGGCGGGTGTGGGTGACGGCGGGCTCGTTGCCGCCGAGCAGCAGGTAGAGCACCGCCATCCGGATGGAGACGCCGTTGGTCACCTGCTCGACGACGGTGCACCGGTCGGAGTCCGCCACCTCGGCGGTGATCTCCATCCCGCGCACCATCGGTCCCGGGTGCATGACCAGGGCGTGCTCCGGCATTTTCGCCATCCGGTCGCCGTCGAGCCCGTAGCGGCGCGCGTACTCGCGCTCGGTCGGGAAGAAGGCGGCGTTCATCCGCTCCTGCTGGACCCGCAGCATCATCACGGCGTCGGACTTCGGCAGCACGGCGTCCAGGTCGTAGGAGACCTCGCAGGGCCAGGACGCGACACCGACCGGCAGCAGGGTGGGCGGCGCGACGAGCACCACCTCGGCACCGAGGGTGTGCAGCAGGTCGACGTTGGAGCGGGCGACCCGGCTGTGCAGGACGTCGCCGACGAGGGTGATGCGCCGGCCGGAGAGGTCCTGGCCGAGGCCCGCGTCCCGGCCCACCAGGCGGCGGCGCATGGTGAACGCGTCGAGCAGCGCCTGGGTGGGGTGCTGGTGGGTGCCGTCGCCGGCGTTGATCACGGCTGCGTCGATCCAGCCGGAGTTGGCGAGCCGGTACGGGGCGCCGGAGGCGCTGTGCCGGATGACGACGGCGTCGACGCCCATCGCCTCCAGTGTCTGCGCGGTGTCCTTGAGCGACTCGCCCTTGGAGACGGAGGAGCCCTTGGCGCTGAAGTTGATCACGTCCGCGGACAGCCGCTTCTCGGCGGCCTCGAAGGAGATCCGGGTGCGGGTGGAGTCCTCGAAGAAGAGGTTGACGACGGTGCGGCCGCGCAGGGTCGGCAGCTTCTTGATGGGCCGGTCGGCGACCCGCGCCATCTCCTCGGCGGTGTCGAGGATGAGGACGGCGTCGTCGCGGGTGAGATCGGCGGCCGAGATGAGATGACGCTGCATCGTTCAGGCTCCGTAGGGCTCCGGATGGGGCGGGCGGTTCCCGGGCATGCGGGTGCCCGGCGACCGGTCGGCGGGCGGCTGCGCGGGGCGCGTGACGGCGCGGACCGGGTCGGGGGCTATCCCTGGGCGGCGGGGGCCGGCCCGGCGTCGAGCACCCCGAGCAGTACGGCGTCCCGGCCGTCCTCCTCGGCGAGCTGGACTCTGACCGTCTCGCGCAGCGAGGTGGGGAGGTTCTTCCCGACGTAGTCGGCACGGATGGGCAGCTCGCGGTGGCCGCGGTCGACCAGGACGGCGAGCTGGACCGTGCGGGGGCGGCCGATGTCGTTCAGCGCGTCGAGCGCGGCCCGGATGGTACGGCCGGAGAAGAGCACGTCGTCGACGAGGACCACCAGGCGGCCGTCGATGCCGTCGCCGGGGATGTCCGTGCGGGCCAGCGCGCGCGGCGGGCGCATCCGCAGGTCGTCGCGGTACATCGTGATGTCCAGCGAGCCGACGGGGATGGGGCGGCCGGTGATCTCTTCGAGCTTGGCGGCAAGCCGCTGGGCGAGGAAGACGCCCCTGGTGGGAATGCCGAGCAGCACCACGTCGTCGGCGCCCTTGGCGCGCTCCACGATCTCGTGGGCGATTCGGGTGAGGACCCGCGCGATGTCGGGGCCCTCCAGCACGGGCCGTGCGAGGCCGGATGCTTCTACGTCCATAGGAAACGGACCTCCTTCTCCGCCTCACGGGACGGACATTAAAGGACGTCGATCTTTCGCCACCACGCTATCAGCCAGGTTCACTCCCCTGGGCGTATCTCGGACGTGAGGCCCCTCACAGCCGCCGGCGGCCCGGCCGGAGGCCTCCGAACCAGCCGCGGAAGGGGCCCTGGGCTGTGGCATCGCGCCTCTCGGCCACCCCTGGGCGACCCGCGAAAAGAAGACCGTCGGATCCTTCCCCGGCAGGAGGGAACGGGCTCTGCCGAGGCCGCCGGGAAGCGGCGGGAGGGCCCCGGAACCGGGCGTTCCCGCGCTCCGGGCGACCGCGCGGGGAACCGGAGAGGGTCGGGGACCGTCAATTCTGGTTCGGCTTGACGGACCCCCGTAACGCTGCGTAACCTCACAGTGAGTCACCAGCCACGCGGCTGAGCCGCACGTCGATATTGCGTCCGGGGAGCCATATGTCCAGCGAATACGCCAAACAGCTCGGGGCGAAGCTCCGAGCCATCCGCACCCAGCAGGGCCTTTCCCTCCACGGCGTGGAGGAGAAGTCCCAGGGACGTTGGAAGGCGGTCGTGGTCGGGTCGTACGAGCGCGGCGACCGTGCCGTGACCGTGCAGCGTCTGGCCGAGCTGGCGGACTTCTACGGCGTGCCGGTGCAGGAGCTGCTGCCGGGCACCACGCCCGGCGGGGCCGCCGAGCCGCCGCCGAAGCTCGTCCTGGATCTGGAGCGCCTGGCCCACGTCCCGGCAGAGAAGGCCGGCCCGCTGCAGCGCTATGCCGCGACGATCCAGTCCCAGCGCGGCGACTACAACGGCAAGGTGCTGTCGATCCGCCAGGACGACCTGCGCACCCTTGCGGTCATCTACGACCAGTCGCCTTCCGTCCTGACCGAGCAGCTCATCAACTGGGGCGTCCTCGACGCGGACGCGCGCCGCGCCGTGGCGCACGAGGAGAGCTGAAGCTCACCCGAAGCGGGGAGAAACGTCACGTCGAAGGGCGGGCCCATCAGCGATGGGCCCGCCCTCGGCGTTCCTCGTGCGGGGCGTGCTGCGCGCCCACCGGGCGCGCAGCACGCCCCGGCTCACTCCTCGCGGCGCAGGCTCGGCTTGAGGTCCTTCAGCCGGCCGAGAAGGCCGTTGACGAAGGCCGGGGACTCGTCGGTGGAGAACTCCTTGGCGAGCTGGACGGCCTCGTCGAGGACGACCGCGTCGGGGGTCTCGTCGACCCAGATCAGTTCGTACGCGCCGAGACGCAGGATGTTGCGGTCCACGACCGGCATCCGGTCGAGGGTCCAGCCCACCGCGTACTGCGCCAGCAGCTCGTCGATGCGCTTCGCCCGTTTGGCGTAACCCTCGATCAGCTGCATCGTGTACTCGCTCACCGGCGGCTGCCGGGTGTCGGTCCGGGCGTGCCGCACCCAGTCCCCGAGGACCGTCAGGACGTCGGCGCCCCGGTGGTCGGCCTCGAAGATGATCTGGAAGGCACGCTTGCGGGCCGTGTTACGGGCAGCCACGGTCAGCCGTTCACCCGGCCGAGGTAGTCGCTGGAGCGGGTGTCGACCTTGATCTTCTCGCCGCTGGTGATGAACAGCGGGACCTGGATCTGGTGGCCGGTCTCCAGCGTGGCGGGCTTGGTGCCGCCGGTGGAGCGGTCCCCCTGGACGCCGGGCTCGGTCTCCTGGACGGTGAGCTCGACGGCGGCCGGGAGCTCGACGTAGAGCACCTCGCCCTCGTGCTGGGCGACGACCGCGTCGAAGCCCTCCACGAGGAAGTTCGCGGCGTCGCCGACGGCCTTGCGGTCGACGTGGAGCTGGTCGTAGGTCTCCATGTCCATGAAGACGAAGTAGTCGCCGTCCATGTAGGAGAACTGCATTCCGCGCTTGTCGACGGTGGCCGTGTCGACCTTGACGCCGGCGTTGAACGTCTTGTCGACGACCTTGCCGGAGAGCACGTTCTTGAGCTTGGTGCGCACGAATGCAGGGCCCTTGCCGGGCTTGACGTGCTGGAACTCGACGACGGACCAGAGCTGGCCCGAGTCGAGCTTGAGCACCATGCCGTTCTTGAGGTCGTTCGTGGAAGCCACGGTTGCGGATTCTCCTGGATGACGCTGGTGGACGACCCGGGGCGTGCGCCAGTGCCCCGGCAGGTGACGTTTGCGCGACGGGGCGAACGTTGCCTGTTGGGGCGCTAGAGCGCGAGCAGCTCCTTGGTCGTGATGGTGAGTAGCTCGGGGCCGCCGTCCGCCTCGGAGCGGACGACGAGCGTGTCATCGATCCGGACCCCGCCCCTGCCCGGGAGGTGGACCCCCGGTTCGACGGTGACCGGCACGCAAGCGTCCAGTTTACCCATGGCGGTGGGCGCAAGCTGCGGGTCCTCGTCGATTTCGAGTCCCACGCCGTGTCCGGTCAGCTGGGTGAGGCCCCGAGCGTACCCGGCCGAGTCGAGCACCTGGCGGGCCGCACGGTCGACATCGCGGCACGGGGTGCCCGGTGCCAGTGCCTCCCGGCCGGCGCGCTGGGCCGCGAACACCAGATCATACAGCTCCACCTGCCAGTCGGCGGGCGAGGTGCCGATGACGAAGGTGCGCCCGATCTCGCACCGGTAGCCGCGGTAGGCGGCGCCCAGGCAGACCGAGAGGAAGTCGCCCTCCTCGACCCTGCGGTCGGTGGGGACGTGGCCGGGGCTGCCGGCGTTCGGGCCGGTGGCCACGCTGGTGGCGAAAGCGGGGCCGTCGGCGCCGTGGTCGACGAGCCGGCGTTCCAGCTCCAGGGCGAGGTGGCGTTCGGTGCGGCCGACCAGGATCGACTCCAGCAGCTCGCCGAGGGCCTGGTCCGCGATCTCCGCGGCGATCCGCAGGCAGGAGATCTCCTCCTCGTCCTTGACGTACCTGAGCTGCTCCACGGCGCCGCCGAGGTCCGTGAGCCGGAGGCGCGGGGCCCTGGTGTGCAGGGCGCGGTGCCGGGCCACCGTGAGGTCGTGCTCCTCCAGGGCGAGGGAGTCGGCGCCGGCGGCGGCGGCCAGGTCGGCGGCGGCCACCGCGGGGTCGCCGCCGAAGGAGTCCAGGACCCTGGTGGCGAGCGTCTCGTCGGGGTGCCCCTCGTCCGGCTGGTCGGTGGGGGTGGCGGAGCACACCAGGACGTCCTGGTCCCCGTCGAGGGGGTCCCTGCCGAGCAGGAGGACGGCGCCGGGGGGTGCGGCGCCGGTGAGGTAGCGGACGTTGGCGGGCCGCGAGACCAGCGCGGTGGCGCTGCCGCCGGCGGCGCAGTACGCCCTGAGCCGGTCTCTTCGGGCCGCGAACACCTCTGACATGACCCGAGCGTACGGGCCCGGGGTGGCCCGGGCCCGGTTCTATGCGGCTGACTGGGTTTCTGTGGGCTCTTCTGTGCGGTCGGGTGGTCTGCGGTTCGCGGGGGCCGCCGCCCGCCGCGGTGGGGGGCTGGGGCGCCGGCCCGCCGCGGTGGCGTGGCTTCTGTCGCTTCCGGATCCGCGGCCGGTGGTCGGCTGGTCGCGCAGTTCCCCGCGCCCCTGTCGGGGCACATGTCTACGGCCAGGGTCGGCGCAGCCTGGGGTCTGCCCGGCCTCGGAGCGGGTGCTTCTGTTGTCTTCGGACCAACCGCCTGTCATCGGCTGGTCGCGCAGTTCGCCGCGCCCCTGAGTGGGCCGGGGCTCAGCCCCGTCGTTGAGGGGCGCGGGGAGCTGCGCGACCGGTCACGGCGCACCTTGCAGGTCGCCACCGGCCCGAAGGGGCAGTCTCTGTCCTTCCGGGTCCTTCCGGGTCCTTCCGGGCCAACGGCCGGTGGGGGATGTTCTCGCGGGCCCCGCGGCCCCGGGATGCGGTCTGCCTACCAGGTCGGGGGGCTGGCTATGGCTCGGGCCAGGACCTCGTCCAGGGCGTGGGCCGCTTCCGCTATGTCCATGTGGGAGTTGTCGATGATGGGCAGGCCCGAGCCGTACCAGCCCGCCATTCTGCCGTGGATGCGGGCCACCTCCTCGTCCGTGAGGCGGCGGTTGCCGGAGCGTTCCGCGTTGCGTTCCAGGACGATCTCCAGGCCGGGGAGGAGTACGACCGGCAGGAGTCCGGGGCCGACGTGCCGTTTCCAGCCGCCGAGGCCGACCACGGGGCGGTCCGGGAAGACCGCGTCGTCGAGGATGCAGGAGATGCCGTTGGCGAGGAAGTTCCGCGCGGCGAATCCGCAGGTGCGGCGGGCCAGGCGGTACTGCGCCTCCGAGTGGTCGTTCCAGCCGGACTGGGGGTCGGCGAAGCCCGAGCGCACCCACTCGCGGACGTCGTCGAGGCTGATGTGCGCCGTGGGCGCCGGGCGCCGCTCGGCCCAGTAGCGGGCCACGCTCGTCTTGCCCGCGCCCGCCGGGCCGATCAGCAGCACCGCGAGCGTGGCGGTCGTGGGGTCCGCGCCGGTCGTGGCGGGCGGCGGGCTGGGCACGGCCACCGGGCCGCCCGGCGGCAGCTGGAGGTGCCCCGTCGTCTCCCCACCGTGCGACATCGGCGCGGGGTGCGGCACGGAGGGACCCGGCGCCTGGGGTACGGGGGCGGGAGCGGGCGTCTGCGGCACGGGAGTCGGCATCGGCGGAGGCGGCGGCGCGCCACCCGGTGCCGGGGGTTGATGGGTGAGGTGTCCGGGGCCCTGCGCGGGCCCCGGCGGTACCGCCGCGCCCATGGCTGCGTGGCCGGGAACCCCCAGCGGCCCGCCCGGTCCGGCGCTTCCGGCCTGGGGCACGACAGGAGGCGCCGGGGCCACCGGAGAGGCGCCCGGCCCGGAAAGGGGCACGCCCATGGCGTCGACAGCGGTGCCCGGCACATCCGGCCGGCCCGGGAGCCCCGCGCCCGGCGCACCGGGCGCGCCTGCGGGATCGCGCGGCTGCGCGGCCAGCGACAGGGTCACCGGATCGTTCACCGGGCTCTGATGGCCGTCGGCGGCCGGTCCGTGCCCCGGGCGAGGGGGCGGCGGCAGCGGTGATCCCACTGCGTGAGGCATCCGGTGGCACTCCGTCTCGTACAGGCGATGGCGCGGGCGGGGGCCTCGGCCCCGGTGCTACTGAACGGTACCCTTCCCCGGCCGCCGTTGGTGCGAACGACCGGGTGGACCGGGAAGTGCCCGGTGGCCACGGGTGTTTCCAGCCCGTGGCCGGGCAGTGCCGTTATGCGGCCACGGCGTCGAAGGCCGCGCGAAGCGTCTCGGGCTCGGGACCCTCCAGCACCGCCGGCTTGGCGAGACCGTCGAGCACGATGAAACGCAGCAAGTCGCCGCGGGACTTCTTGTCGACCCTCATGGCCGACAGCAACTGCGGCCACTGGTCGCCGGGGTAGCTCAGCGGCAGCCCGACCGACGCCAGCACGGCGCGGTGCCGCTCGGCGGTCGTCTCGTCGAGCCGGCCCGCCAGGCGGCCCAGTTCGGCGGCGAAGTGCATGCCGACGGAGACCGCCTCACCGTGCCGCCAGGTGTACTGCTCGTTCTTCTCGATGGCGTGCCCGAGCGTGTGGCCGTAGTTCAGGATCTCGCGGCGCCCGGCCTCCTTGAGGTCCGCGGAGACGACCTCGGCCTTGACCCGGATGGACCGCTCGATCAGCTCGGCGGTGTGGGGCCCCGCGGGGCCCTGCGCGCCCTTCGGGTCGGCCTCGACCAGGTCGAGGATCACCGGGTCGGCGATGAAACCGGCCTTGATGATCTCGGCGAGCCCGGAGACGTAGTCCGCGGTGGGCAGCGAGGCAAGCGCGTCCAGGTCGCAGAGCACCCCGGCGGGCGGGTGGAAGGCGCCGACGAGGTTCTTGCCCTCGGCGGTGTTGATGCCGGTCTTGCCGCCCACGGCGGCGTCGACCATGCCGAGCACCGTGGTGGGCACGGCCACCCAGCGCACGCCTCGCAGCCAGCTCGCGGCGACGAAGCCGGCCAGGTCGGTGCCGGCGCCGCCGCCGACGCCGACGACGACGTCGCTGCGGGTGAAGCCGGCCCGGCCGAGGGCCCCCCAGCAGGATGCGGCGACCTCGGCGGTCTTGGCCCGCTCGGCGTCCGGCACCTGGATGGCGAGGGCCTCGTACCCCTGCTCCGCCAGGTCGGCGCGGACCGCCTCGCCACGCTCGGCAAGGGCCTCGGGGTGGATGACCGCCACGCGCCGGGCGCGCTCGCCGACCAGCCCGCCGAGCTCGCCGACCAGCCCCCGCCCGACCAGCACCTCGTACGGGTCCGTGCCCGTGCCGCCGACGTGGATACGGGTCGCGTCCTGGCCGCTCCCGTCCTGTCCGGTCGCGTCCTGACCGCTCAGGTCCGTCCGGTGGGCGTTGTCGGTCATGCCTTGTTCAACTCCAGTGCGTCCAGGACGGCTTGGGCGACCTCTTCGGGGGGCCGCCCGTCGGTGGCGACGACGGCGCGCGCGACCTCGGTGTACAGCGGGCGGCGCTGTTCCATCAGCTCCCGCCACTGGCGGCGCGGGTTGATGGCGAGCAGCGGCCGGGCGACGTTCAGGCCGGTGCGCTTCACTGCCTCCTCCACGTCCATGGAGAGGTAGACGACCGGGTGCGTGGCGAGCAGCTCGCGCGTCCCGGCGTCCAGCACGGCGCCGCCGCCGAGCGCGAGCACGCCGTCGTGCTCGGCGAGGGCCCTGCGCACGGTCTCCTTCTCCACGGCCCGGAAGTACGCCTCGCCCGAGTCGACGAAGATGTCGGGGATCGGGCGGCCCTCGGCGGCCTCGATGTCCTCGTCGGTGTCGCGGAAGGTCCGCCCGAGCGCCGTGGCCAGCAGCGCGCCGACCGTGGACTTCCCGACGCCCATCGGGCCGATCAGGACCACGGCGGGCCCGGCGCCCGGCTCCTCCTGGTGTGCCTCCGCCTGCACCACGTTCCCTCCGCTCACCGGATCCGCAGGTTCTCTAGGTACGAACGGACGTTCCGGGCGGTCTCGGCGACGCTGTCGCCGCCGAACTTCTCCGCCACCGCGTCGGCCAGCACCAGCGCCACCATGGCCTCGGCGACGATGCCGGCGGCCGGCACCGCGCACACGTCGGAGCGCTGGTGGTGCGCCCTGGTGGCCTCGCCGGTGGTCACGTCGACGGTGGCCAGGGCGCGTGGGACGGTGGCGATGGGCTTCATCGCCGCACGGACCCGCAGCAGCTCGCCGGTGGTCAGGCCGCCCTCGGTGCCGCCGGAGCGCCCCGTGGCCCGCCGGATGCCCTCCTCGCCGGTCACGATCTCGTCGTGGGCCTTGGAGCCGGGGACGCGGGCGAGCCCGAAGCCGTCGCCCAGCTCGACGCCCTTGATCGCCTGGATGCCCATCAGGGCCGCCGCGAGGCGCGCGTCGAGGCGCCGGTCCCAGTGCACGTGCGAGCCGAGGCCCACGGGCACCCCGTACGCCAGCACCTCGACGACGCCGCCCAGGGTGTCGCCGTCCTGGTGGGCCTGGTCGATCTCGGTCACCATCGCCTTCGACGCGTCGGCGTCCAGGCAGCGCACCGGGTCCTCGTCCAGCCTGGCCACGTCCGACGGCGTCGGGTACACGCCGTAGGGGGCCTTGGCGCCGGCCAGCTCGACCACGTGGGAGACGATCTCGACCCCCGCGGTCTCCTTCAGGTACGAACGGGCCACGGCGCCCAGTGCCACCCGGGCGGCCGTCTCACGCGCGGAGGCGCGCTCCAGGATGGGGCGTGCCTCGTCGAAGCCGTACTTCTGCATGCCTGCCAGGTCGGCGTGGCCCGGCCGGGGGCGGGTCAGCGGGGCGTTGCGGGCCAGGCCGTCGAGGACCTCGGGGTCGACCGGGTCGGCCGCCATGACCTGCTCCCACTTGGGCCACTCCGTGTTGCCCACCATGATCGCGACCGGTGAGCCCAGGGTGAGTCCGTGCCGGACCCCGCCCAGGAAGGTGATCTCGTCGCGCTCGAACTTCATACGGGCCCCGCGGCCGTAGCCCAGCCTCCTGCGGGCCAGGTGGTCCGCCACCATGTCCGTGGTGACCGGGACGCCCGCGGGCAACCCCTCCAGCGTCGCCACCAGGGCCGGTCCGTGGGACTCCCCCGCGGTCAGCCACCGCAACCTGCTCAACGATGCTCCTCATCCTCGCGCCCGGAACTGCAAGAAGGCGACCGGACACCCGCGCGCCCCTGCCCCGCCTCCCCCGATCCTCCCACGCCCCACGCCCTGACCCGCGGCACGGTCCACAGGACGGGACACCCTCGCGCCCACGCGGACAGTCCCGCGCCCCTTCACAGACGCCTTCGGCGCCTCTCCTCGAGGTGCCACCTGAGGCCGTCCGCACCTGCCGTTCCACCGCGGCTGTCGCGCGGTTCCCCGCGACCCTCCTGGCGCTGCGCCTGGGGTCCTGGATGTGTGCGGGTTTCGTCGTGGTTGCTCGCGCGGTTCCCCGCGCCCCTTTCCCGGGCAGGGGCCGTCGTTCGGGCACCGGACGCGCCCCAAAGGGGCACGGGGAACCGCGCGACAGCAGCCATCCACCGGCAGACGATCCGGAAAACACAGCACCACCGCACAGGCCGGTGGAAAAGGGGCGCCGGGAACTGCGCAACCAGCCACGCCCCGGCAGACGATCCGGAAAACACAGCACCACCGCACAGGCCGTTGAAAAAGGGGCGCGGGGAACTGCGCAAAAGGGCCCGCCGGCCAACCCGGCCGGAGAAGGAGCGGTACCCCACAAACGGGCACCCCCGGGGCCTCACGGCCCCGTAAGTGCTCGCTCCCCCGCCGCCCGCATCACGTCCAACGGCGCCGGCGACAGCCCCGTCATCTGCTCGACCTGGAGCACGGCCTGGTGCACGAGGAGATCGAGTCCCCCGACGACGGCGCCGCCGTGCGCGGCCCAATGCTCGGCCAGAGCGGTCGGCCAGGGCTCGTAGAGGACGTCGAAGAGGGTCCCCACCCGCTCGGGCACCTGCGCGGCCAGGGCATCGGCCGCCCCCGCGGGCGTCGTGGCGATCACCAGCGGCGCGGCCAGCGCCTCGCCCGCCGCGGCCCAGCCGGCCGTACGGACCGCGACCCCCAGCCGTGCGCCCCAGCGCCGCATCTCGGCGGCGCGCGCCTCGCTGCGCACATAGGCGACGACCTCGCCGGAGCAGATCCGGGACAGCGCCGCGAGCGCCGAGGACGCCGTGGCACCCGCACCGAGCACCGCCGCGGACTCGACCTTCTCGATGCCGCGCTCCCGCAGTGCCGCGATCATGCCGGGGATGTCGGTGTTGTCGCCGACCTTGCGGCCGTCCTCCGTGAACACCACCGTGTTGACGGCCTCCACGGCCGCGGCGGTGTCGCTGATCTCGTCGAGCAGCGGGATGACCGCCCGCTTGAGCGGCATCGTCAGGGACAGGCCCGCCCACTGCGGGCCCAGCCCCGCGAGGAATCCGGGCAGTCCCGCCTCGTCCACCTGGAAGCGGTCGTACGTCCAGTCGCGGAGCCCGAGGTGCGCGTAGGCGGCGCGGTGCAGCACGGGCGAGAGCGAATGGGCGATCGGGGAGCCCAGAACGGCCGCCCTGCGGGCGTCAGTTGCCGGCCGAGCGGTCATTGAACTTTTCCTTGAGCTTCTGGAAGTCGGCGTAGGTCTTGGCGAACTCGGTCTTGTTCATCCCGTCCGTCGCCACGAAGTAGAACCAGCCCTCGTGCGTGGGATTGAGGGTGGCGGCGAGCGCCTCCGAGCCGGGATTGCCGATCGGTCCCGGCGGGAGGCCCTTCTGCGTGTAGGTGTTGTACGGGTCGTGGTTGCTGTTGATCTCCGACTCGCTGATGTCGATGTTGCTCTGGCCCTTCAGGTAGTTGAAGGTCGAGTCGAACTGGAGCCGTTGCCAGGTCTGCCTGTTGTCCAGGCTGAGGCGGTTGTAGACGACCTCGGCCATCTTGCGGAAGTCGTCGTGGGTCTTGCCCTCGGCCTGGACCAGGCTCGCGACCGTTATCACCTGCCAGGGGCCGTCGAGATGCAGCTCCTTGGCCCGGGCGTCGAGGTCCTGCGCCTGGTACTGCTGCGTGGCCATGGTCACCATCCGCTTGAGGATGTCCTCGGGCTTCATGCCCTTGGCCACCGGATAGTTCGACGGATAGAGGAAGCCCTCCAGCGGGTCCTTGAGGTTCTTGTGGTTGAGCGCCCACGAGGGCAGGCCCAGCTGCTTCCAGTCCTTCTTGGCCACCGCCGCGGTGGTGCCGCCCTTGAGGCCGAGGCGCTTGTCGATCTGGTCGTAGACCCAGGCGTTCCGCCGGCCCTCGGAGATGATCAGGCTGTTGTGGCTCTTCGGGTCGAGCATCAGCGCGACGGCGCTCTCGCCGGACATCTGCTTCTTGAGCGTGTACACGCCGTCCTGGATGGTCTGGCCCTTGGGGTTGTCCTGCTGCGCCTTCACGAACGCGTCGACGCTCTTGACGACGCCGCTCTTCTTGAGCAGCTGCCCCATGGTGTAGCCGCCCGCGCCCTTGGGGATCTCGACGGTCACGTTCGCCCCGGACCCGGTGCCGGCGAAGTCCGGAGGCGGACCGAAGTGGTCCTCGTAGAGCTGGTAGCCGAGGTAGCCCACCCCGCCGACACCGCCGACGAGGACCACGGCCACCACGAGGCAGGCGACCCCGCTGCGGCGCTTCTTACCCGGGCCTGTGCCGCGGCCGTGGCGATCCCCGCGGCCGCGCCGCCCCACGCGGCCGGCGCGCCCGTCGTCGTCATCGTCATCGTCATCGCCGCCGCCGGCGAAGAAGGCGTGCTCGCCCTGGTCCGGGCCGGGATCCCAGTCGGTGGGAGCGTCCGCTTCGTTCTCCGGACCGGGGCGGCGGCCGGGGCCGGGCTGCATGGCCCCCGCCGGCCGGCCGGGCGGCCGGGCACCGCGGGCGCCGTAGGGATCGGGCTCCTGGCCCTGGTGCCCGCGGGGCTGCTGGCCGTAGGGGTCGGCCGGACCGCCGGCGCCCGGGACCTGCCCGTGCTGCCCGGTGTCCCAGCCGGCCTGCTCGTGCTGCTGGTACTGCTCCGGCGCCTGGCCCGGGTATCCGCCCTGCCCGGGCCGTCCGGCGCCGGGGTTCTGTCCGGGCGGTATCCCGTAGGCCTGCCCGGGCATCTGCTGCGGGTGACCGTACCCGCCGGGTGCCTGCGGGTGGCCCTGCTGGGCGCCCGGCGCCTGGGGACCCCCCGGCTGGTACTGGCCGGGAAGGGGCTGCTGGCCCGTGCCCCACTGGCCGTAGGACCCCGTCTGGTCATAGGCACCGGACTGGTCGTAGGAGCCGCCCTGGCCGTAGGGATCCGGCTGCTGCGGGTGCTGTGGCGCCTGCTGCTGGTAGTACTGCGGCTGCGCCTGGTACGGGTACTGCCCGGGCTGCTGCTCGTCGTAGGGAACCTGGCCCGTGGGGGCCTGCTGCCCGTCGTATCCGACGTCCCCGTAGAGCGGGTCCTCCGGGTACCACGGTTCGGAACCTGGGCCCCGGCCATACTCAGTCATCGATCCCCTAGAGCCGCGAGACGTCCCGATGCCGGGCACTCGTGGCACGGTACCGTCCGCCTCTTCTGCTGTGCGTCAGCTAATCGAACACCCGGCACATCGCGCGGAACGTTACCGTATCGCGATCACGGCACCGCTTCGACGCCCTCCCCGGGCGCTTCACCCGAGGACCGCTCGATCTCCAGGGCGTTCTGCAAGATGATCACAGCCGCGGCCTGGTCGATCACGGACCGGCCCTTCCTGGCCGAGACGCCCGACGCCCGCAGCCCCTGGCCGGCGGTGACCGTGGTCATCCGCTCGTCCACCAGCCGCACGGGCACCGGCGCGACGGTCCGGGCGAGCTGCCGGGCGAAGGCGCGGACCTTCGTCGCGGCCGGGCCCTCGCGGCCGTTCAGGGACCGCGGCAGCCCCACGAGCACCTCGATGGGCTCGTACTCCTCGACGAGCTGCCCGAGTCTTCGGTGCGCGGCCGGGACATCACGACCCGGGACCGTCTCCACCGGGGTGGCAAGGATCCCGTCGGGGTCGCAGGAGGCGACCCCGATCCGGGCGTCCCCGACGTCCACCGCGAGGCGCCGGCCGCGGCGCATGCCGCCCTCGGCCGCACCGCCGCCCGCGGTCACGCCGCCACCACCCGGGCACCGGGCACGACCGCGGCGGGGGCCCCGGGCTGCGCCGGGTGCGCGAGCGCCGCGGTGTGCCCGTGGCCCGTCAGGGGTGCCGTCCGCCTCATGCCGTCTCGGCCACGAGGCGCTCCACCGCGGCGACGGCCTCGCCGATGGCGGCCGGGTTCTGGCCACCGCCCTGGGCGACGTCCGGCTTGCCGCCGCCGCCCCCGCCGAGGGTCTTGGCGGCGGCGCGGACCAGGTCGCCGGCCTTGAGGCCGCGGCCGCGGGCGGCCTCGTCGGTGGCGATCACCGTCAGCGGGCGGTCGTTCACCACGGAGAACAGGGCGACGACCACGGGGCGGTCGGACGGCCCGGACTGGTTCAGCCGGCCGCGCACGTCCAGTACCAGCCTGCGCAGGTCGTCGGCGCCGGTGCCGTCCGGGACCTGGCCGGTGACGAGCGCGGTGCCGCGCACGTCCCGGGCGCCCTCGGCGAGCCCCGCGGCGGCCTGGAGGACCTTCTCCGCGCGGAACTTCTCGATCTCCTTCTCGGCGTCCTTGAGGCGGCCGAGCATGCCGGAGATCTTCTCGGGCAGCTCCTCCGGGCGGCCCTTGAGGAGCTCCTGGAGCTGGGCGACGACGGTGTGCTCGCGGGCGAGGAAGTTGTACGCGTCCACGCCGACCAGGGCCTCGATGCGCCGCACGCCGGAGCCGATGGACGACTCGCCGAGCAGCTTCACCAGGCCGAGCTGGGCGGTGTTGTGCACGTGCGTGCCGCCGCACAGCTCCTTGGAGAAGTCGCCGATGGTGACGACGCGCACCCTCTCGCCGTACTTCTCGCCGAACTCCGCGATGGCGCCGGAGCGCCTCGCCTCCTCCAGGCCCATGATCTCGGCGCTGACGTCCAGGTCGCGGGCGAGCACCTCGTTGATCTTCTGCTCGACGTCGACCATCACGCTGCCCGGCACGGCGGACGGCGAGCCGAAGTCGAAGCGGAACCGGCCCGGCTGGTTCTCCGAGCCGGCCTGTGCGGCCGTCGGGCCGAGCGCGTCGCGCAGCGCCTGGTGGGTGAGGTGCGTGGCGGAGTGGGCCCGGGCGATGGCACGGCGGCGGTGCACGTCGATCGAGGCCAGCACCGGCGCGCCGACGGTGACCTCGCCGACCTGGACGACGCCCTTGTGGACGTGCACGCCAGGCACCGGCTTCTGCACGTCGTTGACGACGACCACGGCGCCGGTGTCGAGCCGGATGCGGCCGGTGTCGCCGATCTGGCCGCCGCCCTCCGCGTAGAAGGGGCTGCGGTCCAGCACGACCTCGACCTCGTCGCCCTCGCCGGCGGCGGGCGACGAGGCGCCGTTGGCGATCAGGCCGACGATGGTGGCCTCGTTCTCGTACGCGGTGTAGCCGGTGAAGTCGGTGCTGCCGGCGGCGTCGGCGACGGAGCGGTAGGCACCGAGGTCGGCGTGGCCCGTCTTCTTCGCCCGGGCGTCGGCCTTGGCGCGCTCGCGCTGCTCCGTCATCAGGCGCCGGAAGCCGTCCTCGTCGACCGCAAGGCCCTGCTCGGCGGCCATCTCCAGGGTGAGGTCGATGGGGAAGCCCCAAGTGTCGTGGAGCAGGAACGCCTTGTCGCCCGGGAGCACGCCGGAACCGGCGGCCTTCGCCTCCGTCACGGCGTTGTCCAGGATGGTCGTGCCGGACCTGAGCGTGTTCAGGAAGGCGGCCTCCTCCGCGAGGGCGACCGTCTCGATCCGCTTGCGCTCGGTGATCAGCTCGGGGTACTGCTCCCCCATGGTCTTGATCACCACGTCGACGAGTTCGCCGACGACCGGGCCGCTCGCGCCGAGCAGGCGCATGTTGCGGATGGCGCGGCGCATGATGCGGCGCAGCACGTAGCCGCGGCCCTCGTTGCCGGGCGTGACGCCGTCGCCGATGAGCATCACCGAGGCGCGCATGTGGTCGGAGACGACACGCAGGGAGACGTCGCTCGCCTCGGCCTCGCCGTAGGCGCGTCCGGTGAGCTCGGTGGCCTTGTCGATCACGGCTCGGGAGGTGTCGATCTCGTACATGTTCCGCACGCCCTGGAGGATCATGGCGAGGCGTTCCAGACCGAGACCGGTGTCGATGTTCTTGCTGGGCAGGTCGCCCAGGATCTCGAAGTCCTCCTTGCTGGTGCCCTCGCCGCGGGCGTACTGCATGAAGACGAGGTTCCAGATCTCCACGTACCGCTCGTCGTTGACGGCGGGGCCGCCCTCGGGGCCGAACTCGGGGCCGCGGTCGTAGTTGATCTCGGAGCAGGGCCCGCACGGGCCGGGCACGCCCATGGACCAGAAGTTGTCCTTCTTGCCCAGGCGCTGGATGCGCTCGGCGGGGACGCCGACGACCTCGCGCCAGATCCGCTCGGCCTCGTCGTCGTCGAGGTAGACGGTGATCCACAGCCGCTCGGGGTCCAGGCCGTAGCCGCCCTTGTCCTGGGGCGCGGTGAGCAGCTCCCAGGCGTAGGTGATGGCGCCTTCCTTGAAGTAGTCCCCGAACGAGAAGTTGCCGCACATCTGGAAGAACGTGCCGTGCCGGGTGGTCTTGCCGACCTCTTCGATGTCAGGGGTGCGCACGCACTTCTGCACGCTGGTGGCGCGCGGGGCGGGCGGGGCCGTCTCGCCGAGGAAGTACGGCTTGAAGGGGACCATGCCGGCGGGGACCAGCAGGAGGGTCGGGTCGTCCGCGATCAGCGACGCCGACGGCACGACCTTGTGCCCGCGCTCTTCGAAGAAGCGCAACCAGCGGCGGCGGATTTCAGCCGACTCCATCAGTGGTCCTCATTCCGGTCGTGGGAGTACGCCGTGTGCTCTGGCCGGACGGCGTATCCGGGGGTTGACTCGTGCGGTGGGTGGTTGGTCAGGGGCGCTGCCTCGGGTGCGGCGCCGCGCTCGTGGGCGGGTGCCCTGCCGACGGGGCCGAGGGCGGGGCGGCGCCTGGCGGCCGGCAGCATCCGGGCGGGCGGGCCGTCGGGCGAGTCGGCCAGGCCGAGGGCCTCGCCGAGCTCCTCTTCCCGCTGCGCCATGCCGTCGCGGACGTCGAGCGCGAACTCCCTGAGGCGCTGGCCCGCGTCGACGGCCTTGTGCGCGGCCTGCGCCGCGAGGCTGTCCGGGGTGAGCTGCCTCAGCTTGCGGTTGACCTTGGTGGTGGCCCACACGCCGGCCGCGGCGCCCGCGGTGAACCAGAACGTACGGCGGAACATCGCAGCGTCAGTCCTTCTTCCGCTTTCCCCGTCGGGCGGTCGGCACGGCCCGGCCCACGATCACGCCGCGCCCGGGCGGCTCGGTCCTGCCACCCGCCGCGCCGGCCTGCTGTCCCGCGCTCTTGCGGCCGAGGGCCCGGCGCACTCCGTAGCCGAACGCGGCGACCTTCACGAGGGGGCCGCCGAACGTCGAGGCGACCGTGGTGGAGAGCGCCGAGGCGTTGGAGGTGACCTCCTGGACGTCGGTCGCGATGGCGTCCACCCGGTCGAGCTGGGTCTGTGCGGAGCGCACCGCGGTGGATGCCTCGGAGAGCAGCGGCACGGCCTGCTCGGTCACGTCCGCGACGAGCTTGGTGGTCGCCTTGAGCGTCTGGGCCAGCCTCGCCAGCGCCACGGCGAGGAACGACACCAGGATCGCCCAGAAGACGGCCACCAGGATCCCGGCCACCTCTCCACCGGACACGCAGCACCGCTCCCTGAACATCGCGCTGGACATGGAGACCTGCCCGCGCAGGTCGTCTCCCGAGCCTATCGCGCCACGGCGCCCCTTCCGCACCGCATTTCGCCGGGCACGGGGCGTGGAGCGCGCCGCCCGGCGGGTGCCACCGGCCGAGCCCGGCGCAGGCCCCGGTCAAAGCGCGGACCCGCCGCCCCCCGGCCGGTCCGGGGACGGCGGGTGGGCGGCGGGCCGGTGCGCCTGGGCGCGGGGTCCGTCCGCGTCAGCGGGCGTAGTACTCGACGACGAGCTGCTCGTCGCAGATGACCGGGATCTCCTTGCGGTTCGGGTCGCGGTCCAGGCGGAACGCCAGCGCCTTCAGGTTGACCTGGAGGTAGCGCGGGATCTCGCCCTCGGGCGCGAAGCCACCCTCGCGGGAGACCTGGAAGAGCGACTTCTCGCGGGAGCGCTCGCGCACCATGACGACGTCGTCCGGGCGGACCCGGAACGAGGGCTTGTCGACCTTCTTGCCGTTGACCTCGATGTGGCCGTGCACGACCATCTGGCGCGCCTGGTAGATGGTCCGCGCGATGCCGGAGCGCAGCACGAGCGCGTCGAGGCGGCGCTCGAGCTCGATGATCAGGGCCTCGCCGGTCTTGCCCTGGACCTTGGCGGCGCGCTCGTAGGCGCGCACGAGCTGGCGCTCGGAGACGTCGTACTGCGCGCGCAGGCGCTGCTTCTCCAGCAGCCGGACCTTGTAGTCCGAGTTCTGCTTGCGGCCGCGGCCGTGCTCACCCGGCGGGTAGGGGCGGGCCTCGAAGTACTTCACGGCCTTGGGGGTCAGCGCGATGCCGAGGGCACGCGACTTCTTGACCTTGGGGCGGGACTGGTTCGCCACGAACCAAACCTCTCTTGTCTGAGCGATATCGGCTTCACCAGGGTTAGGGGAGGTCGCATCCGCAGACCGGGAATCCCCGTGGGGCAGGCGATGTGTGCCGGCCTCGCAGGGCAGCCGCTTCCCTTGTCTGGGCACATACGTGCAGTACGCGAGTGGCCCACCGACCTCCCCTGAGGGGGGTGATGGGCTGCCCGCGACACCGTTCGCCGGTGCGCGACGCTCCTGGAGTCCTCCGCCCGGGGGCGGGGCTCCGGCTGACTGTCCCGCTCTGGTGAGCCGGCCTGGGCCGGACACGGGACGCAGCGCTTCGTGGCAGTCTACCGGGTCCGCCGGGGTGTTCCCGACCAGGTCCACGGGCAGGCCCGCAGGGGTGCGATGCGGGCGGGCACGCCCTACGGCCGGGCGGACCCGGGGATCAGGCGTCCTTCTGGCCCTGCTGCTCCCCGGCCAGCCGCTCCCGCACCCGCTCGACGACGTCCGCGTACCGGGCCTCCGCGCCGTAGCGCGTGGGCTGGTAGTAGCGCTTGTCCTTGATCGCGTCCGGGGCGTACTGCTGGGCGGCGATGGCGCCGGGTATGTCGTGCGGGTAGACGTACCCCTGGGCGTGGCCCAGCTTGGCTGCGCCCTTGTAGTGACCGTCGCGCAGGTGCATCGGGACCGGTCCCGCCAGGCCCTTGCGGACGTCCTCCATGGCGGCGCCGATGGCCAGGGTGGCGGCGTTCGACTTGGGCGCGAGGGCCAGGGCGATCGTGGCGTGGCTGAGCGTGAGGGCGGCCTCGGGGAAGCCGATCATGGCGACGGCCTGGGCGGCGGCCACCGCGGTCGGCAGGGCCGTGGGGTCGGCGAGGCCGATGTCCTCGCTGGCGGAGATCATCAGCCGTCGCGCGATGAACCGCGGGTCCTCGCCCGCCTCGATCATCCGGGCCAGGTAGTGCAGCGCGGCGTCCACGTCGGAGCCGCGGATGGACTTGATGAGGGCGCTGGCGACGTCGTAGTGCTGGTCGCCGTCGCGGTCGTAGGTGACCGCGGCGCGGTTGACCGACTCCTCCAGGGTCTGGAGCGTGATCTCCGGCTCCCCCTTGGAGAGCGCGGCGCCGGCTCCGGCCTCCAGGGCGGTGAGGCCCCGGCGGGCGTCCCCTCCGGCGATGCGCAGGAGGTGGGCCGCGGCGTCGTCGGGCAGTCCGACCGCGCCGCCGAGTCCGCGCTCCTCGGTGAGGGCGCGCTGGAGCAGGCCGCCGATGTCGTCGTCGGTGAGGGGTTCGAGGGTGAGCAGCAGCGAGCGGGAGAGCAGGGGGGAGATCACCGAGAAGTAGGGGTTCTCGGTGGTCGCGGCGATCAGGGTGACCCAGCGGTTCTCCACGGCGGGCAGCAGGGAGTCCTGCTGGGCCTTGCTGAAGCGGTGGATCTCGTCCAGGAAGAGGACGGTCTCCTTGCCGAAGCCGCCGGTCGCCCGGCGGGCGCCGTCGATCACGGCGCGTACTTCCTTGACGCCGGCGGTGATCGCGGACAGCTCCACGAAGCGCTTGTTCGTCGCCCGGGAGACCACGTAGGCGAGGGTCGTCTTGCCGGTGCCCGGCGGGCCCCAGAGGATCACCGAGGACGGCCCGGCGGGCCCGCCCCCGCCCTCGCCGACGAGTCGGCGCAGGGGCGAGCCGGGCTTCAGCAGATGCTGCTGGCCGACGACTTCGTCGAGGGTGCGAGGGCGCATCCGGACGGCCAGCGGGCTGCTGGCCGGATCCTTCTCCTGACGCTCCTCGGCGGCGGCGGTGAACAGGTCGGGCTCCACGTCTTGAAGCCTATGTCACCCCGCCGACATCTCCTGCCGCGCCGGGAACCCGCCGGGTGGAGGCCCCTGCCGGGCAGACCGTCGCCCGGCCGGACATGCGGTCGGACCGTCAGCCGGTCCAGAAGTCCCACCAGCGGGTCAGCACCAGCATGCCGATGATGCCGATGTGCAGCACCGGCACGACCCAGGTGAACTCGCTGAAGAAGCTCCGCGTCCAGCGCGGCGCCGGCAGGTAGCCGCTGCGGACGTTGAAGGACGTCACGTACCAGAACATGGTGATCGTGGCGACCCAGGCGAGGGAGCACCACAGGCACAGGGCGTTGATCCGGTACAGGGACTGGAACTGCAGCCAGGTGCAGAACCCGACGCCGAAGAGCGTGCCCGCGTTGAAGGTGAGCCAGTACCAGCGCGGGAAGCGCGCGCGGCCCAGCAGGCTCATGCCCACGCCTATCACGACGGCGTAGGCGGCGAGGCCGAGCATCGGGTTGGGGAAGCCGAAGGCCGCGGCCTGCTTGCTCTCCATCACGCTGCCGCAGGAGACCACGGGGTTGAGGCTGCACGAGGGGGTGAAGGTGTGCCCGGCGACCTTGGCTTCCAGGATCTTGAACTTGTCGAGCGTGATGACCCAGCTCGCAAGCAGACCGGCCGCTCCGGTGATCACCAGGAGCAGCGCGAAGGCCCGGCTGCCGCCGAGGCTGCGCGAGGTCCCGGGCTCCGAGCCGTCGTCCTGGGCAGGGGATGTGTCGTCCCTGACTGTGGTCGTCGTTTTGGTCATCACGCCGTTCCATCGCTGGGGAGAGGGGAACCTGGCCGCAGCCATTGTGCCGTACGAGGGCACCGGTCCACCGTTGCTTGTGGATAAGTACGTGTGCACGACCATGACCACTCAGCCATGAGGAGCCGTTCAGCCATGAGGGGGCCGTCCCGACCGCGCCGCCCCGCTCGGACGGCGCGGTCGGGAACGTCTCTCAGCCGAGCAGTGCCTTCAGCTCGTCCACGACCGCGTCCAGCGCGACGGGCCGCTGGTCGCCGGACTCCATCTCCTTGAGCTGCACCACGCCCTCGGAGAGGTCCCGCTCGCCCGCTACCAGCACGTAGCGGGCGCCCGAGCGGTTGGCGGCCTTCATCGCGCCCTTGAGGCCCCGGCCGCCGAACGCGAAGTCGGTCGCGATGCCCGCCCTGCGCAACTCCGTGATCGTGGCGAAGAGCACGCGCCTCGCCTCCTCGCCGAGCGGCACCGCGAAGACGCTGGTGGTGGCGGGGAGGCCGAGCTCGACGCCCTCGGCCTGCAGGGCGAGCACGGTGCGGTCGACGCCGAGTGCCCAGCCGACCGACGGCAGCGCGGGCCCTCCGAGCATCTCGGACAGGCCGTCGTAGCGCCCGCCGCCGCCCACCGCCGACTGCGAGCCGAGGCCGCCGTGGACGAACTCGAAGGTGGTGCGGGTGTAGTAGTCGAGCCCGCGGACCAGCCGGGGATCGTCCTCGTAGCGCACGCCTGCCGCGGTGATCAGCTCGCGCACCTGCTCGTGGTACGCCTTGCAGGCGTCGCAGAGGTAGTCGCGCAGCAGCGGGGCGCCGGTGAGCTGCTCCTGCACCTGGGGGCGCTTGTCGTCGAGGACCCGCAGGGGGTTGATGTCGACCCGCCGCCTGGTGTCCTCGTCCAGGTCGAGGCCGCGCAGGAAGTCCTGGAGGGCCGTGCGGTAGACCGGGCGGCACTCGCGGTCGCCGAGGGAGTTCAGCAGGATCCGGAAGTTCGTCAGGCCCAGGCTGCGGTAGGCCTGGTCGGCGAGGATGATCAGCTCGGCGTCGAGCGCGGGGTCCTCGGCGCCGATGGCCTCGGCGCCGACCTGGGAGAAGTGGCGGTAGCGGCCCTTCTGCGGGCGCTCGTAGCGGTAGTAGGAGCCCGAGTACCAGAGCTTCACGGGGAGGTTGCCCGCCTTGTGGAGGTTCGCCTCCAGGGCGGCGCGGAGCACGGAGGCGGTGCCTTCGGGGCGCAGCGCGAGCCGGTCGCCGCCCTTGGTCTCGAAGGCGTACATCTCCTTGGTGACGATGTCGGTGGACTCGCCGACACCGCGCGCGAAGAGCTCGACGTTCTCGAAGCCGGGCGTCTCGATGTAGTCGTAGCCGGAGTTCCGCAGCGGCGCGGAGAATGCCTCACGGACGGCGAGATAGGCGGCCGAGTCCGGCGGAAGCAGGTCGTAGGTGCCCTTGGGGGCCTTGAAGGTGCTCACGGAGAAGAGTCGTCACATTCCTCGTCGGGGAGCGGCGGTCGGTGCCGCTCCCGGGCCTTGGGCCACCTGTCGCAGATACGGGTTGGCGGCGCGCTCCTGGCCGATGGTCGTCTGGGGACCGTGCCCCGACAGCACCACGGTCGAGTCGTCGAGCGGGAGGCACACACGGGCCAGCGACTCGAGGAGCTCGGCGTGGCTGCCGCCGGGCAGGTCGGTGCGTCCGATGGAGCCGGCGAACAGCAGGTCGCCCGAGAAGAGCACCTGCGGAACGTCCGCGGCCTCGGGCGTCCGGAAGGTCACCGACCCCTTGGTATGGCCGGGCGCGTGGGAGACGGTGAACTCCAGGCCGGCCAGGGAGAGGGCGGTGCCCTCGGCCAGCTCGCGGACGTCGTCGGGCTCGCCCACGGTCAGCTCGCCCATCAGCGGCATCCCGATGGAACGGCCGAGGCCCTTCTCCGGGTCGCTCATCATGTAGCGGTCCTCGGGGTGGATCCAGGCGGGCACGCCGTGGGCGCCGCAGACCGGGACGACCGAGGCGACGTGGTCGATGTGGCCGTGGGTGAGGACGACGGCGACGGGCTTGAGCCGATGCTTCTCCATGGCCGCCTCGACGCCCTCGGTGGCCTGGTGGCCCGGGTCGATGATCACGCACTCCTCACCCGCGGCGGGAGCGACCAGGTAGCAGTTGGTGCCCCAAGCCCCGGCGGGGAACCCGGCAATGAGCACGATCGTCCTTCGCTTCTCGTCCTGTGCGTCCTGTGCGGAAGCCACGGGGCGCCCCCTGGGCGCCCGCCGCGGCAGAGTCAGAGCCTACCGGCGCTGCCGTTTACACAGCGAACCCATATACGGTACGGGCACACGAACGGACACGGTCAGCTATTCGAGACGTACGAGGAGAGACACCGGTGGTCAGCAGCGATCAGCGGCGGCGGCAGCTCGCCCGGGAGAAGTTCTTGCGGCAGCAGCAGCGGCGGGAGAGCGCACGGCTCAAGGCACGGAGGCGCAACGCGGCGATCGCCGCGGGTGTCGTGGTGGTCGTGGCCATCGGTGCGGGGGCCTGGGCGACCGACGGCTTCGGCAGCGGCTCGACGAAGAAGAGCGCCGCGGGCGCCGAGCCGAGCGCGCCGCCCTCCCCCAGCAAGGCGCCCGACCCCTGCGAGAAGCCCGCCAAGGGCACGGTGAAGAACCTGAGCTTCAAGAAGGAGCCGGCGATCACCATCGACAAGTCGGCCACCTACACCATGGATCTCAAGACCACCTGCGGTGACATGCCGATCAGCATGGCGGCGTCGAAGGTTCCCCACACGGTGAATTCCTTCGACTTCCTCGCGAAGAAGGGGTACTTCGACCACACGAAGTGTCACCGGCTCACCACATCCGGTATCTACGTGCTGCAGTGCGGCGACCCGAAGGGGAACGGCACCGGCGGTCCGGGCTACACGATTCCCGACGAGGACCTGAAGGACACGCGCCTGAAGGGCAACGTCTACCCGGCCGGCACGGTCGCCATGGCCAATCAGTACAACCCGCAGACGAAACAGGGCAAGAACAGCGGCGGCAGCCAGTTCTTCCTGGTCTTCCAGGACAGCCAGTTGCCGCCCTACTACACACCGTTCGGGACGCTTTCCAAGGACGGCATGAAGGTGCTGACGAAAATCGCCAAGGCCGGGGAGAGCACCGGCCAGGGCGACGGCGCGCCGAATGCCACGGTGGTCATCAACAAGGCGACCGTGCAGAAATCCTGAGCACCAAGTGCGAAATTTCGGTCGCGCTGGATGCGGACAGCCGCCCTGCGGTTCGCCTAGATTGGCCGTGACGAAACTGTGGAAGATGCCGGGGGGCCGTCAGGGCCTTGGCGCGCATCATGTGGAGGAGGCGCTGTGAGCAGCGACCCGTGGGGCCGCGTCGACGAGGCGGGGACCGTGTACGTGCGTACGGCCGACGGCGAGAAGGTCGTCGGTTCATGGCAGGCGGGCTCCCCCGAGGAAGCGCTGGCCTATTTCGAGCGCAAGTATGAGGGCCTGGTCGTGGAGATCGGCCTCCTCGAACGCCGGGTGCAGACGACCGACCTGTCCGCCAAGGACGCGGGGGCCGCCATCGACCACCTGCGCGAGCAGGTGGAAGCGCACAACTCGGTGGGCGACCTGGAGGCCCTGCGGGCCCGGCTGACCACACTGGGCGATCAGGTCGAGGCGCGCCGTGAGGAGCGCAAGGCGCAGCGTGCGCGGCAGTCCGACGAGGCCCGCCAGTCCAAGGAAGCGCTGGTCGTGGAGGCCGAGGAGCTGGCGCAGAGCGAGCAGTGGCGGGCCGCCGGCGAGCGGCTGCGCTCCCTGGTCGACACCTGGAAGGGGCTGCCGCGGCTGGACCGCAAGTCGGACGACGAGCTGTGGCACCGCTTCTCCCACGCCAGGTCGGCGTTCTCCAAGCGCCGCAAGGCGCACTTCGCCTCCCTGGACGCGCAGCGCGAGGAGGCCCGCAGGACCAAGGAGCGGCTGGTCGCCGAGGCCGAGTCGCTGTCGGACTCGACCGACTGGGGCGCCACCGCGGCCCGTTACCGCGAGCTGATGGCGGACTGGAAGGCGGCGGGCCGCGCGCAGCGTGAGCACGAGGACGACCTGTGGAACCGCTTCCGCGGTGCGCAGGACGTGTTCTTCGCGGCACGCAGCGCGGTCTTCGCGGAGCGGGACGCCGAGCAGACGGAGAACCTCAAGCTCAAGGAGGAGCTGGCCGAGGAGGCCGAGCGCCTCGTCCCGGTCACCGACCTGAAGGCGGCCCGCGCGGCCTTCCGCGCGCTCAACGAGCGCTGGGAGGCCATCGGCCACGTGCCGCGCGACGCACGGGCCAAGGTGGAGGGTCGGATGCACGCGGTGGAGCGGGCCATGCAGGACTCCGAGGACGCCGAGTGGCGGCGCACGAATCCGGAGGCACGCGCGCGTGCCGAGGGCCTGACCGGTCAGCTCCAGGCCGCCGTGGACAAGCTGCGCGGGCAGATCGACGCCGCCCGCGCCGCCGGCAACACCTCCAGGGCGGACAAGCTGGAGCAGGAGCTCGCGGGGCGCCAGGCCCTGCTGGACCAGGCGCTCAAGGGTCTTCGGGAGTTCGGCGGCTGATCCGCCCCCAGGACGGCAGGATGCGGCACCGGCCGCCGGGCCCCGGCCCGGCGGCCGGTGCATGTTGGAAGCGCGCTACGGCCTGGTGCGGAGGTCGTTGTCGGCGAGGCTCAGGGCGTGCTTGAGGACCTCGCAGGCCTGGATGTGGTTGCCGGACTCCTGAAGCAGGTCGGCGAGCCTGCGGCAGACGAGCAGGGCCTCCGGTCCGTACACCTTGTGGACGTGCTGGAAGGCCAGCTCCAGCACCTCGATGGCCTCGTGGACCTGCCCGGTGTCCGCGAGCACTTCCGAGAGCTCCAACTGGACGGCGAGAAGGCCGCCCTGCCCCTGGGACGACTGCTCCCTGAGGGCGAGGCGGAGTATGTTCAGTGCGTCTCGGGTGTTGCCGTTCTCGCGCAGCATGCGCGCGACGTTGAGCCCGGTGGAGACCATGGCGGACCGCACCTCGGCCGCGAGGACGGGACCGGCCGGGGCGCGGCGGGCCGCGCGCGCCTTGTTGCGGATCATCGCGAGCCTGCCCACTCCGTTCTCCTCGGAGCGCTGGGGCGTGGGACGGTTCTTGGACCGCAGGCGTTCGTGCAGCACGCGGTAGAGGGTGTCCAGATCGATCAGGTCGGGGGCGCCGTGCACCCCGAACCTGAGCACCCGCAGCAGTTCCCCGGTGAACGCGGTGTGGCGTTCGCCGTCGGGCGCCAGGGCCAGCCGGTCGCGCGGTGACGCCGTCAGCACGTAGGCCCCGTCGACGGCCGCCTCCGCCGCGAGCACCTCCTTGGCCCCGGCGAGGGTCCGTGCGGCCCGGCCGCTGAAGCAGCAGTCGAGTACGACGATCTTGCGGCTGGCCCGGGCTGTCCGCAGTGCCGTCCTGAGGTGCTGGTAGGCGACGGCCGTGTAGCCGACGTTGTCGCGCGAGCCGCCCAGGGCCAGGTAGAGGTCCGCGGAGTCCTGGTCGCGCATGCCGTGGCCCGAGTAGTACACGACGAGCGTGTCGGTGGCCTCCTCACCCGCCTGGTGCACGGGGTCGAGCATCTCGGAGGGGTTCTGCGGATCGGTCACCACGGTGCAGTGCTGCACGGGCAGACCCCAGACGGTCGCGTCGCACAGCTCGGCGGCGAGATCCACCACGTTCGCCTCGACGGCGGGCAGTTGCGGCATGTACCGGTACGAGGCGGTGCCGATGAGCACGGCCCGGGAGTGGTCGGTGTCAGGGAGTGCGGCCATCGACCGCCCCGTCCTGCGCCGGCGTCCCGGCGGGCTGTGCGGGGGGCTCCACGAGCGGGGGCCCGTCCGCGGTGTCCCGTGCGGCGGCAGGGGCCGGCGGGTCCTCGCCGTCGAGGACGGCGACGATCCGCGTCAGCGCCGCGGTGTCGTTCGCCAGGCCCTCCGGCAGCAGGACCTCCACCTCGCCGCGGCGCAGGATGACGGCGGGGGCCCGGCGGCGCCCGTCGCGCCACTGGAGGACGGACACCACGAGTGCCGCCGCCGAGATCCCGCTGCCGACGGCGAACTCGACCAGGTCGAGCACCGCGCCCATGCTCCCGGCCGGCGGCTCCTCCCCCGCGGCGATACGGCCGCGCACGCCCGCGGGGACGTTCTCGTCCTGCCTCACCCACAGCAGGAGCGAGCGCAGGGCGTCCTCCGTGTCCTCCTCCGGCGACGGGCCGGCGACGCGCACGACGATCTCAGTCACCGACGTTGCTCCTCAGCTCGTCGACCTGGCGGTTCACGCGGGAGAAGAGGTCCACCGCCTCGGCCCCGGCACCCAGCCGGGCCAGGCACACGCCCTGCCAGTACTGGCTGGTGAGCGTGGTCGGATGGTCCGGCCCGAGGGCGGACAGGCACACCGGGACGATCACCGAGAACATCTCGGCCGCCTCCTGGAGCGCTCCCCGCAGCACGAGGTTCACTGCCTCCCGCTGACGCGACAGGGCACTGTCCGCGGTCATGGCGCTCAGAGCCAGATAGCGGGTGGCGTTGGACAGGGACGGCAGGACGTCCATCCCGGCGCGGCCCAGGGAGCTCGACACCTGGGTGGGCCCGTCCGGCCGCACGGTCAGGGACGCCCAGGGATTCCCCTCCGCGGACGGCCCGGGGAGCGGACCGCCGTAGGGAGGCCCAGAGCGGGCGATGTAGGGGACGGACCGCGGCTCGCCCGCACCGTCCACGGCATCGTCGCGCAGCACCCCGCCGAGCCGTTCCGCGAGCAGCGCCTGCCCGTCCTCCGCGAGCCCGTCCAGGTCCCGCAGCAGGTCGGCGGCCTCGGGCCGCCCGGCGGGGTCCTGGCTGCACAGGCGCTCGACGAGGCGGATCACCACGCTCTGGCCGTCCGACGTGCCGGAGGCGGCCAGGCGCGGAACGCCCTCTCCGAGGGCACGCTCCACCACCGCTCCCATGTCCCTGGTGTCCCCGAAGGGCAGTTCGCCGGTGAGCATGAAGTACATGCAGCCGCCCAGGCTGTAGAGGTCGGCGCCCAGGCTGGGAGGCCCGCCGCGCATCACCTCGGGAGCCATGAACTGCGGCGTGCCCACGAGCGCGCCGGTCCTGGTGATCGCCGCCTCGCCCACCAGCCGTGCCAGGCCGAAGTCCTGGAGGACGACCCGCCCCGATCCGGTGACGCTGATGTTCGACGGTTTGACGTCGCGGTGGTGCACGCCCGCCCTGTCGGCCTCCGCCAGGGCACGGGCCGCACCGTCGGCCACGCAGGCCACCACCGAGGGCTCCAGCGGGCCCGCGCGCTCCACGAGGTGGGCCAGGCTCATTCCGTCGAGCACCTGCATGACGAGGTAGGGGACGCCCTCGTCGACCCCGGCGTCATGCAGCGTCACGACGCCCGGGTGGTCGATGCGGGCGAGCGCGCGCACCTCGCGCACGAACCTCTGAAGTGACTCGTTCTCCTCGCCGAGCCCCTCCACGGCCGTCAGCAACTTGACGGCCACGCGCCGGTCGAGCCGGGTGTCCAGGGCCTCGTACACCGAGCCCATGCTGCCGCGGCCCAGGAGGCGCAGCGGCTGGTAGCGGTCGGCTATCAGCCGCGGTTCCCCCGTCCCCCGTTCCTGATCGCTCATCCCCGCACCGGTTCCCCTCCTCCGGCCCGCATCCCCTCGCCCTTCCTCTTCACGCCCCCCATAAGGGCCCGCCGGTGTCCTACGACGACCCGCCTGCCGAACCCACGACGACCAGCGTGCCGAACCTACGACGGCCTGCGCGCCGATGTCACCCGGTAGACGTCGTAGACACCCTCCACGCCGCGAACCGCCTTCAGGACGTGGCCCAGGTGCTTGGGGTCGCCCATCTCGAAGGTGAAGCGGGACGTGGCCACCCGGTCGCGCGAGGTCTGGACGGCCGCGGAGAGGATGTTCACGTGCTGGTCGGACAGCACCCGGGTGACGTCCGAGAGCAGCCGGGAGCGGTCCAGCGCCTCGACCTGGATGGCCACCAGGAACACCGACGACTGGGTGGGCGCCCACTCCACGTCCAGGATCCGCTCCGGCTGCCGGGAGAGGGAGTCCACGTTCACGCAGTCCGCGCGGTGCACCGAGACGCCGTTGCCGCGGGTGACGAAGCCGATGATCGGGTCGCCGGGGACGGGCGTACAGCAGCGGGCCAGCTTGACCCAGACGTCGTCGACGCCCTTGACCACGACCCCGGGGTCGTTGGAGCGGCGCTTGCGGCCCCGGCCGCGGGACGGCGGGGCGCCCTCGGCGATGTCCTCGTTGGCCGCGTCCTCGCCGCCGACGGCCTGGACGAGCTTGTGGACGACGTTCTGCGCGGTGACATGGCCCTCGCCGATCGCCGCGTAGAGCGCGGAGATGTCCGGGTAGCGCATCTCGTGCGCCAGGGTGACCAGGGAGTCGCCGGTGAGGATGCGCTGGATGGGGAGGTTCTGCTTCCGCATCGCCCGCGCGATGGCGTCCTTGCCCTGCTCTATGGCCTCCTCGCGGCGCTCCTTGGAGAACCAGGCACGGATCTTGTTCCGGGCGCGCGGCGACTTGACGAAGCTCAGCCAGTCACGGGACGGTCCCGCGCCGGCGGCCTTGGAGGTGAAGACCTCCACCAGGTCGCCGTTGTCGAGCGTGGACTCCAGGGGCACGAGGCGCCCGTTGACCCGGGCGCCTATCGTGCGGTGGCCCACCTCGGTGTGCACCGCGTAGGCGAAGTCGACCGGCGTGGCGCCCGCGGGAAGCGCTATCACATCACCCTTGGGGGTGAAGACGAAGACCTCGTTGCGGGAGAGGTCGAAGCGCAGCGACTCCAGGAACTCGCTGGGGTCCTCGGTCTCCTTCTGCCAGTCGAGGAGCTGCCGCAGCCACGCCATGTCGTTGACCGCGTCGGCGTCGCGGCCGCCGCGGCCGCCCTTGCTGGTGCGGCTGGACCCCTTGGGCACGTCGGTGCGGACCTTGGAGGCGCCGGCCACCGCCTCCTGCTTGTACTTCCAGTGCGCGGCGATGCCGTACTCGGCCCTGCGGTGCATGTCGAAGGTGCGGATCTGGAGCTCCACGGGCTTGCCGTTGGGGCCGATGACCGTGGTGTGCAGGGACTGGTACATGTTGAACTTGGGCATCGCGATGTAGTCCTTGAACCGGCCGGGGACCGGGTTCCAGCGGGCGTGCACGGTGCCCAGCGCGGCGTAGCAGTCGCGGACCGTGTCGACCAGGACGCGGATGCCCACCAGGTCGTAGATCTCCGCGAAGTCCCGGCCGCGGACGATCATCTTCTGGTAGACGCTGTAGTAGTGCTTCGGGCGGCCGGTGACGGTGGCCTTGATGCGGGCGGCCCGCAGGTCGGCCTGCACCTCGTCGGTCACTATGGCCAGGTACTCGTCCCGCTTCGGCGCGCGCTCCGCCACCAGCCGGACGATTTCGTCGTACATCTTGGGATAGAGGATGGCGAAGGCCAGGTCCTCCAGCTCCCACTTGATGGTGTTCATGCCCAGCCGGTGGGCGAGCGGCGCGTAGATCTCCAGCGTTTCGCGGGCCTTCTTCTCCTGCTTCTCACGCTTCAGGTAGCGCATCGTGCGCATGTTGTGCAGGCGGTCCGCGAGTTTGATCACCAGGACGCGGGGGTCCTTGGCCATGGCGACGACCATCTTGCGCACCGTCTCCGCCTGCGCTGCCTCGCCGAACTTGACCTTGTCCAGCTTGGTGACGCCGTCCACGAGCAGCGCGACCTGCTCGCCGAAGTCGCGGCGGAGGGTGTCGAGGCCGTACTCGGTGTCCTCGACGGTGTCGTGCAGCAGCCCGGCCATCAGGGTCGCCGGGTCCATGCCCAGCTCGGCGAGGATGGTGGTCACGGCGAGCGGGTGGGTGATGTACGGGTCACCGCTCTTGCGCTTCTGGCCGCGGTGCCACCGCTCGGCGACCTGGTAGGCGCGCTCGACCTGGCGGAGCGTGGCCGTCTCGATCTTGGGATCGTTGCTGCGCACTATCCGCAGGAGCGGCTCCAGGACGGGGTTGTACGGGTTCGAGCGCTGCACTCCGAGGCGCGCGAGCCGGGCGCGCACGCGATTGGACGAGCCGGAGCGCGGTGGCTGGCCCGTGGTGGGGCGCCCGGCGGGTGTGGCGGCCGGTGGGCGGGCCGGGGCCGTCGGAGGCCGTCCGGTGCCGGCGCCGGCCCCCGCGCGGGTGGCAGGGGTGGAGCTCGCCGGCCCGCTGGCGTTCTGCTGCGGCCGCTCGGCGGGCGCGGAGCGCGGCTCGGCGGGCGCGGAGCGCGGCTCGGCGGGCGCGGAGCGCGACTCTTCTGCCGCCCGGTCACTGGACGCCTGCGGCCCGTGGGACGCGTGTGACACGGGGCGAGCAGGGGCGGATGCGGACGCGGCAGCCCGGTCGGCCTGCTGATCGGGCGCGGCGGCAAGTGGCTGGGCCTCGTCTGGCAAGGGCGCTCCTCGTGCGCGGTCCGGGTCCACCGGTCGGGCCCCGGATAGCCCATGGTAGCCATCTTGGGACTTTGGCTCGTCTTGGTCCATGTAGCCGACTCTCTGGCTGAAAAACACCGAAGGCGGGCGCCGGATTCCTCCAGGCCCGCCCAGGTTGGTGCGGGGCGCTGCCGCGTTCCTCCCCGCGCCTCGCGCGTGGCGGGTGCGCGCTCCGCCGTCAGAGTGTGATGAGCGCCTCCAGGGGCGCGCCCGCGAGCGACGGCTCGACACGGGCACGCCCGCCGAGGAAACCCAGCTCCATCAGTATGGCGAGGCCCGCGACCTCGGCGCCGGCGCGGCGGATGAGCTGCACCGATGCCTCGGCGGTGCCACCGGTGGCCAGCACGTCGTCGATGATCATCACCCGGTCGCCCTCGGACAGGTCCTCGGCGTGCACCTCGATCTCGGCCGAGCCGTACTCGAGGTCGTACGACTGCCCGAGGGTCGCGCCGGGCAGCTTTCCGGCCTTCCGGACGGGCACGAAGCCGAGGCCCGCCCTGACCGCGACGGGCGCGCCCAGGATGAAGCCCCGCGCCTCCAGGCCGACCACCTTGGTGGCTCCGTGGCGGACGGTGAGCTCGGCGAGCGCGTCCGTGAGCGCGCCGAAGGCCGCGGGGTCGGCCAGGAGCGGGGTGATGTCCTTGAAGAGCACCCCCGGCTCCGGGTAGTCCGGGACATCCCGGATGCGGCTGAGCAGCAGGTCCCGGACGTCGGTCGGCACGGTCTCCCCCGTCTGGGTGCGGGTCCCCACGTCGGTCATCGGCGCTTCCCCGAGGGACGGCCACGGCCGCGGTTGCGGGACGTGGGCTGGACGCGCTGCCCGACCACGGCGGGTGCGGCGTCCTCCGGCTCCATGTCCTGCGGCTCGTCGGGCTCCGGGACCGGCGATCCGAGGGACTCGCCCTTGGCGGCCGCCGCGGCCCGCTTGGCCAGCACGCGCTTCCTCAGATTCCTCAGCGGCTGCTCCCGCTCCTTGAGATCGGTGACCAGCGGCGTCGCGATGAAGATCGACGAGTACGCACCGGCGGCCAGACCGACGAACAGGGACAGCGAGATGTCGTTCAGCATGCCGGCGCCGAGCAGGCCGCCGCCGATGAACAGCAGGCCGGCGACCGGCAGCAGCGCGACGACCGTGGTGTTGATGGAACGCACCAGGGTGCCGTTGATCGACCGGTTGGCGATCTCGCTGTAGGTAAAGCGGTTCTGCTTGAGGATGTCCTTCGAGCTCTCCCTGAGCCCGTCGAAGACCACCACCGTGTCGTACAGCGAGTAACCGAGGATGGTCAGCAGGCCGATGACCGTACCCGGCGAGACCTCGAATCCGACGAGGGCGTAGACACCGACCGTGATGGTGATGTCGTGGATGAGGGCGACCAGGGCCGCCACCGCCATCCGCCACTCGAACGCGATCGCCAGGTAGATCACGACGAGCACCATGAAGATGCCGAGGCCGGTCCACGCCTTGTTGGCGATGGTCTCGCCCCAGCTCGGTCCGACCAGGTCGGCGTTGACGGCGTCCGAGGACACCTTGAGGTCGGTGGCCAGCTTGTCCTTGATCTGGTCGGACTTGCCGGTGTCGATCCCGCTGACCTGGATGCGCAGGCCGCCGGTGCCGAGCTTCTGGACGACCGCGTCCTTGCCGGAGGCCTCCTCGGCGGAGTGCTCCGCGCTGCTCACCGAGACGCTGGTCTTCGGGGTGGTGAAGACCGCACCGCCCTGGAAGTCGATGCTCATGTTGAGCCCGCGCACCACCAGGCCGACGAAGGCCGTGATGGTGATCAGGATGGAGACGCTGTACCAGATCTTCCGCTTGGAGATGAAGTCGTAGCCGATCTCACCTCGGTGCAGCCGGGCGCCGAGAGTTCCGAGTCGAGACATCTCACGCCTCCTTCGTCTCGACGGGGGCGCTCGCGCGGCGGGAGCGGCGCAGCGGTGGTCTCACACCGAGCCGTTTGGGATCGAGGCCCGACCAGGAATGGCCGCTCGCGAAGAACTTCCTGCGCGCCAGGATCGTCATCAGCGGCTTGGTGAACAGGAACACGACGACCACGTCGAGGACGGTGGTCAGTCCGAGCGTGAACGCGAAGCCCTGCACCTTGCCGACCGTGACGATGAAGAGCACGGCCGCGGCGAGGAACGACACGAAGTCGGAGACCAGGATGGTGCGCCGGGCGCGCGGCCAGGCCCGCTCGACGGCGGGGCGCAGGGTGCGGCCCTCGCGGATCCCGTCCCTTATGCGTTCGAAGAACACGATGAACGAGTCGGCCGTGATACCGATGGCGACGATCGCACCGCAGACCGCGGGGAGGTTCAGCGCGAAGCCGATGGTCGGGCCGAGCAGCGCCATGATCGTGTAGGTCAGGGCCGCGGAGACCAGCAGCGAGGCGATGGCGATCGCCGACAGGCCGCGGTAGTAGGTCACCAGGTAGAGCACGACCAGCGCGAGGCCGATCGCGCCGGCGATCAGGCCGGCGTGCAGCTGCTCGCCGCCGAGGGCCGGGGAGACCGTGGTGACGGTCGCCTCCTTGAAGGAGAGCGGCAACGCGCCGTAGGAGAGCATGTTGGCCAGGTCCTGGGCCGACTGCTGGTTGAAGTTGCCGGAGATCTCGGCGTTTCCGCCGGTCAGCGCCTCGCGCACGTACGGGTCGGAGACGACCTCGCCGTCCAGGACGATGGCGAACTGGTTCTGCGGCGACTGCTTCTTCGCCAGCTCACCGGTGATGTCGGCGAACTTCTTGGTGCCGTTACCGGTGAACTGCATCGTGACCTGCCAGCCCGACGCGCCCTGGGTGTCGAAGACCGCCTGGGCCTTGCTCACGTCGGTGCCGGCGACGGCGGCGGGGCCGAGCACGTACTTCTGCCACTGGCCCTGGGAGTCCTTGCCGCAGGCGACCGTGGCGTCGCCCGGCTTCGCGGCGGCCTCGCTGGTCTTGGCGCGCACGGCGGCGTCGGTGCAGTCGAGCTTCTCGAACTTGGCCTGGAGCGCCGCGATGGCGGGATCGCTGGCCGCGCCGCTGGGGGCCGGGCTCGGCGGAGGCGTGTCCGCCGCCTTCCCCGAGGACGCGTTGTCCGTCGAGGACGGCGTGGGGTCGGCCTTGAGGGCCTGGGAGACGGCCCTGCCCTGCGGGGACCCCGAGCCGCTCGCGGTGGGGCTGCCCGAGGAGCCGGAGGAGGTGGCCTGCTGCCCGCCGTCACCGCCGGTCTTGCCGGGGGAGGCGGAGCTGCCGGCGCTTGGGCTGGTGCTGGCGCCGGGCGAGGGGCTGCCGGACTGCTTGGGCGCGGGCGCGCCGCTGGCCAGGGTCAGCACCGGGCGGAAGAAGAGCTGGGCGGTGGTGCCCACCTGCTCACGGGCCTGCTTGGAGTTCGTGCCGCGGGGAATGTTGACGATGATGTTGTTGCTGCCCTGCGTCTGCACCTCGGCCTCGCTGACGCCGAGGCCGTTGACACGGCGCTCGATGATGCTCACGGCCGTGTCCATGTTGGTCTTGTTGACCGCGTTCTTCTGGCCCGGTGTGCTCTTCGCCTGGAGCGTGATGCTCGTGCCACCGGCGAGGTCGATGCCCAGGCGGGGCTTGGTGTTCCCGGACAGGAACATCCCCCCGGTGAGCGCGACGAGCGCGACGAGGATGAGGACCAGGGCACGGCCTGGTTTACCCGAGGCGCTCGTCCGCCGGCCTCTTGTGGGTGATGCCACCTTCTCGTTCTCCCTCTCCCAGCCGCCCGGCGCGGGGAGCGCACGGGCGGCCATGACATGGTGTCGAGATGCCGCGCGAAGTGCGGACGGTCCTGGGACGGCGGTGTCCGAGCGGGTGCTCCGCGGTCCCCGGCCGTGACTACTTCGCTTCGGACTCGCCCTCGGTCTTCTTCGGCTCCGCCTCGTCGGCTGCGGAGGCGGCGTCGGCCTTGGGGGCGTCCTTGGCGGCGGCTTCCGCTGCCGGGGCCTTCTCGTCGGCCTCGGGGGCGTCGTCCTTGTCGGCCTCGGTGGTGCCGGCGGCCTGGGCGGGCTCCTCGTCGGCCGGCTCGCTCTTGCCGAGGTCGACGCGCGAGCCGGCGGGCTCGTCGCCGGTCTCGGTGAGGGAGGACGCGTCGTCCGGAACGACCGGGGTGTCGAGGTCGAGGGCGTCCCCCGCACCGTGCACGATGCGGTTGTACTCCTCGTCGTCGAGGACGGTGGCGATGGCGTTCTTCGCGAAGATCGCGTGGGTGCCGGCGTCGACCTCCAGGAGGACCGTCTCCTCGTGGACCTCCTTGACGGTGGCGTACATTCCGCCGATCGTGCGAACGCCGGAACCGGGCTGCATGTGGTCCCGCATCTGGGCCGCCTGCTGCTGCTTGCGCTTGGTGGACCTCGTCATCAGGAACATGGCCCCGATGAGCACGATGAACGGGAGGAGGGTCACGAGACTCACGGGTCGGAACTTCCTTCATACGGCCGCACACGACTGGACGGCCAGGGTCGGGGGTGGGCACGCCGCCCCGCAGGGGCGGCATCGGCGGAGTCTAGGCGAGTCCGCACGGATGGAACAACGCTCAGCATGGCACCGCAGTTCCTGAGGTGGCGACCGTCCGCGCCGTCATGGCCCGAACAAGTGTTGTTGCCCACCTCCGCCGGGCCCTCCGGGAGAGCCCGGCGGGGGCGTCAGGCCGAGATGGACCCAGGCCGCCGGGGTTGCGATCCGGCCACGGGGCGTGCGGGCGAGCAGGCCCTCCCGCACCAGGAACGGCTCGGCAACCTCCTCCACCGTCTCGCGCTCCTCCCCCACGGCCACGGAGAGTGTGGACAGGCCCACGGGACCGCCGCCGAAGAGCTTGAGCAGCGCCTCCAGCACGGAGCGGTCCAGGCGGTCGAGGCCGCGCGCGTCGACCTCGTAGACGGCGAGGGCCGCCCCGGCCACCTCGCGGGTGATCAGCCCGTCCGCCTTGACCTGGGCGTAGTCGCGGACGCGGCGCAGCAGGCGGTTGGCGATGCGGGGCGTGCCGCGGGACCGGCCGGCGATCTCCGCGGCGCCGTCGGCCTCGATGTGCACGTCGAGCAGGTGCGCCGAACGGTGGATGACGCGCTCCAGCTCGGCGGGCTCGTAGAACTCCATGTGGGCCGTGAACCCGAAGCGGTCGCGCAGCGGGGGCGGCAGCAGGCCCGCCCGGGTGGTGGCGCCGACCAGGGTGAACGGCGGCAGGTCGAGCGGGATGGCGGTGGCGCCGGGGCCCTTGCCGACGATCACGTCGACCCGGAAGTCCTCCATGGCCATGTAGAGCATCTCCTCGGCGGGCCGCGACATCCGGTGGATCTCGTCGAGGAAGAGCACCTCGCCCTCCTGTAGCGAGGAGAGGATCGCGGCGAGGTCGCCGGCGTGCTGGATGGCGGGCCCGCTGGTGATCCGGATCGGGGCGCCCATCTCGGCGGCGATGATCATGGAGAGGGTGGTCTTGCCGAGGCCGGGGGCGCCTGAGAGGAGGACGTGGTCGGCGGTGGCCCCGCGCGCGCGTGCGGCGCGCAGCACCAGGTCGAGCTGCTCGCGGACCTTCTCCTGGCCGATGAACTCGCCGAGGTCCTTGGGGCGCAGCGCGGCTTCGACGGCCTGGTCTTCGCCGTCGGCGAACGCCCCGACGAGCCGGTCCTCCCCGCCGGGGGCGGCGGGAGCGGTGGGCGGGCCGCTGGTCGTGTCGTCGTCCCAGTTCATGCGGTGAGCCTCGCGGGGTCGTACGGGTCGGCGTGGGCGGCCGGCCGGGAGCCGGGAGCGCCCTCAGGGCCTGCGGTCGTGCACCGGCGCAGGGGCGCCGGCGCGTGTAGGGGCGCCTGTCCGCCGGGCGGCACGGGCATGCGTCGGTGCGGCTCCGGCGTGCCTGCGCCCGTGCCCGTACCGCTGCGGTGCGGCGCGGGCACGGGCCCGCGGCGTCGCCGGATCACCGGGTGCGGTTCAGGGTCTGGAGGGCGGCCTTCAGGAGCGGACCCACCTCGGGGGTGGCCCCGGCGGCCTCGGCCTGGGGGGTGATGGACACCACGGCCTCGTCCGCCTCGCGGCCGGCGTAGCCCAGTCCGATCAGGGCGGCGTGCACCTGATCGCGCCAGCCGGTGGCGGCCGGGGCGGCAGCGCGGGACACGGAGCCGACAGGCGCGCCCAGCCGGTCCTTCAGCTCCAGCAGGAGCTTCTGGGCGCCCTTCTTGCCGATGCCGGGAACGGCCGTGAGTGCCTTCTCGTCGCCGGTGGCCACGGCCCTGCGCAGCGCGTCGGGGCTGTGCACGGCGAGCATGGCCTGGGCCAGGCGGGGCCCCACCCCGCTCGCCGTCTGCAGCAGCTCGAAGGTCCCCCGCTCGTCGTCGTCGGCGAAGCCGTACAGGGTGAGGGAGTCCTCGCGCACCACGAGCGAGGTGGCCAGCTTGGCGTGCGCGCCGACACGGAGCGTGGAGAGCGTGTCGGGGGTGCACTGGACGGCGATGCCGAGGCCCCCGACCTCCACCACCGCGGTGTCCGGGGCGAGCGTGGCGACGGGGCCGCTGACGAAGGCGATCATCCGTGGGCCTTTCGTGGGGTGCGGGGGGCCGGCTCCGCTCCGGCGGTGCGTGGGGTGGTGGGTGCGGGGCGCTCGGGCGGCCGCGGCGCCGCTGAGCGGCCCGCGGGAGGCACGGCTCGCGCGGCGGGGCCGCGGGCGGCACCGGCGCGGGCGCGGGCCTGCTGGAGGCGCTGTATCGCCGGGGCGCGCCAGATGTGGCAGATGGCGAGCGCGAGGGCGTCCGCCGCGTCGGCCGGCCTCGGGGGCTCCGCGAGCCGCAGCAGGCGGGTCACCATCGCGGTGACCTGGGCCTTGTCGGCGCGCCCGCTGCCGGTGACGGCGGCCTTGACCTCGCTGGGGGTGTGCAGGGCCACGGGCAGGCCGCGGCGCGCGGCGCAGAGGACGGCCACGGCGCTGGCCTGGGCGGTGCCCATGACCGTGCGCACATTGTGCTGGCTGAAGACGCGCTCCACCGCGACGAACTCCGGCCTGTGCTCGTCCAGCCACTGCTCGATGCCCTGCTCGATGGCGACCAGGCGGTGCCCCATCTCCGCGTCCGCGGGGGTGCGCACGACGCCGACGCCGACCATGGTGAGCGCCCGCCCCGCGACTCCGTCGACCACGCCGACGCCGCACCGCGTCAGGCCGGGGTCCACGCCCAGCACCCGCATCCGCCCCTCCCTCGCCTCGCTCGATGGCCCGTACGAACCGTGGACGGCACGCTACCGGCTGCCACTGACAGAGCGTCCGACGTGCCCCGTGGAGCGCCCGTGCCGCGGGCCGGCGGGGTGTCCCGCCGGCCGTTGCGCGCGGTTCCCGCCGGGGCGGCGGTCAGGCGTCGACCTTCTCCATGATCTCGTCGGAGACGTCGAAGTTGGCGAAGACGTTCTGCACGTCGTCGCTGTCCTCCAGGGCGTCGATCAGCTTGAAGATCTTCTTGGCGCCCTCCTCGTCCAGCTCGACCTGCATGGTGGGGACGAAGTTGGCCTCGGCGGAGTCGTAGTCGATGCCGGCCTCCTGGAGGGCGGAGCGCACGGCGACCAGGTCGGAGGCCTCGCTGAGCACCTCGAAGGACTCGCCCAGGTCGTTGACCTCCTCGGCCCCCGCGTCCAGGACCGCGCCCAGCACGTCGTCCTCGCCGAGCTCGCCCTTGGGGACGATCACGACGCCCTTGCGGTTGAAGAGGTACGAGACCGAGCCGGGGTCGGCCATCGAGCCGCCGTTGCGCGTCATGGCGACGCGGACGTCGGAGGCCGCGCGGTTGCGGTTGTCGGTGAGGCACTCGACGAGCACCGCGACGCCGTTGGGGCCGTAGCCCTCGTACATGATCGTCTCGTACTCGGCGCCGCCGGCTTCGAGGCCGGCACCGCGCTTGACGGCCGAGTCGATGTTCTTGTTCGGGACCGACTGCTTCTTGGCCTTCTGGATGGCGTCGTAGAGCGTGGGGTTGCCCTCCGGGTCGGCCCCACCCATGCGCGCCGCGACCTCGATGTTCTTGATGAGCTTCGCGAAGAGCTTGCCGCGCTTGGCGTCGATCACGGCCTTCTTGTGCTTCGTCGTGGCCCATTTAGAGTGGCCGGACATCTGCCTGTCTCCTTCGCGTAACCCATCTCTGAAACGAACTCCAGAGATCCTACAAGGACGCGGCGCTCCCCTGGCCTCGCACCATCTCCACGAAGAGCGCGTGCATCCGGTGGTCACCGGTGAGTTCGGGGTGGAACGAGGTGGCGAGCACGCCGCCCTGGCGCACGGCGACGACGTGCCCCTCGTGCCGGGCCAGCACCTCGACGTCCGCGCCGACGGACTCGACCCAGGGGGCCCGGATGAAGACGCCCTCCACGGGACCGCCGTCGACCCCGGTGACGTCGACCGCGGCCTCGAAGGACTCGTTCTGGCGGCCGAAGGCGTTGCGGCGCACGATCATGTCGATGCCGCCGAAGGTCTCCTGACCGGAGCGCGGGTCGAGGATCTTGTCGGCGAGCATGATCATACCGGCGCAGGTGCCGTACACGGGCAGCCCGGCACGCACGCGCGTGCGCAGCGGCTCCATGAGGCCGAACAGCACGGCCAGCTTGGAGATGGTGGTGGACTCCCCGCCGGGCACGACGAGTCCGTCGACCTCGGCGAGTTCCTCGGGGCGGCGTACCGCCCTGACCGCGGCGCCCGCCGTGGTCAGGGCGGCCACGTGCTCCCGTACGTCGCCCTGGAGGGCCAGGACGCCTACGACAGGTGTGGTGCTCATCGGTGGGATGACCTGTGCTTCGTCGTTCGGGGGTGTTCGGATGGTTCCCGCTCGGGTGCGGGGCGGCTCACCAGCCCCGGCCGGCGTAGCGCTCCGCCTCCGGGAGGGTGTCCAGGTTGATGCCGACCATCGCCTCGCCGAGGTTGCGGGATGCGTCGGCGACGATCTTGGGGTCGTCGTAGAAGGTGGTCGCCTTCACGATGGCCGCGGCGCGCTTGGCGGGGTCGCCGGACTTGAAGATGCCGGAGCCCACGAAGACGCCCTCGGCGCCGAGCTGGCGCATCAGGGCGGCGTCCGCCGGGGTGGCCACGCCGCCGGCCGAGAAGAGCACCACGGGCAGCTTGCCGAGCGCGGCGACCTCCTTGACCAGCTCGTAGGGGGCGCGCAGTTCCTTGGCGGCGGCGTACAGCTCGTTGTCGTCGAAGGCGCGCAGCCTGCCGATCTCGTTCTTGATCTGGCGCAGGTGGCGGACGGCCTCGACGACGTTGCCGGTGCCGGCCTCGCCCTTGGAGCGGATCATGGCCGCGCCCTCGGCGATCCGGCGCAGCGCCTCACCGAGGTTGGTCGCGCCGCACACGAAGGGGGTGGTGAACGCCCACTTGTCCGAGTGGTTGACCTCGTCGGCCGGGGTCAGCACCTCGGACTCGTCGATGTAGTCGACCCCCAGGGACTGGAGCACCTGTGCCTCGACGAAGTGGCCGATCCGGGACTTGGCCATCACGGGGATGGAGACGGCCTCGATGATGCCCTCGATCATGTCCGGGTCGGACATCCTGGCCACCCCGCCGTGCTTGCGGATGTCGGCCGGAACCCGCTCCAGGGCCATCACGGCGACGGCGCCCGCGTCCTCGGCGATCTTCGCCTGGTCGGGCGTGACGACATCCATGATCACGCCGCCCTTGAGCTGCTCGGCCATGCCCCGCTTGACGCGCGCGGTGCCGGTCGCCGGGGTCCCGTCGTTCTGGGTGGTGCTGGGAAGCGTGGTGGACACGTGTGACCTCACTCGGTGAAGGCGATTTCTGCGGAACGATCGTGCGGCTCGCTGAAGGGCCACTACAAGGGCCAATGATGCAGCAGTGGATCGTTTTGTGCCTTCATGGGTGCGTGCAGGGCCTTCGCGAGGGGCGTCCGCGCCGGCCGGCCGTGCTACCGGCCGTGCTAGGTCGTGTCCGGCGGATCTTCGTGGGCCCGCGACTCCCCCACTGCCTGAAGGGCGTGGGTGGGGGTACCTCCCACGCCCTTCAGGGCAGTGGGGGAGTGCCCCCAGCACCGCACCTCGCCGCGTTGTCGGAGTCATCCGAGTACGCCCCGTACGAGGACGATCCTCCGCCTTGCGATGCACGGCACCAGACGCCGCAGGCTGATCCACGAAGATCCGCCGGACACGACCTAGACGAGTGGTCGGTCCGCCAGGGCGGCCGGCGGCTCGTCGTCCATTTCGAAGGCCATCGGGAAGGGGGCGTGGCCCGCGAGCCGGAACCACCTCACCTTGCGGTGCCTGCGCAGCGCGCGTGCGGCCCCGACCGCGTCGTTGTGGAAGCGGCGCGCCATGGGCACCCGCCGCACGGTCTGGGACAGCTCCTGGACGGCCTCCTCGCCGCCGGGTGCCGCACGGACCACCTCGACCTGCTGGGCCTCGGAGAAGACGGCCCGCAGCGCCTGGCTGAACTCGCTCTCGGCGACCTCCCGCTGCTCCTGCTCCGCCTGCCGCGAGGCGTGCGCGGCCTCGTAGAGCACGATGGACGCGGCCGGGTCGAGCACCCCGGAGGCCGCCAGTTCCTGGGCGACAGAGGCCCGCCGCACCAGTTGGGCGTCGAGGGCGGCACGGGTGGCGTCGATACGGGCGTGCAGCCGGTCGAGCCGTCCCGCGGTCCAGCTCAGGTAGAGGCCGATCGCGATCAGGACGACGACGATCCAGATCAGTGTGGTCACGGGCGGCAAGGCTACCGGTGCGGGCGGCGGCGCCCGCGGGGCGGCTTGCGCGGGCCTGTACAGGCGCCCGCGGCACTCCGCCGGGCCGGGCCCCACGGCCTCGGTCACGGGCCGCAGCGGGTCGCGGCTTCCCGCGCCGACTTCCAGGGCCGGGCCCGGAAGGACCACGGCAGTGCCCGGCCGCCCTGCCCGGCCGGGCGCCGGCGCCTCAGAGCCCCAGGCGGGCCCTCAGCCCCGTGGCGCGCTCGTCGGCCGCGACCGAGGCGGCACCGTCCGTGACCGTCTCGTAGACGGCCAGGATGTCCGCGCCGACCGTCGACCAGTCGAAGCGCCGTACGTGGGCGCTGCCGTGGCTGCGCAGTTCGGCGCGGCGCGCGTCGTCGCCGAGCAGGCGGACCGCCGCGGCGGCCAGCGCGTCGGCGTCCTCGTTGGCGAAGAGCTCGCCGGCCGCGCCGTGGTCCAGGACCTGCGCGAAGGCGTCCAGGTCGGAGGCGAGCACCGGTGCCCCGGCGGACATGGCCTCCACCAGGATGATCCCGAAGCTCTCACCGCCGGTGTTGGGCGCCACGTACAGGTCGACGCTGCGCAGGAAGCGGGCCTTGTCCTCGTCGCTGACCATGCCGAGGAACTCCACGCGCGCGTGCATGTCGCCCGGCAGGCTCTGCAGCGCCTCCTTGCGGTCCCCGCGCCCGGCGACCAGGACACGGACTCCGGGCCGCTCCGCGAGGATCTTGGGAAGCGCCCTCATCAGCACGTGCAGGCCCTTGCGGGGCTCGTCGATGCGCCCTATGAAGCCGATCGTGCCGCCCTTGCCCGTGTTCGCGCCCCTGGCGAGCTCCGACTGCCAGTCGGGCCGGGCCTCCGCCTTGGCGAAGAAGTCGACGTCGACGCCGTTGGGGATGACGACGGCGTCGCCGCCCAGGTGCTCGACGAGGGTGCGCCGTGCGTACTCGCTGACGGCGATGCGCGCGCTGATCTTCTCCAGGGCGTGCTGGAGCAGCGCGTACGCGGCGATCATCGCCTTGGAGCGCGGATTGGACGTGTGGAAGGTGGCGACCATGGGGCCCTGCGCGGCCCAGCAGGTGAGCAGTCCCAGCGACGGGGAGCTGGGCTCGTGGATGTGGATGACGTCGAACGAGCCGTCGTGCAGCCAGCGGCGCACCCGGGCCGCCGACAGGATGCCGAAGTTGAGCCGGGCGACCGATCCGTTGTAGGGCACGGGGACGGCCCGGCCCGCGGAGACCACGTAGGGCGGCAGCGGGGTGTCGTCGTCCGCCGGGGCGAGCACGGACACCTCGTGGCCCCGGCCGATCAGGTGCTCCGCCAGGTCGCGGATGTGGAACTGGACGCCGCCTGGCACGTCCCAGGAGTACGGGCAGACGATGCCGACCCTCACGTCGTCTCCCGGGCGCCCTCGGCGGGCGGCTTCGCCGGATCGAGATCGGCGAGCCAGAGTCGTTGCAGCATGTGCCAGTCCTCGGGGTGTTCGGCGATGCCCCCGGCGAACACGTCGGCGAGGGCCTGTGTCATCACAGACGCCTTTTCACGGCGGTTGCCTGAGTCCGGCACCTCGATGGGCGGATGCACCCGGCCCTGCATCACCGGTGAGCGGTCGAACCAGAGGGTGACCGGCAGCAGCGCCGCGCCGGTCTGCTGGGCCAGTATCGCGGGGCCCGGCGGCATGCGGGTGCGCTCCCCGAAGAACGTCACCTCGGTTCCGGACGCCGACAGGTCGCGGTCGGCGACCAGGCACACCATGCCGCCGGCGCGCAGCCGCCTGGCCAGGACGCCGAACGCCGAGCCGCCGGTGTGCGGCAGCACCTCCATGCCGAGGCCGACCCGGTAGGCGACGAACCGGTCGTAGAGGCTCTCCGGTTTGAGCCGCTCCATGACGGTGGTGAACGGCATGCGCAGCGCGGTGTTGACCCAGGCGCCCGCCAGGTCCCAGTTCCCGAGGTGCGGTAGCGCTATGATCACGCCCCGTCCCGCGGAGAGGGCCTCCATGAGGTGGTGCACGTCCTTGGGGGCGAAGCCGCCCGAGATCCGCTCCTCGCTCCAGACGGGCAGCCGGAAGGACTCCATCCAGTAGCGCATATAGGAACGCATACCCGCCCTGGAGAGGGCGGTGAGCCGCTCGGGTCCGGCATCGGGCACGACCCGGGCGAGGTTGCGCTCAAGCTGCAGCACGCCCGTGCCGCGCCGCTTCCAGACGGTGTCCGCGATGGTCTGCCCGAGGCGGACGGCGACGGGCTCGGGGAGCTTCTTCACGGTGCCCCAGCCGAGTCCGTAGAGCGCGTCGCTCAGGCGCTCGCCGGTCCGTTCCGCGAGGCGGCGGCCGCCCGGGCCCCGCACGGGCGTGGCGCCGTGGGGGCCGGGGCCCTTGGCGGCGGGACGGTCCTCGGTGGTGCGTGAGGAGTCCTCCGCGCCGGTCACGAGGCGGCCCCGCTGCTGCTCTGGGCCGGCGCGCCCGCTTCGGCCTCCGCGGCTTCCCTGCGGACGGTGACGACGCGCTGGACGAGCGTGACCAGGCTGCCCACGGCGACCGCCCACAGGGCGATCGGCAGCAGCACCTGGATGCCCGGCACGCCGAACTTGTGGAAGCCCGCGAGCCCGGTGAGGACCAGCGTGATCACCAGCCGCTCCGCCCGCTCGACCAGGCCGTTCACCGCGACCGGCAGGCCGATCGACTCGCCGCGCGCCTTGGTGTACGACACCACCTGGCCGCTGACCAGGCAGAACAGCGTGACGGCGCAGAGGATGTCGTTGTCGCCGCGGCCGGCGTACCAGAGCGCGAGACCGCTGAAGACCGCGCCGTCGGCGACGCGGTCCAGGGTGGAGTCGAGGAACGCCCCCCAGGGGCTGGAGCGGCCGAGCTGGCGCGCCATGTTGCCGTCCACCAGGTCCGAGAACACGAACAGGGTGATGACGACCGTGCCCCAGAAGAACTCGCCTCGCGGGAAGAACGCCAGCGCGCCCGCCACCACCCCGGCCGTGCCGATCAGCGTGACCGCGTCCGGGCTGACGCCGCGGCGGATGAGGAAGGCGGCGAACGGGGTGAGGACACGCGTGAAGAACGCACGCGCGTACTTGTTCAGCATGGTTTTCCCGAGGGTCCGTGGGACGGCCGGCCCCTGCCGGCCGCCGGATGGCCCATCGTAGCCAGGCGCGTGCGGGGCCGGCCCGCGGGCACCCGTGGTCCGCGGGATCCCGTACGACGTATGGACGCACCATGACGGGAGTGGAAAGCTCGAAAGACAACCGCGGGCGTCGCATGAGCCGCCACCGCACGCGGCATGCGCGCCCCGCGCCAGGCAGGACCTCACCGAGTACGTGACCGGGAGGCACAGCATGGGCGACAAGGCGAACACGCAAGCCGGGGCCGCCGGCAGGGCGGCGACGGCCGGCCACCCCGCCTCGGTACGGAACGTGGTAATGGTCGGCCACAGCGGATCGGGCAAGACGACGCTGGTGGAGGCCCTCGCGCTGACGGCGGGCGCGGTGAACCGCGCGGGCCGCGTCGAGGACGGCGGCACCCTTTCCGACTACGACGAGATCGAGCACCGCCAGCAGCGTTCGGTGCAGCTCTCCGTGATCCCCCTCGAATGGGGCGATTACAAGATCAATCTACTGGACACACCCGGATACGCCGACTTCGTCGGGGAACTCAGGGCCGGTCTGCGAGCGGCGGACGCGGCCCTTTTCGTCGTCTCGGCGGCGGAGGGCGCGGAGGGCATCATGGGCGCCCCGCGCGCCGTGTGGGAGGAGTGCGCGGCCGTGGGCATGCCGCGCGCCATCGTGATCACCCACCTGGAGGCGGCGCGATCCGACTTCGAGGAGATGACGCGGGTGTGCGCCGAGGCGTTCGGCGCGGACGACCCGGACGCGGTGCTTCCGCTGTATCTGCCGCTGCACGGCGCCCCGGGGCCGGACGGGCACGCGCCCGTGACCGGCCTGACCGGCCTGCTGTCGCAGCGCCTGTACGACTACGCGTCCGGCACGCGCGAGGAGCACGAGCCCGACGAGGAGCGGCTGCCGCTGATCACCGAGGCGCGCAACCGGCTCATCGAGGGGATCATCTCCGAGAGCGAGGACGAGACCCTCATGGACCGCTATCTCGGCGGTGCGGAGATAGCGGTCCCGACGCTGGTGGCCGATCTGGAGAAGGCGGTGGCGCGCGGGGTGTTCCACCCGGTCCTGGCCGCCGCCCCGCCGCCGGCCGGCTCCCGCACGGGGCTCGGCACCGTGGAGGTCCTGGAGCTGATCACGGGCGGCTTCCCGTCGCCCCTGGAGCACGAGGTGCCCGCGGTGACCACGCCCCAGGGCGGATCAGGGCCCACGCCGTCCTGTGACCCCGAGGGGCCGCTGATCGCCGAGGTGGTGAAGACCGCGTCCGACCCGTACGTGGGGCGGGTCTCCCTGGTGCGGGTCTTCTCCGGCACGCTGCGCCCCGACCAGATGGTGCACGTCTCCGGACACGGCATGGCGGACCACGGCACCGACGAGCGCGACCTGCACGAGGCGGACGAGCGCCTGGGCGCGCTGTCGTCGCCGTTCGGCAAGCAGCAGCGGCCGCTGGCCCAGTGCGTGGCCGGGGATCTCGCCTGCATCTCGAAGCTCTCCCACGCCGAGACCGGTGACACGCTCTCCGGACGGGACGTCCCGCTGCTGATGGAGCCGTGGGACATGCCGGACCCGCTGCTGCCGCTGGCCATCGAGGCGCACAGCAAGGCCGACGACGACAAGCTGTCCCAGGGCCTGGCCCGGCTGGTCGCCGAGGACCCCACGATGCGCCTGGAGCAGAACCAGGACACCCACCAGCTCGTGCTCTGGTGCCTGGGAGAGGCCCATGCGGACGTCGCCCTGGAGCGGCTGCGCTCGCGCTACGGGGTGCAGGTCGACCTGGTGCCGCACAAGGTGTCCCTGCGGGAGACCTTCGCGGCCAAGGCAGCAGGCCGGGGACGGCACGTGAAGCAGTCCGGCGGCCACGGGCAGTTCGCCATCTGCGAGATCGAGGTCGAGCCCCTGCCGGAGGGCAGCGGCATCGAGTTCGTCGACAAGGTCGTCGGGGGCGCCGTACCGCGGCAGTTCATCCCGTCCGTGGAGAAGGGCGTGCGCGCTCAGGCGGCGAAGGGGGTGGCGACCGGCCATCCGCTGGTCGACGTGCGGGTCACCCTGCTCGACGGCAAGTCGCACTCGGTGGACTCCTCGGACGCGGCGTTCCAGACGGCGGGTGCGCTCGCCCTGCGCGAGGCCGCAGCGGGCGCCCGGATCCATCTGCTGGAGCCGGTGGCGGAGGTGCGGGTGCTCGTCGGCGACTCCTACGTGGGCTCGGTGATGAGCGATCTGTCCGGCCGGCGCGGGCGCGTGGTCGGCACCGAGCAGACGCCGGGCGGGCGGACGCTGATCCGTGCCGAGGTCCCCGAGATCGAGATCGGCAGGTACGCCGTGGACCTGCGCTCCGTCTCGCACGGCACCGCGCAGTTCGGCCGGTCCTACGCCCGGCACGAGCCGATGCCGTCGGGGATCGCCGAGCGGATCCGCGATCAGGCGGAAGCGTTCGCATGAATCGGTGTCCGGGCGGAAAGACACTGGTTGGACCGACGACACAACGTGACCCGATGTGACACAGGGTGTGCCCGGAGCCCGCCGCAGGGCCGGCGGAGGGCCCGTGCCCCATAGGGCGTGACACCGACTGGACATGCGCGACGAACGGAACGAGCCGGTACGGCAACGCGGGCCCGTGCGGGCGCAAGGCGCGACGCGAGGTCCGGCGGGAGTGGGAGGGCGGCCGTCCCGGCCACCCCGCTTCCCCGGGCTCGGGCGGTCTTCACGCATGTGCGGGCAGGGCCTGCCCGGTGCCCGGGGCGGCCGGGGAGGTTTTCCACAGGCCCGAGCAGAGATCTCCCGTCCTCGATACGCTGATGACCTGATCAAGTCGATGACCCGACCAACAGGTGTGCGGGACAGGGAAGTCGGGAAGGGCCCGCATGAGCGCGGGCGAAGCGGCGATGGGGGCGGTAGTGGCGGACGACGTATTCGACTTCAGGCCTGGGGCACAGGTCCCGCTCTCGGGTGCCCCGGGCCAGACCGCGGCCACGCAGGCTCTGGCGTCGGCCGCGTACCGCGACAGCGACATGGAGAAGATCCTCGACGCCAACAGCGACTGGCACCAGTCGAAGGTGAAGCCCGGCAAGATCGCCATGTTCAAGCCCAATCTGGGTGAGGCGTTCTCGCGCGCCATCCAGTTGCGGATGCTGGGCGGCGGCCGTGCGGCGCTCATCCAGTCCTTCGGTACCGAGCCGCAGGTGATCGTCGAGCACTGCCTCGCCGCGAGCCGCATACGCCGCGAGCGCGACAGCTGGCTGACGGCCGTGATGGTGCTCTGCGGAGTGATCTTCCTGCCGGGCCTGATCGCCTGGCTGCTGGTCTTCCAGCTCCGCCGGATGATCAACAAGTCCACGAACAGCCGCGCCTCCACGCTCTCCTCCGCACTGCTGCTGGGCTTCGGCATCCTGGCCGTGGTCTTCCTGGTCGAGCTGCCCCTCTCGGGCTTCTGGGCCTGGTACGGCCGGGCTGCCATCGTGGCGCCGGTGATCGGCTGGGTCTGGGCCCGGCGGATCTGCGAGCGCACGGCCCAGGACCTGCGCGACCGCTGGGGAGGCCTGCTCTCCGGCTCCGGCGTCGGCCCCAAGATCCCGGAGGCGGTGCCCACCCACCCCAACCAGACGGCCGCCGAGCAGCTCCGGCAGAGCCTGGCCAGGCTCTCCGCGGAGCAGCAGTCGAACTCCGTCTTCTACGCGGGCCCCAAGGGCATCCTCGGGATGGGCACGCGGTGGGGCAGCTGGCAGCTCGCGGAGGAGCTGGTGCCCAGCGAACCGGGCACGGAGATCAACCCCTTCCGCAGCTGGGACGTGATACGGGCCATCCACGACCAGCTCCGCCTGCTGGACCGCAAGCCCATCCACACGGGCGGCTTCCCGGCCCCGTCGGTGAAGCACTGGATCGTCACGCCCATCGCCGAGGGCGCCGGCAGCGTGTCGCGGCCGACGGGCACCGACGTCGAGGCCTTCCAGATCAAGCAGCACGAGATCCAGCGGATCTGCAACGAGCAGCAGTTCGGCAGCGGCGACCGCCACTACCTGGGCGTGCAGTTCGTCCTGTGGGACGGCCAGCTGGTGATCACCATGCTGATCACCGTCACGGTGCTCCACGAGACCCTGCGCATCGAGGTCACGGGTCACGCACTGGGGCCGGTGCACGGGCTGTTCACGTCGAAGCCCTCTCCCGAGACGAAGACGGTCACGAAGCCGATCAGGTTCTGGGAGACCAAGAGCGTCAACCTCCCCGTCGTCAAGCCGGACGAGGTGGTGCGGCTGGCGGTCCGGGCACCCTTCACCTGGTACCCGCCGCTGCTCGACTTCCTGGGCGGAAGCCTGGCCCTGCCCGAGCCCTTCGGCCTGCGGCACGCCTGGGCGGACAAGCCGTGGCGGCACCGCTTCATGGCCGACGACGCGCTGCGCACCGCCACCCCGGTGCTCCGGGTGGTGCACGCGGCGGCGATCAAGGTCCTTCAGGAGAACGGCGTCGACACCGAGAAGTTCGGCAGCCGTTCGGGCGCGCTCAGCGGCCAGATCCAGGACCCGGCGCCCAAGAAGGCGGATGTGTACGACGCGTAGCGCGGCCCGCTCGGACGGCGGGCCGCATCCGGCCCGGTCACCGGGCTGCCGCGGGTGGACCGTGCCCCGGGGACCCCAGTAGGCCCGGAGCCGGTCCCGTCCCCCGGCTGGTCCGCGGTGGGCCGAGGTGCTCTTCCCCTCCGCGCAGCCCTCGCCGGCGGAGGACCCTAGATGGACGGCCAGGCCGCCGCGAGCATGGCCCGGGTGTCCGCGAGGAGTTGCGGCAGCACCTTGGTGTGCCCGACGACCGGCATGAAGTTGGTGTCGCCGCCCCATCGGGGCACCACGTGCTGGTGCAGATGGGCGGCGATGCCCGCACCGGCGACGGCGCCCTGGTTCATGCCGATGTTGAAGCCGTGCGCCCCGGAGGCGGTCCGCAGGGCCGTCATCGCCTGCTTGGTGAGCTCGGCGAGCTCCGCCGTCTCCTCGACCGTGAGGTCCGTGTAGTCGGCGACGTGCCGGAAGGGGACGACCATGAGGTGCCCGCCGTTGTACGGGTAGAGGTTCAGCACGGCGTAGACCTGCTCGCCGCGCCTGATGATCAGACCGTCCTCGTCCGACTTGGCCGGGATGGAGCAGAAAGGACACCCGTCGCCCGCCTCGGGGCCGGTCGGCTTGTTCTCACCCTGGATGTAGGCCATCCGATGGGGCGTCCACAGGCGCTGGAACGCGTCCGGCGTTCCCACCCCGATCTGCTGCTCCGGCTCACTCGTCATGGAGTGCAGCATATGGCTTCACGGGGCATGCAGGGCAAAAGGCCCCCGAGCCGTTCCGGGGGCCTTTCGGCCTTGTCCGCGGGCGCCCGTCAGACCTGGGCGCGCTCCTCGACGACCTTGGCGATCTTCGCCAGGGCCTCGTCGACGGGGATGCCGTTCTCCTGGGATCCGTCGCGGTAGCGGAAGGAGACGGTGCCGGCGTTCATGTCGTCGTCGCCGACGATCACCATGAACGGGATCTTCCCCTTCTGGGCGTTCCTGATCTTCTTCTGCATCCGGTCCGCGGAGCTGTCGACGTCCACCCGAAGGCCCCGGTCCCTGGCCTTCCTGGCGAACTCCTCCAGGTACGGCACGTGGCTGTCCCCCACCGGGATCCCGACGGCCTGCACCGGCGCGAGCCACGCCGGGAAGGCGCCCGCGTAGTGCTCGAGGAGCACGGCGAAGAACCGCTCGATGGAGCCGAAGAGCGCCCGGTGGATCATCACCGGCTGCTGCTTGGAGCCGTCCGCGGCGGTGTACTCCAGGCCGAACCGCTTGGGCTGCTGGAAGTCGACCTGGATGGTCGACATCTGCCAGGAGCGGCCGATCGCGTCACGGGCCTGCACGGAGATCTTCGGGCCGTAGTAGGCGGCGCCGCCCGGGTCGGGGACCAGCGGAAGGCCCTGCTTCTCGGCGGCCTGGCGCAGGGTCTCGGTGGCCTCCTCCCACTCCGCGTCCTCGCCGATGAACTTGTCGGACTCGGGGTCGCGGGTGGACAGCTCCAGCTCGAAGTCGTGCAGGCCGTAGTCGCGCAGCAGGTCGAGGACGAAGGTGAGGAGCGAGTCGAGCTCCTGCGGCATCTGCTCCTTGGTGCAGTAGATGTGCGAGTCGTCCTGGGTGAAGCCGCGGGAGCGGGTCAGGCCGTGCACCACGCCCGACTTCTCGTAGCGGTAGACGGTGCCGAACTCGAAGAGGCGCAGCGGGAGTTCGCGGTAGGAGCGGCCGCGGGCCTTGTAGACCAGGTTGTGCATCGGGCAGTTCATCGCCTTGAGGCGGTAGTTCTGCTCGTCGAACTGGAGCGGGGGGAACATGGCCTCCGCGTAGCTCGGGAGGTGGCCCGAGATCTCGAAGAGCCGCTCCTTGGAGATGTGCGGGGTGTTCACGAACTGGTAGTCCGCGTCCTCGTGCCGCCGGCGCGAGTAGGTCTCCATCTCGCGGCGGACGATGCCGCCCTTGGGGTGGAAGACGGCGAGGCCGGGGCCGAGCTCCTCCGGGAAGGAGAAGAGATCCAACTCGTTGCCGAGCTTGCGGTGGTCGCGGCGCTCGGCCTCCGCGAGGAAGTCCAGGTGGGCCTTCAGCTCGTCCTTGGACGGCCACGCGGTGCCGTAGATCCGCTGGAGCTGCGGGTTCTTCTCGCTGCCGCGCCAGTAGGCGGCAGCCGAGCGCATCAGCTTGAACGCCGGGATGGCGCGGGTGGTGGGCAGGTGCGGGCCGCGGCAGAGGTCCTTCCAGCACAGCTCGCCGGTCTTGGCGTCGAGGTTGTCGTAGATGGTCAGCTCGCCGCCGCCGACCTCGGCGTCGGCGCCCTCGGCGGCCTGCGCCGCGTTCCCCTTGAGGCCGATCAGCTCCAGCTTGTACGGCTCGTCGGCCAGCTCCTCGCGGGCCGCCTCGTCGGTGGTGACGCGGCGTGCGAAGCGCTGCCCCCGCTTCTGGATCTCCTGCATCTTCTTCTCGACGCGCTTGAGGTCCTCGGGGGTGAACGGCTCGGGCATGTCGAAGTCGTAGTAGAAGCCGTCCCGGATGGGCGGGCCGATGCCCAGCTTGGCCTCGGGGAAGAGCTCCTGCACGGCCTGCGCCATGACGTGCGCGGTGGAGTGGCGCAGGATGTTCAGGCCGTCCTGCGAGGAGATCTCGACGGGCTCGACCTGCTCGCCGTCCTGGACCTGGTACGCGAGGTCCTTCAGCTCGCCGCCCACCCGGGCCGCGACGACGGTGCGCTCACCGGAGAAGAGGTCGGCGGCCGTAGTGCCCGGGGTCACCACGCGCTCTTCCCGCTCTGAAACGCGTTGGATGATCACACGGACGTCTGACACCGGTCTCTCCTGCCTGAAGGTGGATGCGGCGCACCGGCTCGCGCGCGCCGCCGGTGGTCGATCGTACCGAGCCGGGGGCGCCGACCGCTAAACAGTCGGCCGGGTCCCCCACCCGGCCCGGGCCCCGGGCCCGGCGGCGGCGACCCGGCCGACGGCGTCACTCCCCGCTGCACGCCTCCTCGAAGAAGTCCAGGTTCTCCTGGAGCGACTTCATCAGGCGGTCCCGCTCCGTCTCGTCGACCTGGACGGGCACCACGTCGTGGGCATGGGTGAGTTTGCGGAACCCGCCGCGGCTCTGCAACCTGCCGTGCACCCGGATGGGCAGCCCGACCAGGTGCGCGTGCCCCGCGATGCGGTACGCCTCCTCGTCCAGCGTCATCCGCACCCGCGCCACCTCGGCGCCGGCGATCACCCGCAGCCGTACGGTGCCCTCGCCGCGCGGCCCCGACCTGCGCATACGGACGACGGTGCCGGTGATGCGGACCGGCACGGAGGGTTCGCTCTGGAGGTAGCGTGCGCTCGCCTCGCGCAGGGCGGGCAGGTCGCCCGGGGAGAACTCGACGGGTTCCGTGGAGGAGGCACAGCCCTCGGGCGCACCGGCCGCGGGTGACCACTCGACCGCGACCCGGGCGCCCTGGGTGCCGCGCACCAGGGCGACGAGCGCCTCGGTCAGCTCGTGGCTGACGCCTGCCTCCACGGCGCCGTCGAACGCGTCCATGCCGCCGGTGGCGCGCCGGTAGTCGACGGCCTCCCGGGCGGCGAAGAGCGCCTGGTGCAGCCGGAGGGCGAGGGGTCGCGCCGTGCCGACGGGTACGAACGCCGTCAGCCGGCGCCCGCCCTCCGCGGCGCCCACCAGTACCTCACGCATCAACGCGGCGGCCGGGCCGCGGTGCCGCGCGCCGTAGTAGCCGGCGCGTGCGCGGGTGGCGAGGGCGCCGGCGAGCAGCATCCGGCGGGCCGCGCCCCGCAGCTTCTCCTCGGCCGGCCACGCCGCGGAGCCCGCGGGGCCGGTGGGCACATCGCGCCACCAGCGGATCTCGTCGCTGGGCACGGCGAGCGCGACCAGCACCTCGCGGGCGGCGGGCGTCCCGCTGCGGTCCAGCGCGGTGAGGGCCTCGTCGAGCAGGTCCTCGCTGTCGGGGTAGCCGCGGCTCTCCGGCACCAGCAGGCTGGTGCCCGTGGCCCGCCCGGCGGGGGCTCCGGGCGGGGTCCAGCGGCCGTACCGCCCGGGAGGGCCGCCGCGCCGCTGCCAGCCGTGCCGGGCGAGCAGGGCGCCGAGCACCACGGGGTCGACCCGGTCCGGCTCCGGCGGCCGGTACCAGGGGCCGTCGGTGTCGGTGGGGTGCTCCCTGCCGTGGTCCGCGGGGCTCCCGGACGCCGCTTGTGCGGGCTCGGGGCCCTTCCCGGGCCCGGGGCCGCGCCCGGAGGCGGAGGTCTGCACGGGCGCGAGGCGCGGGGGCTGCTCGAACGGCCGTTGTGTCACGGTGTGCCTCCCCTTCCGACCCGCGTCATTATCTCGCAGAGCGCTCGGTCGTCGAAGATGCGTGAAGTCGGAATCCGCACGGTCGTCCTGCGCCGGCCCGTGATCGGGTGCCCGGCGAGGTTGACCCAGTAGCAGCAGTGCCGCAGGTCGAGCCGGTCGTGGCCGGCGCGCAGCCAGTCCTCCTGCGACCGCGGCACGAGCATCACCACGAGAATCTTGTGCACGGCGACGGGGGCGCGGGCGAGCTTCGCCAGGTGGTCGTTGTCCAGGGTGAACGAGAAGGTGTCCCCCCTCCGGCGGGGCGTGCTGCGCCCCTTCTCCGCCGGGCGCGGAGCCGGCGGAACGGGCGGGATCTGGTAGGTGCACTTGAGCTGCACCTTGATGGTGACTTCGTCGTCGACCGTGTGTCCCGGCGCGCTGTGGCTGACGTGCCAGTCGATGCCGTTGTCGGGAAACGGCTGCGAGAGGGAGCAACCCGCCGCGGCGGCGACCGCGTGCAGATAGCCCACCTGCAACGTCTCCATGCAGGCGGTGACGGCGAGGCTGCCGCGCTGCACGGGCGGGGCCGTACCGGGCGGCCGCCCGTCTGCGGGGGACAGCCCGCCTTGTTCGGGCTGCGCGAGGGTCATGTCCCACGGGCCTTCCGGAACTGGTGCATCCCCATCGGGGCCTCAATTCCCGGCCCCCGTACCTGTGTTGTCTCCGTACCACATCGAATGCAAACAGCGTAGTGCGCAAACAGCCCGGGTATCACCAAACCGGGGCAGGGGACGGCGCGTCAACTGCCCAGGGGTCAGGAGGGAGTTGGGGTGCACATGACCTGCTGGTATGAGGGACCTCTGGCCGCTTTCGACACCGAGACCACGGGCGTCGACGTGGAGACCGACCGGATCGTGTCGGCCGCCGTCGTCGTCCAGGACGCCCCGGGGGCGAAGCCGCGCGTCGTGCGCTGGCTGGTGAACCCGGGCGTGCCGGTGCCGGAGGGGGCCACGGCCGTACACGGTCTGACACAGAGCCACCTGGAGAGCGAGGGCCGCTGGCCCGCGCCCGTGATGGAGGAGATAGGCAGGGAGGTCGCGGGGCACAACGCCGCGGGGCGTCCTCTGGTCGTGATGAACGCGCCGTTCGACCTGACACTGCTCGACCGCGAGCTGCGCAGGCACCGAGCGTCGTCCCTGGCGGCCTACCTGGCGGGCGCGCCGCTGTGCGTGCTGGATCCGCGGGTGCTCGACAAGCACCTGGACCGCTACCGCAAGGGCCGCCGCACCCTGACCGATCTGTGCGCGCACTACGGGGTGGAGCTGTCCGACGCGCATGACGCGGCGGCGGACGCGATCGCCGCGATGGATGTGGTGCGTGCGGTGGGCCAGCGCTTCGCGGCCCGCCTGGAGCGGCTCACTCCGCCCGAGCTGCACACCCTGCAGGCGACCTGGCACGCGGCCCAGGCCCGTGGCCTGCAGGCGTGGTTCGCGCACAACGGCTCCCCCGAGGCGGTCGACCCGTCCTGGCCCCTGCGCCCCGAACTCTCCGCGGCCGCCTGACCCGTCGAGCGGGTCCCTCCCCGGGCCTGCCCGGCGCCCGCACCGAGCGTCCCGGGCCCGACGACGATGGCGGCACCGTCCGCGTCCTGCGCGGACGGTGCCGCCATCGTGTGCGTCGACGTTCGTCGGGGCCATGCGAACCAAGGCGCCCGCCGCGGCGGAGACCATGGGGGCGCGGGTGGCGAAGCCGCCGCGGGGCGAGGCGGAGCCGGGCAAAGGGCGGAGCCGGGCAAAAAACCGACGAGGGTGACATGGCTCGCTTCTCGCGAGCCATGTCACCCTCGACCTCATGGGCGATACTGGGTTCGAACCAGTGGCCTCTTCGGTGTGAACGAAGCGCTCTCCCACTGAGCTAATCGCCCGTGAACGATGTGAACCATACAGGTCCGGGCACCGGTGGTTCAAACCGTTTCCAGGAGGCCGAGCAGCCCGAGCCGCCCGCCGCGCATCATCAGGGCGTGGTTGAAGCGGAAGGCGGGCCGGCAGGGCACGGCGAACCGGCGCATCAGTGGCTTGCACACCTCGACCTCCTGCTCGTACAGCGCGTGCGTGCCGGTGGCGTCGGGGGCGGCGACGAGGGTCCAGCGCGCCCAGCCGTCCAGGTCGCCGGTCATCGCGATCTCCAGGAGCCCGGCGACCGGGTCACGCTTGCTTTCACGGGCGGTGACCACGAGGTCGTACGGCAGCAGGGAGCGGAAGCGTACGGTGCCGGTGCGCTCGTCGAGCCGTGTCACCTCGCGGACCTGGGGCCACCAGGCGGGGTACTCGTGCGCGCGCTCCAGTACCTGGTACACCTCGGCGGGCTTGGCGGGCAGCCGCCAGAGGCTGCGGAATCGGTAGTGGCACCAGTCCATGGCCCCAGTCTGGCCGACCAGGGCCCGGACCGGACCCGGGAGTCGGGCAGCGATTCGGTACCGCCGGGCCGGTGGGCGGCCGGATCTGAGTAGGTCATGAGTACGCGCGCTCATGCCGGGCGGGGTGGCCGTGGGCACACTGCCCGCCATGGCAGACATCCCGCCTCCGGCCGAGGAGCTCCGCATCCTCGACCGTGAACTGCGGCAACTGGACTACCGCAGGGCCGTGTTGACGGCCCGCCGGGCCTGGCTGGTCGACGTCCTGGCCGGGGCGGCGGCGCAGGCTCCGCCCCGGGGCCCGGACGCGGGCTCCGCGCAGGCGGACCCGGCGGCGTCCGGCGCCGTCCCGCCGGACCCGGCAGGGCGGTTGTTGCCGCCTGTGCCGCCGGCACAGGGCGTTCCGCCGGCGCCGGCCGCTCCCCCGGTCGCGGCCGGTGGTGGGGCGGCGCGTCCGGACGCCTCGCCCGTGCGCGTGCAGAACGTCCTGCTGGTGCTCGGCGGCGTGCTGCTGGCCATCGCGGCCATCGCCTTCACGCTGCTGGGCTGGGGGCATCTGGGCATCGCGGGCCGCTCCGCGGCCCTGGCCGCCGTGACCGCCGCCGCGCTGGGCGTGCCGGTGGCGCTGATCGCCCGGGGACTGCGTTCGACGGCGGAGGCGGTGGCGGGCCTGGCACTGGCGCTGACGGTGCTGGACGCGTACGCCCTGCACCAGGTCGCGCTGCCGGACGCCGGCGGCACGGGCTACGCGGCGGCCGCGGCGGCGGTGCTGGCCGCGGGGTGGGGCGCGTACGGGCTCGCGCTGCGGGTCCTGCGGGTGCCGCCCGCCGCGGCGGTGGCGGGCGCGCAGTTGCCGCTGCTGCTGTGGGCGGTTGGGGCCGGCGGGGGCGTGCGCACGATCACGGCGGTGCTGCTGGTGACGGCGGGCCTCGACGCCGTGCTCGCGGCGCGGCTCGGCCCGGCCGCGGCGAGGCGGATGCCACGGTGGGCGGCGGTGGCGGTGGCCGTGACCGGGTGCTGCGCGACAGGCGGCGTCGGGCTGCCCGCCGCGCTGTGGCTGTCCTGGCAGGCTGCTTCGCCCTGGGACGCGGTGCGCGCGGGTGGTCTCCTCGCGCTGGGCGCCGCGGTCGCGCTGTGGGCCGCGTGGCGTCTGCCGCGCGCCGCTGCGGCCCTCGGTGCGGCGCTGGTGGGTGGTGTGGCGCTGGTGGCCGCCGGGGACGGTGTGCTGCGGACGGTGCTGCCCGGGGCGTGGACGGTGCCGGGGTACATGGTGTGCGGGGTGGTGGTGCTGGCAGGCGCGTGGGCCGTGCGCGCCGGGGCGCCGGGCCCCGTGGTCCGCGGGCTGACCCGGGCGGGCCTCGGCGTGCAGGGCCTGGGCGTGCTGTGGGCGCTGCCGGTGGCCGTGGCGGCCCTGCTGGGGCCGTTGGGCCTGACCGACGGCGTCTGGTCGGGGGCGCCGGCGCACATCGGGTTCGCGGTGGGCGGTGGCGGCTCCCACGTCTCCCACGTCTTCAGCGGGTACGGGTTCTCCCCCGTTCCCCACCTCCTCGTGCCCCATCCCCGGGTGGCCGTCCTGGTGCTGGCCCTGGCTGCGGGCACCATCGCCACCGTGCGCCGGCAGCGGAACGGCGGCGCGCGGAGGGCCGGCGCGGCGGGGTGGTCGGCCGGACTGGCCTGGGGTGCGCTGCTGGCGCTCCCGGTGGCGTTCGAACTCCCCTACGGCGCCGTGGTCGCGGCGGCGCTGCTGCTGACGGCCGCCACCCTCGCCGTGGCCGTCCGCGCCCCGCACCCGGTCGTGGCAGCCGTCGCGACCGCGCTCGCCGGTCCGACCTCGGCCTGGGCGGCCTGTCTTGCGCTGCCCTCCGAGACGGCCACCCTGGTGGCCTTCTGCCTGCTGACGGCGCTGTTCGCGGCGGGCGCCGCGGCGGCGCGGAGCGAGCCGGCGCCCGTGGGGCGGGTGTGCGCGGGCGCCGCCATCGGGTGCGCGGCGGCGCTGGCGGTCTCCGCGGGCGCCGCGTGGGAGCTGGAACCGCAGCACATCGCGCTGCTCGTCCTGCTCGTGCCGGCCGGCTCGACCGCCCTCGCCGCCCGGCTGGGGCGCTCGGGACCGCATCCGCTGGTGGGACCGGCCGAGGTGGGCGCGATCGTCACGGGGCTGCTGGCGGTGGGTCTGGCGGCGCGGGACCGTCCCGTGCTGGCTCTGGTGCTCGCTCTCTGCGCGGTACTGGCGTGCGTCGCGGCGCTCCGGCCGGAGAGCCGCAGGTCCGCCGGAGCGCTGGCCGCCGCGCTGTTCGTGCTGGCCTCGTGGGTGCGGTTGGCGGCGTGGGACGTGGACGTGCCCGAGGCCTACGGGCTGCCGGTCAGCGTTCCGGCGCTGCTGATCGGCGCGGTGCGCAGGCGGCGGGACCGCACCGCGTCCTCGTGGACGGCCTACGGCGCCGGTCTCGGGGCCACGCTGCTGCCGAGCCTTCTGGCGGCGTGGGCCGACGCGCACTGGATCCGGCCCCTGCTGCTCGGCGTATCGGCGCTGTCGATCACCCTCGCGGGCGCCCGGCTACGGCTCCAGGCGCCGCTGCTGCTGGGCGGCGGCGTGCTCGCCGCGGACGCGCTGCACGAACTCGCCCCCTACGTGGCGCAGGTGGCGGGCGCACTCCCCCGCTGGCTGCCGCCCGCGCTGATCGGCCTCGTCCTGCTGGGCCTCGGTGCCACGTACGAGCAGCGGCCGCGGGACGTGCGCCGGATCCGGGCGGCGTTCTCGCGGATGCGCTGAGGCGTGGACGGCTGCGGCGGCCCGGCTCTCCGGAATTCCTCCGCAATGCCGGGACTTTCGTTTCCGCCGGGCGCCGGGAACGCGCCGTCGACCGCCGCGCACAACGGAATGCGACCCGCTGGAACGGAAATCGCCGGGGTTGCGAAAACGCGAACCGGACCATCGTGGGTCCGTATGGACGAAAGCAGGTCCCAAAGGGTGAAGTTCTGTCAGTCTCCATCCCCCCAACGGTCCAGGAACCGTATCCGCCAATCAGCGGAACGCCACCCCTCGTAAGAGTGCCGCCGTCGCGGGGAACTCGCTGAAGCCGCCACGCGGGCAACCCCTCCAACATCCCCCGCACGGCGGTACGCACCCTCCCCACGAGGTGTCTTCCGTCCAGCCCGGGCAGCGCGCTCCCCGGCGCGGCCGGCGGTGCAGCAGACGGCACGCCCTGCGCAGACGGCGTCCGATGAGCGCATCCCCAAGACGGCGACATGCGGCGATGACCCCTCGGAGGGAGTGCGCCGGGACCGGTGCCCGGCATCTGAGCGAGCCTGGATGCAACGGGCATGCAAGGGGCGCACAATGCCGGTGGTGGCTGGCAGGCCGGAAAAGCGTGGACGCGACGAAAAGGGTGGCGTGTCCACGCGAAACGCGGACACGCCACCCTGATTCCATGGGCGATACTGGGTTCGAACCAGTGACCTCTTCGGTGTGAACGAAGCGCTCTCCCACTGAGCTAATCGCCCGAACGCACGGAGAACATTACCGCATGTCAGCAGGTGCTCGTGACCACCCCGGGACGGCACGGGGGCGGGCGGACGCGGAAGTCCGGGCGGAATGCGCGGGGCAGAGGCCAGGCGGACGGGCGGGCGGACGGCCGTGGTCAGCCTGCCGCGTTCCACGGCAGCGTCCAGCCGAGCTTCCAGACGTACACGGCCGCGCCCGCGGCGGCGGCGATCAGCACGACGCAGGTCAGGATGGTGTTCCGGCGCCGCACCTCGGGGGCGAGCGCCCGCCGCGTGGCCCCCATGACCTTGCGTTTGACCCAGCGCAGCACGAGCTGCGCCCAGACGAACTCGTGCGCCCAGATCCCCACCCCGGCGAAGATCACGAGCCAGCCCGGCCCCGGCAGCGGGAGCAGGACCACCCCGCCGCAGACCACGGCCAGGCCCACGACGAAGACGCCCACCCGCCAGCTCAGGTGGAGGGTCCGGCTCTCCTTGATGAATTTGGGCGCCCGCGACCCGAGGCCACGATCCGGCGGCTCTTCTGCCATGGTCGAACCCGACCGGAATTCGTCACTCCCCGTATTCATACGACCAAACGTACCCGACTGAAACCAGTCACCGGAATGGACGCCACCGGCAAACAAAACTCCGCCGTACGAGCTACCTAAAGACACTCAAAACCCACAAGGGGGTTTACAACGGCACCGTAGGTGGCATGTCGATTTCGCCGACGTGCGAATCCCCGAGCGCACACTGAGCGAAAGGCCCTGGCGCTTATGAACACCACGGTCAGCTGCGAGCTGCACCTGCGCCTCGTTGTGTCGAGCGAGTCCTCACTGCCTGTCCCCGCGGGACTGCGGTATGACACGGCCGACCCGTATGCCGTGCACGCCACCTTCCACACCGGAGCCGAGGAGACCGTCGAGTGGGTGTTCGCCCGCGACCTCCTCGCCGAGGGTCTGCACAGGCCGACCGGCACGGGAGACGTCCGCGTCTGGCCGTCCCGCAGCCACGGTCAGGGCGTCGTCTGCATCGCCCTGAGCTCGCCTGAGGGCGAGGCCCTGCTCGAGGCCCCGGCGCGAGCCCTGGAGTCGTTTCTGAAGCGAACGGACGCCGCCGTGCCACCAGGCACGGAGCACCGCCATTTCGACCTGGACACGGAGCTGTCCCACATCCTGGCCGAGAGCTAGGCCAGGGGCCGGGATCAGCCCCCGGCGCCGTCCGACTCGGGGAGACGGCGCAAGCCACCAGCGACACACGAGCCACGAGCCACCGCCAGAAGAGAACCACGACGACACACGACAACCTCATAGGGCACACACCGGCGCCGTCGCCGCGGAGATCCGCGGGGGCGGCGCCGCTGCGCGCCCGCCCCGCCGCGCCTCACGGCTCCCCTGCCGCCCGGCCGCACCGGGACGCGCCTCGGCAGGCGCCGCACCACGCACCTCCCGGCGCCGCGCGTCCCGGCGCCGTCCCGGCCCCCTGGGCCGCTCCCGACGGTGACGTCGGGACGGATGCCGTCCCGGCCCGCAGGAGCAGCCCCTGAAGCACTCAGGGCCTCTCCAGGGCCTGCGGGGAACCGATCGGGCGTGCCCGGCCGTTCGTGTCGCGAAGCCGCTAGCATCGGCGGGCATCGGCGGGCTCAGGCCCGATCCAGAGGGGCAGGGAGCAAACGTGCTGATTACCCACGACACCCGGTGTGCACTTGACGCCGTTGTCGATCTGGTGAACTCCGCACCGGACGCAGACGCCGCCGACGGACTCGCGGATGTGGACGCCCTGCGCACGTTCGTGGACCAGCACAACTTCAGCGACGTGGGTACGCTCACGGAGCGTGACCTCGCGGCCGTGCGTGCGGCACGCACCCGGTTCACGGAGGTCTTCGCGACGCACGACGCCAGGACCGCCGCCAAGCTGATCAACGAACTGCTCGCGGGCGCGGGCACGACGCCGCAGCTCACGGACCACGACGGCTTCGACTGGCACGTGCACTACTTCGCCCCGGGCGCGTCCGTCGCGGATCACATGGCGGCGGACTGCGGCATGGCTCTCGCGTTCTTCGTGGTCGCCGGAGAGCAGGAGCGGCTGCGCCGCTGTGCGGCCCCGGACTGCCGGAACGCGTTCGTGGACCTCTCGCGCAACCGGTCCCGCCGGTACTGCGACAGCCGCACCTGCGGCAACCGCCTGCATGTCGCCGCCTACCGTGCGCGGCGCAAGGAGGCCACCGGCTGATCCCGGTGCTCCGGGCCACCGGCTGTCCGCCGTGCTCCGGTGGCGACCGGAGCACGGCGTCGGGCCTCGTTCGGGTTGCAGGACCCTACTGGTGGATGACGGCCTTCCTGGGACTGCGGGATCTTCTGGGACCGGCGGCCTTCGGACCGGCGGCCTTCCTTCGTGTGCGGGACCTTCCGGGGCCGAAGGCCCTCCTCCGGCTCAAGGACCTTCCTGCGGCGGAAGGATCTTCCCGGTGGTTGGGGGCCTCCTCCGGGCCACGGGGACGAGCCGGGCTACCGCGGCTCCTCGGGGCCCCGGATCCCCGGGCTGGTGGTCGGACGGGGACTGCGGACCGGACCGGCGGGCCTCCGGGCCGGGTCACAGCAGTAAAAGATCGTGCAGCGACGCCAGAAGAAGCAGGCAGCCGATCACCGCCAGGAAGATCATCAAGGGTGGCTGGGAAAGGGCGAAAAGACAGCCTCGCCGCTCCTCGGTGACCGGGGCAGCGTCGCTTTGCGTTGTGTCGAGCATCTCGAGGTGATGATGTCGCAGGCCAGGTGCCGCTGGCGATCAACATGCCCGAATTGAGCGGTAGTTCGCCGGATTCCGTGACACGGCGGCAGTCATGCTGACGGATCGCGGCGAGTACGGACGGCGTGTGGGAGGAGGTCTCCGGCGCACGGGTGCGCGTGGGGGTGCGGAGCGGGTCGACGCGCCCGGTCAGACACCGGGCGCATGCTCCTCGGCCTCAGGCCAGGCCGCCTACCACCCGCCTGCTCTCGGCCGTCCGCTCAGATCCCGTGCTTCTTCAGGATGGCCTCGATGTCGCTGAAGTCGTCCGCACCGCCGCCGCCCGACCGGCCCTGGGCGGGCTTGGCCTGGGGCTGCGGCGTGCGCCCCTTGGGCTGCGGCGCGCGGCCGGCCGAGGGGTCCAGAGCGGGCGCGGAGGCCCCGGGGGCGACCGTGTCCCGCTGGGCCGCCCTCGCCTCCCGGCGCTCCTTGCGCGTGCCGCCCCTGCGCCGTTCGACGGAGCGGGTGGTCGCGAACAGCAGCCAGGCGACGCCGAGCACGCCGAAGCCCGCCCAGGCGGTGGGGCTGAACGCCGTGTGCGCGAGCCACTTCACGGCTCCCGTCATCACCAGGGCGACGGGCACGAGGGCGTACGCGGCGATACGGGTGGCCGCGAGGAAGCGCTTGCGGTAGGCGGTCACCACCGCGATGCCCAGGCCTGCCGCGGACACGGCGGAACAGACGGTCTCGGCAAACATCCTGTCCTCCAGGGACACACGGCGGGCGACTACCGCTTCCCATCCTGCACCGGCCCGCTCCCCTGGGCCACGCCTTCGACACGGCATCAGGGAGAACTCCGGGTCGGGGTCCTCCCCAGGGCCTGCCGGCGGACTCTTCCACCGGGCGCGCGCGGACCGCCGCCGCACCGCGACGACCGCACAGGGCGAACGGTCCCGGGACGGGTGACCGTCCGGGAACAGGAAGCCGTCCCGGCCTGCAAACGGGAAGGCGTCCGGCCTGGAACGGGAGGGCCTCCCGGTCCGGAACAGGAACCCGTCCCGGCCTGGCGCAGGAGCCCACCCCGGCCTGGCGCAGGAGCCCGCCCCGGCCTGGGAGACTGGGCCCCATGAACGACTCTTCGACCGCACCGCACGCCGAACGTCCCGTCCTGGACGTCTGGTGCGAGCTCCAGTGCCCCGACTGCCGCTCCGCGCTCGGCGACCTGCGCGCGCTGCGCGAGCGCTACGGCGACCGCCTCGAACTGCGGCTGCGGCACTTCCCCCTCGACAAGCACCGGCACGCCTTCGCCGCGGCCCAGGCCGCCGAGGAGGCGCTGGAGCAGGGCCGGGGCTGGCCCTACGTGGAGGCGGTGCTCGGCAGGGTCGACGAGCTCGGCCGCGAGGGCGAGCCGTTCCTCGTCGAGGTGGCGCGGGAACTGGGCCTGGACGCGGAGGAGTTCGACACCGCCCTCGTCGACGGCCGGCACATCCTCGCCGTGGACGCGGACCAGGCGGAGGGCAAGGCGATCGGGGTGACCGGAACGCCCACGTACATGATCGGCGGGCGGCGCCTGGACGGCGGCAAGAGCCAGGAGGGCCTGCGGGCCCGGATCGAGGAGATCGCGGACGGGCTGCTGGCGGGCGGCTGACGGGCTGCTCGGCCCTCCATGGGTGCCCCGGCCCGCCGGCCAAGGCCCCGGGAGAGCAGACCGGCGCGCCAGGGGTGCCTCCCGTTCGTCTGCGCCCTGCCGTCACCCGCGCGCCGTGCCCCACTCCCCTGCCACCCGCGCCCGCCTACCGGGGCCCACGCGCCCTCCAGGGCCCTCCAGGGACCGCCCGGACCGTCCCGGACCCGCCGGCCCCCTCTTGCGCCGGCCCGTTCGCTAGACCAGTTGCTTGTACAGGCCGAGGTTCTCCGTCCGGTACCCGAGCGACTCGTACAGCCTGATGGCCGGAGTGTTGCCCGCGAACACGAAGAGGCCGATGGTCCCGAACCCGGCGGACCGCGCCTGGTCCTCGGCGGCGAGCATCAGGGAGCGGCCGTGGCCCCGGCCGCGGTGCGCGTCGTCCACCTCCACGCTCAGCACGAACGCGGACTCGCCCCTGCGGGCGGCCCAGAGCGTGCCGACCGGCTTCCCGGCGTGCTCCAGGATCGTCACCGAGACGCCCTCCGTGGCCAGGCCCCGCGGCAGCTCGCGGGCGTGGTCGGCCTCCGACTTGGCACGCGCCTCGGCCTCCGGAACGCCCTGCCGGATCCAGGTGTCCGCGTAGGCGCGCTTGCGGTACTCGAGCCAGGGGCCGTACTCGTCGTCGGTCATGGGCCTGGCCGTGCTGCCCTCCGGAAGGGCCGGCCGCGTCCCGTCCAGTGTCTTGTCCATGCGGCGGCCGCGTTCCTGGTAGCCGAGCGCGGCCGCGAGGCCGAGAGCCGCGTCGGCGGTGGCGGAGGCGATCGTCTCGATCCGGGTGCAGCCCCAGGCCCGGGCCACCTCCTCCGCGGCGAGCGCGGCGACGGCGCCCCGGCCGCGGCCACGGTCGGGCTCCGCTATGCGGAGGTCGCGTATGACGGCGGTCCGGGGGCCGAACTCCGGATGGGTCGCAAGGTGCAGGGCACCCACGGGGCGGCTGTTCACGCACACCTGGTAGTGGCGCGACAACCCTCCGTCGGCGCCGTGTCGCAGCGGCTCGGTCGGCCGCAGGGTGGTGGTCACGGACGGTTCCCTACCCATGTGCGGGCCCGCGCGTCACCCGTGCGGCGCGACCGCCTCCGCCGGATGGCCGTGGCCGCTCACGGTTCGAGGTCGGCCCCGGCGCGCTCCTCGAACAGCCGCATCGCCTTGGCCGTGACGGGGCCCGGTGCGCCCGGCAGTTCGCGGTCGTCGACGCGGTGCACGGCCTGGATGTCACGGAGAGACGACGTCACGAAGACCTCGTCGGCCTCCTTCAGCACCTCGAAGGGCAGGTCCGTCTCGCGCACGCCGGCCCAGTCGACGACCAGCGCCCTCGTGATGCCGGCCAGGCATCCGGACGCGAGCGGCGGCGTGTGGACCTCCCCGTCGAGGACCACGAACACGTTGGTCCCGGTGCCCTCGCACAGCCGGTCGGCCGTGTTGGCGAACAGCGCCTCGGACGCGCCCTGCTCGTGGGCGCGGGCGAGTGCGACCACGTTCTCGGCGTACGAGGTGGTCTTCAGGCCGGCGAGGGCGCCGCGCTCGTTGCGCGTCCACGGGACCGTGATCGTCGCCGTGGAGTCGGGGCGCCGGGTGGTCTCGCCGACGGCGACGACGAGGGTCGGGCCCTGGTCGCCGCGGTCCGAGCCGAGGGGCGAGAGCCCGCCGGTGTAGGTGATGCGGAGCCTGCCCAGCGGCATGGGGTTGGCGTCGAGGACGGCGGTGCAGGCGCGCCGCACCTCGTCCCGGTCGGGCTCCGGCAGGCCGAGGCCGCGCGCGGAGCGCCCGAGCCGGTCGAGGTGCCGGTTCAGCGCGAAGGGCCGCCCTTCGACGGACTTCACGGTCTCGAAGATGCCGTCACCGACGGTCAGCCCGTGGTCGAACACGGAGACACGGGCGGAGGCGATGTCCTGGAGCGCGCCGTCGAGCCAGATCTTCACGTAAGGGTCCCTTCACTCGTGCCGGCGCCGTCCATCAGGTGCCGCTTGCTGTTCCCACTGTCCCGCTCCGCCCCACCCGGACGCCACCGCGATCGTCAGCGACCATGATCCGCCGGGGTCCCGCGGGCGGGCGGGCAGCCGCTCCGGGGCGCGCGGCGCACACCGCACGCGGCACACCGCGCGGCCCGTTGGCGACGCACCGTGGCCGCTCCCGCAGCAACCCGCCGCCCCCTCCGGGGAGGCCGGCCACCGAGCGCGGGGAAGCCCGGCCACCACCGCACGGGACCTCTGCGCACCGCGCACACCGGCGCCGCCGACGCGCCCCACCGAGCCCCGGCGTCCACCGTCACCACCGGGAAACCGCTGGACTCCCGGCCGCTGACCCGCTCGTCAACGCCGCCGACGGGCGCACCGGCAGTGCTTCCCATCCCCTGGAGGGTGCCGGTGGAGCGGGTTCCGCTTGCGGGAGCGTGGGCGACCGCGAGTCCGTGAACGGCGCCGCCGAGCCGCCCCGATGGTGGCCCTGGGTGGTCACAGCGCAGCACGCTGCGTAAACGCGTTTTTGTGCTGGCCCGGGAATCCGCTAGAGTTCACCACGTCACCGGGACGCGACAGCGGACCGAAGGGACAGGCGGACGTAGCTCAGTTGGTAGAGCGCAACCTTGCCAAGGTTGAGGTCGCGAGTTCGAGCCTCGTCGTCCGCTCGAAGGGTGAAGGGGTCTCTCGGGACTGCGACACCCGTGGTGGAGTGGCCGAGAGGCGAGGCAACGGCCTGCAAAGCCGTCTACACGGGTTCAAATCCCGTCTCCACCTCCATGGACGATTAGCTCAGCGGGAGAGCGCTTCCCTGACACGGAAGAGGCCACTGGTTCAATCCCAGTATCGTCCACTGGAGCTGCCGGACACGGCAGGCTTCCTGCGCGATTAGCTCAGCGGGAGAGCGCTTCCCTGACACGGAAGAGGTCACTGGTTCAATCCCAGTATCGCGCACACAGCAGATGAGCGGCGCGGCCGTCAGGTCGCGCCGCCGCTGTTTTCCCGGACGATTAGCTCAGCGGGAGAGCGCTTCCCTGACACGGAAGAGGCCACTGGTTCAATCCCAGTATCGTCCACGCGACAGAGGGCGACATGGGCCGCGGGCAGTGGGCCATGTCGCCCTTTCGCGTTCCAGGACACGCCTCAGCGCCTCGATGCCGCCGCGGTGACCGGCCGGGCAGCACGGCGGTGCCCCCGGCCGCGCCGGGGGCACCGCGTGGGTCAGGACGAGAAGAGCAGGTGCGCGAAGCCCCGGTTGTGACCGTGGTGGCCGTGGTGACCGTAGTGGCCGCCGTGGCCGCCCTGGTGGCCCCAGGCCGGCGCCGGAGCCGCCGGATACGCCTGGGGCGGCGGGGCCGGCTGCACCCACTGGGACTCCAAGCGGGTCAGTGCCTCCAGCTCGCCGTAGTCGAGGAAGATCCCGCGGCATCCGCTGCACTGCTCGATCTGGATGCCGTTGCGGTTGTACGTGTTCATCGGGGCATGGCACTTAGGGCACTGCATCCCGGATCAACTCCTCGCTATCCCGTTGGATTTCGCCGGAACGCCGCCCGGCTTCGGTCGATTGCACCCTACTTGGCGGCGCCCTTCTCCCCCTCCCCCGGCATCGCTCGTGTCTTTTTCCCCGGCGGACCTATCGGCTCCTGCGTCACCACCGGTACATCCGACATCCGCGCACAGGCGTCGACCATGGCCTGCTCCACCTCGTCCAGGGCGCGGGAGGCGGCCACGGCCCTCGACACCGCCAGGGCCGCCATCTGGACGCTGAGGGCGCGTGCGGGCACGTCCAGCGCCGGCCAGGGATCCTCCACCGCGGGCACGGCGGGGCCTCCGGACGCCCGGTAGGCGGCCAGGAACGCCGCCCAGTCGGCAGGGCCCACCACCCCGGCGGCGAACCACGCGGCCGGCCTGGCCAGGTCCCAGGCGGGCACGCCCAGGCCGAGGTCGTCCACGTCGATCAGCCGCCACGGTCCGCCGTCCTCCGGGCGGCGCACCAACTGGCCGATGTGCAGATCCCCGTGGCACAACCGCCACGGGTACGGCATGGGGGCCTCGTCCCGGGCCCAGGCGGGGAGCATCCGCCAGGCACGCAGCACCGGCGCGGCACCCGGGTGCGGGCCCGCCGCCAGCATCCGGTTCACGCCGCGCACGGCCTTCGCGGGCCCCCGCATCAGCGGCAGCGGGAACGGCAACTGCGAGGGTTCCACCCGGTGCAGGCGGGCGAGGAGGGCCCCGGCCTCCGCCCAGGGCACGGCCTCGGGAGCGGTGTCGGGCCTTACCGGCGACCCGTGCGGCCACAGGCTGACGAGACGGCCCCGGAAGGCCTCGGCGTCCGGGCGCAGCGGCGCAAGCAAGACGCCCTCCAGCGCGGGGTGGGCGGCCGCCGCCATCCGCAGGGAGAGCTGCGCGGCGTCGGTGTCCGGGGCGTGTGCCTTGGCCACGACATCGCCGTGGCGGACGACGGTGCCGTCGGCGCGGTCGGCGAGCACGGCCCCGGGCTCGGTGCAGGCGCACGCGGCGGCACCAGGGTGCACCGCCCTGCGCACCTTCGCCGTCAGCGCGGGCAGCACGTCTGTGGTCACCGGTCTCCCTGCGGTCGTACGGCGATCCTGTCCGCCGCGAGCCTACGCACCACGCCGATCGTGCTCCATCCCCCCTGCCCGTGCTTCGGGCCCCCGCCTGGGCCGGATCATCACCAGATCCCGCGGCGCCGCACTCCCCCACATGTGCCCCAGCCGGACCCGCCGGCCGCACGGGCGCCCGTGCTCCCGTGGCCGGGCGCCGCCGGTCCGGCGGAACCGGGCCGCTCTGGAGGAACCGGGCCGCGGAGGAACCCGGCCCCGAAGAGAAGGCTGCCCGCGCAGCTCCCCAGCTGCGCGGGCAGTGTGCCGTCCGCCGCACCCCCGTCCCCACGGGGTTTCGGGCTGGATGTCCCCGCCCGGGCCGCTCTCCCGGGCCTGGCGCGCAGGTCAGCGCCCCAGCATCATGCCCACGGACGACGCTTGTGTGACCACTGCGTCCCAGCCGCCGAAGACGACCACGAGCAGGGCCGCCAGGGGCAGGACCATGGCCGTCGCCACCAGTGGGTGGCGGGGGCCGGACGGGCGGGCGACGTGCGCAGCCCTGCGTCCGGGCAACCGGATCGCCGTGCGCGGTGCCGTGTCCGCCATGGTTCCGCTCCTGATCGTTTCTCCGGAGCCGGCCGCCCGGCTCCCTGTCGTACAGCGGCGGGTGCTGACCTCGGGGGACGAGCGCTGCACCCACCGCTTGACGACAAATCTAGGCGCGCGGGTGTTCACGGACGTCATGCCGTCGTACCGATTGGCGGGCCTCCCGGAGGATGAGCCTCCACGGCCGGAGTACTCCCCTGGGTGGAGAAGAAGACCTAGGTCTCAGGGTCTTCCCGCACGGGATGCGTCCCCGCGAGCCGGCCGGCCGCCATGCGCCGCTGGTGGGACGGGTGCTGGGAGTGATGTCGATCACTTCTGCGCGTTCCGGGCGCAACAGTTGTGCGCGTACCCCGTGCCGGCTCGCGTATCCGGGGCGCGCTCGGACGTGCGCCCCCGGCGCGCGGCCGGGTGGGAGGCCCGGGTGCCCCGGCCGTCCGAGCCGTCCCAACACGCCTGCCTCGCGGGACGGTTGAGAAAGAGTACAGGTGGGAAGACGTGGGGCGGCACGGTGGGGGCGCGCAGATTCCCCGTCGCGCCTGGTGACGAGATTCGGTCGGTCCGGGAGGGCGCGGCCTCTGCGCGCACCAGGCCACGGATACGTAAGCTGTGGCTCGTCAGATGGACCGGCAGCGGGGATGAACATGGCGATGATGCGGCTCCGGCGCGAGGACCCGCGAGTCGTCGGCTCGTTCAGGCTCCACCGGCGCCTGGGCGCGGGCGGGATGGGCGTGGTCTATCTGGGGTCGGACCGCCGCGGCCAGCGGGTCGCGCTGAAGGTGATCCGCCCGGACCTGGCGGAGGATCAGGAGTTCCGGTCCCGCTTCGCGCGCGAGGTCTCCGCGGCCCGCCGGATCCGCGGCGGCTGCACGGCCCGGCTGGTGGCCGCCGACCTGGAGGCGGACCGCCCGTGGTTCGCGACGCAGTACGTCCCCGGCCCCTCCCTGCACGACAAAGTGGCCGAAGAGGGCCCCCTGTCGGCCGCCGATGTGGCCGCCGTGGGCGCCGCCCTGTCAGAGGGTCTGGTCGCCGTGCACGAGGCGGGCGTGGTGCACCGGGACCTGAAACCGTCGAACATCCTGCTGTCCCCGAAGGGCCCGCGGATCATCGACTTCGGCATCGCGTGGGCGACCGGCGCCAGCACGCTCACGCACGTCGGCACGGCGGTCGGCTCGCCCGGCTTCCTCGCGCCGGAGCAGGTGCGCGGAGCCGCCGTCACACCCGCCACGGACGTCTTCGCGCTGGGCGCGACGCTGGCCTACGCAGCGACCGCCGACTCCCCGTTCGGGCACGGCAGTTCCGAGGTGATGCTGTACCGGGTGGTGCACGAGGAGCCCCAGGTGCAGGGCGTCCCCGACGCGTTGGCCCCGCTGGTCAGCGCCTGCCTCGCCAAGGACCCGGAGGAGCGGCCGAGCACGCTGCAACTCTCCCTGCGGCTCAAGGAGATCGCGGCCCGCGAGACCCACGGCCTGGCGGACGTCCGGCCCGCCGGCCCGCGCGGCGACCTCGGCCGCCCGTCGGGGCGGCTCGCCCAGGAGTACGTGGAGCAGCGCACCCAGCGGCGCCCGCCCGTCCCGTCGCAGGGCACCCCCACGCCCAGGAACGGCAGCGCACGCACCAGCGGGGCGCGGGGGGCCGGCGGGCGTCCCGGTCCCCGCTCCCAGCCGGGCCAGCCGGGCCGCGAGTCGGCGCGCCCCGGCGCGAAGCCCGCGGCGCGTGGCGGCACGGGCCGCGGCGGGCCGCGGCCGGCCGGCTCCGGGAGGCGTCCGGCCAACCCCCGGCTGCTGCGGCAGCGGCTGTTCGTGTTCGTGGTGGTGACCCTGCTGGTGGCGCTGGGCATCGCGGCCGCGCAGGGCTGCCAGGGGCCGGACCGCGGTCTCGGCGGGGTCCCGGCCCGGCCGCCGGCGGGCTCGGCGCACTCCGCGAGCGCCGGTCGGGGCGCGGGTGTGTCGGCTCCTCCGCCGGCCCCCCAGGACTCGGCTCCCCTACCGGTGGCTCACGACTCGGCTCCCCTGCCGGTCCCGCCGGTCCCTCAGGACTCGGGCCGGCCCGCCGTCACCGCGTAGAAGGCGACCGCGGCCGCCGCACCGACGTTCAGCGAGTCGACGCCGTGCGCCATCGGAATCCGCACCAGGGCGTCGGCCGCCGAGAGTGCGCGGCGGGACAGGCCGGTGCCCTCGGCGCCCACCATCAGCGCCACCCGCGGCTTCCGGTGCGCGGCCACGGTGTCGAGGGGGACGGCCCGCGCGTCCGGAGTGAGCGCGAGCAGCTCGAACCCGGCCCGCCCGAGCGCGTCGAGGCCGCCCGGCCACACGGGCACGCGCGCGTACGGCACCGAGAAGACGGCGCCCATGGAGACCTTCACGGAACGCCGGTAGAGCGGGTCCGCGCAGTCCGGCGAGAGCAGCACCGCGTCCATGCCGAGCGCCGCGGCGGAGCGGAAGATCGCGCCCACGTTGGTGTGGTCGTTGACGGACTCCATCACCGCGACGCGGCGCGCGGTCCGCAGCAGGTCCTCCGCGGCGGGCAGCGGCCGGCGCTGCATGGCGGCGAGCGCGCCGCGGTGCACGTGGTAGCCGGTGACCCGCTCGGCCAGTTCGGGCGTGACCGCGTACACGGGGGCGGTGGCGGACTCGATGATGTCGCCCATGGCGGCGAACCACTTCTCGGAGAGCAGCATCGAGCGCATCGTGTACCCGGCGTCCAGGGCGCGCCGGACGACCTTCTCCCCCTCGGCGATGAACAGCCCCTCGGCGGGCTCCCGCCTGCGGCGCAGCTCCACGTCCGTCAGGTCCGTGTAGTCCCGCAGCCGGGGGTCGTCCGGGTCGTCCACGGTCTGGGGTGCGGCCACCGGGGCACCGCCTCCTCTGCTGTCGTCGCCCTGCTGCTCCGCCGCGGGACTTGCCTCCGCCGGCCGGACGGGGCCGGGCGTGCCGGTGTCGGGGAACGTGCTCACTCGGGGGTGCCGGGGCCGACCCGCACCACCGGGCCGATGACGATGACCGCGGGCGGCTTGACCTGCTCGCTCCGGGCGACCTCCCCGACGGTGCCGAGGGTGGCGTCGACGCGGCGCTGGGTGGCGGTGGTGCCCTCCTGGACCAGCGCCACGGGGGTGTCCGCGGGCCTGCCGTGGGCGATCAGGGCGGCCGCGATGCTGCCGATCTTGTCGACGCCCATCAGCACGACCAGGGTGCCGCGCAGCGCCGCGAGCGCCTCCCAGTCGACCAGCGACCGTTCGTCGTCGGGCGCGACATGGCCGCTGACCACGGTGAACTCATGCGCGACGCCCCGGTGGGTGACCGGGATACCCACGGCGCCGGGCACCGAGATGGTGCTGGAGATCCCCGGCACGACCGTGCAGGCGATGCCCGCCGCGGCGAGCGCCTGCACCTCCTCCATGCCGCGGCCGAAGACGAACGGGTCGCCGCCCTTGAGCCGTACCACCGCCCTGCCCGCCTTGGCGTGCTCGATCAGGGCGTTGTTGATGGCCTCCTGGGCCATGTACCTGCCGTACGGGATCTTGGCCGCGTCGATCACCTCGACGTGCGGGGGGAGTTCGTCCAGCAGGTCGCGGGGGCCGAGGCGGTCCGCGATGACGACGTCCGCCTCGGCGAGCAGCCGCCGGCCGCGCACGGTGATCAGCTCGGGGTCGCCGGGGCCACCGCCGACGAGCGCGACGCCGGGCGTCCGGACGCGGTGCTGCCTGGCGACCAGCGAGCCGTCCCGCAGCGCCTCCACGATCGCGTCGCGGACGGCCGCGGTGCGGCGCGGGTCGCGGTCGTGCATCGTGGCGCTGAGCACCGCGACCGCGACGCCGGCGCCGCGCCCGGTGGCCGGGGTCAGTGCCGTCGCGGCCTCGGCGTCGTCCGCCCGCACGCACCACACGCGCTCCCGCTCGCCCTCGGCCGACGCCGCGGCGTTGGCCACGGGATCGCTGGTGGCGATCAGGGCGTACCAGGCGCCCGCGAGGTCTCCCTCGGCGTACCGGCGGCGTTCCCAGCGGAGCTCGCCGCGCTCGGCCATGGCCTCCACGGAGGCGGTGGCCGACGGCGAGACGAGCACGACGTCGGCGCCCGCGCCGAGCAGGGCGGGCAGGCGGCGCTGGGCCACCTGGCCGCCGCCGAGGACCACGGTGCGGCGGCCGGACAGGCGCAGGCCGACGGGATAGGCAGGGTGTTCTGGCATGGCTGTGCGGGACTCCTTCATGGAGGTCGGGTCCACGATACGGCGCGGAATCCGACGGCCTCGTCGCCGTCTCGGGGGCCGGTGGCCTCCGCGGAGCCGATTCCCCGTCGTCGAGCCGTGCCCGCTCGGGGCAGGACCCGCGCCGGGGCACCGGCGGGCCGCATAGGCCCCGTAGGGAGCCCTGCTCGTACCTTCTCCTTCTCCTGCTACTTCTCGGTCACGCCCGCCGAGTCGAACGTGGCCACCTCGTGCATGGCTCGGGCCGCGCTCTGGATCATGGGCAGGGCCAGGAGGGCGCCGGTGCCCTCGCCGAGGCGGAGGTCGAGGTCCACCAGGGGGCGCAGGCCCAGCTTGTTGAGTGCCACCACATGGCCCGGTTCGGCGCTGCGGTGGCCCGCGATGCAGGCGGCCAGCACCTCGGGGGCGATGGCGCGGGCGACCAGCGCGGCGGCGCCGGCGCTCACGCCGTCCAGCACGACGGGGGTGCGCAGCGAAGCGCCGCCCAGCAGCAGGCCGACGATCGCCGCGTGCTCCAGACCGCCGACCGCGGCAAGCACCCCTATGGGGTCGGCCGGGTCGGGCCGGTGGAGGTCGAGCGCACGGCGCACCACCTCGGTCTTGAGGGCGAGCGTCTCGTCGTTGATCCCGGTGCCCCGGCCGGTGACCTCCGCGGGCTCGGCACCCGTGAAGACGGCGATGAGGGCGGCGGACACGGTGGTGTTGGCGATGCCCATCTCACCGGTGAGCAGCGCCCTGTTGCCGGCGGCCACCAGGTCGCGGGCGGTCTCGATGCCCACCTCGATGGCGGCCTTGACCTCCTCGCGGGTGAGCGCGGGACCGGTGGTCATGTCGCCCGTGCCGGGGCGCACCTTGCGGGGCAGCAGGCCCGGCACGGCGGGCAGGTCGGTGGCCACTCCGACGTCGACGACGCAGACCTCGGCCCCCACCTGGGTGGCGAAGGCGTTGACCACGGCTCCCCCGCTGAGGAAGTTGGCCACCATCTGGCCGGTGACCTCCTGCGGCCAGGGCGTGACGCCCTGGGCGTGCACGCCGTGGTCGCCGGCGAAGACGGCGACGGCGGCCGGCTCGGGCACGGGCGGCGGGCACATCCGGGAGAGCCCGGAGAGCTGGGCGGAGATGATCTCCAGCATGCCGAGCGCGCCGGGCGGCTTGGTCATCCGCTTCTGGCGCTCCCACGCCTCCCCGAGCGCCTTGGCGTCCAGCGGGCGGATCCCGGCGATGGTCTCGGCCAGCAGGTCGTGCGGGTCGGAGCCGGGCAGGGCGCGGCGTCCGTACGTCTCCTCGTGCACGACCCAGGAGAGCGGGCGGCGCTTGGACCAGCCGGCCTGGGCCAGCTCGGGCTCGGTGGGGAACTCGTCGACGTAGCCGATGCACAGGTAGGCGACGACGTTCAGGTGCTCGGGCAGGCCCAGCGCCCGCACCATCTCGCGCTCGTCGAAGAAGCTGACCCAGCCGACGCCCAGGCCCTCGGCGCGCGCGGCGAGCCACAGGTTCTCGACGGCCAGGGCCGAGGAGTAGGGCGCCATCTCGGGCTGGGTGTGGCGGCCGAGGGTGTGCCGGCCGCCGCGGGTCGGGTCGGCCGTGACGACGATGTTCACGGGCGTGTCGAGGATCGCCTCGATCTTCAGCTCGCGGAACGCCTTGGCCCGGCCCTTGGGGAGCGACTTGGCGTAGGCCTCGCGCTGCCGCATGGCCAGTTCGTGCATGGCCCGCCGGGTGTCCGCGCTGCGGATGACGACGAAGTCCCACGGCTGGGAGTGGCCGACGCTGGGCGCCGCGTGTGCGGCCTCCAGGACGCGCAGCAGCACTTCGGGCGGGATGGGGTCGTTGCGGAAGCCGTTGCGGATGTCCCGGCGCTCGCGCATCACCCGGAGCACGGCCTCGCGCTCGGCCTCGTCGTACGCGGGCGCCGCGGGTCCCCTGGCGGCCGGGGCGTGCGCGGCCGGCTCCTTGGGGGCGTCCGCCTCGGAGGAGTCCGGAGCGAGGTCGCCCGGCTCGTGCAGCGCGGTGGGGTCCGGGGAGCCGTCGGGGGCCTCAAGGGCGGTCTCCTCCGATGCTTCCGGGGCGCTCGCCTCGGCGGCGGCACCGGGTTCGGCCACCTCCGGAACGGCTGCTTCCGCGAGGGCGTCCGCCGCCAGGGCCTCTTCCTGGGCGGGCTGCGCCATCTCGGACGCCGGCTCCGCCGTGGCCGCGGCCTCGGGCTCGGCCGGCAGGGGCTCCGCCGGTGCTCCGCCGGCCGGTACGGCGTCGGGCAGGGGCACGGGCTGGGGGTGCTCGCCGTCGCGCGGGGCCGGCACGGTCGGCCGGGCCTCTGCGGCGGCTTCCGCCACGGCCGCCTCCGCGGCCTCCTCGGCGTGCGGGTCGCCCTGGTCCTGGTGATCCTGCGCCGGGGCGGCCTCCGGGTGCGGTTCGGAGGCGGCGGACGGCTGCTCGGGGGCGAGCTCGGCGGCTGCCGCATCCTCGGCGGGGACGGGCTCGTACGGTGCGGCCGGTTCGGCGAGCGCGTCCTCCGCCGTGGTGCCGGCCTGCTCGGCCGTCTCCGCGGTGCCGGGAGTCCCGGCGGCGGGCAGCACGGCCTCAGCGGGCGCGTCCGCGGACGGCTCCGGCTCGGCGGCCTCGGTGCCGGGCAGCCCGTTCCCGGCGGCTGCTTCGGGCCCGGACAGCGGGGTCTGGACGCTCTCGCCCCCGGAAAGCACGTCGGACGGCCCGGATCCGGGCACGCCCCCAGGCTCTCCGGTACCGGGCAGCGCGCCCGGCGCCTCGGTCTCCGGCAACGCGCCCTGGTCCGCGGCCTCCGCCTGCGGGGCCCCGGTGATGTCCTCCGTCGCCATGACGCCCCCGGCCGGCGCGCCGCCGCCCGGCTCGACCGGCACGGCCGCCTCGTGCGGGACTCCTGCGCCGGACTGCCCGGCGTCCAGGGCCTGCGTCGCACCGTCCACCGTGTAGGGGGCGGTCCCGGTCGCGGCCTCCTGGGCGGGCCCGGCGCCGGTCGCGTCCCCGGCGAACGCGGGCTGCTCCACCGGAGCGTCCTGGGGTCCGATCCCACCGGCCTCGGCGCCCGACATGCCGTCCTGCGCGTGCGCCTCGGTCCCCGTGCCGGGGCCCGGCGCCTCTGCCGTGGCATCGGGCGGTTGCGGGAACGTCAGGGCGTGCGGAGGTGTCGGTGCCAGGTGCGGGGTGGTGGGCACGGTTCCGGCCACCGGGACGAACTGGCCGACCGGCTGGGCCTCGGCCCCGGCCGCCGGGTACCCGCCGGCGGCATCCGGAAGGGCCCCCGGGTGAGCGGCCGTGGCGTACTGGCCGGAACCGTCCACCGGCTCGCTCTGAGCGGGCTCCGAGGGGTAGGCGACTCCGTTGGCCGTGGAGTGGGCCTGTTCGGCGCCCGGCGCGGGGGCCGGAAACGCGGGTGCCTCGTGATGCGCCTGCGACTCCTGATACGCGTGGGGGTCCTGAAGCGCCTGAGGGTCCTGGAAAGCCTGCTGGTCCCCCGGGATGCGCTCCGCGTAGCCCGCGCCCTGTCCCGCGTGGCCGGAGGAGTCCGCCGGGGCCGCGCCGTCGGCCGGTTGGCCCGGGGCGTACTGCTGGTGCGGGGCCTCCTGCTGGGGGCCCGGCGACCAGGGGCCGCCGATGTGCGGCGGGAGCGCGCCGAGTTGGGGTCCTGCCAGGGCCGGGTCGTCGACGGGCGTGTCCAGGTACTCCGGTTCGGGCGCCCGGACCCGGGCGCGGCGGGGCGGCGGCGCGCCGGCCGGGCCGCGGTCGGCGAGCGTGCGCACCACGCCCGTCGAGGTCTCGGAGACGGGCGGGCCGAGGCGCAGCGGGCGCCTGGAGGGGGCCTGGGGCGCCGTCGGGGTGCCCCCGGCTGGGGTCTGCGTCTGGCCCCAGGCGCCCTGGGCGCCGGGCATCAACAGCATGTCGTCGTCGGGGTGGTGATCCGCCGAGGGAGCCGCGGGCTCTGCGGGCGCGGAGGGGGCGACATAGGGGTGGGCGTCCGGCACGTGGCCACCCTGCTGGGCCTCCGGGCCCGGGGCGGGTCCGGAAGCAACCCCGTTGTCTGCGTTCTCCGGCAGTCCCTCGGCCGGGATCTGGCCGGTCTCGGTCATGCGTACCCCTCGCCCATCGGTTGGTGCTTCCTCGACGGTCCCCGCGCCGCGGCCGGGGCCGCCCGGAACGGCGCGCCGTCCGCCCGTCATGAAGAACGAGCGTGCCCGCCGCGCGGCACGAACACCCGGGACGGCGCCCAGGCGGGCGTGTCCCGTTCCGTCCGCCGTCGCGTCCTCAAGTCCGCCACGGCCCGCTGTGGATCGCGCCCGGGGCGCGACGTGGTTCCACGCAGGACATGCGCCCTTGCACGCCCTGTGAGCCGACCCGGGGCGTGCTCCTCGCACGGCCCCGTGCCCCGCCGTACCGCACCCGTTTACCAAGGCGGTTCCGTTGTCCGGACATTGAGCGACGACGTCGCAGAACACCCGAATGCAGTACAACGGTCGGCCAGCCTACCTCGCGAGCGGCGGCCAGGGGATCACGGGGCGGGCCGGTTTCCGCCGTCCCGCGGGGCGGCGCGCGACGGGGCCTCCGGCACGCCGCGGGGCCCGCGTCACCGGCTGGGATCGCGGCGTTCCTGGAGGATCCCGCAGATCAGGAAGGCGACGCTGCGCTCGCACTCGGCCCAGGCCCGGGTGTCGAGTTCGACGGACTGGAGCAGGGAGCACTCCACGTCGTAGCCGTGCTCCATGAGGTCGCGGCCGATGAGTTCGGCCTCGTCGCGGGTGGCGGCGTGGGTGACGATGCGCTCGGGGCGGCGGTCGGCGACGGCGGAGACGACCGCCGCTCCCCCGCCGGCGACACGGACGACGTCCGGCTCGGGGAGGCTCTCCAGGATGTGCGGCGCGGTGCCGTGCACGACCTGGAGGTGAACGCCGAAGCGGCGGGCGGTCGCGGTGGTGCGGGCGCAGGCGTCGGCGTCGGCGTCGACGGCGATGACGGCGGCGCCGAACCGTCCGGCCTCCGCGCTCAGCGCGCCGGTGCCGGAGCCGATGTCCCAGACGAGGTCCCCCACCCGCGGGCCGAGCCGGGCGAGTTGGGCGGCACGCAGCGGCGCGCCCTCGCCTTCGTTCAGGCCGCCGCCGTAGACGGTGCCGGGCAGCGCCCAGCCGCGGACGGCCCCGGGGTCGCGGCCCGCGATCCAGCCTGGCTCGCCGGTGGCCGCGGCCCCGACCGCGATGACGACGTTGGGGTCGCGCCAGGTGTGGTCGGCGGCCTTGTCGGAGGTGACGACGGTGACCCGCTCGCGTTCCGTGCCGAGTTCCTCGCAGATCACGAAGGTGCGGTGCACTCCTTCAAGGAGCAGCCCGAGTTCCGCGGGGCCCGCGCCGGGCGAGGTGAGCACGGCGACCTTGGCGTGCGCGCGGCAGACGTTCACGGCGCGGCGCAGGGTGCGGGGATGGGCGACCACGACCTCGGCGTCGTCCCAGGGCATGCCGGCCCGGGCGAAGGCCGCGGCCACCGACGAGACGGCGGGCACCACCTCGACCTCCAGGCCGAACTCGGGGTCGCGCAGGGTGCGTACCACGCCGAAGAAGCCCGGGTCGCCGTCGGCGAGGACGACGGCGGTGCCGCGGTGCGCCGCGATGCGGCGTGCGGCGAGAGCCACGCTGCCGAGCCGGATGCGTTCGGCGCCCGCCGGGATCTCGGGGAGCGCCAGGTGGTGGGCGGCGCCGGCCACCAGGGTGGCGGCCGACAGCGCCGAGCGCGCCGCGTCCGTCAGCGGCGAGCCGTCCCAGCCGATCACCGTGACCCGGTCGGCCATTCTCGTTAGTCTCCTGGGTGTCGTCTCAGGTCGTCAGGGCTGCCGCGGGGGATGCCCCCGAGCACGAGGCCGCGGGGGGGGACGGGCACCGAGAGCGTACCTGGTGACGTCCGAAGCGCCGCCGTCCGGCCCGGAGCGGGCCCTGGACGAGGGGGGAGGGTCGGCTCCGGCCGGAGCGGGCCGGGGTGGGGAGCGTCAGCTCCAGTCGGAGTAGGTGGAGAAGCCGCCGTGGTCGGCGAGGTGTTCGGGGACGCCTTCCAGGTCCTCCGGCAGCAGGCTCCAGACGATGAGGTCGGTGCGCACGTCGGTCCAGCCGCCGTCCTCGGTTCTGCTCCGGGCTATGTAGGCGCCTCTGAGCACGCCCTCGCTGATACAGCCGATCTTCTGGGCGACCTGCTGGGCCGCGGTGTTGTCGGCGGCGGTGCGCAGCTCCAGGCGTTCGAACTTCTGGTCGTGGAACATCCACTGCGCCATCGCGAAGAGTGCCTCGGACGCGTAGCCCTCGCCGCGCGCCCAGGGCGCGATGGCGTAGGAGAGCACCGCGGAGCGCACCCGCCAGTCGGCGTCGTGCATCTGCACCACACCGACCAGGCGCTGGGTGAGGAACTCCGCGACGGCCAGCACCACTCCCCGCCCCTCCTTCCGCAGCGCGGGCGCCTCGCTGCCGACCAGGGTCCGGGCGTCCTGCTCGGTGTAGGGCGTGGGCACCGTGGTCCAGGCGGTGACCAGCTCGTCGTTCATCATCTCGGTGAAGGCCTGGAGGTCGCCGTCGTCGAGCGGGCGCAGCACCAGCCGCTCCGTGCTGATGGAGATGTCGGGGAACCCCGAGAAGGGTGTCGTCATGCGCCGCTCCGTAACCATCATCGGGAACCTTCAGGCCGGTCGAGTGCCCCAGCATGCAGCATCGCGGCCGGGCGACGCACCACGGGGTGGCGTCCATGGCCCGGATCCGGGCACGCCACGGACCCCGGGTGAAGGGGCCCGCGGGGCCACCGTGACGGACGCCACAGGAGGGGCGGGGCCGGGGCCCCGGAGCGGGGGCGGGAGTCAAAGGCGGCGGGCCACCGTAATAAGGTCGCGGCATGCTTGACGCCCTGACGATCGTGCTCGCGGTGGGCGCGGTCGTGCTCGCCGCCTGGTGCGGCTTCGCGGCCTACCGCGACCAGCCGACCAAGGACTGGCACTTCATCGGCATGGCCGTGGTCGCGCTGCTGGCCACGGTGCAGCTCGTCGTGGGCGTCGTCGAGCTGGCCCGCGGCGGCAAGCCGGAGCAGGGCACCGTGATCTTCGTGTCCTACCTGCTGGGCGCGTTCGCCTGCGTCCCCGCGGCCGGGTTCATGTCGCTCGCGGAGCGCACCCGCTGGGGCTCGGCGACCGTCGCGGCCGGGGGCGTGGTGCTCGCCGTGCTCGAACTGCGCCTGTACGACATCTGGGGAGGCTGAGGTGGCGGTGACCGATCAGAAGCGGGCAGAGGCACCGCGGACCAGGCTGATCAGCGGTCCGGGCATGCTGCTGGTGTGGGTGTACGGGGTGATGGTGGTCGGTGCGGTGTCCCGCTCGGTCGTGCAGATCAGCACCGACTTCGCGCACGCGCCGCTGGCCTACTCCCTGTCGGCGGTGGCGGGCGTGGTGTACGGCTTCATCACCTACTCGCTGGTGCGGGGCGGTGAGCGTGCCCGCCGGGCGGCGCAGGTGTGCTGCGCCGCCGAGCTCGCCGGTGTGCTGATCGTGGGCACCTGGACGGTGGTGGAGCCGTCGGCGTTCCCGGATGCCACGGTCTGGTCTGACTACGGCATCGGCTACCTGTTCATCCCCGTGATCCTCCCGGTCACCGCCATGTTCTGGCTGCGCAGGGCAGCACGCTCGGTCGGCGCCGCGTAAGGGGTCCAAGGGGACGCGGGGGACGGACACGCGGGCGACGGGGAGCACCCCCGGCCCGCGTCCGCGTCAGGCGCTGGCCATGAAGGCCGGGGCCTCGGGGTCCTTCGTCAGGGTGATCAGGGTGAGCGCGTCGTCGATCCGCTGGCTGCCCGCGGGCGCGTAGCCGTGCCGGCGGTACAGCCGCATGTTGTGCTCGCTGCGGTGGCCGGTGGAGAGCTGGAAGCGCTGCACCTCGCCGTCGCCGCGCAGCTGCTCCTCGACGGCCGAGAGCAGGCGGCCGCCGAGGCCGTGCCGCTGCATCCGGGGGTGCACGATGAGCTTGCCGATGTGGGCGACGCCCTCGTCGTCGAGGCTGCCCCGGACCGAGGCCACCACCTCCGTGCCGAGCCGCGCCACGAGCACCCGGCCCCGGGTGAGCTCCTCCTTCAGCGCGGCGAGCGACTGGGTGAGCGGCTCGATCGTGTAGTCGCCGTACAGCTCGGCCTCCCTCTGGTAACAGAGGTACTGCAGTTTGAGGATCTGCTCCGCGTCCTGCTCGTCCGCCGCAGAGATGGTCACGCTCATGCCCATGTGTGCATGCCTCTCGCTCACCTGTACCGCCGGTTGTCCATCAGTGCTTTCCCCGCGGGGCTGGAAGTGCAACCTCCGCGCTGAGCATTCTGCGCAGACATCCCAGGCAGCGCGAGCGCTCAGGCCCCAGGCTGCCCTGTGAGATACCCAACTCTCCTGCGATTTCACGGTAAGTGAGGTCCTGGGGAGACAGGAGTGCCGTCACGAGAGTGGCGCAACGGCCGGGGAGCCTGCGCACCGCCGCGCGCAGTGCGCGGCGCCGCAGTGCGGCTGCGACCTGCGGTTCGGTGCCGCGCCAGGAGGCGTCGGCCGGCTCCGCGTGGGAGGGGAAGGACCTGCGGGTGAGGCGCCGGATGCGGCGTGCCTCCAGACGCACCGCGCCGAGCAGCCAGCGGGCCGGGTCGTGCGGGGGGCCCACCGTGTGCAGTCGCTCCAGGAGCCGCAGCCACACGGCCTGCTCCAGGTCGCCCGGCTCGGCCCCCGCTGAGGGGGCCTCGGCCGCGGCCTCGGCGGCGAGCAGCGGGCGCAGGTCCTCGACGAGCGCGGTGGCGATGTCCCCGCCGGGCGGGCGGGGCGGGTCCGATTGCGGTGGGCTCGGTGGTGTGCTGTCCATGCCGGGCGTGACGCGGCCGTCCCGGGCGGGGTTGCCGGGACGGCCGCCGTGTCACTCGCCCGCGGGGTGCGGGCGCTCAGCCGTTGACGAAGTCCTCGCGGGCGAGCAGGGCCGTGTCGGCATTGTCGGAGAAGATCCCGTCGATGCCGGTCTCGAAGTACCTGCGGAAGGCGCCGAAGGCGTCGCCGTAGGCGTTGGGGTCGGTGCCCTTGCGGAAGTCGGCGGGCAGGAAGGTGTTCTCGTTGCGCATCGTGTACGGGTGCAGGATCAGGCCGGCGGCGTGCGCGTCGGGGACCAGCGTGGTCGGCCTGGTGAGCTTGCCGTTCGCGTCCTTCGGGATGATCAGGTCGACCGTGGGCCCGATGCCCTGCGCGAAGGACGCGATCCACTCCAGGCCCGCGGGCTTGACCAGGTCGTCGACGGTGCGCGGGTCGCCGGAGGCGGTGAAGTCCCAGGGGCGGGTGCCGGCGGCGTCCAGGAGCACGATGGACGGCGAGTCGACGAGCCGGGACAGCCGCTGGATGCTGCTGGGCTCGAAGGACTGGAGGATGAGCGGCGAGTCGCGGCGGTCCCGGCGGTACGTGCGGAGCAGCCGCGCCAGCAGGTTCTCGACGTCGAAGCCCAGCCCCCGGAAGTAGGTGGGGTGCTTCGTCTCCACGTACAGCCAGACCGGGCGGCCGCGCCTGTTGCCCTCGCGGTCGGCCCACTGGAGGACCTCCTCGTAGGTGGGCACCTCCCACCGGCCGTTGTAGAGCGTGTTGTTCGGGCGGTTGGCGGGAATCCGCTCGATCGCGCGCAGGGTCTTGAGCTCGGCGAGGGTGAAGTCCTCGGTGAACCAGCCGGTGATCGCGTTGCCGTCGACCGTCTTCGTGGTCTTGCGGCCGGCGAACTCGGGGTGCTGGGCGACGTCCGTGGTGGCCGTGATGTCGTTCTCGTGCCGGCAGACCAGGTGCCCGTCCTTGGTGGGCACGACGTCCTGCTCGACTATGTGCGCGCCGAGGTCGAGGGCGTGCTGGTAGGAGCCGAAGGTGTGCTCGGGGCGGTATCCCGCGGTGCCGCGGTGGCCGATGACGGTGGGCGTCGGCAGGTCGAGGCCGTGCCCGTGGGACGCCGCCGCGGGGCCTGCGGCGCGCTCGGCGGCCCGGGCGGCTGTGGGCAGACCGGCGACGGCGCCTCCCGCGCCGAGCACGGCCGCTCCCAGGACCGTGCGCCGGCCCGGTCCCCCGGCCGGTCGCTGCTCGTTCGACACCTGCTTCGCCATGGACGTACCTCCTGGTGTGCTGCTGTCTGTGGGCCGCGCTCCGGCCCTGCCGGACCGACCGATCGTAGGGGCCGGCGAGTGACGGAAGGCAGACATGGGGAGAAACGGGAGGCTGATCTCGCATGACCGCCGACCGCCCGGGAGCGACCGGCCCGTCCGGCCCGCGGCGGCCTCTGCGGCCGGGGACCCGGAATCCGGGCCGCGGCGGCCGGCCGCTCAACGGGAAACCCTGGCCATGGCGTGACGGCCGGTACCCGACTCGTGGTCGATGTGCAATCGCCCGCGCGTCACGAGTACCGTACTCACCTGCGGAGACCTCCGCACGAGTGCACCAGGCGCAGCAGTCGATCCCTTGACCACGGAGGGCCCGTTGTCCCGTTTCGCGTTCCTCAAGGCAGTGCTCGGGCCGCTGATGCGCCTGATGTTCCGGCCACGGGTGGAGGGCGCGGAGAACATCCCCACCTCCGGGCCCGTGATCATCGCGGGCAACCACCTCACGTTCATCGACTCGTTCGTGCTTCCCGTCGTCTGCGACCGGCAGGTCCTCTTCATCGGCAAGGACGAGTACGTCACGGGCAAGGGGCTGAAGGGCCGTCTGATGGCGTGGTTCTTCACCGGCGTCGGCATGATCCCGGTGGACCGGGACGGTGCCAACGGCGGGGTGGCCGCGCTGATGACGGGCCGGCGGGTGCTGGAGGAGGGCCGGATGTTCGGCATCTACCCGGAGGGCACCCGCTCCCCCGACGGGCGGCTGTACCGCGGCCGCACGGGCATCGCCCGGCTGACGCTGATGACCGGCGCGCCGGTGGTGCCGTTCGCGATGATCGGCACGGACAAGCTCCAGCCCGGCGGCGCCGGCATCCCCCGCCCTGGCAGGGTGACGATCCGCTTCGGCGCGCCGATGGAGTTCTCCCGCTACGAGGGCATGGACCGCGACCGCTACGTGCTGCGCGCGGTGACGGACTCCGTGATGACGGAGGTCATGCGGCTGTCCGGCCAGGAGTACGTGGACATGTACGCGACGAAGGCGAAGGCGGCGGCCTGACACCGCCCGCGTCCCTTCAGTACCGGTCCCCCCGCACGGAGTCGGCGAGGCCTTCCAGCCGTTCGAGGTCGGACGGGTCGAGGGCGACGTCGAGGGCGGCGGCGTTCTCCTCCAGCCACGTGACGCGCTTGGTGCCGGGGATCGGCACCACCGGCACTCCCAGCCGCTCGCTCCGCGAGGCCACCCACGCCAGCGCGACCTGGCCCGCGGAGGCCCCCTTCTCCCGTGCGACCGCCTCGACGGCCTCGTTGAGGGCGGCGTTCGCCCTCGCGGCGTCCTCGGTGAAGCGCGGCAGCCGGCGGCGCCCGTCGTCGGGAGCCAGGGCGGTCACGTCGACGGTGCTGGTGAGGAAGCCGCGCCCGAGCGGGGAGTAGGCGACGAGCCCGACGCCGAGCTCACGAGCGGCGTCGGCCACGTCCTTCTCGGGGTCGCGCGTCCACAGCGAGTACTCGCTCTGCACCGCGGTGACCGGGTGCACCGCGTGCGCCCTGCGCAGCTGCTCGCCGGTCACCTCGGACAACCCGATGTGCCGCACCTTGCCCTCGGCCACCAGCTCGGCCAGCGCGCCGACGGACTCCTCCACCGTGCTGTCGGGTGCGACGCGGTGCAGGTAGTACAGGTCGATGTGGTCGACCCCGAGCCGCAGCAGGGAGGCGTCGCAGGCCCGCTTGAGGTAGTCGGGGTTGCCGCGCAGGACGACCTTGCCGCGGCCGGTGCCGTAGTCCATGCCCGCCTTGGTGGCCACCTGCGCCTCGTCCCTGCGCCCGGCGATCGCGCGCCCCACCAGCACTTCGTTGTGGCCCGCCCCGTAGGCGTCGGCGGTGTCGATCAGCGTGACGCCCAGGTCCAGGGCGTGCCGGACGGTGGCCACGCAGGAGTCCCAGTCGGCGGCACCGTACACGGAACTCATCCCCATGCAGCCCAGCCCCTCGGCCGAGACGGTGAGATCTCCCAGTGCGACGGTCTTCATGTGCGCTCTCCTTCCGCGTGCCCGCCTGCCGGCGGTGTGCTGCCTGACGCCTCCACGGTGCTCCGGACGCCGGGCGTCAGGCAGGGCCGGGATCTTCCTGGGAGTGCCAGGACCAGGCACGGGGCCGGCGGCGCGTCCTAGAGTGGGGTGTGTGGACGGCTCGAACGCGCTGGGAGGGTTCCTCCGCGCGCGCCGCGAACAGGTGCGCCCCGAGGACGTCGGGCTTGCGGTGTCGGGTCGGCGGCGCACGCCCGGCCTGCGGCGCGAGGAGGTCGCCCTGCTGGCCGGCATCAGCACCGACTACTACCTGCGGCTCGAACAGGGGCGTGACCGGACGCCGTCCACCCAGGTGCTCGACGCGGTCGCGGGCGTGCTGCGGATGGACCACGACCAGATCGCCTACCTGCACGCGCTGAACCGGCGCCGGTCGCGGCACGGCGAACCGCCGCCGTCCGAGGACGTTCCCGACGGCACGCTCCGGCTGCTCGACGCGCTGCCCATGCCCGCGTTCGTGCAGGACAGGTACCTGAACGTGCTGGCGGCCAACCCGACGGCCGAGGCACTCTCGCCGACCATGCGGCCGGGCGCCAACCGGCTCGTCGCGGCGTTCCTCGATCCCCACGAGGCCGAACTCCACGAGGACTGGGAGCGCCTGACCGCGGCGGCCGTCGGCCAGCTCCGCGCCACCGTGGGGGCGGAGCCGGACGATCCGCGCCTGCTGTCGCTCGTCGGCGGGCTGTGTGCCGAGAGCGAGCGGTTCCGGCGGCTGTGGGCGCGGCAGGACGTGGTTCGGCCGAGCGGGGGGATGGCGCGGCTGCGCCATCCCGACGTGGGGTGCCTGGAGCTGTACCGCGAGAAGCTGGTCATCGCCGGGACCGGTGGGCAGACGCTCGTGATCTATCACGCGGAGGCGGGGTCGGCGTCCGCCCGGGCGCTCGACCTGCTCACCCTTTCCAGCACCCCTGATCGGGGTGCAGCCCGGCTCTGAACCACCACCTGCCGGTGGCCCGGACACGGCAGAGACTGCCCCTTCGGGACCGTGACGACCTGACGGTCTCGTGGTGGCTGGTCGCGCAGTTCCCCGCGCCCCTTGAAGGCGGGGCTGCGCCCCGATCCGATCAGGGGCGTGCGGCTCGGCTCCACCGAGCGCGCCCACGCGGCGCAGCCGCAAATCGGCACAGCCCCGCGCCCCTATCGGCGCGCTGCGTCCGCCCACTCACGCTGCACGGCCAGGTCCGCCTTGACCTCGGCAAGCTGCGCGGCCACCGCCGCGGGCGCCGTGCCGCCGCGGGCGCCGCGGGAGGCGAGGGCGCCCGGCACGTTCAGGACCGTGCGCACGCCGGGCGTCAGGTGCGGGGAGATCTTGGCGAACTGCTCGTCGGTGAGCTGGTCAAGCTCGATGCCGAGCGTCTCGCACTCCTTGACGCACTCCCCGGCGACCTCGTGGGCGACCCTGAACGGCACGCCCTGCCTGACCAGCCACTCGGCGATGTCGGTGGCGAGGGAGAACCCGGCGGGCGCCAGCTCCTCCATCCGCTCGCGGTTGACGGTGAGGGTGGCCATCATGCCGGTGAAGGCGGGCAGCAGCACCTCCAGCTGGTCGCAGGAGTCGAAGACGGGCTCCTTGTCCTCCTGGAGGTCGCGGTTGTAGGCGAGCGGGAGCGCCTTGAGGGTGGCGAGCAGGCCGGTGAGGTTGCCGATCAGGCGCCCCGACTTGCCGCGCGCCAGCTCGGCGATGTCCGGGTTCTTCTTCTGCGGCATGATCGACGAACCCGTCGAGAAGGAGTCGTGGAGCGTGACGAAGGAGAACTCCTTCGTGTTCCAGATGATGACCTCCTCCGCGATCCGGGAGAGGTCGACGCCGATCATCGCGGTGATGAAGGCGAACTCGGCGGCGAAGTCGCGCGCGGCGGTGCCGTCGATGGAGTTGGCGGCGCTGCCGCCCTCGAAGCCCAGGTCCCGGGCGACCGCCTCCGGGTCGAGGCCCAGCGAGGAGCCGGCCAGCGCACCCGATCCGTAGGGCGAGACGGCGGTGCGCGCGTCCCACTGCCGCAGCCGCTCGGCGTCCCGCGCCAGCGCCTGTACGTGCGCGAGCACGTGGTGCGCGAAGAGCACCGGCTGGGCGTGCTGGAGGTGGGTGCGGCCCGGCATGGCGACGTCCGGGTGGGCCTCGGCGAGCCCCACCAGCGCCTCCTGGAGGTCGGTGATCAGGCCGCCGACGATCCGGGCGTGGTCGCGCAGGTACATCCGGAACAGCGTGGCCACCTGGTCGTTGCGCGACCGTCCGGCGCGCAGCTTTCCGCCCAGGTCGGGGCCGAGGCGCTCCAGCAGGCCCCGCTCCAGGGCGGTGTGCACGTCCTCGTCGGCGACGGTACCCGTGAAGGAGCCGTCGGCGACGTCGGCGGCGAGCCGGTCCAGGCCCGCGAGCATCCGCTCCAGCTCGTCCTCGGTGAGCAGCCCCGCCCGGTGCAGCACGCGCGCGTGTGCACGCGATCCCGCGATGTCGTACGGCGCGAGCCGCCAGTCGAAGTGGACGGAGGCGGAGAGCGCGGCCAGGGCCTCGGCGGGGCCGTCGGCGAACCGGCCGCCCCAGAGCCGGACGTCACCGTTGTTGCTGCTCAATGCGGTTGCTCCTTGCATCCTGCGGGTCGGGTGCGTGCCGCGGCCCGCGACGTTCCGGCGTTCGGGCGAAGGCGTGATGCCAGACCGCCTCCCCGCGTTCGGGCGGGGAGGCGGTGTTCAGACTAGGGCGTCCGGGGCTGTCCCCCATGCCCTTCGGACAGTGCGGACATACGTCCCACGCGTCCTTCGGGCAGTGGGGAGGGCGATCCGGCCGCTACGGGCATCAGGCCAGGTCGCGCCGGGCCGCGATCTTCTGGGAGAGGCCGAAGATCTCGATGAAGCCCTGCGCCTTGGACTGGTCGAACGTGTCGCCCGAGTCGTACGTGGCGAGGTTGAAGTCGTAGAGGGAGGAACCGGACCTGCGGCCGGTGACCACGGCGCGGCCGCCGTGCAGGGTCATCCGGATCTCACCGGTGACATGCTGGTTGGCCTCGTTGATGAACCCGTCCAGGGCGCGCTTGAGCGGGGAGAACCACAGGCCGTCGTAGACCAGCTCGCCCCAGCGCTGCTCCACCTGCCGCTTGTACCGGGCGAGTTCGCGCTCGACGGTGACGTTCTCCAGCTCCTGGTGGGCGGTGATCAGGGCGATGGCGCCGGGGGCCTCGTAGACCTCCCGGGACTTGATGCCGACGAGGCGGTCCTCGACCATGTCGATCCGGCCGATGCCCTGGGCGCCCGCGCGCTCGTTCAGCAGCTGGATGGCCTGAAGGGGGGTGACCGGCTTGCCGTCCACGGCGACCGGGACGCCGGCCTGGAAGGAGATCACGACCTCGTCGGGCTCGCGCGGGACGGAGGGGTCCTTCGTGTACTCGTAGATGTCCTCGATCGGCGCGTTCCAGATGTCCTCCAGGAAGCCGGTCTCGATGGCCCGGCCGAAGACGTTCTGGTCGATCGAGTACGGGGACTTCTTGCTGGTGGCGATCGGGAGGTTCTTCTCCTCGCAGAAGGCGATCGCCTTGTCGCGCGTCATGGCGTAGTCACGGACGGGTGCGATGCACTTGAGGTCGGGGGCGAGGGCGACGATGCCGGCCTCGAAGCGGACCTGGTCGTTGCCCTTGCCGGTGCAGCCGTGTGCGACGGTGGTCGCGCCGTGCTTCTGGGCGGCCTTGACGAGGTGCTTGACGATGGCGGGCCGGGAGAGCGCGGAGACCAGCGGGTAGCGGTCCATGTACAGGGCGTTGGCCTTGATCGCCGGCAGGCAGTACTCGGCGGCGAACTCGTCCTTGGCGTCGGCGACCTCGGCCTCGACCGCCCCGCAGGCGAGCGCCCGCTTGCGGATGACGTCCAGGTCCTCGCCGTCCTGGCCGACGTCGACGGCGACGGCGATGACCTCGGCGCCGGTCTCCTCGGCGATCCAGCCGATGGCGACGGAGGTGTCAAGGCCGCCGGAATAGGCGAGTACGACGCGCTCGGTCACGTTCTCTCCTCACATGCATTCGCTGATATGCATGAGTATGCATTACCCCGTATGTTTCGTCAATCCGGGGCGCGTGGAGAGTCGTGCCACGGGACCATTCCGGGGCGCGTACGCGGCGCACACACGCCCTGCACGGGGCACGGGCCTGCACGGGGCACGGGCCGGCGGGCGCTGAGCTGCCGAGACCTGGGGGGCCTGGGGGCCTGGGAAGGGTCCACGGGTCCTGGCGGGGGCAAGGCGAGCCTGGGGGCGGCCTGGGAGGCGTGGTGTGCGCAAGGGGGCTCGACGAGACGGCACCCGGCTCACTCTCCGCCGGTCAGCGCCTCCATGAGGACCCGGGCCTGGCTGTGGGCGAGGTCCTTCGTGGCGGTGAGGAGCGTCACCGGGCCCTCGGCCGCCAGCTCCACCAACCGGTCGAGCGCTTCCATGCGCTCGGGCTCGGCCAGCTCGACGCGGTAGCGCTCGGCGAACTCGCCGTACCGGTCGGGATCGTGCCCGTACCACTTCCGCAGCTCGGTGGAGGGCGCCACGTCCTTCAGCCAGGCGTCGAGCGGCACGGCGTCCTTCGCGAGGCCGCGCGGCCAGATCCGGTCGACCAGGATCCGGGCGCCGTCCCGCGCCTCGGCGGGCTCGTAGACCCGGCGCATCCGCACCTGCGGGGGTCCGCCGCGGCGCCGGGAGCCCCCGCCCGCCCGAGCGCTTCCGTGCGCGCCCTGCCCTTCCGTCCGCTGTCGTCCGCTGCCCGCCATGCGTCCATGGTCCCGCGGTATCCCGGTCCCGCCAGTCGAGACGCCCCGGAAAACATCGGACACGACCGCACGACCGTGCCGAATAATCGATGGACATGGGAAAGACCTACGAACGCATCGACGGCAGGCTCCGCTCGTTCATCGAGGCCCAGCCCCTCTTCTTCACCGCGACCGCACCCCTGTCCGGCGACGGCACGGTGAACCTCTCCCCCAAGGGCCTCACCGGCTCCTTCGCCGTGCTCGACGAGCACAGGGTGGCGTACCTGGACTTCGCCGGCAGCAACGCCGAGACCATCGCCCACCTTCGTGAGAACGGCCGGATCACGCTGATGTGGTGCGCCTTCCAGGGCCCGCCGAACATCGTGCGGGTGCACGGGCGCGGCGAGCCGGTGTTCCGCGACGACGCACGCTTCACGGAGCTGCTCGGGCAGTTCCCCGGCATCGACCCGCGCCGGCACGGCCTGCGCGCGATCATCGTCGTCACGGCCGAGCTGATCCGCGACACCTGCGGGTACGCGGTGCCGTACATGGCGTACGAGAGCGACCGCGAGCTGCACGGCAAGCGGTTCGCACGGGAGGACGACGTGTCACTCGACGCCTACTTCACGAAGAAGGAGCACGTGGCCACGAGCCTGGACGGGCTCCCCGGGCTGCCGCTCCCCCTGCCGCCGGGCGGCTTCTGAGGTTCCGGGCCGCTCCGGAACGCACGGGGTCGGTGCGGCCCCACGACTTCTCCCCGCAGGCACGGGGTCGGTGCGGCCCCACGACTTCTCCCCGCAGGCACGGGGTCGGTGCGGCCCCGCGCCTCCTCCCGGCACGCACGGATCGCTGTCGGCCCCACGCCTCCTCCCGGCGGGGGCGGGCGCTTCCATATGACGAGACGCGTTTGCGTCCAACACCCGTGGCCGCGTTGCATCACGGCCGTGCAGAAGGACCCTGAGGAAACCGAGGACCGCGAGGACGCGGCAGGCGCGGCGGACACGTCGGCCGCCCCGGACACCGGCCGGAACGCACCGCCGGGGGCCGCATCGCCGGCGCCCGCCGGCCGACCACCAGGCGCCGACCGCGCCGCGCGCCGCGCTGTCACCGTCTTCCCCGTGCTGGTGCTCGCCGCCGGCGCCGCGGGCATGGCGGCGCCCGGCGCGTTCACCGCGTGGGCCGCGGACATGCCGTACCTGCTGGGCGTGGTGATGTTCTGCATGGGCCTGACGATGACCCCGCTGGACTTCAGGGGCGTGCTGCGGCGGCCCTGGGCCGTCGGCCTCGGCCTCGTCGCGCACTACGTGATCATGCCGGGGACCGGCTGGCTGATCGCCCATGCGCTGGGCCTCTCCCCGCAGCTCGCGGCCGGCGTGATCCTGGTGGGCTGCGCGCCGAGCGGAACCGCGTCCAACGTGGTCACGTACCTCGCGCGCGGCGACGTCGCCCTGTCGGTGTCGGTCGCCACGGTCTCCACCGTACTCGCGCCGCTGGTCACGCCCCCGCTGACGCTGCTGCTGGCGGGCGAGTACCTGCCGGTCGACGCGTCCGCCATGGTCACGGACATCCTCAAGACCGTGCTGCTGCCGGTCCTGGGCGGCCTCGCCGTCCGCCTGGTCCTCGGCCGCCATCTGGAGCGGCTGCTCGGCGTGCTGCCGTGGCTGTCGGCGCTGACGGTGTCGGCGATCGTGGCCGTGGTGGTGGCGGGCAGCTCGACGGCGATCCGGTCGGCGGCGGCCCTGGTGCTCCTCGCGGTGGTGCTCCACAACGGCCTGGGGCTGGCCCTCGGCTACGGCGCGGGGAAGCTGGCGCGGCTGGGCACGCCGTCGTCGCGGGCGATGGCCTTCGAGGTGGGGATGCAGAACTCGGGCCTCGCCGCGTCGCTCGCCACCGCCCACTTCAGCCCGCTCGCCGCCCTGCCCGCGGCCGTCTTCTCCGTGTGGCACAACGTCTCGGGTGCGGTGGTGGCGGCCTGGATGTCCTACCGGGACCGTCGGGCGAAGGGCGCCGTGGCCGGGGCCTGAACGGGCGGTCGCGGGACCGGACTTACCCGACCGGCCGGTCGGACTCACCCGACCGGCCGGTCCCGCGATCCCGGTCCCCCGACCCCCTGTCCCGCGACCGCCGAAGGTTCAGTGGTCGTTCTGCGCGAGCCTCAGCAGATGGTCCGCCAGTGCCTGGCCTCCGGTCGGCTGCCGGCTGATCAGGAGCAGGGTGTCGTCGCCCGCGATGGTGCCGAGGATGTCGTGCAACTCGGCCTGGTCGATGGCCGAGGCGAGGAACTGGGCGGCACCCGGCGGGGTGCGCAGGACCACGAGGTTGGCGGAGGCCTCCGCGGAGATCAGCAGTTCCGCGGAGAGCCGCCGCATCCGCTCCTCCTTCGCCGACTCGCCCAGCGGCGCGCGCGGGGTGCGGAATCCTCCCTCGCTGGGCACCGCGTAGATGAGGTCGCCCTCAGCGTTGCGGATCTTCACGGCGTTGAGCTCGTCCAGGTCGCGGGAGAGCGTGGCCTGGGTGACGGTGAGTCCGTCGTCCGCGAGGAGCTTCGCCAACTGGCTCTGCGAGCGCACCGGCAGACGGTTGAGGATGTCCACGATGCGGCGGTGGCGGGCGGTGCGGGTCTGCGGCACGGCGGGCCCGCCGTGCTCGGGTCCGTGGTCCTGCGGCTGGCTCATCGTCGTCTCAGTCTCCGGATCATTCTCGGGCCGGCCCTTCCCCCTGCTGGTTCACGCTGTTGAGAACGCCGGGCAGCGCCCGGAGGAAGGCGTCCACCTCCTCGTCGCCTAGGGTCAGCGGCGGCATCAGCCGTACGACGTCGGGGGCGGGCGCGTTGACCAGGAGGCCGGCGTCCTGAGCCGCCTGTTGCACCTGGGGCGCGACGGGCTCGGTGAGCACGATACCCAGCAGCAGCCCGGCACCCCTGACATGGCTGACCAGTGGGTGCTTTCCGGTGCCGCCGGTGCCGCCGGCGCCCTCGATGCCGTCCCGCAGGCGCTCCCCCGCCCGCTTGACGTTCTCCAGCAGCCCGTCGGCCGCGATGGTGTCGAGGACGGCGAGGCCGGCCGCGCAGGCGACGGGGTTGCCGCCGAAGGTGGTGCCGTGCTGGCCGGGCCCGAGCAGGCCCGCGGCGTCGCCGAAGGCGACGGTGGCGCCGATCGGCAGGCCACCGCCGAGGCCCTTGGCCAGGGTGACGATGTCGGGGTCGACGCCGTCGTGCGCCTGGTGCTCGAACCAGTGGCCGGTGCGGCCGATGCCGGTCTGCACCTCGTCCAGCACCAGGAGCGCGCCGGTGGCACGGGTGATCTCCCGGGCCGCGCGGAGGTAGCCGGCGGGCGGCACGACCACGCCGTTCTCGCCCTGGATCGGCTCGATGACGACCAGCGCGGTGTCCTCGGTGACCGCGGCGCGCAGCGCCTCCGCGTCCCCGTACGGGACATGCGTGACGTCCCCGGGCAGCGGCAGGAACGGCTGCCGCTTGCCGGGCTGTCCGGTGAGGGCGAGCGCGCCCATGGTGCGGCCGTGGAAGCCGCCGTCGGTGGCGACCATGCGGGTACGGCCGGTCAGCCGCCCGATCTTGAAGGCGCCCTCGACGGCCTCGGCGCCGGAGTTGCAGAAGAACACGCGCCCGTCCCGGCCGAAGAGCTGGAGCAGCCGCTCGGCGAGCGCGACGGGCGGCTCGGCGACGAAGAGGTTGGAGACGTGGCCGAGGGAGGCGATCTGGCGGCTGACGGCCTCCACGACGGCGGGGTGGGCGTGCCCCAGGGCGTTCACGGCGATACCGCCCACGAAGTCCAGGTAGACCTTGCCCTCGGCGTCCCAGAGCCGGGCGCCCTCGCCGCGCACCAGCGGCACGCTCGGGGTGCCGTAGTTGTTCATGAGCGCGCCCTGCCAGCGGCGCACGAGCGAGGCGTTGCCGTCGGCCGCTCCCTCGGCGGCGGTGCGCACGGGGGCGGGGGCGGTGCCGCTGGTCGCGACGGCGGCGGTGCCGGTGGCCTCGTCCGCTCCGGTGGTGCCGCTCGCTCCGCCGGTGCCTGTGGTGGTCATGCGGTCCCCTTCTGCGGTGCCTGCGTGTTCTGCGGTGCGTGCGTGGTGGCGGGGTCGTCGGGCACGACCATCGTGCCGATGCCTTCGTCGGTGAAGATCTCCAGCAGGATCGAGTGCTGGACGCGGCCGTCGATGACGCGGGCGGTGGTGACGCCGCCCCGTACCGCGTGCAGGCAGCCCTCCATCTTCGGGACCATGCCGCTGGCCAGCTCGGGAAGCAGCTTCTCCAGCTGGGTCGCGGTGAGCCTGCTGATCACGTCGTCGCTGTTGGGCCAGTCCTCGTAGAGGCCCTCGACGTCGGTGAGGACCATCAGCGTCTCGGCCTTCAGCGCGGCGGCGAGCGCGGCGGCGGCGGTGTCGGCGTTGACGTTGTAGACGTGGCCGTCGTCGGCGGAGCGTGCGATGGACGACACCACCGGGATCCGGCCGTCCGAGAGCAGCGCCTCGACGGCTCCGGTGTCGATCCGGGTGATCTCGCCCACCCGCCCTATGTCGACGAGTTCGCCGTCGATCCTGGGGCGGTGCTTGGTGGCGGTCATGGTGTGCGCGTCCTCGCCGGTGAGGCCGACGGCGAAGGGGCCGTGGCGGTTGAGCAGGCCGACGAGCTCGCGCTGCACCTGCCCGGCGAGCACCATGCGGACCACGTCCATGGCCTCCGGAGTGGTGACCCTGAGCCCCGCCTTGAACTCGGAGACCAGGCCGTGCCGGTCGAGCTGGGCGTTGATCTGGGGCCCGCCGCCGTGCACCACGACGGGCTTGAGCCCGGCGTGCCGCAGGAAGACGACGTCCTGGGCGAAGGCGGCCTTCAGCTCGTCGTCCACCATGGCGTTGCCGCCGAACTTGATCACGATCGTCTTGCCGTGGTGCCGGGTCAGCCAGGGCAGTGCCTCGATGAGGATCTGTGCCTTGGGCAGTGCGGTGTGCTGGCGAGTGGTCATACGGTCGGGACCTTCGGGCCGGGGGACGGGGGGACGGGCCGCGAGCGCCCGGCGCCCGGTCCCGCGGGTGCGGGGCGGGCGGCGCGGTGGCGCCCGGTCGGGGCACGGGAGTGCGCTGCGGCATGTCGGTTCATGGAGCTAGGACGAGTACGCGCTGTTCTCGTGGACGTAGTCGGCGGTCAGGTCGTTGGTCCAGATCGTGGCGGAGGCGGGGCCCGCGGCGAGGTCGGCGGTGACGGTGACCTCGCGGTAGCGCATGTCGACGAGGTCGCGGTCCTCGCCGACCGAGCCGCCGCGGCAGACCCAGACGCCGTTGATGGCGACGTTCAGCCGGTCGGGCTCGAAGACGGCGGAGGTGGTGCCGATCGCGGAGAGGACCCGCCCCCAGTTCGGGTCCTCGCCGTGGATGGCGCACTTGAGGAGGTTGTTCCGGGCGATGGAGCGGCCGACCTCGACGGCGTCGTCCTCGCTGGCAGCGCCGACGACGTCGATCCTGATGTCCTTGCTGGCGCCCTCGGCGTCGCGGATGAGCTGGCGGCCGAGGTCGTCGCAGACGGTCCGCACCGCCTCGGCGAACTCGTCGAGCCCGGGGGTGGTGCCACAGGCTCCGGAGGCGAGCAGCAGCACGGTGTCGTTCGTCGACATGCAGCCGTCGGAGTCGACGCGGTCGAAGGTGGTGCGGGTGGCCGTGCGCAGCGCCTTGTCGAGCGCCTCGGGGGCCAGGTCGGCGTCGGTGGTGAGCACGACGAGCATGGTGGCGAGGCCCGGTGCGAGCATGCCGGCGCCCTTGGCCATGCCGCCCACCGTCCAGCCGCCCTCGCCGCGCACGACCGCGGTCTTGTGGACGGTGTCGGTGGTCATGATGGCGAGGGCGGCCTTCTCGCCGCCGTGCTCGGACAGTTCGGCCGCGGCCTGGTCCACGCCGGGCAGCAGCTTGTCCATCGGCAACCGCAGGCCGATCAGGCCGGTGGAGGCGACGGCGATCTCGGCCGCGCTGTGGCCGTCGAGCACCTCGGCGGCGTGCTCGGCGGTGGCGTGGGTGTCCTGGAAGCCCGCGGGGCCCGTGCAGGCGTTGGCGCCGCCGGAGTTGAGCACCACCGCGGACACCTGCCCGCCGGCGAGCACCTGCTCGGACCAGAGGACCGGGGCGGCCTTCACCCGGTTCGAGGTGAAGACGCCCGCGGCGGCGAGGCGGGGGCCGGTGTTGACGACGAGGGCGAGGTCGAGCCCGCCGCTGTCCTTGATCCCGGCGGCGACGCCCGCGGCCTTGAAGCCCTTGGCGGCTGTGACGGTCACTGCGTCTCCTCGTTGGCTGCGTCACCTGCGGAGCACGGGCGCACGTACGCCGCCGCCCGGCCCTGGTGTGTGGCTTGTGCCGCGGCCCGGCGGGCGGCGGTGGTGGGTGCTCCCGTGGCGGCCGGTGAGAGGCGTGTCCGGTTCACGGGGCGACTCCCACGGCGGTCAGGCCGGTGCCCTCGGGGAGGCCGAGAGCGATGTTCATGCTCTGGATCGCGCCGCCGGCGGTGCCCTTGGTGAGGTTGTCGATGGCGCTGACCGCTACGACGCGCCCGGCCGTCTCGTCCAGCGTGACCTGGATCTGCGCGGCGTTCGAACCGTACACGGAGGCGGTGGCGGGCCACTGGCCCTCGGGGAGCAGCCGGGTGAACGGCTCGTCCGCGAGTGCCTTCTCGTAGGCGGCCCGTACCGTCTCGGCGGTGACGCCGTCCTTGGCGCGTGCCGAGCAGGTGGCGAGGATGCCCCGGGGCATCGGGACGAGCGTGGGGGTGAAGGAGACCGTGACGGGCTCGCCCGCGACCGCGCCGAGGCTCTGGCTCATCTCGGGTGTGTGCCGGTGCACCCCGCCGACGCCGTACGGCGAGACGGATCCCATCACCTCGCTGCCGAGCAGGTGCGGCTTCGGCGACCTTCCGGCGCCCGAGGTCCCGCTGGCGGCGACAATCACGGCCTCCGGCTCCACGATGCCGGCCGCGTACGCGGGGAACAGCGCCAGGCTGACCGCCGTGGGGTAGCAGCCGGGGACCGCGATGCGCTTGGCCCCCTCCAGCGCGGCGCGGCCACCCGGCAGCTCCGGCAGGCCGTACGGCCAGGTCCCGGCGTGCTCCGAGCCGTAGAACCGCCGCCAGGCCGCGGGGTCCGCGAGCCGGAAGTCGGCGCCCATGTCGACGACGAGCACCTCGGGGCCGAGCTGCTCGGCCACCGCGGCGGACTCGCCGTGCGGCAGCGCGAGAAAGACGACGTCGTGTCCGGCGAGCGCCGCCGCGCCGGTGGGTTCGAGCACCCGGTCGGCGAGCGGCAGCAGGTGCGGCTGCACGGCGCCGAGGCGCTGGCCGGCGTTCGTGTGTCCCGTCAGGGCTCCGATCTCCACCTCGGGGTGGCCGAGGAGCAGCCGCAGCACCTCGCCCCCCGCATACCCGCTCGCTCCTGCCACTGCTGCACGTACGGCCATGGAATCCTCCTCCTGGACAGCATGACTATACGTCCACTAGCACACCTATGCAATGAGGTCTGGTTCACACTCCCGACTCGGCCCGTGACCGAGAGTCCTGGTCGGTGGACGGGCGCGCCGGCTCGCGGATCCTGACGTCGGAAGGATCGTTCTCTGCGGCCGCTCCCGCGCTGCTGTCGCCGGGCAGGCGGACCTCAGCTCTTGACGGCCTCCGCGATCCGGAGGGCGGCCTCGGCGGGCGTGAGGTGCGTGGTGTCGACGACCTCACCCTCCGCGTGCAGCCATGTGCGGGCCGCCTCGGCGTAGGGCTCGAGGTAGGCGAGGCGGAACGTGGACGGGCCGAGGACGGCGTCCCCCTGGATGCGCCCGCGGAGGGTGTCCTGGTCGGCGTGGAGGACGAAGTGCCGTACCGGAATGCCATGGCGGGCGAGGCCCGTGCTGATCTCGCGCCAGTACTGCTCGACCAGGACGGTCATGGGGATCACGAGGGTGCCGCCGGTGTAGTCGAGTACGTGGCGGGCGGTCTCGACGACGAGCGGCCGCCACGGCGGCCAGTGCTGGAAGTTGCCCGTCCAGGGCAGCTCCGGCTTGATGTCCATGAGCGTCTCGCCGACCTTCTCGGCGTCGAACACCCGCGAGTTCGGGACCAGCGGCTGCACGAGTGCACTGGTCGTCGTCTTGCCCGCGCCGTGGGTGCCGTTGAGCCATACGATCACGGGGCCCAACGCTAGCGTCGCACGGGCCGGGAAACGGGGCCGACGGAAAACCGGCCGACGACGTGGGGCGGGAGCGATGAGTTCCGGCCTCCTGCGCGGTCCGCCCCCACGGATTCTCGGCCCTTCGGGAACGAGACCGGTGTGGCCAGGCCGATCCGCTCGTTCACGGTGTCGGCGAACGGTCTACCTCCGCTACGGCGGCGCGGCCTGACACCGCTGCGCGCTGCGGGCACCTGGCCCCGCCCCGGCCCGGCGTCCTACGGTGGCCGCATGGACTCCTCCTCGCACCCCCAAGGCCCCGGGGCCGCCGCGGCGGGCCGCCCGGGCACCGCGGTCGCGGGCACCGGCGTCATACCCGAGGCCGGCGCCGTACCCGTGCCCGACCTGCTCGGCTACCTCGCCGGCACCTGGCATGTGGAGCGCACGGTGCGGGATGCCGCGAGCGGCGCGGAGGGCACGTTCACGGGCACCACGGTGTTCGCACCGCTTCCTCCCGCGGCGGGCGCGAACGGGTACGGGGAGAGCGGTGGGGGCGAACCGCCCGCCGCCCCCGCCGCCGGGAGCGGGGTCCTCTCGGAGCCCCCGGAGCCCGGTGCGGCCGCCGGCGCGCCCGGCACCGGCCGGGGGCTGCTGAGCCGGGAGGCCGGGACGTTCACCTGGCAGGGCACATCCCGCCCGGCCGAGCGCGTGCTGCGGTTCCTGCCCGGCGAGCGGGCCGGCACCGGCCACGTCGAGTTCACCGACGGCCGCCCCTTCCACGATCTGGACCTGACCTCCGGCCACCACATCGCCCACCACCCCTGTGCGGCGGACGACTACCGGGGCGAGTTCACGGTCCTCGGACCCGACCGCTGGCGCACGGTCTGGCGGGTCGCCGGGCCCGCCAAGGACCAGCTCCTCGTCACCGAGTACACGCGACGGGACACGGCTTTCGGCCACGCATCCGACCGCGGCGGCACGCCCGTGGAACCGCGCCCCGAACAGACCATATGGTAGAAATTTCCTTGAATATCATGGAATGACGTATTGCTCCTTTGGTGTGCTCCTCGCACGTCAACGCCGAGGGCAGGGCGACAGCACCGCTTAGATCTCGTGCGACGACGTCGCACCGGTCCGCACCCCGGCTTCCGCTGCCTGCCGCGGACGGGCGACACGACGGAAGGACACACCTCATGCGTCTTCGCCACGCTCTGGCCGGTGCCATCGGCTCGCTCGGGCTCCTGCTCACGTTGCCCACCTCGGCGAACGCGGCCACCGGCACCTTCGCATACGTCTACGAGACCGGGGCAGGCCCGTACACCACCGCGCTGGTCGACCCCCCGAGCGGACAGTGCGTCACCATTCCCTCGCCGGGACTGTCCCCTGCCTACTCGCCGCGGAACCTGACCAGTTCGTACGCCACCGTCTTCACCGGCTTCGCCTGCACCGGCGCGGCCTACGTCCTGCGCCCCTACGAGGGCCAGGGCTCCCCGCTGGTGGGGATCCGCTCGGTGCGGTTCACCTGAGCCGGTAGCCGTACCGCCCCGGAATCTCAGACCCCGGGTCTCGGGCCGCTTGTGCCCGGGCCCCGGGGCCCCGGCGGGTCATCCCCGCATCTCGTCCCAGGCCTGCCGCAACCGGCGGACGCCTTCGGTGATCTCGGCGAGGTCCGCCACCCCGGCGAAGCTCAGCCGCATGTACGAGGCGGAGGGCTCGGCGCAGAAGTAGGCGCGGCCGGGCGCCACCATGACCCCCGCCCGCAGAACGGCCGACGCCCACGCGGACTCGTCCGTGCCGTCCGGCAGCCGTAGCCACAGGTGGTAGCCGCCGGAGGGGAAGTAGGGCATCTCGAACTCGGGCAGTTGCCGCGCGAGTTCCGTGGCCATGACGTCACGCCGCGCCCGCAGCTCACCGGCCACGAACCTCAGGTGCCGGTGCCAGGCGGGCGCACCGACGAGTTCGAGCGCTGCCTCCTGGAGCGGGCTCGGCACGAAGAAGTTCTCCACGACCTGGATGGCGCGCAGCCGGTCGAGCACCGGGCCGCGGGCGGCCACCGCGCAGACCCGGAAGCTCGGCGAGGTGACCTTGGTGAGGGAGCAGACGTGCACCACCACGCCGTCCGGGTCCCCGCTCGCCAGCGGCCTGGGCAGCGGTCCCGCGTCGTCGTGGACGAGCCTGCGCACGAAGTCGTCCTCCACGACGAAGGCGCCCGCCTCCCGCGCGATCCGCAGCACCTCGCCGCGCCGCTCCCCGGCCAGCACCGCCCCGGTCGGGTTCTGGAACAGCGGCTGGCAGATGAACAGCCGCGCCCCGGTCACCCGGAAGGCGTCGGCGAGCAGAGGCGGCCGCACCCCGTCGGTGTCCACCGGCACCGGTACCGGACGCAGTCCGGCTGAACGGGCGATGGCGAGCATGCCGGGGTAGGTGGGCGACTCCACCAGCACCGGCGCACCGGGCGGCGCCAGCCCGCGCAGCACGGTGGTCAGCGCCGACTGGCCGCCCGCGGTGATCAGGACGCCCTCGGCGGTGACGGCGCCTCCGATGCCGCGCGCGAACCACTCCCTGAGCGCGGTCAGGCCCTCCACCGGCGGCCGGTCCCACGCACCGGGGTGCCGCCCGGCCCGGGCCAGCGCCTCGGCCATGGCGCGCTCGGGGCGCAGGGACCTGTGCAGGTAGCCGTCGTTGAACGCGATCACGCCGGGCGGCGCGGCGGCGAGGGTGGCGAGGAGGCCGGAGGCGTCGACCGTGCGCGGGACCGCGTCGGTGGCGCCGTCCGCGCTGAGGGCCACCTCCTGCCAGGAGGTGTCACCCGTGGCGGGCACAACGGTCGCGGGCCGGGAGCGGAACGCCCCCGCTCCCGGCCGGGTGGTCACCAGCCCCTCGGCGGCGAGCTGCGCCAGCGCCCGGGAGACGGTCACGGGGCTGACCCGGAAGCGTTCCACAAGTGCCCGGCTCGACGGGAGCTTTCCACCAGGTGAGTAGCGGTTGAGCTCGGCTCTAAGAGTTTCGGCCAGCTCGGACACGCTGCTACGCTCAGACATGAGAGCTAAGGATAGCGCTACCGATGAGGCCCCGATAGCGGTGGGCCCCTCCAGCTCCCCCTCCGCCGAGGCCCGATCCGGCCCGAGCGCTGCGGACGGCCACCGCCCGGCGGGGACGCTCGCTCCCTCGGACGCACCCGGCGCGGAACCGCGCTTCTCCGCAGCGGCAACCCGCCCCTCGGATCCGCCCCACTCCCCGGGCCCGCCGCAGGGCTCGGCAGCGTCCCGCCCCACTCCCCCGGGCTCCGCGGCCACCTCCGAACGGCCCCACCCGACGCGGCTCGGGCCCCACCCGGCGCGGCTCGGCGCACTGGAGGCCGGCCTCGGGGTGGCCGCCTTCTCCCTCACCTTCCCCGCTACCGCGTGGGGCCTGGAAGGGTTCGGCGCCTGGTCCCTGGTGACGGTGCGGACGCTGCTCGCCGGGCTACTCGCCGGCTGCTGGCTGGCCGTCCGGCGGGTGGCACCACCCGAACGGAGGCACTGGGCGTCCCTCGCGGTGGTCGGCGGGGGTGTGGTGATCGGCTTCCCGGTCCTGACCACGCTGGCGCTGAGGACGTCCAGCACGGCCCATGCGGCGGTGGTCGTGGGCCTGCTGCCGCTGGCCACGGCGGCGTGCTCCGCGCTGCGCACGGGTGCCCGGCCGTCCCGCACGTTCTGGGGTGCGGCACTGGCCGGGGCGGCGGCGGTGGTCGCCTTCACCGTGGGGCAGAGCGGCGGCGCCCTGAGCAGTGCGGACCTCTACCTCTTCGGCGCCCTGGTGGTCTGCGCCGCGGGCTACACCGAGGGCGGCCGGCTGGCCCGGGAGATGCCGGGGTGGCAGGTCATCGGCTGGGCCCTGGTGGCGCTGCTGCCGCTCTCCATGGCCGGGGCCTTCCTCGCGCTCGGCCGGGAACCGGTGACCCTGACGGTGCACAGTGTCACGGGGGTGCTCTGGGTGGCGGCCGTGTCGCAGTTCCTCGGCATGGTCGTGTGGTACCGGGGCATGGCAGCGATCGGCATCCCCAAGGCGAGCCAGCTCCAGCTTGCGCAGCCGCTGCTCACCCTGGTCTGGTCGGTGCTGCTGCTCGGCGAACGGATGACGGTGTGGGCCCCGCTCACCGCGCTGGCGGTCCTGGTGTGCATCGCGGTGACGCAGCGCTCGCGTGGGTAGGAGAACCCACAGAAGGCCGGTGTCACGGACGGCGGGCCGGTGTGCCCCGCACCGCGGGACCACTGCGCACGCGCGCGGTGCGCACGCTGCGGCGACCGCGTTCGTACTCCCACATATCGCCGTCGGCGGTGAGCCGGTCGTAAAATGACAGCCGCGGACAGACCACGGAACGCTGGCCCCGGACGAGGCCCCGCCCCGGCCATCCGGGCGGCGTCCCGCCGGGCGTGACGAGGAGGTCACTCCGATGCAGGCAACCAAGGGCGACCGGCTCCTGATGCACGGCAGGGTTGTCGGGCAGGAGGACAGGGTCGCGCAGATCGTCGAAGTTCTCGGCAACGACGGCAACCCCCCGTACCGGGTGCGCTTCGAGGACGGGCACGAGGCCGTGATGTCCCCGGGCCCCGACTCGGTGGTCCGGCACGAGAAGCCGACGCGGTGACGCGCCGCGCCGTCCTCCGTTCCCGCACACCCACGCCACCGTAGATTCATGGGCAGGCACCCCACCGGCCGGGTCGGCACGTCCGACCCGGCCGGTGGGCGGTGTGGCCGCCCGGAGTACCGTGCAGGCCGGAACAGGCGCCCGCGGGCATGGCCGTGCGGTCGCCGGGGTCGAGGATCGCCGAAAGGGACGATGTGACGGACACCCTGACCGACATCACACGCGTCGGTGTGGTGGGTTGTGGCCAGATGGGGGCGGGCATCGCGGAGGTGTGCGCCCGCGCCGGTCTTGAGGTCATGGTCGCGGAGACCACCGGAGAGGCGCTGGAGATCGGCCGCACCCGGCTGTTCAACTCGCTCTCCCGGGCCGCCGACCGCGGCAAGATCACCAAGGCGGACGAGGATGCCGCCCGTGAGCGGCTGAGCTTCACCACCGACCTCGGCGAGTTCGCCGACCGTGATCTGGTCATCGAGGCCGTCGTCGAGAACGAGCAGGTCAAGACGGAGATCTTCCGGGTGCTCGACGCCGTGGTGACCCGGCGGGACGCCATCCTCGCGTCCAACACCTCCTCGATCCCGCTGGTCAGGCTGGCCGTCGCGACCACCCGCCCGGACCAGGTCATCGGCATCCACTTCTTCAACCCCGCGCCGGTGCAGCGGCTGGTCGAGCTGATCCCGGCGCTGACCACCTCCGAGGGCACCATCAGCAGGGCGCAGCTGCTGACCGAGAAGGTGCTCGGCAAGCACGCGATCAGGGCCCAGGACCGCTCCGGCTTCGTGGTCAACGCCCTGCTCATCCCCTACCTGCTGGCGGCGGTCCGGATGTTCGAGTCGGGCATCGCCAGCCGGGAGGACATCGACGACGGCATGGTCCTCGGCTGCGCCCACCCCATGGGCCCGCTCCGGCTCACCGACCTGATCGGCCTGGACACCGTCGTCTCGGTGGCCACCTCGATGTACGAGGAGTACAAGGAGCCGCTGTACGCCGCTCCCCCGCTGCTCCAGCGGATGGTCGACGCGGGCCGGCTCGGCCAGAAGACCGGCTCGGGGTTCTACGTTTACACCTGACACCACAGGATCTACACGTGTGACCAGACGCCTTCCGCCTGAGGTCACGGGGAGCTATCCCGGTTCGTGTCACTCCATGTAGTCGGGCCGGAGTTCGAGTTCGTGCCCGGCGCTCCTGGGAGCGCCGGGCACGTATCTTTCACACGGCGTGTGCGCCGCTAACACACACCCACCTGCCGCACACTCTTTCGCCGCGCCTACCAGGGGGATTGACTTTCCGTATCTGCACAAGGGGATGTGACACCTACGGAAAGGAGCGGATCTGTGACCCCCGACCCCGAGCATCCCGTGGTCCCGGAAGACATCGCAGAGTTACGCAGACGGCTGGATGTGGGCATTGCCCGGATGGAAGGCCACCTTGCGTTGCTCACCCAGCGCGACGAGCAGAATGCCAAGGAACAGGATGACCTGCACGCCCGGTTGACCGCCCTGGAGCACACACGCTGGCCCCTTCCCACCGTCGCCGCGCTGACGGCGGTGGGAGCGCTGGTCGTGGCCGTCTGGCAACTGCTGCGTTAGCCCACCGGCCCCGGATCAGGAGGGATGCGGCACGGCAACCTGCCCCAGCCTGAGATGGTGCAACAGGAGCAGGGCCGCAGCCATGTTGGCGGCCGGGACCTCACCGCGGGCCACCAGCTTGGGGACGAGTTCGAGGGAGACCCACTCGCGGCGGTCCGACTCGAAGTCGTCCACTGGTGGGCCGGTGTAGACCCCGTCGTCGGCCCAGAAGATGTGGTGCCTGGCGTCGGAGAGCCCGTTGGAGGGCTCCACCGTCATCAGGTGCCGCAGGGGCCCCGGCCGCCAGCCGGTCTCCTCCTCCAGCTCTCGGGCCGCGGCGTAGGCGATGTCCTCGCCGTCCTCGACGACCCCGGCCGGCAGCTCCCAGCCCCAGCTGTCAGTGATGAACCGGTGCCGCCAGAGCAGCAGCACCTCGTTGGCGGCGTTGACGACGGTGGCGACGGCCACGGGCCGCAGCCGGATCAGGAAATGGTCCAGGTGATTACCGTCCGGCAGTTCCACATCGGCCAGATTGACGTCGAACCACCGGTTCGCGTAGACGGTCTGCTCGCTCTGCTTTCTCCACTGCACGGTCCTGCCACCTTCCGGTCGGATAGATGGCTATATCGCAGCAGCAGCATGCTCAGAGCGGTACGCGTAGTGCCCCGTCGATCAGTTCGGCCGCCTCCGCCGTGCCCGCTCCCCCGGTGCGGACGAGGTGTTCGCGGACCGCACGCAGCCGGTCGCGCAACCGCTGCGACTCCATGCCCCGCGCCTGCTCAGCCATCTGCACGGCCGTCGCGACCGCCTGATCCGCGTTGCCCTGGCGCAGTTCGATCTGGCTCAGGATGGCGAGCCGGTGCACGCGGCCCCGGTCGTGCGCCGGGGTGCCGACCGCGGCCGCGGCGTGCTCCTGTGCCGCCGCCAGGTCCCCGAGGCTGAGAAGCGCCTCCGCCACCTGGACGTTGACCAGGCCCGGCTGGACGTAGCCCGTCTCGTCCGGTTCGTGGCCCCGGCTGATGCGATCGGCGGCGGTCTCCGCACGCCTGATGCAGGACAGGGCGCTACTGCCGTCACCGAGGTGCGCGTACGCCTTGGCCTGCATCGCGTACAGGTCCGACGCCAGGGCGGGGGTGATGTGCTTGCCCGCGGCGCGCAGCGCGGCCTCCGCGAACGCGACCGCCTGCCGGTACTCCCGCATGAACAGCGACTGGTTGACCAGCAGCGCGATCACGTAGGCGCCGAGCCCGCGGTCCCCGCTGGCCTTGGCGAGCCGCAGCGCCTGGTGGAAGTAGCGCTGGGCGAGGCCGTGCGCGTCGGAGTCGTAGGCGCAGATCCCCGCGATGGCGACCAGGCCGCCGGTGGCGCGGTGCAGCTGCCGCCCCGTGGGGTCGGGGTAACTGCCGCGCAGCAGCGGCGTCGCCTCGGTGTTGAGGAATCCGACGATGCGGGAGCGGGTGGCCACGCCGCCGGCCTTGCGGTACATCTGCTCGTAGTGGGTGCGCGCGGCCCGCAGCACCTCGATGTCCGACATGCTCACCCGGCGCCTTCCGCCGCGGGACACGTCGACGTCCTCCGGCGGGTTCTCCCACTCCCAGACCGGCATCACGGCCGGGGTGCCGGTGACGGCGGGGGCGCCGAGGATGTGGGCCCGCTGCTGCTCGTCGGAGCGCCAGAGCGCGGTGGCGCGCTCCACGAAGCCGGACAGCGAGGTGGCACCCTGCGGGGCGGCCCTGCCGGGCACGCCGAGGCCGATGTCGTCGAGGGTGACGGGCCGGTGCAGCCGGCCCGCGAGCACCTCGCAGATCAGGTCGGGCACCTGCCCGCGCGGCCGCTGCCCCTTCAACCAGCGGGCGACCGCGGTGTGTTCGTATCTGAGCGCCAGGCCGCGGGCCTTGCCCGCCAGATTGACGTGGGCGGCGAGGCCCGCGTGAGAGATGCCCGCCTCGTCCAGGATCGCGTCGAGCAGGGTGTTGGGCTGCATCGGGCCCTCCGTAGGCGCGCAGCGGACAGGACGGCGTGGGGGGCCAGCGGGCACCCGGGGCGCACGCCGTGCCGGCGCGGGGGCTGCTGACGCAGCCGGTGCTCACGGCAGGTTATCGCGCTGGCCGTGTTGGAGAGCTTTCCCTTCACACGGGGTGTGAACCGGGTTCGGCCGCACGGCCGTTCGGGGGCGGGTCCTCCCGGCCGCGGGGCGGTGGGCTCAGCCTTGCGCCGGCGGCGGGTGCGGTGCGGGTGGCGGTGCGGTTCTTTGCGCAGTTCCCCGCGCCCCTTGACACGGCGCTTCGCACCCAAGACCGCAACGGCTGATCCCGGCGGCGCACCTCAGAAACATCCCGATTCTCGCGCAGTTCCCCGCGCCCCTGAGGGGCGCCGCCGCAGGCGGAACAAGGCGCGAAGCGCCAAAAAGGGGCGCGGGGAACTGCGCGACCAGCCACCACCGACCAGCAGCCAAGCAGACGACCGCAAGGGGCAGGACCCGATAGCCCACCGCAGGTGAACCGCGGCCGGCCTCACACAGCCCCCGCGCCGCCGCAGGCGGAACAAGGCGCGAAGCGCCAAAAAGGGGCGCGGGGAACTGCGCGACCAGCCACCACCGACCAGCAGCCAAGCAGACGACCGCAAGGGGCAGGACCCGATAGCCCACCGCAGGTGAACCGCGGCCGGCCTCACACAGCCCCCGCGCCGCCGCAGGCGGAACAAGGCGCGAAGCGCCAAAAAGGGGCGCGGGGAACTGCGCGACCAGCCACCACCGACCAGCAGCCAAACAGGCGACCGCAAGGGGCAGGACCCGATAGCCCACCGCAGGTGAACCGCGGCCGGCCTCACACAGCCCCCGCGCCGCCGCAGGCGGAACAAGGCGCGAAGCGCCAAAAAGGGGCGCGGGGAACTGCGCGACCAGCCACCACCGACCAGTGGCCAAGCAGACGACCGGAAGGGGCTGGACCAGGTGGCCCACCGCAGGTGAAAGGAGCGCGGGGAACCGCAGAACCAAACCCCACCGGCCACCACAGCACCGGCACAGCGGCGCGCCGCAGGCGCTACGCGCCTCGGAGCACCGCCCCCACCCGCTCCGCCGCGAGCGAGACCGCAGCGTCCCGCGCCGCGCTGGCCTCCTCGACGGTCAGCGTCCGGTCGGGGGCACGGAACCGCAGCGCGTAGGCGAGGGACTTGCGGCCCTCGCCGATCTGCTCGCCGGTGAAGACGTCGAACAGCCGGATGGACTCCAGCAGCCCGCCGGCGCCCTCGCGCAGCACCGCCTCGACGTCCGCGGCCGGCACTGCGGCGTCCACGACGAGCGCGACGTCCTGCGTGGCGACCGGGAACGTGGAGATCCACGGCGCCTGGACGACGCCCTGGCTCGCCTCCTGGAGGCGGTCGAGGTCGAGTTCCATCGCGCAGGTGCGGTCCGGCAGCCCGAGCGTCTTGACGACACCGGGGTGCAGCTCACCGGCGTGCCCGATGACCTGCTCGGTGCCCTCGCCCTCGGCGCCGTCCAGTCGCACCACGAGCTCGGCGCACCGGCCCGGGTGCCAGGGCCCGTAGCGGCCCGCGCGGACCGTGAGCTCGACCCCGGTCTCCCGGGCGACGATCCGCGCGGCCTCGACGGCGTCGGCCCACTCGGCCGGGCGGCCCCCGCCCCACCAGCCGGCCTGCTCGCGGGCGCCCGCGAGGACGACCGCGAGGTGCCGCGGCTGGACGGGCAGCGCCTCGGTCAGGTCGACGATCTCCTCGTCGCTGGGCCGCCGGTCGACCGGGAGCCGGGTCGCGATCCGCTGCCGCTCGCGGGGCTGGAAGACCAGGCCGGTCTCGAAGAGGGCCAGGTCGCGGCTGCCGCGGCCGTCGTTGCGGCGCAGCGCGCCGAGCAGGCCGGGCAGCAGCGTGGTGCGCAGCGCCGGCTCCTCGTCGGAGAGCGGGTTGACGAGCGTGACCACGCGGCGCGCCGGGTCGCCTGCGTCCAGGCCGAGCTGGTCGAAGACCGACTCGCTGATGAACGGGTAGTTCGGCGCCTCCACGTACCCGGCGCCCGCCAGCGCCCGCCCGACGCGGCGGTGCAGCCGCTGCCGCTCGGTCAGGCCGCGGCCCGCGGGGGGCCTGGGCAGGGTGGCGGGGAGGTTCTCGTAGCCCTCAAGGCGGATGACCTCCTCGGCGAGGTCGTTCGGGTCGCCGAGGTCGGGGCGCCAGGACGGCACCGTGACCTCCAGCTCGTCCTGCCCGAGGACGTCGCAGCCGATCTGCTGGAGGCGGCGGACGACGGTCTCGCGGCCGTAGGCCACGCCGGCGACCTGGTCCGGGTGGTCGGCCGGGATGGTGATGGTGCGGGGCACGGTGGGCGCCGCGACCTCGGTGACGCCGGGGTCGGCGGTGCCCGCCGCGAGCAGCACCAGCAGGTCCACGGTGCGCTGCGCGGCGGCGGCCGCCGCCTGCGGGTCGACGCCGCGCTCGAAGCGCCGTGACGCCTCGGAGGACAGCTTGTGGCGGCGGGCGGCGCGGGCGATGGCGACGGGGTCGAAGTGCGCGGCCTCGATGACGACGTCCGTGCTGCCGGCGACCTCGCCGGTCTCCGGGTCGGCGGCCGTGGACCCGTTGATCTCGGTGTTCGCGCCGCCCATCACGCCGGCGAGCCCGATCGGGCCCCGGTCGTCGGTGATGACCAGGTCCTCGGGGTGCAGGACCCGCTCGACGTCGTCGAGCGTGGTGAGCTTCTCGCCCGGCTGGGCGCGGCGCACCCCGATGGCGCCCTGGACGCGGTGCTTGTCGTAGGCGTGCAGGGGCTGGCCGAGCTCCAGCATCACGTAGTTGGTGACGTCCACGGCGAGCGAGATGGGACGCATGCCGGCCTTCTGGAGGCGGCGCTGCAGCCAGATCGGGGAGCGCGCCTCGGGGTTCAGGCCGGTGACGGTGCGGGCGGTGAAGCGGTCGCAGCCGTACGTGTCGCTGACCACCACCGGGTGGCCGAAGGTGTTCGGCTGGGGGACGTCGAGCAGGGCCGGGTCGCGCAGCGTCAGGCCGTAGGCCGTGGCCGTCTCGCGGGCGACGCCGCGCATCGACAGGCAGTAGCCGCGGTCGGGGGTGACGGCGATGTCCAGGACCTCGTCCACGAGCTCCAGCAGCTCGATGGCGTCGGTGCCCACCTCGTGCTCGGGCGGCAGGATGAGGATGCCGTGCGCGCCGTCGTCGCCGATGCCCAGCTCGCTGCTGGAGCAGATCATGCCGCGGGACATCCGGCCGTAGGTCTTCCGCTCGGCGATCTCGAAGCCGCCGGGCAGCACCGCGCCGGGCAGGCAGACGACGACCTTGTCGCCGACGGAGAAGTTGGTGGCACCGCAGATGATCTCCTGCGGCTCCCCCGTGCTGTTGGCGGCCCCCACGTCGACCGTGCAGTACCGGATCGGCTTCTTGAACTCGGTCAGCTCCTCGATGGTCAGCACCCGGCCGACCACCAGCGGGCCCTTGATGTCGGCGCCCAGGTGCTCGACGGTCTCCACCTCGAGGCCGGCCGAGATCAGCTTGGTCTGGACGTCACGGCCGGACTCGGTGGCCGGCAGGTCGACGTACTCCCGCAGCCAGGAAAGCGGGACCCGCATCAGATCTCCATCCCGAACGGCCGGGTGAACCGGACGTCACCCTCGACCATGTCTCGCATGTCCTCGATGTTGTGGCGGAACATCAGCATCCGCTCGATGCCGAAGCCGAACGCGAACCCGCTGTACTTCTCCGGATCGACACCGCAGGCGACCAGCACCCGGGGGTTGACCATGCCGCAGCCGCCCAGCTCGATCCAGCCCTCGCTGGCGCAGGTCCGGCAGGGCCGGTCGGGGTTGCCGACGGACTCGCCCTTGCAGACGTAGCAGAGCATGTCCATCTCGGCGGACGGCTCCGTGAAGGGGAAGTAGTTGGGCCGCAGCCGGGTCGTCATGTCGGGCCCGAACAGGGACTGCACCATGTGGTCCAGCGTGCCCTTGAGGTCGGCCATGGTCAGGCCCTCGTCCACGGCCAGCAGCTCGATCTGGTGGAAGACCGGGGTGTGCGTGGCGTCCAGCTCGTCCGTGCGGTAGACGCGGCCGGGGCAGACGACGTAGACGGGCAGTTCGCGGCCGAGCAGGACGCGGGCCTGCACCGGTGACGTGTGGGTGCGCAGCACCACGCCGGAGGCGGACTCGTCGTCGCCGGCGCCCTGAGGGCCGCGGACGAAGAAGGTGTCCTGCATCTGCCGGGCCGGGTGGTCGGGGCCGAAGTTGAGCGCGTCGAAGTTGAACCACTCGGCCTCGGCCTCGGGGCCCTCGGCGACCTCGTACCCCATGGCGACGAAGACGTCGGCGACCCGCTCCATGAAGGTGGTCAGCGGGTGGCGGGCGCCGGGCGGGGTGCGGTCGGGGGCCAGCGTGACGTCCACGGCCTCCTCGACCAGCACCCGGGCGTCCCGCTCGGCCTCCAGCTCGCTCTGCCTGGCGGCCAGCGCGCGGCCCACGGCGGCGCGGGCCTGGCCGACGCGCTTGCCGGCCTCCGCCTTGGCCTGCGGGGGCAGGGCGCCGATCTCCCGGTTGGCGAGCGCCAGGGGGGAGGTACCGCCGGTGTGGGCGGTCTTGGCCTCCTGGAGCTGCGTGAGGTCGGCGGCGGCCGCGAAGGCGGCGAGCGCCTCGTCCCGCATGCGCTCGATCTCTTCCGCTTTCAGTGCCTCGACCTCGACAGGGTCGTACGACTTGTTCGGTGCCGACATCTCTTCCCGTGCTTCCGGTTGGCTGGCTGATGGTCCCCGGTGTCCCCGGCGCCGTCCCTGCGTCCCGGGGGGGGTGCCCCGTCGGCGCGGGGCCGGGCCGGCCCGGCCGGTGTGACGGGGGGACGCAAAGGTGCCAGTGGCCGAGTCTAACGGGGCGGCGGTACCGGGCGGCGCCCGCGGGCTGCGTGAAGGGCTCAGAAGGCCGGCGTGCCCACGGGCAGGGTGAATCGGAACAGTGCCCCGCCGCCGGGCGCGCGGCCGACGGTGATGGAGCCGCCGTGCGCCTCGACGATGCCCTTGACGATGTAGAGCCCGAGCCCCGTGCCCCCGCGCTTGCTGCCCCGCCAGAAGCGGGTGAAGACGCGGTTCATGGACTCCTCCGGGATGCCGGGGCCCTCGTCGCTGACGGTGACCGTGGTGCCACCGCCGCGCTCCCGGGGTTCCGGGGCGGGCTCGACGTCAATGGTGACAGTGCCCTCGCCGTGCCGCACCGCGTTTTCGAGCAGGTTGCTCAGCACCTGGTCGATCTTGTCCGGGTCGGCCCACAGCTCGGGCAGCGGATGGCGGACGCGGACCAGGAAGCGGTCGGCGGGGTGGCCCGAGGCGACGTGGGCCTGGATGTGCCGGCCGACGGCGGCGCCGACGTCGACGGGCTGGCGGCGCACCTCCAGGCGCCCGGAGTCGATCCGCGAGATGTCCAGCAGCTCGGCGATCAGCCGGGTGACGCGGTTGGCGTCGGCGTCGACGGTCTCCAGCACCAGCCGCTTCTGGTCGTCGGTGAACCGCTCCCATTTGGCGAGCAGGGTCGCCGTGAAGCCCTTCACGGACGTCAGCGGGGAGCGCAGCTCGTGGGCGACCGTCGCGATCAGCTCGGCATGGCTGCGCTCGGTGCGGCGGCGGGCCTCGGTGTCGCGGAGCGAGACGATCACGCGTTGTACGGGTCCCATGGGCGCGTCCCGTACGTAGCGGGCGGCGACGAGGACTTCACGGCCGCCGGGCAGCAGGAGGTTCCGCTCGGGCTGGCCGACCCGGATGGCGAGCCCGCCGTAGGGGTCGGTGAGCTGCCACCAGCGGCGCCCCTCCAGGTCCTCCAGGGGCAGCGCACGCTCCAGGGGGGTGCCGAGGGCGTCGGCGGGGCGTACGGCGGTGATGCGGGCCGCGGCGGCGTTGAAGCAGACCACGGAGCCGGTCTCGTCGGCGATGACCAGGCCGTCCGGCAGCTCGTCCGGGTCGACGGCGAGCGGTTCTGCGCGGGCTCGCCCGGACTGCGGCGGTCCCTCCGCTCCGCGTGCCTGATGTGGCCTGCTGGTGCGGACACCCATCCCCGATCCCATCTCCCTAGCCGGCGCGGTGGGCTGGTACGAGCCCGCCACACTACTAGGCTCCGGTGACGCTGCGGCACCCTCCCGGCGCACGCTGTGCACGGGCGGAGGCGTAGAGGCACACGGCGGCGGCCGTGGCGAGGTTCAGGCTCTCGGCCCGGCCGTGGATGGGCACGCGCACCACCGCGTCGGCGAGCGCCGTGGTCTCCTCGGGCAGCCCCCAGGCCTCGTTGCCGAACACCCAGGCCGTGGGCACGCCCAGGCGCTCGTGGTCCAGCTCCGCGTCCAGGTCGTGCGAGCCGGCCCCGTCCGCGGCGAGCACCCGCACGCCCGCCTCCTTGAGGCCGTGCACGGCCTGCTCGACGGGGACGCCGACGGCGACGGGCAGGTGGAAGAGGGACCCGACGGACGCCCGTACCGCCTTGGGGTTGTACACGTCGACGGAGGCGTCGGTGAGGACGACGGCGTCGGCGCCGGCGGCATCCGCGCAGCGCAGCACGGTGCCGGCGTTGCCGGGATCGCGGACGTGCGCGAGGACCGCCACGAGCCGCGGCCGGGCGGCGAGCACCGTCTCGAACGGCGTGTCCAGGAACCGGCAGACGCCGACCAGCCCCTGGGGGGTGACGGTGGTGGAGATGTCGGCGATCACGGCCTCGTCGGCCAGGTGCACGCGCGCGCCCAGTTCCCGGGCGGCCGCGACGACGTCCGCGTACCGCTCGGCGGCCTCGACGGTCGCGAACAGCTCGGCGAGCACGGGCTCGGTAGCGTCCTGCCACGTCCCGTGTGCGACGGCCTCGCGCACGGCCTGCGGCCCCTCGGTGAGGAACCGCCGCTCCTTGCCGCGCACGTTCCGCCGCACCAGCCGCCGAGCGGCGGCCACCCGCGCGGAACGGGGAGAGATCAACTCGGACGCGGCGGGCATGGGTGCACCTTCGGTACGGGGAGGAACGGGGTCTGGGGGCCGGATCAGCGACGCATCCGAGACCGGGCATCGCCGGCCCGGAACGGCGCTCCACCGGAGCCACGGGAATGCCCAAGCCGGCACGGCACCTTCTCAGGGGCCGCCGATCTCCGGCCCGGCACCCTCTAGGGGTTACGCACATCTCTGGGCCGACACGGCGTCTCCAGGGGGCAGGCAGGTTTCCGGCCCGGCACGACGCCCTCCAGGGGGCACGCACCTCTCTGAGCCGCCACGGCGCCTTCCAGGGGCACGCAGACCTCCGGCCCGGCACGGCCCCCTCCAGGGCCACGCAGACTTCCGGGCCGCCACGACACCCTCCAGGGCCACGCAGACTTCCGGGCCGCCACGACACCCTCCAGGGGCGCGGGGAACTGCGCGACCAGCCCCCACCGGCGGATGGATGAGGCGAGACCGCAAGAGCCACCCCCTTGATGGCCCGCCGCAGGTGAATCAGGCGCGCCGCAGGCGGGGCCAGGCGCAGCCGGCCGACCGCCCCGCCCAGGGGCGACCCATCGGACGGGAGCCCCACACAACCGGACCCGCAGGCCACCGGCCCACGGGTCCGAAGCATCGGCTGAAGCCAGCCGCTGGCGTCACGCCGCCTTGGGGGCGTTCACGTCCGCCGGAAGCGCCTTCTGAGCGGCCTCGACGAGCGCGGAGAAGGCCGCGGAGTCGTTGACGGCGAGCTCGGCGAGGATCTTGCGGTCCACCTCGATGTTGGCGGCCTTCAGACCCTGGATGAAGCGGTTGTACGTCATGCCGTTGGCACGAGCGGCGGCGTTGATCCGCTGGATCCACAGCTGCCGGAAGTCGCCCTTGCGCTTCTTGCGGTCGTTGTAGTTGTAGACGAGGGAGTGGGTGACCTGCTCCTTCGCCTTGCGGTAGAGGCGCGAACGCTGGCCGCGGTAGCCGCTGGCCTGCTCGAGGATCGCCCGGCGCTTCTTGTGGGCGTTGACTGCCCGCTTGACGCGTGCCACTTGTTAACTCCTTGTAGCGGGGCCGGCTGCTGTCCTTCACTCACCGGCCCGGTGTCGATTGGGTCCCGGTCCTGACGTCGCGTGGCCCCCTCGGGGGCCACGGGTCACTTGCCGAGAAGCTTCTTGATCTTCTTGGCGTCGCCCGGGGCCATCTCGGCGTTGCCGGTGAGACGGCGGGTCAGCCGGGAGGACTTGTGCTCAAGCAGGTGGCGCTTGCCGGCGCGCTCGCGCAGCACCTTGCCGGAGCCGGTGACCTTGAAGCGCTTGCTGGCACCGCTGTGCGTCTTGTTCTTCGGCATGGCGCCGTACTCTCCTCGTCTGTGGCGCTTCGCTGCCCGGTCGGGTGGGCCGGGCACACGAAAGCGTCAGGTGTATCGGTGGGTGTTGCTCCCCTGGCTCCCGCGGAACGCAGGCGCGGTGTCCGGGGGTCAGGCGTCGGCGGTCTGCTCCTGCTCGGCCTGCTCGGAGGCCACCGGGGCGCGGCCCTGGCGCTCGGCCTCCTGGCGCTCGGCCTTGCGGGCCGCCTGAGCTTCCCTGGCCTCGGCCATCGCCTCGGTCTTCTTCTTGTGCGGACCGAGGACCATGATCATGTTTCGGCCGTCCTGCTTCGGGTTCGACTCGACGAAACCGAGGTCCTGGACGTCCTCCGCGAGACGCTGCAGCAGCCGGTAGCCGAGTTCCGGCCGGGACTGCTCGCGACCACGGAACATGATCGTGATCTTGACCTTGTCGCCCTGCTTGAGGAACCGGACGACGTGACCCTTCTTGGTGTCGTAGTCGTGCGGGTCGATCTTCGGCCGGAGCTTCATCTCCTTGATGACCGTGTGCGCCTGGTTCTTGCGCGCCTCACGGGCCTTCATGGCCGACTCGTACTTGAACTTCCCGTAGTCCATGAGCTTGCAGACGGGCGGACGGGCGTTCGCCGCGACCTCGACCAGGTCAAGGTCGTACTCCTGCGCAAGCTCCAGGGCCTTGGCAAGCGGAACAATCCCGACCTGCTCGCCACTGGGACCGACAAGTCGCACCTCGGGAACGCGAATCCGGTCGTTGATGCGGGGCTCGGCGCTGATGGATCCTCCTCGGTAGCACCACGCGGCTCATCTGGAGGGAACCGCGCTACGTATTGGTCTATATGACCTAACCGCGCCGGACCACGAAAAATGCCCCGGACGATCGCATGCGGAGCTCCTGTCACTACCGGAGCACCGCCGCTGACCGCGGGGCGCATCGGGCGGGCGTCGGGGACGCTACCGCCTGACCGGTGACCTGCCGCCCAACGGACAGCCAGGTGGGAGTTCGGAGCCTCCACTTGCGGGCCGGGCACCTGGATCTACGAAGGTGTCCAGCCGGTCGTCACACAAGGTTAGCAGGTTCCGCCCCGCGCGGCTAACCGCGTGACCGCGGGAGCCTTGCCGGGGCGGATCCGGCGGATCCGGCGACACCGACGAGGGCAGGGCGGCCGGTCCGGCGGCACCCCGGTGACGGTGGGCGAGCAAGCCGGCACCGGGGCCTAGGGTGAGGGGCCATGAGCGACCCCATCCTCCCCGCGCAGGGCGCGGACCTCCCGGCCGGCGACGGCGCCTCCGCTTCGGACTCCCAGGCCCCCGACTTCGACGCGCTCACCCGCGACCTCGCGGACGTCCCCGCGGTGGAGGTGATCACCACCGTGGGCGTCCACCTGATGAGCGCCGCCGCGGTCAAGCTGGGCCTCGCCGAGGGCGGCGAGCACCACAAGGACCTGGACGAGGCACGGAAGCTGATCCAGGCGCTCGCGGGCCTGGTCGAGGCGAGCGGCACCGAGATCAGCCCGTTCCACGCCGCCCCGCTCCGCGACGGCCTCAGGTCGCTCCAGCTCGCCTTCCGCGAGGCGTCGCCGGTGCCGGACGAGCCGGGCCTGGGTCCCGGCGAGGGGTACACGGGCACGGTCTTCGGCTGATCGTCCCGCCTCCGGCTTCGACCCATCGCCCTCTGGCCGTTCGACCGGGCACGCGAACCGCCAAGCGGTGGAGTCCGGCCCGTGCACGTGCGCGCCCGCTCGTACGAGCAGGTACGCGTGCGCGCCCGTACGAACAGGTACGCGCGCGTGCCCGCTCCTACGCCTGACTCCGCGCGCCTGCCCGCGCGTACAGAGGCGTGCCGGGCGGCCTGCTGCCGGGTGGCAGGACCGCCAGGTCGAGGCCGTGCACCAGGCGGGCCCTGAGAGTTTCGTCGTCGGCGAGCCGCCGCGCGAGGGCTCCGAGCGCCTCCTGTGCCGCGGGCCCGCTCGCCGGGTCCAGCACCACGGCGAGGGTGCCGTCGGCGCTGCCGGGGCCCAGGTGGGCACTGGCCACGGCCGGCACGGCGGCGACGGCGGCGCGCACCGCCTCGCGCACCGCGGGGTCGCCGAGCGGGTCGGCGGCGGGGCGCCCCTCCGCGAGGGCCCGCAGGGCCGCCCCTGTGAGCTCGAACGGGACGGGCCCGGCCAGGTCGAGCACGAGGGTGTCGGCGTGCTCGTGGGCGGCGGCCTGGAGCGCCTGGTGGAGCCGTACGGCGACGGGGCGGGCTGCCGGGTCCCAGCGGGCGAGCGCCGCGGTGGAGGTGAACGCGGGCAGCGCCGTTCGGCCGCCCGCCCTCAGGGTGGGCACGGCCATGTCGCTGGTCTTCTCGCGGGGCAGCCCCGCTCCGGCGCCGGACGCCTGCGTCTCGCCGGGCTCCTCGGCCTCCCCAAGTTCCCCCAGCACGGCGACGACGGGCACGAGCAGCCGGGCGGTCCTGAGCGCGTCGAGCACCGGCTTCTCGTCGGCCGGGGTCTTCGCCCACGCGGCCAGCGCGGCGGCGAGCCCGGGATCGGGCGAGCCGTCGTCGCCGGAGAAACCGGTGTCGGGGATGTTCATCTTCGGCACGCCCCGACCCTATCCGGGGCCACGGCGGCGTCCCGGGGCCGGGCCGGTGCCCGTGGAGCCAGGAGCCGGGCCGTGCCCCTGTCACCCCTGGCCGGGTCCGTACGGGTGCCCCCTCATGCCCTCGTGCCGCGCCTCACTCACCGCCCGGCGGCCGCACCGCAGGCCCCGCCGCGCGCACGCCGGCGGTGTCAGGCGCGCCCGCGGCGCCGCCACAGCAGCACGGCCGCGACCAGCAGCAGCACGCCGAGGCCGCCCGCCACCGGGGCCGCCCAGCCGAGGGCGCCCGCGCCGCCGGAGGCGTCCGGTCCCGGGCCGAAGTACTTCTTGCCGTAGGCCGCCGACCGCAGGCCCTCCGGCTTGACCTTGCCGCCCTCGCGGATCGCGGCGGCGGGGTCGACGAGACCGTAGCCGCGGGACTCGTCCCGGCCGCCGTCCGGCGGCTGGTCCGCGGTGTCCTCCAGCAGCTTCTTGATCTGGTCGGGGGCGAGCCCGGGGTGGGCGGCGCGCACCAGGGCGACGGCGCCGGACACGTACGCGGACGCGGCGCTCGTGCCCCAGCCCTTGTAGTAGTGGTGGTCGGGGTCGGCGAGGACGACGTCCACGCCGGGCGCGCTGACCGTCGCGTACCACCGCCGGGTGGAGAACCCGGCCCGGATGTCGTAGCGGTCGACGGCGGTGGCGGCGATCACGCCCGGGTAGGCCGCCGGGTACGAGATGTGGTCGCCCTTCTCGCCGCCGTTGCCCGCGGAGGCGACGACGACGGCGCCCTTCTTCAGGGCGTACTGCACGGCGGAGTCCTCCGCGGCCTCCGGGTGGGCGGAGGCGGAGTCGTCGCCGAGGGAGAGGTTGATGACGTCGGCGCCGTGGTCCGCCGCCCAGCGGATGCCGTCCGCGAGGGCGCCGCCGCGGGTGTTGCGGGCCTTCTTGCGGGCCGGGTCGCCGTCTTCGAGGATCACCCGGACCGGCAGGATCCTCGCCTCGGGGGCGATGCCCAGCACGCCCTCGGCGCGGTCGGGGCCGTGTCCGTGGCCCGCGATGATGCCGGCCATGGCGGTGCCGTGCCGGGCCCAGCTCCGGTCGCCGCGCCCCGCGCCGAAGCCGATCATGTCCTTGCCGGTCAGGACGTTGCCGGCGAGGTCGGGGTGCTCGGCGTCGACACCGGTGTCCAGTACGGCGACGGTGATGCCCTTGCCCTTGGTGGTCGCCCAGGCCTGGTCCGCGTGCAGCGCGTCGAGGCCCCACTGCTGGGCGCGTATGTCGTCGGCGTGCACCGCGGTGGCGGGCAGCAGCGCGAGCGAGGCGGCGAGCAGGACGGTGGCCGGGCCGCGGAGCCGTCGGGCGGCGTGCGCGGGCCGGCGGGTCATCGCTGCTCCGTGTCGGTGCTGACGGACTTGCGCAGGCCGCGCTCGACGCGGTCGGCGAGGCCCTTCGCGTCGAACCCGAGGCCCGCCTGTGCGGGCGCGGTGGTGGCCGAGGGCCGCATGGCGTCGGCGGCGGGCTGGGGATCCTGCACCGTGCGCCCGTCGGCGAAGCCGGAGACGGCCCAGACGACCACGGGGGCCTCGGTGAGCACCGACACCGTCCAGGAGGCGCGCTGGCCGTCGCCGAAGCCGGCCGCGGGGGTGCCCTTCGCGGGGTAGGCGCGCGGCATCAGGTCGCCCCGCCGGTCGAGCCCCTCGCCGGTGAACCGCTGGCGCAGCGCGCGCATCGCCACGGGGTCGGCCTTGGTGAAGAGCAGGCCGACGGTGGTGACGCTGCTGTGGGTGGCGTCGGTGTAGGTGGCGCGCAGCAGGCGCAGGCAGCCGACGGGTGCGAGGGCCTTGTACAGCAGCGGGTCGAAGGCGCCCGCACAGCCGGAGTCGGGGGCGACGGCGACCCTGGTCCAGGTGCGGTCGGCGCCGCCCGGACCGGCGCCGTCGCCCTGCACGACCGGCGGGAAGAGCGCGTCGACGGGGGTGTTGTGCCACAGCTCCGCGGCGGCGGCGAACGACTGCGCGGGGCCCGGTGCCGCGGAGCTGTCGCCGGTGAGCCAGCTGCCGGTGACGGCGCCGCCGATGAGGCCGAGGCCAAGGACCACGCAGGCCGCGGCGCTCGCGGCGCGCGGCGGCATGCGCAGTTTCAGCGCACGGCGCTCGCGTATCGGGCGCAGGCGGGTGGTGCTGTCGTCGAAGGCCTCCGGCCGTGCGAAGGAGACGAACGGCCGGCCCGCACCGGGCCCGGGGGTCAGGTCCACGGCTCCCACGGCGCGCCGGGGAGCGGCGGCGTCGCGCGCCGGGTCGGCGGCGGTGTTCCGTTCCGGACCGGCGGCGTGGGCCGCTGCCTGCCCCGGCCGGGGAGCGGCGGCGGGCGGTGCGGCGGGTCGGGGCGGTAGGCCGGGCGGGACGGCGACGGGCGTGGTGCCCGTGCCGCTCGCGGCGCGGGTGCCGGAGCCCGCCTGCCTGTCGCCGGCCTGCGCTCGGCCAGGGGCGGGCGGGGCCGCGGCTCTTCCTACCGCCGGCGGCGCGGCGGGCCGGGGCGGGAGTGCGGCACCGGGGCGCGCGGAGGCGTCCTGCCGTGCCGGGGCGCCTGGACGTTCCTGAGGGCCCTTCTGAGACGGCGTCAGGGGCAGTTCCCCGGAGGGCCGCCAGGGCGGCGCGGTGGGCGCAGGAGGTGCTTCCGGCGGGAGCGGCAGCGAGGCCGGCCGCGGGGCGGGCGTCGCCGGTGCGTCCGGGGAGCGGCCGTCGGCGGGTTTCCCGGCGTTGCGGCCGGCCGCGGCCGCCTGGGGGCTCCCACCGGCGGACGGCGTGGCCGCACCACGACCGCCGTGACCCGCGGATGACGCGTCCGCGTCCCGGGCAGCGGCCGGCGCCTGGGGGCCGTTGCCTGCGAACGATGTGGCTCCGCGAGCGGCCGGCGCCGCGTGCGCGTCGCGCGCGCCGCCCGGGGCGGCGGGCTCCGTGGCCGAAGCCGCCGGTGCCCGTGCGGGTGCCGGGACCGGCGCGGGCGGGGTGTCGGGAAGCCGTGCGGAGGCAGCGGGCGGCGGGGCCGGCGCGGGAACCGCGGAGGGCGCCGCGGACGGCGGCTGCTCGGGGGGTACCGCGGGTCTGGGCGGAACGGACGAGCGCTGCGTCTCCGTACTCATGCGCCCCCCGCTTCCTCGTACCGGCACCCCTGACCGGTGACCGCCGCTGGTGCGTGCACCCGGTGACGCGGCCCGGAACACGTACGCTCCTCCCGCGTGCGCGTCACTCTACGGGCTGGCACGGGTGCGAGGAGAACCGGTCCGCAAGCCAGAGTTGATCTGTCCGTATCGTCCCGCGGCCTCCCCGGATCCGGCCCATCCCCTCCGTATTCTCTCCCAGTTCCTTTCCTTCTCTCCCCGTTGCCCTGGCCGTCACACACGTTCCGCCGCACGTGCTCTACCCCTGGCAGGAGCCGTCTGGCACCCTGCGGTCATGAGCGCCCCCTCTGCGGACCGCGTCCGTTACGACCGTGCCACCGCGCGTCTGGACGCGCCGCTCGCGATGGTGGACCTGGAAGCCTTCGACGCCAACGCCGCGGACCTCGTGCGGCGGGCGGGCGGCAAGCCGATCAGGGTGGCCAGCAAGTCCGTCCGGTGCCGTGCGCTGCTGGAGCGGGTGCTGGAGAGGGACGGCTTCTCCGGAGTCATGGCGTTCACGCTGGCGGAGTCCCTCTGGCTGGCCGGATCCGGCTTCGACGACGTGCTGCTCGCCTACCCCTCCATGGACCGGGCGGCGTACGCCGAACTGGCCGGGGACCCCAAGCTGGCCTCGGCCGTCACGGTGATGATCGACGATCCCGAGCAGCTGCGGCTGATCGACGAGGCGCGCGCGGGTGGGCGCGAGACCATCCGGGTCTGTCTGGAACTCGACACCTCCCTGCACCTGTTCGGCGGCCGGGTCAGGGTGGGCACCCACCGCTCGCCGCTGCACTCGCCCGCGGACCTCGCGGACGTGGCCCGTGCGGTGCTGCGCCGGCCCGGGTTCCGGCTGGTGGGCGTGATGGGGTACGAGGGCCACATCGCAGGCGTGGGCGACGCGGTGCGGGGCCGGCCCATGCGGTCGCGTGCGGTGCGGATGATGCAGGCAGCGGCCCGTGGGGAGCTGGCGGCACGGCGCGCCCAGGCGGTGCACGCGGTGCGTGCCGTCGCGCCGGACCTGGAGTTCGTGAACGGCGGAGGCACCGGCAGCGTGCAGCACACCGCCGGCGAGGACGCGGTCACGGAGATCGCCGCCGGCTCCGGGCTCTACGTGCCGCGGCTGTTCGACGACTACACGTCGTTCCGCGGCCGTCCCGCCGCGCTCTTCGCGCTGCCGGTGGTGCGCAGGCCGGGGGTCGGGGTGGTGACGGTGCTGGGCGGCGGCTACCCCGCCTCGGGCCCGGCCGGACGGGACCGGCTCCCGGTGCCGTACCTCCCCCAGGGGCTGAGGTACGCGCCGCAGGAGGGGCCCGGCGAGGTGCAGACCCCGCTGCTCGGCTCCCCCGCGGACGACCTGCTGATCGGGGACAAGGTGTGGTTCCGGCACGCCAAGGCCGGTGAGCTGTGCGAGCGGTTCAACGCGCTGCATCTGGTCGAGGGCGATCAGGTGACGGCGACGGTGCCCACCTACCGCGGCGAGGGGCACGCGTTCCTCTGACGCCCGCCGGTGACGCCGCCCCTCCCGCGTCGCGGGGCCCGGCCCCGGGCCGCGTTCCGGGGGACGGGTCTCCCGGCCGCCCTCCGCCGCAGGCGCCGTTACCGCGAGGGCCCCACGCTGCTGCCGACCCCTCCGCCGGTCGCGGCGCCGCCGACGGGCCTGATGCCCTTGGTGATCCGGTCCATGTCGGCGAGCGGCGGCCCGTCCGGGCCGGCGTCGAAGGCGAAGCGCACGGACACCAGCGACTGGGGCCCGGTGCTGGCGGGGAACACCAGCGACTCGACGTATCCCCCGGGCCCCGAGGCGGTCCGCACCCGCCAGCGCACCATGTACCCGGGGCGCCCCGCGACCGTGACGGAGCCTTCCTTGATCTGCTGGTGCGACGTGAGGCCGTCGTAGGGGCGCGAGCCCGTCCCGTCGCGGTCGTAGAAGTGGTCGGCGGCGTCGCCGACGTCCTTCCTGGCCACCGCCTTCGGTGATGTCTCGTCGGTGCTGGTGACCGTGCTGGAGCCGACCCGGCCGTGGCGGCACAGGTTGCCGTCCCCGGGGCAGTCGTAGGTGCCGGGGGTGGTGAGCAGGATGGTGTCGTCCACGACGTACTCGGCCTTGGCCCAGCCGTCGAGCACCGGCAGCGTGATCCCGTCGAGCTCGTCCACGGCCACGGAGGCGTCCGCGCCGGAGGGCGAGGAGGGCGGGGAGTCGGTGGGCGTCGGGGTGGGCCCGGCGCCCGCCGGGGGCGATGCGGTGGAGCCGTTTCCCGGATCCGCCGGCGTGGCGCCGTCCCCGCCGCCGAGCACGACGGCGCCGACGACCACCGCCGCGACCACGACCAGCGCGGAGACCGTGAGCGCGATGGCCTTGCCGCGTCCCTGGCCGCGGCCGGGCGCCGGTGCGGGCGGCCCGAACCCCATCGGGACCGTCGGCGCCTGGGGCGGCATGAGAGCCGCCGGCCTGCGGTGGTCGGTCCAGGCCGCCCCGTCCCACCAGCGCTCCGTGGCCGGCTCCGACGGGTCGGGATACCAGCCGGGCTGCGGCGTCATGCTCATGCCCGGAACTGTAGAACACGCGTCAGGACACGGGGTCCGGACCGCCGGTCACCGCGGCCCACCTGCCGTTCCCTCCCCCCGCCCTGACGGCTCGTCCGTTCCCCGCGGGGCTGCTACAGCGGGGTGACGTACGCGCCGGCGATGCCGCCGTCCACGACGAAGTCCGTGGCGTTGACGAAGGAGGAGTCGTCGCTGGCGAGGAAGGCGACGGCGGCGGCGATCTCGGTGGCCTCCGCGAACCGCCCCACCGGGATGTGCACCAGGCGCCGCGCGGCCCGCTCCGGGTCCTTGGCGAACAGCTCCTGGAGCAGCGGGGTGTTGACGGGGCCCGGGCAGAGCGCGTTCACCCGGATGCCCTCCCGTGCGAACTGCACTCCCAGCTCGCGCGACATCGCGAGCACGCCTCCCTTGGAGGCGGTGTAGGAGATCTGCGACGTCGCGGCGCCCATGAGGGCCACGAAGGAGGCGGTGTTGATGATGGAGCCGCGCCGCTGGCGGCGCATGTAGGGCAGGGCGGCCTTGCAGCAGAGGTAGACGGAGGTGAGGTTGACCTCCTGCACCCTCCGCCATGCCGCGAGGCCCGTCTGAAGGATGGAGTCGTCCTCGGGCGGCGAGATGCCCGCGTTGTTGAAGGCGACGTCGACGGACCCGTAGGTGTCGTTGGCGACCTTGAAGAGCGTGTCGACCTGTCCCGCGTCGGTGACGTCCACCTGCACGAAGGTGCCGCCGATCTCCTCCGCGGCGGCCCTGCCGGCCCGCTCGTCGATGTCGCCGCAGACCACGTGCGCGCCTTCGGAGGCCAGCCGGCGCGCGGTGGCCAGGCCGATGCCGCTGCCGGCGCCGGTGATCACGGCGGTGCGGCCCCCCAGCCGGCGGCAGACGGGCGGGGCGGCCCCGTCGTCGACAGTGGTGTTCTCGGGCATGGCTTCAGGCCTCCGTGGCGATGAAGACGTTCTTGGTCTCGGTGAAGGCGGCGAGCGCGTCGGGGCCGAGCTCGCGCCCGAGGCCCGACTGGCGGAAGCCGCCGAACGGGGTCCAGTAGCGGACGCTGGCGTGGGAGTTGACGGAGAGGTTGCCGGCCGCGACCGCCGACGACATCCGCAGCGCACGGCCCACGTCGCGGGTCCAGATGGAGCCGGAGAGGCCATAGGAGGTGGCGTTCGCGAGCCGTACGGCGTCGGCCTCGTCGTCGAAGGGCACGATCACCGCGACCGGGCCGAAGACCTCCTCGCAGGCGACCGGCGAGGCGGGGTCCACTCCGGTCAGGACGGTCGGCGGGAACCAGTAGCCGGGTCCTGCGGGCGCGCTGCCGCGGATCGCGGCGGCGCCGTCCGGCACGTAGCCGCGTACCCGGTCGAGCTGGGAGGCCGAGATCAACGGGCCCATGTCCGTGCCCTCGTCCGCGGGATCCCCGACGGTGACGCCGGCCACGGCCGGTGCGAGCAGTTCCAGGAAGCGGTCGTGGACGGAGCGCTGGACGAGGATGCGGGTGCGGGCGCAGCAGTCCTGTCCCGCGTTGTCCAGGAAGGCCATCGGGGCACTGGCGGCGGCCTGTTCGAGGTCGGCGTCGGCGAAGACGATGTTGGGGTTCTTGCCGCCGAGCTCCAGGGTGAGCCGCTTCACCTGCTGGGCGCAGCGGGCCATGATCTCCTTGCCGACCCGCGTGGAGCCGGTGAAGACGATCTTCGCGACGCCGGGGTGCTCGACCAGCGCGGTGCCCGTGGTCGGGCCGGTGCCCGCAAGGACCTGGAAGAGGTTCTCGGGCAGGCCGGCCGCGAGGGCGAGTTCGGCGAGCCGCAGGGCGGTCAGCGGGGTGGTCTCGGCGGGCTTGAGCAGGACGGCGTTGCCGGCGGCGAGCGCGGGCGCGGTGCCCCAGGCGGCGATGGGCATCGGGAAGTTCCAGGGCGCTATGACGCCGACCACGCCGAGGGGCTCCAGGAGGGTGACGTCCATCCCGCCGGGCACCGGGATCTGCCGGCCGGTCAGCCGTTCCACTCCCCCGGCCGCGTAGTCGAGCAGGTCGCGGACGTTTCCCGCCTCCCAGCGGGCATTGCCGACGACGTGGCCCGCCTCCGTGACCTCCAGCTGCGCCAGTTCCTCGCGGTGGTCGTCGACGGCGGAGGCGAAGCGGCGCAGCAGCCGGGCGCGGTCGCCGGGTGCCAGGGCCGCCCAGGTCCGCTGGGCGGCGGCGGCCCTGCGGACCGCGACGTCCACGTCCCCGGCGGTGGCGGCGGGGACGGTGGCGACGACCTCCTCGGTGGCGGGATTGCGCACCAGGAGCTCGGTGGGGTCGGTGCCGGCCCGCGGTACCGCGGCGGGTCCTGCGGTGTCGTTCGCTGTCTCGGGCACTTCGGTCCTCACATGCGTTCGAAGGAGCGGCGCAGCTCCCAGTCGGTGACGGCGGCGTCGAAGGCGTCCAGCTCGACACGGGCCATGGTGCGGTAGTGCTCGACCACCTCGTCGCCGAAGGCGGCGCGGGCCAGGGCGCTGTCGGCCCAGAGCCCGGCGGCCTCGCGCAGCGTGGCGGGCACCTGCGGGTAGCCCGCGGAGTAGGCGTTGCCGGGGCAGACCGGGGGCAGTTCGAGCCGCTCCTCGATGCCGTGCAGGCCGGCGGCGATCATGCCGGCGACGGCGAGGTGGGGGTTGACGTCCCCGCCGGGCAGCCGGTTCTCGAAGCGCAGCGAGCGGCCGTGGCCGACGACCCGCAGCGCGCAGGTGCGGTTGTCCAGGCCCCAGGCGACCGCGGTGGGCGCGAAGGAACCGGGCTGGAACCGCTTGTAGGAGTTGATGCCCGGGGCGTAGAGCAGCGCGAAGTCGCGGAGCGCGGCGAGCTGTCCGGCCAGGAAGTGCCGCATCAGCGGCGACATGCCCGCCTCGCCGTCACCGGGCATCACGCTGGTGGCGCCGTCGGCGTCGGTGAGCGAGAGGTGGATGTGGCAGGAGTTGCCCTCGCGCTCGTTGTACTTGGCCATGAAGGTGAGCGCCATGCCCTGCTGGGCGGCGATCTCCTTGGCGCCGGTCTTGTAGATCGCGTGCTGGTCGCAGGTGGTCAGGGCGTCCGTGTAGCGGAAGACGATCTCGTGCTGGCCGGGGTTGCACTCGCCCTTCGCGGACTCGACGGTGAATCCGGCGCCGGCCATGTCGTTGCGGATGCGCCGCAGCAGGGGCTCGATGCGGCCGGTGCCGAGCACGGAGTAGTCGACGTTGTACTGGTTGGCCGGGGTGAGGTCGCGGTAGCGGGCGTTCCAGGCCTGCTCGTAGGTGTCCCTGAAGACGATGAACTCCAGCTCCGTGCCGACCTGGGCGGTGAGGCCGTGCGCGGCGAGCCGGTCGATCTGGCGGCGCAGTATCTGCCGCGGGGAGGCCGCGACCGGGGTGCCGTCCTCCCAGGAGAGGTCGGCGAGCAGCAGGGCCGTGCCCTCGTTCCAGGGCACCCGGCGCAGGGTGGCCGTGTCGGGGTGCAGCGCGAAGTCGCCGTAGCCCTGCTCCCAGGAGGACATCGCGTACCCGTCGACGGTGTTCATGTCGGTGTCGACGGCGAGCAGGTAGTTGCAGGCCTCCGTGCCGTGCCGGAGGACCTCGTCGAGGAAGAAGCGGGCGGCGAAGCGCTTGCCCTGGAGGCGCCCCTGCATGTCCGGGAAGGCCAGCACGACGGTGTCGAGCTCACCGCCCGCGACCAGGGCCGTCAACTCCTCGACGGTGAGCGGGGGTGTGCGGTCTGCCACGGGGAGGTCTCCTTCTGTCAGCCGCCCCATAAGGTATTGCCGTAGACCATTGGTTGTGAAGGGGGCACGGGCGCATGTCGGGGAGCGGGGGCGGTGCGCGCACGGACGAGCCGGGGCCGGACGGCGGCCCGGACGCCTCGGCCGGTGCGCCGGCCGACGGTTCGCCGGCGGCGCTGCTGCGTCCGGTGCACACGGGCAACGGCTTCGAGGAGGCGCTGGAGCAGATCCTGCAGATCGTCCGGCTGGGCCTGGTGCCCGGCGGCGGCCGGCTGCCGTCCGAGCGCGAGCTGGCGGGACTGCTCGGCATCAGCCGGGTCACGCTGCGCGAGGTGCTCAAGGTGCTCCAGGAGCAGGGCCTCGTCGAGTCGCGGCGCGGCCGGTACGGCGGGACGTTCGTGGTGCCCAGGGCCGGCACGCCCGGCGAGGCGGAGCTGCGGCGCCGGGTCGGCGCGGTCGACGTGGAGGACGTGCTGCGGTTCCGCGTCGTGCTGGAGACCGGCGCCGCGGAGCTGTGCGCCGCGCACGGCCTGGCCGGGCGGGACGCGGCCAGGCTGCGCGGCGCGCTGGCGCGCACCCATGACGCGCCGCTGACCGAGTACCGGCGCCAGGACACCCTGCTGCACCTCACCCTCGCCGAGCTGTGCGGCTCCCCGACGCTGGCCGGCCAGTACGCGGCCGTCCGGGCGGCCCTGAACGACCTGCTGGACTGCATCCCGCTGCTGGTGCGCAACCTGGAGCACTCGCAAGCGCAGCACACGGCCCTGGTGCGTGCCGTGCTGGACGGCGACGCGGTGTCCGCGGGAGCCGTGATGCGGGAGCACTGCGCGGGGACGGCCGCGCTGCTGCGGGGCTTCCTCGCGTGACGCGGCCGCGGTCCCGCGCCCGGTCCTGACGGGCCGGCCGAGGCCACCGGTGCGGCCGCCGGCGGCCGGGGGCCGGTGTGGTTCGCCTGGTCCCCAAAGGTATGCAAGCATTCCTTTGGGGTCGGATCGGCTGGAGGAGGACCAGGTGGGCAGACCGCTGATCGGCGTCAGTACGTATCTGGAGTCCGAGGTGCGCTGGGGCGTGTGGACGCTGCCCGCGGCGCTGCTGCCGGACGGCTACCGCCGGCTGGTGCAGGCCGCGGGCGGCATAGCCGTCATGCTCCCGCCGGACTCCCCCGACCACGCGGCCGCGGCCATCGAGCGGCTCGACGGTCTCGTCATCTCGGGCGGCCCGGACGTCGACCCCGACCGGTACGGCGCGGAGCGCGACCCGCGGACCGGCCCGCCCGCGCACGAGCGGGACACGTGGGAGCTGGCCCTGATCGACGCCGCCCTGGCGGCCGGCACCCCGATGCTGGCGATCTGCCGGGGCATGCAGGCCCTGAACGTCGCCCTCGGCGGCACCCTCGTGCAGCACCTGGACGGCCACGGGGACGACCGTCCGGGCGTCTTCGGCACGCACTCCGTGGTCCCGGTGCCGGGCACCCGGTACGCATCGCTGGTGCCGGAGGAGTCCGGCGTGGCCGTCCACCATCACCAGGCCCTGGACCGGCTGGGCAGCGGCCTGGTGGTCTCCGCCCGCGCGGCAGACGGGACCGTGGAGGCCGTGGAGCTGCCCGGAGCGCCCTGGGTGCTGGGCGTGCAGTGGCATCCGGAGATGGCCGACGACCCCCGGGTCATGCAGGACCTCGTACGGGCCGCTTCGCCAGTCGTGTCCTGAGCCAGCCGAGCGCGACGACCCCCTGCGCGTACTGGAACGCGCGCACCGGGGGCAGCCCCGGCGGCGAGGGCCGGCGGGCATGCGCGACGAGGTGGCCCGCCAGGGCCGCGAGCACCGCCGTCACCCCGGCCGGATCGGCCCTGCGGCCGAGCGGATGGGACGTGAAGACCTCCTCCGGCGGCGGCCCGCCCTGTGCCCGCACCCCGGGCAGCAGCGTCAGGAGGTCGAACCAGGGCGCGGCGAGCGAGGCGTGCGGCCAGTCGACGAAGGTCACGCCGCCGTCCGCGGTGAGCAGGATGTTGTCGGCGCGCAGGTCGCCGTGGGTGAGGGTGTCGCCGGCCGCGTGCTCGGCCCAGGGCGCGCTCAGGTCGGCGAGGTACGGCAGGTGGCGCACGGCCCAGGGGTCGAGGCCCCGGGTGTCCCCGCTCGCCAGGAGCTCCTGCCAGCCGGAGAACGCGTCCGCCTGACGCACCGCCACGGAGGGTGCGTCGACCGGCGAGGGGGTGAGCGTGCCGGCCAGGTCCTGCACGGCTGCCAGCACGCGGCCCAGCTCGTCGGCCCGCCAGGGGATGTGGGGCTGGTGGCCGGGGATGTCCTCGAAGACCAGGGCGACCCAGGTGCCGTCGTCGTAGCTGCCGAGCAGCTGGGGCGCGGCCACCCGGGAGGGCAGGGCAGCCGTGTGCCGGGCCTCCGTGCGGTGCATGCCGGGGGTGGCGGCTCCCGCCTCGCAGCTCACCGCCTTCACGAAGGCCCGCCGCCCGTCCACCGTGCCGACCCGGGCGGCCACGCCGGGCGAGAACCCGCCGCGCTGGGTGGTCGCGGTCTCCACCTGGCCGCCCAGGATCTCCGCGACGGCATCGCGGACACGCCCCGGAAGACGCTCCCAGGGGGTGCGGACACCGGGCGCGGGCGGGACATCGGTGGCAAAGGCAGGCATGCCAGCATCCTCCGTGCTCCCGGTGCCGCCCGCCACTCGGGCATCCCCCGTCCGGGCCCTTCCAAACGGCCGATCCAGCCGCCTCTGACCTGCACGCACGACACAGGGTGACCGTTCACGGCGGTGCCGGCGGGGTGCCGGCGAGCGGCGGCGGGCGGCGGCGGATTCCCGCGGTGCGTTCCTCCGTGGGGAGCAGTGGCGGGTCCGTGCGGCGGCACGGGCCGAAGGGGGCAGTGCCGGGTCCGTACGGCGACGGGACGAAGCGAATGGACGGCGGCGGGTCCGTACGGCGGGCCGGAGGGGCGGTGGCCGGGTCCACACCCGGCACGGTCCGAGTCAGGAGTGCTCCGGAGCCGGAAAGGGCGCCCCGGTCCGGAGGGCCGTCAGCGGCGGTCCTCCACCGCGTCGATGTGGTCGGCGAGGGCCACCACGACGATCCGGGTGTCCGGTTCCGTCGCGCGCCAGCGGTGCCGGACGCCGCCGGTCATGTACAGGGCATCGCCACGGCCCAGGCGGTAGGCGCTGCCCTCCGCCTCCACCTCAGCGGCACCGTCGGCGACGTAGAGCAGCTCGTCGTTGCGGTGCTGGAACTCGCGGCCCGCGTCGTGGTCGCCGGTGAACTCCATCGCCTGGAGGTGGTGGTGGCCGCGCACCAGCTGGCGCACCAGACCGCCCACCGGGGGCAGGCCCTGGCCGTCGTCGGCGCGTACCACGTCCACGCTGCGCGCCGGGTCGGCGGCGGCCAGCAGCTCGACGGCGGTCGTGCACAGGGCGTCGGCGACCTTCTCCAGGGAGCGCATGCTGGGGCGCGCACGCTCGTTCTCCACCTGGCTCAGGAAGGGCACGGAGAGGCCGCTGCGCTCGGCGACGACGGCGAGGGTGAGCTCCAGGGCCCTGCGCCGCCGGCGGACGGCCGCGCCCACCCGAGGTGTCTCTTTGTCGTCCATCGCTCCGGCTCCCTCCCGTGCGTCGTGTCCGCCGTGCGTCGTCTCAAGTCTCCATGGTCCCGCGCATTCGGCCGTTCGTTCCGGTGCAGACCGTCATGGATTGCGGTACGGCACCGCACGGTGCCGCCCTGTGAAGTTTCCTGCACCTTACGCACGTTCGGTAAACGGTCGCATCCGCTTGTGCTGTGCTCCTGCTTACAGCCCGTCGCGCGCACCCCTCCGCGCGCTCCACCGCGGTCCCTCACCGCGGTGCGCGTTCACCGGGGAGCGCGCGCACCGCCGGGTGCCGCGCCGCCGGGTGGCGGGTTCTCGCACTCGGGTTCCCAGGGTGCCGCGGGACAGACGGATCGGCGGCGATACAGGCGAAGGGGTGGGCTCCGCGGTGCGCGGAACCCACCCCTGTGCGGTGGACGGTCTCGGCCGGCTAGCCGGCTACCGGTGCGAGCTTGTCCTCCATGCCCGGGTGGGTGTCGAGCCAGTGCCGGGCGGACTGCTTCTCGTTGCCCGCGCCGCCCTTCTGGATCTCCACCTCGAGCGAGGCGAGCTCGCTCTCGCTGAGCTTGAACTTCTTCAGCCAGCCGTTGAACTCCGGGAGCTTCTTGTCGAAGCCCTTGTGGGCGACGATGTGGATCCGCTCGCCCTTGCCCCAGGCACCCTGCGGGTCCTTGAGCTTCTTCAGGTCGTACTTGCCGTACGCCCAGTGCGGCGTCCACAGCACCACCACGACCGGCTGCTTCTGCTTGATCGACCGGTCGAGCTGCGCCAGCATCGACGAGGTGCTCGACGACACCACCTTGTACTCGCCGTCCAGGCCGTAGGCCTTGAGCACCTTGCTGTTCAGGATGGACATCTCACCGGCGCTGGCCTCGATGCCGATGATCTTCCCGCCGAACATGCCGCCCTTGCCCTTCAGGTCGGACAGCGAGTCGACGCCCTTCACGTACGACGGGACCGTCAGCTCCAGCGACGTCGGCCCGTACCAGGAGCCCACGTCGTCGAGGTTGTTCTTGTATCTCTCCCAGTACTGCTTGTGCGTGGTCGGCAGCCACGAGTCCAGCTGGACGTCCATGTCGCCTCTGGACAGCGCCGTGTAGAGCGGGCCCGGGTCGAGCTGCTTCACGTTCGTCTTGTAGCCGCGGTCCTCGAGGATGTTCTCCCAGAGGTAGGTGGAGGCGATCGCCTCGTCCCACGGGAAGTAGCCCAGGTTGACGGTCTTGCCGGCGTCCTTGCCCTGCCGGCCGCCCTGGCCGCCGGGCACCGGGGCCAGCTTGTCCACCACGGTGGGGTTCTTCTTCAGCCAGGCCTTCACGCCGTCCTGCTCGTGGCCCTCGCCGGCGTTCTGGATCTCGTTCTCCAGGCTCGTGAGCTGCTGCTCGCTGAGCTTGAAGTGCTTCAGCCAGTTCGCGACGGTGGGGTCCTTCTGCGCGAAGCCCTTGTGCGCGACGGTGTGGATCTGCTCGCCCTTGCCCCAGGCGCCCTTCGGGTCCTTGAGCTTCTTCAGGTCGTACTTCTTGTACGCCCAGTGCGGCGACCAGAGGCTGACGACGACGGGGGCCTTCTTCTTGATCGACCGGTCCAGCTCGGCGAGCATCGAGGAGGTGCTCGACGTCACCACCTTGTACTCGCCCGACAGGCCGTAGGCGCCCATGACCTTGTTCTTCAGGGTGGTCATCTCACCAGCGCTGGCCTCGATGCCGGTGATCTTCCCGCCGAACGTGCCGCCCTTGCCCTTGAGGTCGGACAGCGAGTCGATGCCCTTCATGTACGACGGGACCGTCAGCTCCAGCGACGTCGGGCCGTACCAGCCGCCCAGGTCGTCGAGCTGGCTCTTGTACTTGTCCCAGTAGGCCTTGTGCGTGTTGGGCAGCCACGAGTCCGTCTGGAAGTCGACGTCACCGCGTGCCACACCCGAGTAGAGCGGGCCGGCGTCGAGCTGCTTGAGGTTGACGGTGTAGCCGCGCTGCTCCAGCAGGTCCTTCCAGAGGAACGTGGTGGCGATGCCCTCGTCCCACGGGATGTAGCCGATGTTGACGGTCTTGCCGGCGCCGACGTCGGCCCCGGCCCCGGCCTGCGCACCGCTCCCGCCGGAGTCCGTCAGGTTGAGGCCGCCCGCGACCAGCGCGAGGACCACGACGCCGATCAGGGCGACCGCGGTGCCCGGCCGGTAGCGGGCGAACTGGAACCGGCGCACGGCGGCGGCCGCCTTGGCCGCGGCACGGCGGCCGAGCGGGGACACCCGCTGGTTCAGGGCGCCCGTCATCCGGTCCAGGTAGATGGCGAGGATGACGACCGCCACGCCGCTCTCGGCGGCCAGGCCGACCTGGAGCTGGGTGATCGCGGCGTACACCTTCTCGCCGAGCCCGCCCGCACCGGCCATGCCGCCGATCACGACCATGGACAGCGCCAGCATGATGACCTGGTTGATACCGGCCATGATCGTCGGCAGGGCGAGCGGGAGCTGCACCCCGGTGAGGGTCTCGCGGGGGCTGGTGCCGAAGGCGTCGGCGGCCTCCACCAGCTCCTCGTCGACCTGCCGGATGCCCAGCTCGGTCATCCGCACGCCGGGCGGCATCGCGAACACGATGGTGGCGATGATGCCGGGGGTGGTGCCGACGCCGAAGAACATCACGCCGGGGATCAGGTACACGAACGCCGGCATGGTCTGCATGACGTCGAGCACCGGCCGTACCGCGGCGCTCACCCGGCTGTTGCGCGCCGCCCAGATGCCGAGCGGCACCGCCAGCACGATGGTGATCACGGCGGCGACGACGACCAGAGAAAGCGTCGACATCGCGTCGTCCCACAGGGCGAGCGAGTCGATCAGCGCGAAGCCGACGAAGGTGAAGACGGCCGGAACCAGGCCGCGCAGCCACCAGGCGATGACGGCCAGGATGCCGGCCATCAGCAGCGGCTCACCGCCCCCGAGGACGGCGTCCACGCCGTGGTACATCCCGTCGAGGACGGTCTTGATCAGGTCGAAGAGCCAGTTCAGGTGCGTCTGGAGCCAGTCGACGACGTCTTCGACCCAGTTGCCGAAGTTGAGCCTAGGCACCCGCGGTCACCCGGCCCTCGGTGTCGCCGCCGCTGCGGTCGGACGGGGCCGGCACCTTGCCGGAGCCGTTCTCGTCGGGCGGGGCCATCGGCTCGCCGAGCACGGCGAGCAGCCTGGCGCGCGGCACGACTCCGGTAAGCCGGCCGTCCCCGTCCGTGACGGCGACGGCCGTGGCGCTCGTGGAGCAGGGCGTGAACAGCTCGATGATCGGCGTGTCCTCGCTGACCGTGGCCGGAGCGGCGGCGAGCACGTCCTCGGGCGTGCGCAGCCGGGTGCCGTCCGGGGCGGTGCCGTAGGCACTGTCGGGGTCGGCCATGATCGCCCCCGCTGTCAGCACCCGGGAGCGGTCGACGTCCTGGGTGAACGCGGCCACGTAGTCGTTGGCCGGGGTCACCAGGATGTCCTCCGCGGTGCCGATCTGGACGATCCCGCCGTCGCGCATGACGGCGATCCGGTCGCCGAGGCGCATGGCCTCGTTGAGATCGTGCGTGATGAAGACGATGGTCTTCTTCAGCCGCTTCTGGAGCTCCAGGAGCTGGTCCTGCATGTCGCGCCTGATCAGCGGGTCGAGCGCGCTGAACGACTCGTCCATCAGCAGCAGCTCGGCATCCGTGGCCAGCGCCCTGGCGAGCCCGACGCGCTGCTGCATGCCGCCGGACAGCTCGTCGGGCCAGGACTTCTCCCAGCCCGCGAGGCCCGCGAGGTCCAGCGCCTCCAGTGCGCGCTTCTCGCGCTCGGCGCGCGGCACGCCCTGCACCTGGAGGCCGTACGCGGCGTTCTCCAGGACGCTGCGGTGCGGGAAGAGGGCGAAGTGCTGGAAGACCATGCTGATCTTCTTCGACCGCACCTCGCGCAGCTCGCCCGCGCCCAGCGCGGTCAGGTCCTGCCCGTCGAAGCGGACATGCCCGGACGTCGGCTCCAGCAGGCCGTTGAGCATGCGGAGCAGGGTGGACTTGCCGGACCCGGACAGCCCCATCACGACGAAGATCTCGCCGGGCTCGACGCTGAAGGAGGCGTCGATCACCGCGGCCGTCGCGCCGTCGGCGCGCAGCGCCTCCCGGTCAGCCCCGGCGCGGAGGCTGTCCACCGCTTTCCCTGGATGTCTGCCGAACACTTTGTACAGGTGCTCGGCTTGCAGCATGGACACATACACCTCTCGGCTCGAACCGGGACGACGGCCCGTATCCCCCGCCGGCGGGCCGTGGAGCGGCATGATCCGTCCGCGTGACCGGCCGGTTCCGTCGAACTGACACGACCGGGGTCCGCTCCGGGTGCGCGCCTGCCCTCACTTAGGTGGAGCAAACACACAAGTGCTTCAGTTCACAGGCCATTCACTTCTGTGGGGCTTGACTCCGCTCGTGCGGGGCGTGATGCGGTGGTCGGGCGTCCGGTGGTGATGAGCCGGTGAACCAGTGGGCCGAGGGGCCGGGCGGTCCGGTGGCCCCCGTGGTCCGGTGGCCGCTGTGGTCCGGTGGCCGCTGTGGTCCTGCGGCCACGTGGTCCGGTGGCTGCGTGGTCCGGTGGCTGCGTGGTCCGGTGGCCGCGTGGTCAGCGGGGCGCGCTGTCGGTGGGGATGCACTGCCGGTGGGGTGCGCTGTCAGTGGCGTGCGGCATGATGCGGTGCGTGACTGAGGACACCCGCCGGCTGATGCTGCTCGACACCTCCTCGCCGCGCCTTACCATCACCCGCAATGACAACTGAGCATGCGCCGAGACGGGTCATCGGGTACGCCCGGATCTCCAAGGCAACGGACGAGAGCACGTCCATCGAACGCCAGCGAGAGGTCATACAGGCCACGTGCCACGCACGAGGATGGGCCCTCGCCGACATCATCGAGGACGTCGACGTATCCGCCACCAAGACCCGCCTCGACCGTCCTGGCCTTGCCCGGGTACAGGATGCCGTCGCCGCCGGTCGCGTCGACACGGTCATGGTCTGGCGCATCGACCGCGTCGCCCGGTCCGTGTCCGACCTCGCGTCGCTCACTGAGGAGTGGGCGAAGACCGATGTGTCCCTGGTTTCGGCTACGGAACCGTTCGACATGACGACGTCAGCCGGTCGCATGCTGCTCCAGTTGCTCGGCGTGTTTGCCGAGTTCGAAGCGGCCACCATCCGGGACCGTGTGACAGCTGCCCGCGCCGCACTGGTGAAGGCCCAGCGATGGCCAGGAGGCTCGGCACCGTACGGATACCGCATCGTTGACAACTCCGACGGCGCCGGAAAGGCCCTTGAGGTCGACCCGGTCGAAGCCGCGTACGTCCGCAAGGCCGCCGACCTGGTCCTGAGCGGCAAATCCGTCTACTACGCGACCAACGTGCTCAACGAAGCCAGCTCGGTCCCGCGCAAGGCCAAGGCGTGGTCGATGACGTCGCTGCGTATTGTCCTCACGCAGGCGGCGACGCTCGGCCACATGACGCACAAGGGGAAGGTCGTCACCAACGCCGACGGCCAGCCGGTCCAGGTATGGGAGCCGTCCGCGCTTCAGCACATCGTGGTCAAGCCAGGCGTTCGCGGGCGGCGGGGTATCGATCCCGATCGCGTTGATATCCACTGGCACAACTGACGGCCAGCTGACGACCGAGGGGCGGCGTTCCGGGGTGATGGTCCCGGGGCGTCGCCCTCGTCGTCTACGCGCCCGGCTGGCCCGGCTCCGGCGCGGCCGTACCTTCCCCGTCATCGGCTGGTGCGGAGTTCATGTGCTTGGCCACCTCATCAAAGAGCACTGTCGCTCGCGGTGCATACACCTCGACCTGTTTCCAGGACCACGGTTCCTCGTATGCACCGCCGGTCATGAGGAGTGCGAGCTGGCGCGCATAGATGAAACCGGGGTCAGGGATCAGCTGGACTCGCTGGGGGGTGGCGCCCAGGCGCTCCTCAACTTACGATTCATGGCTGCGTTTGGTATCCCTCAGCTTGTCGACGGTCCATTCATTGACTTGGTCGTCGATCATCTTGTGATGGATTCGGCAGAGCAGAATCAGGTTTTCATGGTGATCGACATCGCCGGGATAATTCGCGTCTCCGCGTGGCCCCTGGGGCGACTGGGCAACTATGTGGGCTTCCTCGGCTACGACGGACGGGTCATCCTGTCCGGACTTGCTCGGTATCACCAATTCCGAGCGGCAAATGGCGCAGCGCCCGCCGCTTCTACACCACAAGATTCGCCTGCTGGGGAGAGAAATGGCCACCACGGCAGGCGTAACCCGGCGGTCGTCGAGCCGCACCAGGGCTGCCGCCGGTTCGTCGGCCGGAACGGATCGTGATCGTCGTCGCGGATGACGGCGCACTGGTCACGGCGTTGCTCCCGCGGTCCTCGCACTGGACCGACGACGACGCCATACGGCGTGCCTGCTGACCACAGGACGGCCACACCAACGCCCTCGGGATATCCGGGGGCGTTCGTCGTTCTCGCACGTCCAGCGGGCAGCAGTGCGATCCTGACCGCATGACCACCAGATCTGGAAATTTCCTTTTGCTAGACACCCCATCCCTGTACTTCCGGGCCTACTTCGGGGTTCCGGACTCCGTCCGCGCCCCGGACGGCACCCCGGTGAACGCGGTGCGCGGCCTGCTGGAGTTCATCGACCGCCTGGTGCGCGACCACGGCCCGGACTCGCTGGTCGCCTGCATGGACGCCGACTGGCGGCCCGCGTGGCGCGTGGAACTGATCCCCTCGTACAAGGCCCACCGGGTGGCCGAGGAGGTCCCGGGCGGGCCCGACGAGGAAGAGGTGCCGGACACCCTCTCGCCGCAGGTTCCCGTGATCGAGGAGGTGCTCGACGCCCTGGGCATCGCCCGCGTCGGCGTCGAGGGCTACGAGGCGGACGACGTCATCGGCACCTTCACCGCGCACGCCACCGGCCCGGTGGACATCGTCACGGGCGACCGGGACCTGTTCCAGCTCGTCGACGACGCCCGGGGCGTGCGGGTGCTCTACCCGCTCAAGGGCGTGGGTTCGCTGCAGGTCACGGACGAGTCGCTGCTGCGCGAGAAGTACGGCGTGGGCGGCGCGGGCTATGCCGACCTGGCCCTGCTGCGCGGCGACCCCAGCGACGGCCTGCCCGGGGTGCCCGGCATCGGCGAGAAGACGGCCGCGAAGCTCCTGGCCGAGTTCGGCGACCTCGCGGGCATCGTCGCCGCGGTGGCCGATCCACGCGCCCGGCTCACCCCCACGCAGCGCAAGCGGCTCACGGAGGCCGCGCCGTACCTGGAGGTGGCCCCGAAGGTGGTCAGGGTCGCCTCCGACGTCCCGCTGCCCGCCGTGGACACCACCGTGCCGCGAGCCCCGCGCGATCCGGCCGCCCTGGACGAGCTGGCGACCCGATGGGGCCTCGGCGGGTCCCTCAGGCGCCTGCTGGTCACCCTCGGGGAGTGAGGTGGGCGGTGGAGTCCGGGCATAGTGAAGGGGGACTCGAAGGGTGAGGCGAGGGGCCCGGGAGGCCCCTGAAGCGCGATATCCCGGCGCGGATCGGGCACCCGGATGCTAACTTAGGTAAGCCTAAGCATTCTTGATCTACCGGGAGGCCGAAATGGCAGATCGTCCTGCGGGCAACCAACGTCGGGTCCGCCACGCGCAGGTCGTGCGCACCGAGCGGATGACCCCGCACATGCAGCGCGTGGTGCTCGGCGGACCGGGCCTCGCCGCATTCCCCGTGGGCGAGTGCACCGATCACTACGTGAAGCTGCTGTTCGCCCCCGCCGGCGCGGCCTATCCGGAGCCCTTCGACCTGGAGCGGATCCGCGAGGAGCTGCCGCGCGAGCAGTGGCCGGTCAGCCGGGCGTACACGGTGCGCTCCTGGGACGAGGCGGCCGGCGAGGCGACCATCGACTTCGTGATCCACGGCGACGAGGGCGTGGCGGGCCCCTGGGCGGTGAACGCCCGCCCCGGCGAGACCGTGCACTTCCTCGGCCCCGGTGGTGGCTACGCCCCGGATCCGGCAGCCGACTGGCACCTGCTGGCGGGCGACGAGAGCGCGCTGCCCGCCATCGCCGCAGCCCTGGAGGCACTGCCGGAGGGCGCCCGCGTCCACGCCTTCATCGAGGTGGACGGGCCCGGCGAGGAGCAGAAGATCGCGACCGACGCGGACGTGGTCTGGCTGCACCGCGGCGAGCGGCCGGTGGGAGAGGCACTCATGGCGGCCGTCCGGGCCCTCGACTTCCCGGCGGGCCGGCCGCACGCGTTCGTGCACGGCGAGGCCGGCTGGGTGAAGGAGCTCCGCCGCCACCTCCGCCTGGAGCGTCAGGTGGCGAAGGAGCACCTGTCCGTCTCCGGTTACTGGCGCCTCGGCCACGACGACGAGAGCTGGCGCGCCTCCAAGCGGGAGTGGCGGGAGCAGGTCGAGGCGGAGCAGGAGACACCGGCCGCCTCCTGAGGGCCGGTGGCGGGCCGACCGATCCGGACCTCGGTGCACGGCGGCCAACCAGGGAAGCCGGGCCTGGGCGGGGCGCCGGGGGCGGCCGGGAACGCCGGGGCCGGGCACAAGCCCGAGGCATGCGGGCCGGGCTCGGAGCATCGGGGCCGGGCCACCGGCTCGCCGCTGGGCACCCACCGGAAGCACGCCTCGGTCGGCGCGTCAGCTCAGCAGGACCGGGTTGCCGAGTGCCGCCATCCGGCCGTCGGGCCCGCGGACCTCGACACGGACGAACGCCGAGTCGGCCGCGCTCGTGCGCCACTCCACGCTGCCGGACCCCGCGGCGGGCAGCGCCGCACGGTGGACGAGTCCCGCTTCGGTGTGGATGCCCACCACCCCGGAGGGCACGCCCTGCACGCCGACCCGCACCACGGCCGGCCTCCCATCCGTGACCACCCGCTCCCCCACCCCGGCGCCGCGCCCGCCGGCCGAGACCGTGACCGCCAGCTCGACCGCGCGCGAGGCGGCGAGCCAGCCGCGGCCGGCCCGGACGGCGGCGAGGATCGCGCCGGTACTCAGCTCGTCGGCCGGCACGACGGTGTGCGGCGTCCCGAGCTGCCCCTCCAGGTGGGCGTCGCTGTCGCCGATCGCCGGCCGCCACCGGCCCCGCCGGACGTCCCGGGCCAGAGCGCGCCCCCACTCCGCGAGAGCCGCCTCGTTGTCCGCCTGCCAGGGCACCTCGGAGTCCCACGCCCCGTTCCACACCTCGACCGCGTCGAAGCCCTCGTACGGGTACGTGAAGGTGCCCGAGGGGTAGGGCGCGTGGGGGTGGGCGGCCACGCAGAGCCCACCGGCCCGGTGCACCTCGTCCAGGTGCCGCACGAGGGGATGCCGCCCGGTCACCGCGCCCGTCCCCCGCGACCGGGAGCCCCCGAGGCGGCCGTCGCCGTCGCGCCCGCCGACCGTCTGCCCCGGCGGGAGTCCCAGCGCGAGCCAGTGGCCGGACGGGGTGACGACCTCCTGCCCCAGGATCACCAGCAGGTCATCGCCCGCGTGCGGGCCCCAGGCGCCGTGCGTGACGGTCGTGTTGTGCTCGGTCACGGCGAGGAAGTCGAGGCCCACCGCGCGCGCCGCGGCGGCGAGCTGCCCGGGCGTCAGCTCACCACCGCTGGAGACGGCGGAGTGGACATGGAAGTCACCGCGGTACCAGCCACGCCCGCGACCGGCCGCCCGTACCGGCGGGTACTCCTGCACGGGCACCTGGGCCTCCGGTCGATCGGCTGTCGGCATCGCGGCAGCCTAGTCCCAGTGCGCCGCCAGAGCCCGGCGGGCCACGGTGACCGTCGCGGCCAGCAGCTGGACGTTCGCCGCGCCGCCCCCGCGCCGGTCGAACGTCCGGTCCGGTGGCCCCCGGCCGCCGCCGTACGCTTGGCCGTGATGAGACGCAAGCGGCCGGCCCTGCCGGCACCCCTCCCCCAGCGCGACGGCATCGATCCCGTGCGGGTCAGGCTGCCGGCCGCCGGGGCGTGGGGCACCGTCCGGGACCACCTCGTGGAGCGGCTGGCGCCCGGTGCCGAGGTGATCGACACGATGCTGCGCGAGGGTGCGTTCGTGGACGGCGCGGGGCGGACCGTGGCGCCCGACGCCCCTTACGTGCCGGGCGGGACGGTGTGGTTCCACCGGGAGCGCGCGCCCGAGACGCCGGTGCCGTTCCCCCTTCGCGTGGTGTACCGGGACGAGCACATCGTCGTCGTCGACAAGCCGCACTTCCTGGCCACCACCCCGCGCGGCGGGCATGTCACGGAGACCGCGCTCGCCCGGCTGCGCAGGGAGCTGGGGGCGACCACCCTCAGCGCCGCCCACCGCCTGGACCGGCTCACCGCCGGCCTGGTGCTGTTCACCGTGCGGCCGGAGGAACGCGGCGCGTACCAGACGCTGTTCCGCGACCGCCTGGTCCACAAGGTGTACGAGGCCGTCGCCCGCCACGACCCCGGGCTCGCCCTGCCCCGTACCGTGCGCAGCCGGATCGAGAAGGACCGCGGGGTGCTGGCCGCGCGTGAGGTACCGGGCGAGCCCAACGCCGTCAGCCGTGTGGAGCTGTTGGAGCACCGGGCGTCTCTCGCTCGGTACCGGCTGCTGCCCAGCACCGGGCGTACCCACCAGCTGCGGGTGCACATGAACGCGCTCGGCGTGCCGATCCTCGGCGACCCGCTCTACCCGGTGGTGACGGGGCCGGTGCCGGACGACGACTTCAGCAGCCCGCTGCAACTCGTGGCCAGGGCTCTGGAGTTCACCGATCCGGTGACGGGACTCGCCCACCGGTTCACCAGCGGGCGCGAGCTGGCCGCGTGGCCGGCTCCGGGGGCGTGACCGCGCCCGCACCCCGCCCGATCGGTCAGTCGCCGCGCCACCACAGCACCAGCCGCCGCCAGAGCCCCACGGGCGCCACCGGCCCCGGCGCGGGACCTGCGGGCCCGGGCAGCGGTCCCGTGTCGTCCTGCGCAGGGAGCGGGCCCGCCGTGCCGGAACGCGCACTCGCCGGCGGGGCGGATCGCGGGGCGGGCGAGGACACCTGCCAGTCGGGGTCCCGCGGCCGCGGCACCACAGGTACGGCGCTGGGGCGGAGCATGACGTCCTGCGGGGGCTTGGGGGCGAACCGCACCGGCAGCGCGACCAGGTGCCGGGACGAGATCGACGACGTCCAGCGCAGCTCCTCTTCGGGCACCGCCAGCCGCACGTCCGGCAGGCGGGTCAGCAGCGCGTCGATGCCGGTGTCGGCGATGGCGCGGCCGATGTCCTGGCCGGGGCACTCGTGCGGGCCGCCGCTGAACGCCAGGTGGGAGCGGTTGCCCTGCATGTCGGCGCCGGGCTCCGGGCGGACCACCGGATCGGCGTTGCCGGGCGCGATGCCGAGCATCAGCCCGTCGCCGGCCTTGATCTGCCGGCCGCCCAGTTCGGTGTCCTGCTTGGCGACGTACGTCAGGATCGCGCTGAATGGAGGCTCGTCCCAGAGGGACTGCTCCACGGCCTCCGGCACGGTCATCTGGCCGCCGCCCAGCCGGGCGCGGAAGCGCGGGTCGGTCATCACGACCCGCAGCACGTTGGCGATCAGGTTGGCCGTGGCCTCGTAGGAGGCGATGAGGACCAGCCGCAGGTGCTGGGCGACCTCCTCGTCGGTGAGCCCCGACTCGTGGGTGAGCAGCGCGCCCGTGAAGTCGTTCCCGGGCTCCGCGCGCCGCCGCGCGACCAGCCGGTACAGCGCCGCCATCACGTACTCGTTGCTGGCGATGGCGGTCTCGGTGCCCTTGATCATGTCGCGGGCGGCCTGCACCATGCGCTCGTCGTACTCCTCGGGCATGCCGAGGATCTGGCACATCACCATCATCGGCAGGTGCTCGGCGAACTGGCCCACCAGGTCGGCGGTGCCCGTCTCGCAGAAGTCGTTGACGAGCCGCTGGCTGTAGCGGTTGATGTAGCGGCGCACGCCGCGGTGGTCGATCCTCGCCATGGCGCTCGTGACGGCGCCGCGCAGCCGCCGGTGCTCGTCGCCCTCGGCGAACGCGCAGATCGGCTGCCAGGTGAACACGGGCGCGAGCGGGTGGCCGGGACCGGCGGTGCCGTCCTGGACGGCCCGCCACTGCCGGGTGTCGCGGGTGAAGTGCGAGGGGGTGCGCACCATGTGCAGGTTCTCGGTGTGGCCGAGGACCGCCCAGACCGGTAAGCCGTCGTGGAGCAGGACCGGCGCGACCTGGCCGTGCTCCGTGCGCAGTTTCTCGTAGAGGCCGGCCAGGTCGTGCTGGGCCTCGGGGCCGTCCAGGCGGTGGAGGCCGCCGGGTCCGGTGCCGCCCGCGGCGTGCACCGGGCAGCCCGGCGCGGACGGGGACGGTCCGCCCGGTGCGGGGCGGGGGGAGGAGTCGGTCACGGTTCAGGCTCCGGAGGGGAAGGGCCGGGTGTGCGGGGCGGTTGCCGCGGGGCGGCCCGGCGGCCGTGCCGTCGCTGCCGGCGCCGGCACGTCGGGCGCCCCGTCACCTGGCGTGTGGTCAGGGGGTGAGGGAGAGGGAGTGCAGGAACCGCATCAGCGTCATCAGCGTGTCCCGGCTGGAGGCGCGGATCCGCGCGTCGCAGGACACGATCGGCACGTCCGGTGGCAGGTCGAGGGCGGCGCGCAGCTCCTCGACGGGGTAACGGGGCGCGTCGGGGAACTCGTTGACGGCGACCACGAAGGGCACCCCGCGGTCCTCCAGGCGCCCGATGACGTCGAAACTCACCTCCAGGCGGCGGGTGTCGACGAGCACGACGGCGCCGAGGGCGCCCTCGAACAGGCCGTTCCACAGGAACCAGAAGCGTTCCTGTCCCGGGGTGCCGAAGAGGTACAGGACGAGCTGGTCGGTGATGCTGATCCGGCCGAAGTCCATGGCGACCGTGGTGGCCGTCTTGGCCGCGGACCCCGGGTTGTCGTCGATGCCGATGCCGGCCCTGGTCATGGTCTCCTCGGTGGTCAGCGGGCGGATCTCGCTGACCGAGCCGACCATGGTCGTCTTGCCGACACCGAAGCCGCCCACGATCACGATCTTCACGGCGGCCGTGGCCGTGTCGGGCAGCACGTCCTCACTGCGGGGGCCCGAGAGCGTGTCAGAGCTTTTGAAGTCCATGCATCACCGCTTCGAGAAGGGAACGGTCCGGGAGCGCGGAGCGGACGATCGGCGCACGCGCCAGCACCAGTTCGGCCGCGAGCAGCTCGGTCAGCAGCACGGTGACCACGCTGAACGGCAGACTGAGGTAGGCCGAGATCTCGGCCACGGAGAGGGGATTCGCGCACAGCCGTAACACGGCGGCGTGCTCGGGCCCCGCGGTGGCCGGCGCCTCGGCGCGCGTCACGATCAGGGTGACCAGGTCGAGCGGGGCGCGCTCGCCGCCGTCCGGTCCGCCGGTGAGCACGTACAGCCGCTCGGGGTTGCCCTCCAGGCCTGCTTCCGGCTGGCGTCGCCGGCGCCTCGGAGGAGTAGTCATCCGGCCTGCCCGTCGTGCCTCGGCGGGCTGGTGAGGTGGGCGCCGATCCGGACGACGAGGTCCCGCATGCGGTTGCTGATGAGTCCGGCCTCGACGGTCTCGTCGGCGAGCACCGCGAGGTAGGCCCCGGTGCCGGCGGCCATCAGGTAGAAGAAGCCGCCGCTGATCTCGATGAGGACCATGCGCATCCGGCCGTCGTGGTCGGGGAACTCGGTGCCCACGGCTGCCGCGAGGCTCTGGAGCCCGGCGCAGGCGGCGGCGATCCGGTCGGCGGCGTCGGGCTCGCCGCCGAAGCGGGCGATGCGCAGGCCGTCGGCGGACAGGACCACGACCTGGCGGACTCCGGGGACACCGTCGGCCAGTTCCTTGAGCATCCAGTCGAAGTTGGCGCGCTGCTGGATCACTTGGGGTCCCCTTCGTCCACCACGTCATCGGAGTCTGTGCGAGCCGGCGGTCTTCCCGAGCCGCCGGCGGGGCGGGCGGCGACCGCCGAGGATCCGGCCCCCGGGCCGGATCGGGTCCATGAGCCCGAGCCGTCCGCCGGAGGGGGTTCGGCCCCCGGGGCGGCGCCGGGCAGCGGGGCGGCCTCGGGCAGCCGGCCGGCATCGGCGGCCGCGCGCGGCTCGCCGGCCTGATCGGTGCCGGCGCCCCGGTCGCCGCCGTGCACGCCCTCCATGAAGGCCTCGACCCAGAGGCCGGGCTCGGGTCCGGGGTCCGGCGCGTTCTGCCGCGGTCCCCCGGGGGCCATCCGCTCGGTCACGGAGGCGGCGGACGCGGAGGCGGACTCGGCCGCCTGCCGCGCGGCCTCCTCGGCGCGGGCCTCCGCGATGCGCTGGCTGAGGGGGGTCTTGACCCGGCTGCGGCGCTGGGGCAGTCCCATGGCGGTCCACTCGGTGACCACCGGGGCCTCGTCCTCCGCGGGGGCGCTGGCGGCGCGCTGCGGGGCGGGCGGCTCGGCGGTGCGCTGCGGCGGAAGCACGGGCGAGGGCACGGGGCCGGTGGGGCGGCGCTTCTTGGTGGCGACGGCGGTGACCAGCGTGCCGTCCTCGTCGATCCTGGGCACCGCGGAGGCCCCGATGCCGTGCGCCAGGCCCGGCGCGGGGCCGGTGGTGAGCATGTCGTGCGGGGCGACCAGCACGGCGCGCACGCCCCCGTAGGCGGACTGCCGCAGCGACACGCGCAGGTCGTACATCCGCGAGAGCCGGCCCACGACGGCCAGGCCGAGCCTGGGCGTCTCGCCGAGGTCCTGGATCTCGCTGCCGGCCTCGGGCGCGGACAGGATCCGCTCGGCGCGGGCGCGGGCCTCCTCGCTCAGGCTGACCCCGCCGTCCTCGATCTCGATGGCGATCCCGGACTGCACCTCGACGGCGGTGACGTGCACCTTGGTCTGCGGCGGCGAGTAGCGGGTGGCGTTGTCGAGGAGTTCCGCGCAGGCGTGGATGAGGGGTTCGACGGCGGAGCCCTTGACCGCGACCTTGACGATCGAGTGGAGTTCGATGCGCTGGTACTCCAGGATCCGGGACATGGCGCCGCGCAGCACGCTGAACAGCGGTACGGGCCTCGGCCACTGGCGGCCGGGCCTGGCCCCGCCGAGCACGGCGATGCTGTCGGCGAGGCGGCCGATGAGCGCGGTGCCGTGGTCGATGCGGAGCAGGTCGTCGAAGACCTCGGGGCTGCGGCCGTAGTCCTCCTCCATGCCGCGCAGCTCCGCGGCCTGCTGGTGGACGATGGCCTGCACGCGCCGGGCGATGTTGACGAAGGCGCGCTGGCTGATCTCACGGCGCGCCTCCTCCTCGTCCACGGTCTCCAGCACGGAGCGGAGCAGCAGGCGCTGCGGGCGGGGGAGGTCGCGGTGGGCGGGGTCCTCGTCGACGACGGCGCGGATCACCTCGTCGGGCGACTCGCCCTGCTTGAGGCGGAACACCGCGTCGGGGATGAGCCGGCTGCTCAGCCGGACGGTCTCCTCGTCGTGGCCGGCGAGGCGGCGCTCCAGGAACTCCAGCCGCTCGGTGAAGTGCTCGCGCACCTGGCGGGTGTGGTGACCGCGGCGGACGGCCTCGGCGGCGACGGCCAGCACCAGGACGGTGCACAGTGCCCCGATCAGGCCCACGGCGAGCCTGGCGGGCGGTGCGACGGCGGCGACGGCGCCCGCGGCGGCGGCCGCCATCAGGAGCGCGGGCGGTAAGAGGATGCGGGCGGGGCGGCTACCGCGGCCGCCGGGAGGTGATTCTTCACTCACCATGTATGCCTTCTGGACGATCACTCGGGGAACGGTGTCTCAGCGGTGTGACAGCGGGCATGGGAAACGCTTTTCCGAGCAGGGGGAACCATGGGGACAAAGCGCGCGAAAACCCTCAACTCGCTGCACTGCGTGGGAGTTTAGTCCGACAGGAACATCGCCCGTGTCATATTCCAAGAGCCTCTGACAGAGTGGTGCCGGCGGCGTAGACTCGAGCCCATTTGCACGCGGAGTAAGCAGTGCAAACGGTGAGTGATCGCTTCCGCTCAGCCGACCGGCGGGCTCGGGTTCCGGTCGCCGCGGCCGGTGCCCCTCACTGTCCGCGGGGTCGGCGGATGCCGCCTCCGCGGTGGGCAGATGTCACCTGCGAGGTCGCCGGCCACCACCCGCGGGTTCGACGGCTCTCACCCGCCGGGTCCACCGACGCCTCCGGCCGGGTCGCCCGGTGCCTCCGCCTCCGGCCGTTCGGGGATGCCTCCTCAGCCCACCGACGAGTACGCCACCACGCCCCGCAGCAGCCCCTCCACGGCCTTGCGGGCGTTCTTCGGCACCGTCGAGGATCCGTCGACCGGTGCGGCGGCCGAGATCTGGCCGAGGACGTCGATGACCTGCTTGCACCACCGGACGAAGTCGCCCGCGGGCATCTCCGCCTCGCGCAGCACCTCGTCGAGTCCCTTGCCGGAGGCCCACATGTAAGCGGCCCAGGCGAACCCGAGGTCGGGCTCACGCTGGCCGACACCCTCCGCCTGGCTGATCCGGAAGTCCTCCTCCAGGGCGTCGAGGCGGCCCCAGATGCGGACCATCTCGCTGAGCGACGCCTTCGCTCGGCCGGACGGCAGCTTGGGCGCGAGCGCGTCGTCGCCGATCCGGGACTCGTAGACCAGCGCCGAGACGCAGGCGGCCAGTTCGGGCGGGGCGAGGCCCTCCCAGACGCCTTCCCGCAGGCATTCGCTGGCGAGCAGGTCCAGCTCGCCGTAGAGCCGGGCGAGGCGCTTGCCGTGCTCGGTGACCTCGTTGCCGCGGAGGTAGTCCAGCTCGGTGAGGAGGGAGACGATCCGGTCGAAGGTGCGGGCGATGGTGTTGGTGCGGCCCTCGATGCGGCGCTCCAGCTGGTGGGTGTCGCGCATCAGCCGGTGGTAGCGCTCGGCCCAGCGGGCGTGGTTCTCGCGGTCGCTGCAGCCGTGGCAGGGGTGGGCGCGCAACTCGGCGCGGAGCCGGGCGATCTCGCGGTCGTCCGCGGCGGCGGCGCGCTGCTTGCGGTGCCGCTCGGGGACGATGTGGCCGGCCTTGGTGCGCAGCGCCGAGGCCAGGTCCCGGCGGGACTGCGGGCTGCGCGGGTTGAACGACTTGGGGATGCGCATCCGCTCCAGCGGTTCCACCGGCACCGGGAAGTCCATCGCCGCCAGCCGCTTGACCTGCCGCTCCACGGTGAGCACCAGGGGCCGGGGGCCGTCCTGCTGGTCGAAGCCGCGGTGTCCGCCCGCGCGGCCGGCGGGCATCCCGGGGTCGAGCACCAGGGCGAGGCCGGCGAACTTGCCGGTGGGGACGTGGATGACGTCGCCGGGGCGCAGCTTCTCCAGGGCGGCGGCGGCCGCGGCGCGCCGCTGGGCCGCCCCCTGCTTGGCCAGCTCCGTCTCACGGTCCTTCAGATCCCGGCGGAGCCGGGCGTACTCGTCGAAGTCGCCGAGGTGGCAGGTCATCGACTCCTTGTAGCCCGCGAGGCCCTCCTCGTTCCGCTGCACCTGGCGGGAGATGCCCACCACCGACTTGTCGGCCTGGAACTGCGCGAACGACGTCTCCAGCAGCTCCCGGGAGCGGTGCCGGCCGAACTGCTCGACGAGGTTGACGGCCATGTTGTACGACGGCTTGAAGCTGGAGCGCAGCGGATAGGTGCGGGTGCCGGCGAGGCCCGCGAGGTGCTCGGGGCTCATGGCGCGCTGCCAGAGCACCACGGCGTGGCCCTCGACATCGATGCCGCGCCGCCCGGCGCGGCCGGTGAGCTGGGTGTACTCGCCGGGGGTGATGTCGGCGTGCTGCTCGCCGTTCCACTTGACGAGCTTCTCCAGGACCACGGAGCGTGCGGGCATGTTGATGCCCAGGGCCAGGGTCTCGGTGGCGAAGACGGCCTTGACCAGGCCCCGCACGAACAGTTCCTCGACGACCTCCTTGAAGGTGGGGAGCATGCCCGCGTGGTGCGCGGCGATTCCGCGCTCCAGGCCTTCCAGCCATTCGTAGTAGCCGAGGACGTGCAGGTCCTCGGGGGGAATGGAGTCGGTGCGCTGCTCGACGATCTCGCGGACGCGCTCGCGCGCCTCCTCGTCGTTGAGCCGAAGGCCCGCGAAGAGGCACTGCTGGACGGCGGACTCGCAGCCGGCGCGGCTGAAGATGAAGGTGATGGCGGGCAGCAGGCCCTCGGCGTCGAGCCGCTCGATGACTTCCGGGCGGCTCGGGGTCCAGATCCGGGAGCGCTGGCGGCGCTCCCGCTCGCGGTCGGCCTCGCGCAGGCTCCTGCCGCGTCTGCGGCCGGGCCCGTACGCCGGTCGGGTGGCGTCGTTCCTGGCGAGGCGGGTGAGGTCGGGGTTGACGGCCTTCTTGCTGCCCTCGCCCTCCTCGAAGAGGTCGTACATCCTGCGGCCGGCCAGCACGTGCTGGAACAGCGGCACGGGGCGGTGCTCGGAGACGATCACCTCGGTGTCGCCGCGGACGGTGTCGAGCCAGTCCCCGAACTCCTCGGCGTTGGAGACCGTGGCCGACAGGGAGACCAGGGTGACCGACTCAGGAAGGTGGATGATCACTTCCTCCCAGACGGCGCCGCGGAAGCGGTCCGAGAGGTAGTGCACCTCGTCCATGACGACGTATCCGAGGCCGCGGAGGGTCTCCGAGCCGGCGTAGAGCATGTTCCTGAGCACCTCGGTGGTCATCACGACCACGGGGGCGCCGGGATTGACACTGTTGTCGCCGGTGAGCAGGCCCACCTGGTCGGGGCCGTAGCGCTTGGCGAGGTCGGAGTACTTCTGGTTGGAGAGCGCCTTGATGGGCGTGGTGTAGAAGCACTTCTTCCCCTGCCGGAGGGCGAGGTGCACCGCGAATTCCCCGACGATGGTCTTGCCGGAGCCGGTGGGTGCCGCCACCAGCACGCCCTTGCCGGCCTCCAGGGCCTGACACGCCTCGGTCTGGAAGGGGTCCAGGTCGAAGTCGTACATCCCGCGGAAGGTGCCGAGCGCTGTGGCTTGCTCGGCGGCACGCTTACGGGCTACCGCGTACCGCTCGGCCGGTGAGAGGTCCTCAGTCATCGTACTTTCGAGCCTACCCGCCCCCTGTGACAGAGCACGATCTTTATGGGGATCGGCGAATCGTTCCTGGTCAGCGCGGTACGTTCCCGGACCGGCGGGCGGGGCCCGCGGGGCGAGGGGGCGCACGGGCACGCGGACGGTGTCAGCGGACCAGCACGCGGACGGCCGCGGGCACGCACTCGACGGTCAGCGGCAGCGGGCCGAGCGGCTCCCCGTCGGCGTATCCGGTGGTGGCGGGTGCGGCCAGTTCCACCTTCGCGGCGCGGTGCACGGTGACCTTGGGGTGGTGCACGTGGCTGCCGGTGTAGACCCGCGGAAACACCTTGAGGAGGGTGGCGCGGCCGCAGTCGCCGACGACGGTGACGTCGAGGAGCCCGTCGCCGGGGTCGGCCGCGGGGCAGATCTTCATGCCTCCCCCGTACGAGGGACCGTTGCCGACGGCCACCAGGGTCGCCTCGGTGTGCAGGGGGGTGCCGTCGTCGAGGGTGATGCGGTACGGCACGGGGCGGAAGGCGGCGAGTTCGGCGAGCATGGCCAGGTCGTACTTGAGGCGGCCGGCGGGCCAGCGCATCCGGTTGCCGCGGTCGTTGACGCGGGAGTCGAAGCCGGAGGCGAGGACGGTGCCGAACCAGCGTCCGGCGGCCCGGCCGAGGTCCACGTCGCGCATGTGGGAGCCCTTGAGCGCGTCGGCGGCGAGCCGCCCGCCCGCCGCAGGGTCCCGCACGGGAAGGCCGAGGCAGCGGGCGAAGTCGTTGCCGGTGCCGACGGCGACCACGCCGAGCGGGGTGCCAGTGCCCGCGACGGCCTGAAGGGCGAGGCCGACCATGCCGTCGCCGCCGACCGCGATGAGCGCCCCCGTGCCGTCCCGGACGGCGTCGCGGGCCCTGTGCAGGGCGTCCTCGGGGTCGCGGCCGAGGATGGTGCGCACCGAGAAGCCGGCCGCGCGCAGAGCGGAAGCGGCCGGCTGCGCTGCGTGAGCGCCCCGGCCGCGGCCCGCGGCCGGGTTGACGAAAAGGCTGATGTCGCTGGTCACTGCGGGCCCCCCGGGCGGCGTACTGCGCCAGGACCCTACAAGGTGACCGGCCGGCGGTGGGTGGCCGGTCAGGTCACGTCGTCATAACCGTTGATCCGGTCCTGGTCGCCGGAGGCCTGCTCGGGCAGGGCGCGGCTGGCGGAGACGGGCTCCGCGTCGTCGACGGAGTCGGGGGTGAGGTCGAGGTCGGACGCCTCGTCGTCGCCGGGTCCGGCCTCTTCGAGGCGCGCCTTGCGGCGGTCGTTGAGGATCGAGAAGACGGTGGCGGCGAAGTACAGCACCCAGATCGGGCCGGCCAGCGCCAGCATCGTGAGGGGGTCGGTGCTGGGCGTGGCGACGGCGGCGAAGACGGTGATCCCCATGATCATCGCCCGCCACCAGCCGAGCATCCGCCGGCCGGTGAGCACGCCGGTGAGGTTGAGCATCACCAGCAGCAGCGGCAGCTCGAAGGAGAGGCCGAAGATCACCACCATGCGGGTGATCAGGTCGATCAGCTCGTCGAGCGGGAGGAGGTTGTCCAGGCCGCCGGGCGAGAAGCCGAGCAGCACCGTCGCCATCGTCGGCAGCGTCTTGTAGGCGAAGAACGCCCCGCCGAGGAAGAGCGGAACGCCGGTGCCGACGAAGGCGCGGGCGTACTTCTTCTCGTGCCTGTGGAGGCCGGGGGCGACGAAGGCCCAGAGCTGGTAGAGCCAGACGGGGGAGCCCACGATGACGCCGACCATCAGGGAGACCTTGAGCGCCAGGGTGAACGGCGTCAGCAGGCCGTTCAGGACGATGCGGGCGCAGGTGCCGCTCTCCTTGTGGGCCAGGTCGTCAAAGCTGGAGTGGCACCCCACGGCGTCCAGGATCGGGTTCGTGAAGAACTCGACGATGTCCTTGTAGAAGAAGGCGGCGACGATCGTGACCAGAATGATCGCCAGGACGGCCTTGGCGAGCCTGTTGCGCAGCTCGCGCAGATGATCCGAGAGCGGCATCCGGCCCTCGGGATCCCTCTCCTGCTTGCGGGCAGACCTGAGCAACCCACGTCCTCATCTCGTGCGGCGGTCCGCGACTGCCGACCGCTCCGGCGTCGTCAGCGCTGCGTGGTGTCCGTCGGCTCGGAGACCGGACGGGAACTGCTGACGTCGCCCGGGGCGGCCTGGATCGTGCGCTGCGAGGGGTCGGAGGCCGGCGGGTCGGCGGGGGCGGTCTGGGACGACCCTTCCGACTTCATCGCCTTGGCCTCGCTCTTGAGGATCCGCGCGGACTTGCCGAGGGAACGGGCCATGTCCGGAAGCTTCTTCGCACCGAACAGCAGGACGATGACGACGAGGATGAGAATGATCTCGGGGGCGCCGAGCCTTCCGAACATGGTCTCTACCTTCTCACCGAGGCGGCGTGGGACGGGAATGCGGCCCGATCGGCCGGTTTGCGTACCGACCGCCGTGCTGTCAAGGATCGTAACCCTCTGGGGTAAACGTGAAGCAAGCCCCGAGCGTACTCCCGGCGCGGCCCGCGCCTCGTCTTCGGGCCACGGGGAGCAGAGTACCTGCCTGGCCTGTGACTTCGACAGGCCGTTGCCGGCCTCATGCCCCTACCACGGCCCTGACCTGGGCCGCTACAAGGTCAGCGGGTTCTCCCGGCGGCCCCGGAGGCGGCCGCCGCGGCTTCCGCGGCCTCCACTGCCTTCTCCAGGTCGCCGGCCGCTCGCCCGATGCGCTGCGCGGCGCGTGTCACCTCCCGGCCGAGCCGCTCGGCCGCCAGGAAGACCCGCACCGCGAGGACGCCGAGCACGGCCAGGCCGAGGAAGCCGGCGGCCACGGCGAGCATCGCCCAGAACATCCGGCCTCCTACGAGCCGCGCGGTGTGTGCAGCCGCAGGGTGCGCACACCGCCGCCGGTGAGCAGTTCGACGATGCGGTCACCGGCGGGCTTGCGCACCGCGGTGCCGCACTCGGGGCAGGTGAACGAGTAGAACGTGGTCTTGGGGGTGGCGCCGACGGCCAGCCGCAGGGCCTCGGCGTCGAGTTGGAAGCGTGCCCGGCATTCGGGACAGGCGGCCTTGAACAGCACCTCGCCCACGGCCGCGAGGCCGGGGTCGTCGTCACCCGGCCGGGGGGCGTCCTCGCCGGGCCGGGGGTCATCCTCGCCGGGCTTGCGGGCTTCCTCGCCGGGCCGGGGGTCGTCCTCGCCGGGCTGGGGGGCTTCCCCGCCGGACTGAAGACCGTCGTGCCCGGGGCCGCCTTCGGTGCCGGACATGGCCGACGTGCTCAAAGCTTCTGCTCCTGCCTGTCGTGGGGGGACGTACGGGGACCGGGGGCGCCCGGTGCGGCCGGCGCCGGGTCGGGGGGCGCCGCGGCGCTCTCCCGCGCCGCCTCCGGAACGAGTGCCGCGGTCTTGGACGCCCCAGGACCGCCTGTCGCCGCCGGGTCGCCCGCCGGGTCGTCGTAGGCGGCGAGGGCCGCTGTCGCCGCCTGCTGGGCGCTCTCGGCGAGCTCACGCGGCGCGACGATCCGGCCGTCGCGGCCGAGCCGCAGGGCGAGCCTGCGCAGCGAGGCCGGGTCGGGGGTGCGCAGCGTGATCCGCAGGCCGCCCTCGGGCAGTTCCTCGGCGCTGTCGTGGGGGTAGTACTCGGCGACCCAGCGGCCGCCGGGGCCGACCTCGACGACCACCTCGGGGTCCTCGGCGGCGGGCTGCACCAGGCCCTCGGAGAGGTCGCGCAGCTCGACCTCGGGCGGCTCGGAGGGCTCGTCGAGGACCTTGATCTCCGCGACCCGGTCGAGCCGGAAGGTGCGGCGCGCCTCCGAGCGGCGGCACCAGGCCTCCACGTAGGTGTGCCCGACGCTCACCAGCCGTATCGGGTCGATCTCACGCTCGGTGACCTCGTCGCGTGCCGGGGAGTAGTAGCGGATCCAGAGCCTGCGGCGCTCGGAGATGGCGCGGTCGACGTCGGCGAAGACGCCGCCCTCGGACTCGAAGGTGACCGAGACCCGGGCGCTGGCGCCCGCCGCCTCCCCGGCGGCCGTCTCCAGCTTGGCGGTGGCCCGCAGCAGGGCCCGCCGGTCGCCCTCCCGGAGTCCCGGGAGGGTGGCGACGGCGCGTGCGGCGACCAGCAGGGCGGTGGCCTCGTCGGCGGCGAGGCGCAGCGGTTCGGCGGCCTCGGCGGCCAGCGCTCCGGGGTTGCGCCACCAGATGCGGTCACCGTCGGTGTCGATGTCGAGCAGGTCGCCGCCGCGGAAGCTGGTGCCGCACATGGGCAGGACGTCGAGGTCGGCGATCAGCTCGTCCTCGGTGATGCCGAAGGCGCGGGCCACGTCGCTGACGCGGGCGCCCGGACGCTCGCGGAGGTAGGTCACCAGGGAGAGCATCCGGCGGGTCTGGTCGATGGCGTTCTGCGGCCGGGCGGCGCGCGCCGGCCTGCCGTGGCGCGCGGATGTGGCGTCCATGGTCCCTGCTCTCCCCCTCAGCCCTTGGCCACGGCGCGTAGCCGGTCCACCACGTCGGCCCGCAGCTCGGCGGGGTCGAGCACGACCACGTCGGGGCCGAACTCGACCAGCCATGCCTCCAGGCCGTGCCCGTACGGAATCTCCAACTCGTCCCACCCGCCTCCGAGTTCCCGCACCGAGTCGGCCTTGGCGCGCAGCGGGTAGCCGGCGCCGGCGCGGAGCCTGATGCGGGCCCGGCGCTCGGCGCCCTCGCCGGCCCACGCGGCGACGGTCTCACGGACGGTGACGACGTCGGGCACGTCGACGGTGAACGATCCGCCGCGGCTCCTGACCCGGCCGGTGATCCTGGAGAGCCGGAAGACCCGCTCGGCGCTGCGCTCGCGGTCCCATCCGGCGAGGTACCAGTGGCCGCGCCAGCACTCCAGCGCCCAGGGCTCCACGACCCGCTGCTCGGGGTGGACGGCGGTGGCCTTGCGGTAGTCGAAGGTGACGGCCCTGCGGTCCCTGCACGCCAGCATCAGCGGCTCGAACGCGGCCTCGCGGGCGGGGATGCGGGGCTCCAGGGCTGAGTGGGTCTCGTACGGGTCGACGTCCTCCGGCAGGCCGGCGGCGCGCAGCTTCTGCAGGGCGCCGCTGGCCGCTCCCGCGAGCCGGGCCTGCTGCCACACCTTGGCGGCGAGGCCGAGGGCGGCGGCCTCCTCGGCGTCCAGGGAGATGGGCGGCAGGCGGTTGCTGTCGCGGCGGGCGAGGTAGCCGACCTCGCCGTCGATGTTCTCCACGGTGTCGATGACCAGCCCGAGTTCGCGCAGGTCCTCCTTGTCCCGCTCGAACATGCGGTTGAAGGAGTCGTCGGAACCGGAGCCGCCCGCCGCCGACGTGCCCCGGGACGCCGCCGCGGCTTCCACGTAGGCCTCGATGGAGTCACGCAGTTCGCGCTTGCTGAGGGGGCGCCGGGTGCCGAGCAGGCACAGCGCCAGGTTCATCAGCCGCTCGGCCTTGGCAATCGCCATCGCCGCCCCAACGTCCTCTCATCAGTCCTTCCGCCCGCCCGACGGTACCGCTGATGGACGGCACGGCAAAAGCGAGGACCCATGCCCGGGGGCATGGGTCCCGCGCGCGCCGGGGGCGGTCCGCCCCCGGGCGCGTCCCGGTCCTCTCACGAGGGGCCGGTCGGGGTGGTCAGACGGCCACCAGGTCGCAGACGAAGATCAGCGTCTCGCCGGGGGCGATCCTGCCGCCGCCCGCGCCACGCTCGCCGTAGGCAAGGTGGGACGGGATGGTGAGCTGGCGCCGGCCGCCCACCTTCATGCCCTGCACTCCCTGGTCCCATCCGGCGATCACCTGGCCGACGCCGAGCTGGAACTGGAGCGGCGTACCGCGGTTCCAGCTGGCGTCGAACTCCTCGCCGGTCGAGAAGGACACGCCCACATAGTGGACGGAAACGGTGTCGCCCGCCTTGGCGACCGGGCCGTCCCCCTCCCAGATGTCCTTGATCTCCAGGTCCGCCGGGGGCTCTCCGCCGGGGAAGTCGACCTCGGGCTTCTCGATGTTCACGTCACGCGCTCCTGCTCAGTACGGTTGGGCAACCCGGCCAGTCTCGCATCCGCGCCCTCACATCGCGTCGAGGATGTCCACCACGAAGACGAGGGTCGAGTTCGCCGGCAGGTCCGCGCCCTGGGCCTGGTTCTTGTAGGCCAGCTCCGGCGGGATCACGAGCAGCACCCGGCTGCCGACCTTCTTGCCGACCAGGCCCTTGTCCCAGCCCTCGATGACCTGCTTCTGGCCGATCACCGTCGAGAACGGCGTGCCCACGTTGTACGAGGAGTCGAAGAGCTTGGCCTGGGCCTTGCCCTCGTTCGGCTTCCACGCGGCACCGCTGTACTGCATGTACACCGTCTGGCCGCTCTTGACCTCGGGCCCCTTGCCCTGGATCAGCACCTGGTCGACGAGGTCGTTCGGCGGGTTCTTCTTCGGCACGGAGATCACGGCGGGCTCGGGCTTGTCGGCCTTGATCTGCGGCAGGTTGGACGGGATCGGGGCCTGCTTGCCCTGCGCCGTCCTCGGGATGATCTTGTCGATGTCCAGGACCAGCACGAGGGTGTCGGTGCCCTTCACGCCCAGCTGCTGGTTGCCCTTCTGGCCGAAGCCGGCGTCGGGCGGGGCGACGACCAGCACCCGGCCGCCGACCTTCTGGCCCATCACGGCCTGCGAGAAGGCAGCGATGATGGTCTTCTTCCCGGCCGGGATGACCTGCGGCGCGGCGCCCTGGTCGTAGGAGCTGCCCAGGTCCTTGCCGCCCTGCCACACCTTGACGGTGTAGTGCGAGACGACCAGGTCGTCCGCCTTCACCACCGGGCCGTCGCCGTCCTTGAGGGAGTGCACGACGAACTTCCCGCTCGGGGACCCCTTGGGGATGGTGATACCGGCCTTCTTGCCCTTGTCGCCGCTGACCTTCGGCATGGGCGCGGCGGTCTCCACCGGCTTGAGGTTCGCCGCCTGCGCTGACTGGCTCGGGGAGGGGGACGCCTGTTTCTTGCCCGAGTCGCCACCTCCACAGGCGGTCAGTGCCAGGGCCGGCACGATGAGCAAGGCGGCAAGTCGGCGTCGCACGTCGGTGTCCTCGAAGCTAGTGGGGGTGTTCCCGGCCCGCCACACTCTACGTCCGCACCCCCACCGCCTGAAGTGCGGCATGCACAAGGGCCCCGCGGGCGACGCCCGCGGGGCCCTTTAGGTCGATGTGAGGGTGATCACATTCCTGCGATGAGCTTCTCCACCCGGTCGTCCACGCTGCGGAACGGGTCCTTGCACAGGACCGTCCGCTGCGCCTGGTCGTTGAGCTTCAGGTGCACCCAGTCGACCGTGAAGTCGCGGCGCTGCTCCTGGGCGCGCCGGATGAAGTCACCCCGCAGCCGCGCGCGGGTCGTCTGCGGCGGCACGGACTTGCCCTCGAAGATCTTGAGGTCGTTGCAGACACGGGCCGCCTGGCCGTTCCGCTCCAGCAGGTAGTACAGGCCACGACGCCGGTGGATGTCGTGGTACGCGAGGTCTATCTGCGCGACCCGCGGGTGCGACATGGTCATGTTGTTCTTGGCGCGGTACCGCTCGATGAGCTTGTACTTCATCACCCAGTCGATCTCGGTGCCGATGCGGTCGAGGTCCTCCTCCTCGATCGCCTCCAGCGCCCGGCCCCACAGCTCAAGCACCTGCTCGACGATGCCCTTGCGGATGCCGCGGCGGTCGCAGAAGTCCACCGCCTTCTCGAAGTACTCCCGCTGCACCTCCAGCGCCGACGCCTCCCGGCCGCTCGCCAGGCGCACCTTGCGACGGCCCGTGGTGTCGTGGCTGACCTCGCGGATCGCCCGGATCGGGTTCTCCAGCGTGAGGTCCCGCATGACCGTGCCGGCCTCGATCATCCGCAGCACCAGGTCGGTCGCGCCGACCTTCAGCAGCATCGTCGTCTCCGACATGTTCGAGTCGCCGACGATCACATGCAGCCGGCGGTAACGCTCCGCGTCCGCGTGCGGCTCGTCGCGGGTGTTGATGATCGGCCTGGAGCGGGTGGTGGCCGAACTGACACCCTCCCAGATGTGCTCAGCGCGCTGGCTCACGCAGTACACGGCCCCGCGCGGGGTCTGCAGCACCTTGCCCGCCCCGCACAGCAGCTGCCGGGTGACGAGGAACGGGATCAGGATGTCCGCGAGCCGCGAGAACTCGCCGTGGCGCGCCACCAGATAGTTCTCGTGGCAGCCGTAGGAGTTGCCCGCGGAGTCGGTGTTGTTCTTGAAAAGGTAGACGTCGCCCGCGATGCCCTCCTCATGCAGGCGGCGCTCGGCGTCGACGAGGAGGCCTTCGAGAATGCGCTCGCCCGCCTTGTCGTGCGTGACCAGCTCCGTGACGCTGTCACACTCCGGGGTGGCGTACTCCGGGTGCGAGCCCACGTCGAGGTACAGACGGGCGCCGTTCCGCAGGAAGACATTGCTGCTGCGGCCCCATGACACAACTCGGCGGAAGAGGTACCGCGCCACCTCGTCGGGAGACAGGCGGCGCTGTCCCCGGAACGTACACGTGACGCCGTACTCGTTCTCCAGCCCGAAAATGCGGCGGTCCATGACTGAACATTACGCCCGACCGCCCTCACTGAAACCGGCTTCGGGGACACCATTCCGATCATTTTCCGTCGCGACCTCGACCTCCGCCGCACGTCCGGTAGCTGCGAGGACCTGCCGAGTGGCCAGCAGGACGAGGAACGCCACCGCCCCCGCACACCCCGGCACCGCAAACCCCCGGACGGTCCCACCCCACTCCACCACCGGACCCGCCACGGCCGAACCCGCCGCCGAACCCACCGTGAACGTCGTCACGAGCCACGAGAACGCCTCCGTCACCGTCCCCACCGGAGCATGCCGGTCCACCACCACGAACGCACACGCGATCGCAGGCGCCAGGAACACCCCCGCCAGCACCGCCAGCCCCGTCATCGCCACCGGCCCCGGCACCAGCAGCAGCGGCAGATAGCCCAGCGTCAGCAGCCCCACCAGCACCGAAAGACGCCGCTCCGGCGCGCCCGCCCACGGCCGCGCCCCGTACGCCGCACCACCGATCAGCGCACCCAGCCCCAGCGCCGCCATCAACCAGCCGTACACCGCATCACCGCCGTGCGTGTCCGCATACGACACGGCGACCACCGCGATCGACCCCAGCGCCATCCCCACGAACAGGAACGCGCCCAGCAGCGCCAGCAGCCCCGGCGCCCGCAGCGCCCCCAGCCAGTGCGGCACCCGCTGCGCCGACCGCCACGCGCGCGACGGCCCCGACACCACCACCGACACCACACCGAGCACACCCACGGCGTTGATCAGCAGCAGAGCCGCCCGCGCCGACCACACCGCCACGCACAGGCTCACCAGCAGCGGCCCCACGGTGAACATCACCTCCTGGGCCACCGCGTCCATCGCGTACGCCGTCTGCACGCGCTCCGCCCGCAGGATGCTCGGCCACAGCGCCCGCAGCCCGCCCTCCAGCGGAGGCACGCTGAGGCCCGCCACCGCCATCGCCCCATAGGCGACAGCCGGAACGCCCGTACCCACCACCGCGAACGCCGCCGTGGCCAGCGCCGAGAGCAGCACCGCGGGCAGCTGCACCCAGGGCTGCCCCCACAGGTCCACCAGCCGCCCCAGCACTGGCTGCCCGACCGCGTTCGCCACCCCGTACACCGCCGCCAGCGCACCCGCCAGGCTGTACGAGCCGCCCTCCGCCCGCACGAACAGCAGCACCGCGAGCGGCGCCACCGCGTTCGGCAGCCGGCCCACCAGCGTGCCCGCCAGCAACCTCAGCGCGTGCCGCGCCCGAAGGATCTCCCCATACCCGGCCGCCATGCCCGCCGCCCACCTCTCCGCACGACCCACGGCGGCCCAGACCGCCCGTCCCCGGCACACCCGCGCCCACCCCCGGCGGGATACCCAGCGAGGGCAGGCGCGTACGTTTTACGTATAACTTCGCGAGGTCATACGTACCATGTCCGCGGACCACGGTCCACCGCGATCACCGCCCGCACCGCACCGGAAACCGGCGCAGGCCCGCGAGACACGCGACAGAAAGGCCACCGGTGACCACCGCAGAGCACGGCCGGGAGCACCCCCGCACCCGTCCCGCCCAGCCCACCGGCCACGACGAGGCCGGCCCCCGCGGCCGGGACACGGCACGCCCCACCAGCCGCGACGTCGCAAGCGCCGCCGGCGTCTCCCAGGCCGCCGTCTCCCTGGTACTCAGCGGCAAGTGGCAGGGCAGGGTCTCGGCAACCACCGCGGAACGCGTCCGCACCGCCGCCCGCGACCTCGGCTACCGGCCCAACCTCGCCGCACGCAACCTACGGCTCGGCAGCACCCGCACCGCCCTCCTCGTCGTCCCCGCCCTCACCAGCGAGTTCTTCGCACACGTCCACACCGGCGCCGCCCGCATCGCACGCCGCCACGGCTTCGGCATCGTCCTCTACCCCACCCCCGAAGGAACCGGACCCGCCAGCACCACCACCCAACCAGGCACCGACACCGCGGGGATGCCACAGCAGCCCCCGCCCGTCACCGACCCCTTCGCCTCCGCGCCCGCCGCACTCGACGGCGTCATCGCCTCCTCCATGGCCGCCCACACCCTCAGCGCCATCCGCGGCGACCGCCTCCCCCTCGTCATGCTCGACAGCGAACCCACCGCCGACCCCACGACCACCACCGTGAACCCCGACATCGCCGACGGCATGCGCCAGGTGACACACCATCTCCTCGCCCTCGGCCACCGCCGCTTCCTGCACCTGGCCGCCGCCGTCGACTCCTGGACCTTCCGCACCCGCGCCCACGCCCTCCAGGAAGCCCTGCACGGCACCGGAGGCGACCTCCGCCGGGTCCACGCGCCCCTCGGCACCGACGAGGCCCGCGCCGCCGCCCACGCCGCTCTCACCGCATCCGGGGCACCACGACCCACCGCACTCGTCTGCGACGACGACACCATGGCCGCCGGCGCCTGCAAAGCCGCCCGCCGCCTCGGCCTGCGCATCCCCCAGGACCTCTCCGTCACCGGCTTCGACGACCTCACCCTGGCCACCGCCATCGAACCCGAACTGACGACCGTACGGCTGCCCGCCGAAGCCGTCGGCGAGCACGGCATGTCCGCCCTCCTCGCCCTCCTCGACGGCGAGCCACCCGCCCCCGGCACCCTCCCCTGCCACCTCGTCGTCCGCGCCTCCAGCGGACCCCCACCGGCCGGCGGCTGAAACCACCCCACACCCACCGGCCGACCTCACCGGCCAACCCCCGAGGCCGCCTCACACCCACCGGACACACCTGTGCCCGGCCGCCCACCGGCGACCGGGCACACACCAGAACCCCACAGAGCGGCACGCCCCAGAACAGGGGCGCCCGCGAGGATCACTCGTCCGCGGACTCCGAACCCGAGCCGCCCTTCTTCTCCTCCGACGCCTCCGAGCCGCCGGAAGAACCCTCCGAAGAGCCCTCAGAGGAAGCCGAGTCGCCGCCCTCGTCACCAGACGGCTCCCCCGACCCCCCGTCCGCCTCCAGGAGCCGCGCCAGCTGCCGGCCCACGATCCGCTTGAACTTCCGCTGCTGCGGCCGCGTACGGTCCAGCACGGCAACCTCCAGCCGCTCCGCCGGAATCTCCCGCTCACTGCCGTTCGTGTCCCGCGACAACGCCTGCACGGCCAGCTTCAGCGCCTCCGCCAACGTCATCCCATCCCGATGACGCTGATCCAGATAACCGCTGATCTGCTCCGCATTGCCGCCGACCGCCACCGAACCGTGCTCATCCACGATCGAGCCGTCATGCGGAAGCCGGTAGATCTGATCGCCCTCAGGGGTCTCCCCCACCTCCGCGACCACCAGCTCCACCTCGTACGGCTTCTCCGCCGCACTCGAGAAGATCGTGCCCAGCGTCTGCGCGTACACGTTCGCCAGACCGCGAGCCGTCACATCGTCACGGTCGTACGTGTAACCCCGCAGATCCGCGTAGCGCACACCACCGATACGGAGGTTCTCGTACTCGTTGTACTTACCCGCCGCCGCGAACCCGATCCGGTCGTAGATCTCGCTGAACTTGTGCAGCGCGCGCGACGGGTTCTCACCGACGAACACGATGCCGTCGGCATACTGCAGGACGACCAGGCTGCGGCCCCGGGCAATGCCCTTGCGCGCGTACTCCGCCCGGTCGGCCATGGCCTGCTGGGGTGAGACATAGAACGGCGTCGACACCGGCTGCCCGTCCCTTTCTGTCAGAGGTTAAGTTCTCAACGGGGGCTTGCGCTGACCTGCGACAACCCGATCAGAGCAGCGAAGCCCGCGGGCCGTCCGGCTGCTCCAGCCGCTGGTCGACCACCGTGCGCACGATCTCGGACGACTCCGCGTCCGCCAGCCTCCGGTAGCCGTCCGCGTCGATCACCGAGATCAGCGGATAGATCCGCCGCGCCACGTCCGGACCACCCGTCGCCGAGTCCTCGTCGGCAGCGTCGTACAGCGCCTGCACGGCGAGCATCGTCGCCTGCTCCTCGGTCAGGTCGTCGCGGTACAGCTTCTTCATCGACCCGCGCGCATAGACCGAACCCGAGCCCGTCCCGGCGTAGCCGTGCTCCTCCGAGCGGCCACCCGTCACGTCATAGGTGAAGATCCGGCCCTTCTCGCGGTCCACGTCCCAGCCCGCGAAGACCGGCACCACCGCAAGGCCCTGCATCGCCATCGACATGTTCGACCTGATCATCGTCGAGAGGCGGTTGGCCTTGCCCTCCAGGGACAGCGTGGTCCCCTCCACCTTCTCGAAGTGCTCCAGCTCCAGCTGGAACAGCTTCACCATCTCCACGCCCAGGCCCGCGACGCCCGCCATGGCCACCGCGGAGTACTCGTCCGCAGGGAAGACCTTCTCGACATCGCGCTGGGCGATCACATTGCCCATCGTCGCCCGCCGGTCGCCGGCGAGCACCACACCACCCGAATAGATGATGCCCACGATCGTGGTGCCGTGCGGCACCTCGATCGCACCCTGCACCGGCGGCAGGTCGCGGTTCGCCGGCAGCATCCCGGGCTGGTGCGACGACAGGAAGTCCATGAAGGACGATGACCCGGGAGTCAGGAAGGCAGCAGGTAGACGCCCGGTGCCACGAGTGTTGGCTTCCACACGATTCCTTCCACATACGCGGCTGCACGCCTCATGGCATCCGGCCGATCCTTGAACTGCCCCAGGGCTGCGTTGCAGCTGAAGCACAGTACGCCACGGACCCTACCCGTCTCGTGGTCGTGATCCACATGCTCGGCGGGAGCGGCCAGACAGATGACACAGATCCCACGCTGCTGCTCCAGCAACGTTTCCAACTCGGTCTGCGTCAAACCGTATTTCCTGCGGTAGTAGCTGTCGCGATTACGCTGCGCACGACATTCACGGCAGTAGCTCGCCCAGCCGTCGGGCGAACTGCGGTTGCGCTCCCAGTCGGCGTACGGCTTGATCTCTGCACACTGCGGGCACCGCTTGTGGCCCTCAGGCACGGGCACCTTGACGCGCACGGTCTTGCCCTTGGCCTCCTGACGCTGCCGGTAGTACTCGGCCGAGCAACCACGGCGGTACGCCTGGAGGCCGTCGCGCATGGCTTTGTTGCTGGCGAACGCGGTGCGAGGAAGCATCTCCTTGCACCGCGAACACCTCCTAGATCCCCCGTTCATGGATGTGACTACTGTCCACCCTTCTGAACAAAGGACCTCACGAAATCCTCTGCGTTGTCCTCTAGGACGTCATCGATCTCGTCCAGCACGGAGTCGACATCATCGCTCAGCTTCTCCTGGCGTTCCTTGAGGTCGTCCGACCCCTGCGCGTCCTGTGACTGCTCCTCCGCCTCGTCGGTGGAGCGCGTCGCCTTCTGCTGTCCGCCGCCGGTGTCCTTGGTTGCCATGACCCTCACCCCGCTCGGTTCGAGACTTCGACATGTCGACCGTAACCAGTCGTACAAGATCAGACCCTACAAGCAGGGTCCGACATCGGCCCTGCCGTTGTTGCAACGTCCGGGAACCACCTCGATGATTCCCTGACGACAGGTTTTTCAGCCCTGGGGCCCGTGGTGGGCCTCTGATGGGCGGTCCCGCCAGGTCCGGGCCCCTCAGCCGCCCGAGAGAACCCTGACCAGGTCTTCGGCCGTGCGGCAGCGGTCCAGGAGCTCCTTTACGTGATTACGCGTTCCGCGAAGGGGCTCCAGGGTGGGTACCCGTTGGAGCGAGTCCCGACCGGGCAGGTCGAAGATCACGGAGTCCCAGGAGGCGGCGGCCACGTCGTCGGCGTACTGGTCGAGGCAGCGGCCGCGGAAGTAGGCCCTGGTGTCCTCGGGGGGCTGCGTGCGGGCGCGGGTGACCTCGTTCTCGTCGAGGAGGCGGCGCATCTTGCCGCGGGCCTCCAGCCGGTTGTAGAGGCCCTTGTCGGAGCGGACGTCGGCGTACTGGAGGTCGACGAGGTGCAGGCGCGCTGCGTCCCAGTCGAGGCTGTCGCGGCGCCGGTAGCCCTCCATGAGTTCTCGTTTGGCGACCCAGTCGAGTTCTCCGGCGAGGCTCATGGGGTCGCGCTCCAGACGGGTGAGGACGTCCTCCCAGCGGGTGAGGACGTCCTTGGTCTGGTCGTCCGCGTCGCCGCCGTAGCGCTCTTCGACGTATTTGCGTGCGAGCTCGTAGTACTCCATCTGCAGCTGGACCGCGGTGAGCGAGCGGCCGTTGCGGAGGGTGACGAGGTGCTTGAGGGAGGCGTCGTGGGAGACGTCGTGGAGGGTGCGGACGGGCTGGTCGACGGCGAGGTCGACGGCGATGAAGCCGTCCTCGATCATGGAGAGGACGAGTGCGGTGGTGCCGAGTTTCAGGTAGGTGGAGATCTCGGAGAGGTTGGCGTCGCCGATGATGACGTGGAGTCGGCGGTATTTCTCGGCGTCGGCGTGCGGCTCGTCGCGGGTGTTGATGATGGGCCGCTTGAGGGTGGTTTCCAGGCCGACTTCGACTTCGAAGTAGTCGGCGCGCTGGCTGAGCTGGAAGCCGTGCTCGTGGCCGTCCTGGCCGATGCCGACGCGGCCGGCGCCGGTGACGACCTGACGGGAGACGAAGAAGGGCGTGAGGTGGCGCACGATGTCGGAGAAGGGGGTCTCCCGCTTCATCAGGTAGTTCTCGTGCGTGCCGTAGGAGGCGCCCTTGTTGTCGGTGTTGTTCTTGTAGAGGTGGATGGGCTGGGCGCCGGGGAGCTGGCTGGCTCGCTCGGCGGCCTCGGCCATGATGCGCTCGCCGGCCTTGTCCCAGAGGACGGCGTCGCGGGGGTTGGTGACCTCGGGGGCGCTGTATTCGGGGTGTGCGTGGTCGACGTAGAGCCTGGCGCCGTTGGTGAGGATGACGTTGGCGAGGCCGATGTCCTCGTCGGTGAGCTGGCTGGCGTCGGCGGACTCGCGGGCGAGGTCGAAGCCCCGTGCGTCGCGCAGGGGGTTCTCCTCCTCGAAGTCCCAGCGGGCTCGGCGGGCCCGCTGCATCGCCGCGGCATAGGCGTTGACGATCTGGGATGAGGTGAGCATGGCATTGGCATTGGGGTGACCGGGGACGGAGATGCCGTACTCCGTCTCGATGCCCATTACTCGCCGTACGGTCATGCGGCCCTCCTTGCCAGGCAGCGGCCCCGGGCGGGGGCGGCGCTCTTGTACCGCGGGTGGCGCGGGTGTGCGGTGTGCTTCCCCGCACTGCGCGACTCGGCGGTACGAAAGAGCCTAGAACGCCTTTGCGCTGGTGGGGAGATCATTTCGGTCATTGGTCGGTTCGGATGATGGCCTGAAAAACAGGTGGCTGCGGGTACCCCGGTGAGGGCACCCGCAGCCACCCTGCCTTTACAGGTATTGTCCGGTGTTCGCCACCGTGTCGATGGAGCGCCCGGTGTCCGCGCCCTGCTTTCCGGTGACGAGGGTGCGGATGTAGACGATCCGCTCGCCCTTCTTTCCGGAGATCCTGGCCCAGTCGTCGGGGTTGGTGGTGTTGGGGAGGTCCTCGTTCTCCTTGAACTCGTCCACGCATGCCTGGAGGAGGTGGGAGACGCGGAGGCCTTTCTGGTTCTGTTCGAGGAAGGCCTTGATGGCCATCTTCTTGGCGCGGCCGACGATGTTCTCGATCATTGCGCCGGAATTGAAGTCCTTGAAGTAGAGGACTTCCTTGTCGCCGTTGGCGTAGGTGACCTCGAGGAAGCGGTTCTCCTCGGATTCCGCGTACATCTGCTCGACCACGGACTGGATCATGCCCTGGACGGTGGCGGCCTTGTCGGTGCCGTGTTCGGCGAGGTCGTCGCTGTGCAGGGGGAGCCGGGCCGTGAGGTACTTGGCGAAGATGTCCTTGGCGGCCTCTGCGTCGGGGCGCTCGATCTTGATCTTCACGTCGAGCCGGCCCGGGCGGAGGATGGCGGGGTCGATCATGTCCTCGCGGTTGGAGGCGCCGATGACGATGACGTTCTCCAGGCCCTCGACACCGTCGATCTCGGCCAGCAGCTGGGGGACGATGGTGTTCTCCACGTCCGAGCTGACGCCCGAGCCCCGGGTGCGGAAGAGGGATTCCATTTCGTCGAAGAACACGATGACCGGGGTGCCTTCGCTCGCCTTCTCGCGGGCGCGCTGGAAGACGAGGCGGATGTGCCGCTCGGTCTCGCCGACGTACTTGTTGAGGAGCTCTGGTCCCTTGATGTTGAGGAAGTAGCTCTTGCCCGCGGGCTGGCCGGTGACCTCCGCGACCTTCTTCGCGAGGGAGTTCGCGACGGCCTTGGCGATCAGCGTCTTGCCGCAGCCGGGCGGGCCGTAGAGCAGGACGCCCTTCGGGGGCCTGAGCTCGTGCTCCTTGAACAGGTCGGGGTAGAGGTACGGGAGCTCGACGGCGTCGCGGATCATCTCGATCTGACCGCCGAGGCCGCCGATCTTGTCGTAGCTGATGTCCGGGACCTCTTCGAGGACGAGCTCTTCGACCTCGCTCTTGGGGATGACCTCGTAGACGTAGCCCGAGCGGGGCTCCAGCAGGAGCGCGTCGCCGGGGCGGATGGTGACGTCGAGGAGGGGTTCGGCGAGCCTGACGACCCGCTCCTCGTCGGTGTGTCCGAGCACCAGGGCGCGCTCGCCGTCCTCGAGGATCTCCTTGAGGGTGACGATGTCTCCGGCGCGCTCGAACTCCATGGCGTCGACCACGTTGAGTGCTTCGTTGAGCATCACTTCCTGGCCGCGCCTGAGCTCGTCGAGCTCGACGCTGGGGCTGACGTTCACGCGGAGTTTGCGGCCTCCGGTGAAGATGTCGGCTGTGCCGTCCTCGTTGGCCGAGAGGAAGACGCCGAATCCGGCGGGCGGCTGCGCGAGCCGGTCGACCTCCTCCTTGAGGGCCACGATCTGGTCTCGGGCCTCACGGAGCGTGTTCGCAAGTCGCTCGTTCTGTGCGGAGACGCCGGCCAGATTGGTCTGCAGCTCGACGATCCGCTCTTCGAGAATCCTCGTGTGGCGCGGAGAGTCGGCGAGCTTGCGCCGCAGGACGGCGATCTCCTGCTCAAGATAGGCGATCTGACCAGCGGGGTCCTCGGACCCGCGACCGGGCCGGATGCCGCGGTTCATGTCGTCGTCGTGGGCTGCCACGGTCCTCACCTCCTCCAAAGGGAGCTGGACGCTTCCTGACCCTACCTGGGTGGGTGTCGATTGAAACCCCTAGATCACAAAGACGGTCGGGGTGTGTCCGATCTTCACCCTTGCGCTCTCCCTCACGCCAGGGGAATACCCATCCCACTACGTAGAGACAACATCGGGAAGCTGACAGTTGTACGGTCGATGCGGTCAACACCCGTCCGCGGTGGCCTGACTTGCTCGGTGGGTGGCCTGCTCCGGGCGGTGTGGGCGGGGCGGGAGGACCGTTCGGCGGGAGACCTTCTCCGGGGCGGGGGTGTGCGCGGGTCCGGGGGGTCCGGTTCGGTCGGGACCTCGGTGCGGGCGGCGGCGTCTTCGACCAAGTATGCGCCCGAGGTCTTCGCGCTGGGTTCGGCTGGTGTCGCGGGTGGGGGGAACGGGGCGGCCGGCTGCTGGCGGGAGCCCGGGGCGTCGGTGCCCGTGCCGGTGCCGATGGTGCGGGGTGTCGGGTTCCGCGAGGGAGTGTCCAGGAGAGTGTATCCATGGGGGGCGCATTTCGGACAAGGTGAAGATCCCTGGTCCGGGCGCCCGGGACGCGGTGCCGGCCGGAGTTGCCGCGTGTGACGCGTTGCCGGGTGTGGGCCTGCCGGGTGAGCGGGGTGGCGCCGGCGGCCCGGTGGCGCGCGGCGGCGCTCAGACGGTGCGCGGCGCCGTGGGGGTGGAGCGTTGGAAGGCGCCGTCGCGCCAGGTCCAGGCGGCCTTTTTCTGCTGGTCGGGGCAGCAGCGCGGGATGTCCGGGGAGGAGTAGCCGAGGAGGGTGGCGGTGATGGCGGCGTTGCGCACCGTGAGGGCCGAGACGGTGGTGTGGTCCTTGGGGTCGACGAGGGTGGCGACGACCCTGGGGGCGGCGTGGGGGTCGTCCGCGGGCGCCGTGAGCACGTAGAGGCCGTCGGGCGGTGTGCCGGATCCCGCGTCGCAGTGCACGACGGCGAGGGTCTCGGGGCGGCCGTCGCCGTCCAGGTCGCCGGTGGCGGAGCGCTGCACGCGTGCCTTGGTGGGGCCGCAGTCGATGGGGAACGACACGGCCTTCGGGTCGGGGGCCTGAAGGGGGTGTGCGCCGGGGGCGGATTTGGTGGCGGGGTGTGCGCCCGATTGGGCGGCGGTGGCGGCGCCCGGCTGCAGGAAGCCGGAGACGGCGACGACGGCGGCGACGGCCGTGGCGGTGGCGACCCAGTGGATGGGGCGGGTCTCGGTGTGTGCGAGTGCGAGTTCCGGGACAACGGATGGCTGCACGAGGAGTTTCTCCTGCGGTGGCTGTGCCGGCGGGGGTGGAGGCGAAACGGGGTGGGGTGGCCAGCATCGTGCCATACGTCACATCGGCGGGGAACGGCGGGGGGTTGATCAGCTGCCGTTGCGTCAGGGAAACGCCGGGGCGCGGCTGGGCGGCCGGAAATGGGCCCTGGGTGAGGTCGGACGGGACCGGCGTGTGACGTTCTGCGCGGATGGGGCACCCGGGGCCGCGGTGGCGGTGCGGAGGCCGGTGCCGGTGCGGAGGCCGGTGCCGGTGGACGACGGCCGGCGCGGGCGGGTGGCTGTCGGCGCGGGCAGACGGCGATCGGAGGCGCGAGCGGACCGCGGTCGTCCGGCGTGGGCAGGTGGCCGTCGGCGCGGACTTACGGCGGCCGTCCGGCGCGGGCAGACGCCGGTCGTCCGATGCGAGCGGGTGGCGGCCGTCCGGCGCGGAGTGGCGGCCGGCGGCGGGCTCGTGGCGGTCGGGCGTGGACCGTGCGTGGAGACGGAGCCGCCGCCCGGGCCCCTGGCGGGAACTGGGCGGCGGCTCTGCGGGGTTGTGGGGCGGGCCGGGGTGTGTCGCCCGGCCGCCCGGGGGGTCGCTAGCGGGGGGTGCCCCCGTCGGCGTTGGGGCCGGTGTAGTCGTCGCCGTAGGCGCCCTTGGCGGGCCGGCGGCGGCGCATCGGGGGTTCGACGCCGTCGGCGAGGCGGCGGGCGGTGAGCAGGAAGCCGGTGTGGCCGATCATGCGGTGGTCGGGGCGGACGGCCAGGCCCTCGACGTGCCAGTTGCGGATCATGGTCTCCCAGGCGGTCGGCTCGTTGAAGCAGCCGATCTCGCGGATGGACTCCATGGTGCGCGCGAGCTGGGTGGTGGTGGCCACATAGGAGCAGAGGATGCCGCCGGGGACGAGCGCCTTGGACACGGCGTCGAGGCACTCCCAGGGGGCGAGCATGTCGAGGATGACGCGGTCGACGTCGCTGTCCGAGAGGTGGTCCTGGAGGTCGCCGACGGTGAGCTGCCAGGCGGGGTGGGGCTCGCCGAAGTAGCGTTCGACGTTCTGCCGGGCGATGTCCGCGAAGTCCGCCCTGCGCTCGTAGGAGTGCAGCATGCCCTGGTCTCCGACGGCCCGCAGCAGGAAGGCGCTGAGGGACCCCGATCCGACACCGGCCTCGACGACGCGCGCGCCGGGGAAGATGTCGGCGAAGGACAGGATCTGTCCCGCGTCCTTGGGGTAGACCACGGCGGCGCCGCGGGGCATGGACAGGACGTAGTCGGGGAGCAGGGGGCGCAGCGCCAGGTAGGCGACGTTTCCCGTGGTGCGGACAACACTGCCTTCGGGGGCGCCGATCAGCTCGTCGTGGGGGAAGGATCCCTTGTGGGTGTGGAAGTTCTTCCCGGCTTCGAGCGTGAACGTGTAGTGGCGTCCCTTGGGATCGGTGAGCTGGACCTGGTCCCCGACCTTGAAGGGCCCGCGACGGCGGGCGGCACCGGTCGGTTCGGACATGCGGTCAGCCTACCGGGCGGCGGGTGGGGGGTGTGGACGGGCGGGCGTCAGTTCGGGCGGGCCATGGCCTTGACGAAGGCGCGCTCGACGTCGGCGGCGGACAGCACGCCGTAGATCTCGCCGGTCTCCTCGATGACCAGGTACTCGGTGGCGGGGCTGGCCCGCAGGGCGTCGAGGAGTTCCTCCCCGGCGAGCTCCGCGGAGACCCGCATGCCGTCGGTGAGCTCCTGGGCGACGGTGCTGACGGCGACCCAGGGGCGGCGGTGCTCGGGGATGCCGACGATGGCGTTCTCACGGACGACGGAGAGGGGGGCGCCCTGCGGGTCGACGACGACGAGGGCGCGGGCGCCGGCTTCGTTGGCGCGGCGCAGCGCCTCGGACAGCGGGGTCTCGGTCTGCACGGGGATGGCCCGCCGCGTGAGGGTGCGGGCGCGCAGTTCGGGCAGGTGCTCGCGGAGGCGGGCCATGCGCAGGCTGTTTCCTGCGCCGGTCCAGATGATGGCGGCGAGGATCGCGGCGAGCAGGGCGTCGGTGATGGTGTCCACGCCGCCGGTGCCGGCGGCGCGGCCGCCGAAGAGTCCCGACTGGGTGAGCAGCGGCAGGCCGATGAGGACGGCGATGGCGAGCGCCCTGCCGACCCAGGCGGCGGCGACGGTGCCGGTCATGGGTTTGCCGCTGATCTTCCAGACGACGGCGCGGAGCATCCGGCCGCCGTCGAGGGGCAGGCCGGGCAGGAGGTTGAAGACGGCGACGATCAGGTTGGACGCCATCAGGCCGGCGAGGAGCACGCCGGGCACGGTACGGGGTTCGACGGCTTGCAGCGCGGCGAAGAAGAGGGCCGCGAGGACCAGCGAGAGGAGCGGCCCGACGAAGGCGAGGGTGAACTCGCGCCCGGGCGTCTCGGTCTCCTTCTCGATCTCGGAGACGCCGCCGAAGAACTGGAGCTGGATGCGGCGCACCGGGAGCTGGAAGCGGAGTGCGGCGACGGTGTGGGCGAGTTCGTGGATGAGGACGGAGCCGTAGAAGGCGACCGCGAAGAAGAGGGAGACGAGGTAGCGTGCCACGCCCAGCTCGGGCAGGACGCGGTCGAGCTGCCCGCCGAAGACCCAGGTGATCAGGGCGGCGACGAGGAACCAGCTCGGGGCGACGTAGACGGGCACGCCGAAGGGGCGGCCCATCAGGATGCCGCCGCCGGGTCCGGGTTTGCGGGGCTGTCCCGGTTTGCGGGGCGGCGGGGTGGTGGTGCCGATGGGCTCGGGGGGACGGTCTGCGGGGCCTTCCAGGCCGCTCTTGCCGGAGTCCGACGGGCGGTCGCCCTCCTCGCCGGAATCCTGCGCCGCGTGGTCGGCGGGCTCGTCGTCCGGGGTGTGCTGGGCGCCGGGGCCGGGGGATGCGGGGGCCGCCGGACGGCCGTGGGTGCCGGTGCCGGCGGTGCCGGGGGCCGCGGGCTGGTCGGGGTGCTCCGGTGCGGGGGCGGGGTGCTCGGTTGCCGGGGAGCGGGGTTCGGGGTGTTCCCGTGCGGCGTCGGAGGGGCGCCCGGCCGCGGGATCCGTGCCGTCGGCGCGGTCGGGGGCTGCGGTGTCCTGGGTGTGCTCTGGGCGTGCCACTGTGCCTTCGGGATGTTCCGGGTGCTGTGTCCTGCCGGAACACTCGGGGTCGTCGTGGTGTTCCCGGTCGGCGCCGCGGTGGTCCGCGCCGCCGCTTCCGGGCAGCGGCTGCCCGCTTCCGCCGCTCTCGTCCACGCTGTCCCCTCGTTCGAAGCGTCCCTCGCTCCTGATCATGCAGGGTGAGAGGGTCTGGCGTCGATGGTATGCGCCGGGTGTCAGTGACGGGTCGTAGGGTCTTGGGTCATGGAGACCAGCGCGGCCGGCGGGGCCGGCACGGAGGGTGGGGGCGGCGCGGCCGGCGGGGAGCGCACGGCCGCCGCGCGGGACGCGGACGACATGGCCGGCGCGGCCGGCAAGCCGGGCGCGGCGGCCTCGGAAGCCGGTCAGGGCAGGGTGCCGGCAGGGGTCGGGGGCACTGGGGACGTTTCGGGCTCCGCGCAGGGTTCGGGTTCCGCGCAGGACCCGGCCGCGCAGGTCTGGCAGGGCGCGGTGCCGGCCCAGGGCGGGGCTGCCGGGGAGCGCGAGGGTGCCGCGGAGGGTCGGCGCGGGGGTGGCGGCGGCCGGCGGGGCGGTGGTGCCGCGTGGCCCACGTCCCTGTCGCCCTCACGGGCGAGTGACTTCATGCAGTGCCCGCTGCTGTACCGCTTCCGGGTGATCGACCGGCTGCCGGAGAAGCCGAGCGCGGCGGCCACCCGGGGCACGCTGGTGCACGCGGTGCTCGAGCGGCTCTTCGACGCTCCGGCGGGGCAGCGCACCGCACTTCGTGCGAAGTCCCTGATCCCCGGGCAGTGGGAGCGGCTGCGGCAGGCGCGCCCGGAGCTGGCGGAGCTGTTCGCCGACGCCGATGAGGAGGAGGCCGGCGCCGGGATGGCCCGCTGGCTCGCTCAGGCCGAGGAACTGGTCGAGCGCTGGTTCACCCTGGAGGACCCGACGCGTCTCGAGCCGGCGGAGCGCGAGATGTTCGTGGAGACGCAGTTGGAGTCGGGCCTGCGGCTGCGCGGCATCATCGACCGCGTCGACGTGGCGCCGACGGGCGAGGTGCGCATCGTCGACTACAAGACGGGCAAGGCCCCGCGCCCGGAGTACGCCCAGGGCGCGCACTTCCAGATGAGCTTCTACGCGCTGGTGGTGTGGCGCCTGAAGGGCGTGATCCCCCGCCGGCTCCAGCTGGTGTACCTGGGCAGCGGCGATGTGGTGACGTACGACCCCGTCGCCTCGGACCTGGAGGCGGTGGAGCGGAAGCTGCACGCGCTGTGGGAGGCGATCCGGCTGGCGACGGAGACCGGCGACTGGCGGCCGCGGCCCTCGAAGCTGTGCGGCTGGTGCGACCACCAGGCGGTGTGCCCGGAGTTCGGCGGTACTCCCCCGCCGTACCCGCTGCCGCTGGCACTGCCGCTCGGGGCGGCTGATCCGGATGCCTCGCCGCAGGGCACAATGGGCCCCCACTAGCGAGGGAGACTCACGTGGCCGTCCGTGTCCTTCTGGTCGACGACCAGCCGCTGCTGCGCACCGGATTCCGGATGATCCTGGAGGCCGAGCAGGACATCGCGGTCGTCGGCGAGGCCGGGGACGGCCTTCAGGCCCTGGACCAGGTGCGCGCGCTGCAACCCGACGTGGTGCTGATGGACATCCGGATGCCGCGGATGGACGGCGTGGAGGCCACTCGCCAGATCTCGGGACCCGGCAGGGACGGCCCGGCGAAGGTGCTGGTGCTGACGACGTTCGACCTCGACGAGTACGTGGTCGAGGCGCTCCGGGCGGGCGCGAGCGGCTTCCTGCTGAAGGACGCCCCGGCGAACGAGCTGGTCCAGGCGATCCGGGTGGTCGCCGCGGGCGAGGCGATGCTGGCGCCGAGCATCACCCGGCGGCTCCTCGACAAGTACGCGGGGCACCTGCCGTCGGGCGAGGAGCCGGTGCCCGACACGCTGCACACCCTCACGGAGCGTGAGGTGGAGGTGCTGAAGCTGGTGGCGCGCGGGCTGTCGAACGCCGAGATCGCCGCGGACCTGTTCGTGAGCGAGACGACGGTGAAGACGCATGTGGGGCACGTGCTGACGAAACTGGGCCTGCGCGACCGGGTCCAGGCGGCGGTGTACGCCTACGAGAGCGGCTTGGTGCGCCCGGGCGCGCAGTGATCGGGGCTTCGCCCCGGCCCCTCAGGGGCGCGGGGAACTGCGCCAGCAGCCACCCATCGGCAGGTGGTCCGGCTGCGGCAGAACCAGCCCCTTGCGGACGGTGACGATCTGACGGTCTCGTCGTGGCTTGTCGCGCAGTTCCCCGCGCCCCTGGAATCCGCCCTGAAAGGCGGGGCTTCGCCCCGATCGCGGGCGCCGGGAACCGGCGCAGCCACGACGCGCCCGCAGACGGTCACCGGCCGCACCGACACGCGGCCAACCGAACCCGTCAGGGTTCAGTCCTTGCTGAGTTCCCAGAACCGGAACACCGTGGACGGATCGAGGCAGTTCTCGACGCCGTAGACGCTCCCGTGCACGACCGCGTACTGCTTGGCCTGCCACACCGGCAGGATGGGCAGTTCGTCGGCGACGATGTCCTGGAGCTTGTCGTAGTCACGGGTGGTCGCCGTGCGGTCGCCGCTGGCGGCGGTGGCCGGGATGATGTCCCTGGTGATCGTCCCGTTCTCGTAGTGGTTGCCGAGGACGTTCCCGGTGCCGAAGAACGGCTGCGTGAAGTTGTCGGGGTCCGGGTAGTCCGGCACCCAGCCCTTGACGTAGACCCCGTACTTTCCGCTGTTGATGTCGCGCTGGTACTGGTCGAACCCGACGGACTTCATGTCGGCGTCGAAGAGGCCGCTGGCGTTGAGCTGGTCGGCGATGGTCTGGAGCTCTTCGTCGGTCGCGGGGCCGTAGCGGGACGGGGTGGACCACAGGGTCAGCTTGACCTTGCCGGTGACGCCGTTCTCGCGGAGGACCTGCTTGGCCTTGTCGCGGTCCGGGCGGGGGCCGTAGGTGTCGAAGTAGGCCGTGTTGTGGCCGACGATCCCGGCCGGGATGATCGAGTACAGCGGTGTGGCGGTGTTCTGGTAGACCTTGTCGATCAGGGCGTTGCGGTCCAGCAGGTAGGTGATGGCCTTGCGGACGCTGAGCTTGCCCGCCACCGGGTCGTTCAGGTTGAAGACCAGGTGCTGGACCTCGGCGCTGGAGCCCTCGATGACATCGATGCCCTTGCTGTCGCTGGCGGCGTCCTGCTGGATGTCGGCGATGTCCTTGGCGGCCAGGCCGCGGTAGGCGATGTCGACGTCGCCCTTCAGCAGGGCCTGCTTCAGCTTGCTCTGGCCGCCGTGGAAGAAGTCGAGGGTGATGCCGGAGTTGCGGACCTTCGCGGTGCCCTCGTACTGCGAGTTGATCCCGAAGACGGCCTGCTTCTTGCCGAACGACTGGAGGGTGTAGGGGCCGGAGCCGACGGCCTTGCCGTCGGTGCGGAGCTTGTCGGCCGGGTACACGCGGTGGTCGACGATCGATCCGGCGCCGGAGGCGATCTTGCTGGGGAAGGTGGCGTCGGGGACCTTGAGCGAGAAGACGACGGTGCTCTTGTCGGGCGTGTCCACCCTGTCCAGGGTGGGGAACATGACGGCCGGACCGGCAGGATCGTTTATCCGCATCATGCGGTCGAAGGAGAACTTCACGTCGGTGGACGTGAGGGCGTCACCGTTGCTGAACTTCAGGCCGTCCCTCAGGGTGCAGCGGTAGGTCATGCTGCGGGAGTCGGCGAAGGTGCAGGACTTGGCCGCCTCGGGGACGGGCTCCGTCGCACCGTTGGGGAAGCTGAGCAGGGACTGGAAGACGTTGTTGAACAACAGCCAGGAGCCGGGGTCGTAGCCGGACGCGGGGTCGGTGGCCAGGACGTCGTCGGACATGCCGACGATCAGGGGCTTTCCCGTTCCCCCGGAACCACCCTGGTCACTGCCGCAGCCGGTCACGAAGGCGCCGGTGAGTCCGGCGGCGACGGCGAGGACGGGCCATCGTTTGCGCAAAGTCATGTGCATGAGCTGGGTCTCGGTCGTTCTGCTCGGTGGGTCAGCCGCTGACACCGCGGCTGAGCTCCCACAGCTGGAGGTTCGATGACGTGTCGAGCGCCCACTCGGCCCCCTGGACGTCGTCGCGTGCGGCCACGTACTGCTTGCCCTGCCACAGGGGCAGCACCGGTACGTCGGTGGCGACGATGTCCTGGATCCGGGCGAGGCTCGTCGATGCGTTGAGCCGGTCTGCCGCACGCCGGGACTGCGGTATCAACTCGTCCCGGACCGTGGAGTTGGCGTAGGGAGAGGCGAGGAAGTTGTCCTTGTCGAGGAAGGGGGCGATGAAGTTGTCGGCGTCCGGGAAGTCGGGGAACCATCCCAGCCCGTAGACGGCGTACTTTCCTTTGAGCTGCTGGGCGCGGAACGTGTCCCAGGGGGTGCCCTTGATGTCGACGTGGAAGAGGCCGCTGCCGTTCAGCTGCTTCCGCAGCTCCTCGAACTCCTTCTCGGTGCTGCGGCCGTAGTGGTCGGTGGTGTAGTTCAGGGTCAGCCGGACGGGTGTTCTGACGTGTGCCTTCTTGAGGATGGCGCGGGCCTTGGCGGGGCTGGGGTTGCCGTACCCGTTGAAGAAGGCGTTGGTGTGGCCGGTGATCGTGGCGGGGACGAGCGAGTAGAGCGGCTCGGCGGTGGTGCCGTAGACGCCGGAGGCCAGCGCGCCGCGGTCCACGACCTGCGCCATGGCCTGGCGGACCGCCGTGTTCCGGACGGGTGCCGCGCCGGTGTTGAAGGCCAGGTAGCGGATCTCCAGGCCGGGTTCCTCGACGAGGTCGACGTCGGGGGTGGGGTGGTCCTTGTACTTCCTGATCTGCTCGGGCGACAGGGTGCGCGTCATCAGGTCGATGTCGCCCTTCTCCAGCGCACGGCCCATGGCGTCGGGGTCCTCGGGGAAGCTGCGCAGTTCGACCGTGTCGCTCTTGGGGTCCCACGCGCCGGTGTAGTGCGGGTTCCTGGTGAAGACGGCGGTGGTGAGGGTGCCCGCCCTGGTCCTCGCCCGGAACCGGTAGGGGCCGGAGCCGTCCACCCTGAAGCCGGTGCGGAGGCGGTCCTTCGGGTACTTCGAGGGCGGCACGATGCCGGCGGCGGGCGTGGCGAGCTTGTACGGGAAGGTGGCGTCGGGCGTCTTCAGGTGGAAGACGACCTGCGCGTCGCCCCGGGTCTCGACGGTGTCGATGTTGGAGAGCAGGCCGGAGACGCCGCTGTCGGCCTTGATGCGCAGCACCCGGTCGATGGAGTACTTCACGTCGGCGGCGGTGACCTTCTGGCCGTCCGCGAAGGCCAGGCCGGGGCGGAGGGTGCAGGCGTACCGCTCGTCGCCGGTGTCGGTGAAGGTGCACCGGCGGGCTGCCTCGGGGACCGGGTTGCCGCCGCCGCGGGGCAGGACCATCAGGGTCTGGAGGGTCTGCCGGAGGACGTTCCAGGAGCCGGCGTCGTAGGCGTAGGCGGGGTCGAGGGGCGCCGGCACCGCCTTGGACGCGGAGAACCGGTCGGTGGTGCCGACCGTGATGGGCTTGCCGCCGCTGCCGCTCTGCGACCCGCCGCATGCGGCGAGCAGGGGGGCCAGGACGCCGATCACGGCCGGCAGCGCCAAGCTCCTGCGGTTCATCCTCGAAAGTCTCCAGGGCGGTCGGTCCCGCTCCCCGGGCATGGAAGTGGCATGCCTGCCGGACGGTGGGGACCGGGCTGTGGTGTTCGGCGATGAGATTAGTCCGGCCGTCCGGGGGCCCCGGCGGGGCGCACTTGCGCCACCCGTTACGGTGCGGCACCGATCGCGGACTCACCGAAACCATTACAGGGGGAAGGTTTCGCGCAGGACATCCGGAATCAGGACACAAGGGCGCGTACGAGGAGTGGTTGACGCCGGGAAAGTCAGGACGGGACCGGCAGGGCAACCCCCGAGAAGGTGAGAAAGGTCATAGATCAAGTGCACATAGGGGGCGTGTCGTGGCACAGAGGATCCGTCGGCCACGTGCCCGGAGGGATTCCTTCCGGTGGCCGGGGGATGTCGCACCGACGCCCGCGCGGGGTGTCATCGGTGGCTGAAAAACGATGGAAGCCGCTGCTGCGAAGTCGCCGACGGCAGCACTCTCCACGCCCCTGGCCGGGGCGCTCACGCAGGACCGAGGGGCCTCTGCCGCCGCTGGGGCCCTTCCGCCGAACCGGGCCCCCCGCTCGACCGAAGGCCGTTACCGCCGGACCGAGGAACCCCTACCGCCGGACCGAGGGGCCCGGGGGCCGGGTGGGCCCGGCCGCTCAGCCGCGAACGACGCGTCAGGCGCTCATGGGCAGCGCCATCAGGCCCCGCAGAAAGGGCAGATCGACCTCTTCGAGGGAGGCGACGATGGTGCGCCCGTCGGCCGGCGGGACGGGGGCGACGGACGGGACCGCGATCACCCGGCAGCCGGCCGCCTCGCCGGCGGCCACGCCGGTGGCGGTGTCCTCGATGACGGCGCACCGGCCCGGGTGGACGCCGAGGCCGGCCGCGGCCAGCAGGTAGGGGTCGGGGTGCGGCTTGGTCCGCTCGACCTCGTCGCCGGCGACGGTCAGCCGGAAGTGCTCGGGGCCGAGCGACACCAGGATGCGGTCCATGATGCGCCGGTGCGTCGCCGACACCAGGGCGGTGGGGATCCCGTGCTGGGCCAGCTCGGCCAGCAGCCGCCCGGCTCCCGGCATCAGCGGCAGCGCCCCGCTGATGCGCCGCTCGAAGCCGTCGTTGAGCAGCACGGTCAGCTCCGGGACGGTGACGTCGGCGCCGGTGGACTCGATCAGGAAGGCCGCGCTGCGGGTCATGGGGCCGCCCACGACGACGTCGCGCCAGGCCTCGTCGAGGGCGTGGCCGAGCCGGGCGAAGACCTCGACCTCCGCGTCCCACCAGAAGCCCTCCGTGTCGACGAGCGTGCCGTCCATGTCGAGGAGCACGGCCCCCAGAGCGGAACCTTCGGCCATCTGGGCATCGACAGCGGGGACGGTACTGGTCATCCGGGTGTACCTCCGTGCGGGACGAGAAGGCCGGCCGCCTCATGTGCGAAGAAGGCAACCGGCCAGCGCTGGACCGACCAGTTTACGACCCCGGGGCGACGACCGCGCGACGTCTGCACCATGTGGCACATCCCGGGCACATCCGGCCGGCCACGACAAGCGGCGTGACCAGCCCGATGTGGGATAAATCACAATTATCGGGCGTTGAAGTACTTCGCCTCGGGGTGGTGGATCACGATCGCGTCGGTGGACTGCTCCGGGTGGAGCTGGAACTCCTCGGACAGGCGCACCCCGATCCGCTCGGGCTCCAGCATCTCGGCGATCTTCGCGCGGTCCTCCAGGTCGGGGCAGGCGCCGTAGCCGAGGGAGAAGCGGGCGCCGCGGTACTTCAGCGCGAACATGTCCTCGACGTCGGCGGGGTCCTCGCCGCCGAAGCCCAGCTCGGCGCGGACCCGGGCGTGCCAGTACTCGGCCAGGGCCTCCGCGAGCTGCACGGACAGGCCGTGCAGCTCCAGGTAGTCCCGGTAGGAGTCGTCCGCGAAGAGCCGGGCGGTGGCCTCCCCGATCCGGGAGCCGACGGTGACGACCTGGAAGCCCACCACGTCCTGCTCGCCGGAGTCCTCGGGCCGGAAGAAGTCGGCGAGGCAGAGCCTGCGGCCGCGCCGCTGGCGGGGGAAGGTGAAGCGGGTGCGCTCGTTGCCCTGCTCGTCCAGGATGATCAGGTCGTCGCCCTTGGAGACGCACGGGTAGTAGCCGTACACGGCGGCCGCTTCGAGGAGGTTCTCGGTGTGCAGCCGCTCCAGCCAGCCGCGCAGCCGCGGCCGGCCGTCCGACTCGACCAGCTCCTCGTAGCTGGGGCCGTCGCCGCTGCGGGACTGCTTCAGGCCCCACTGCCCCTTGAACAGCGCGCCCTCGTCCAGCCAGGAGGCGTAGTCGCCCAGCGGGATGCCCTTGACCACCCGGCTGCCCCAGAACGGCGGGGCCGGCACGGGGTTGTCGGTGGCGACGTCCGAGCGGACGGTGCCGACCTCGGGGCGGTCCTCCACGACGGTCGTGGCGGCCCTGACGCGCCGCTGCCTGAGCTCGGGGAGCGCGGCGCCGGGCACGCCGCGCTTGACGGCGATGAGGGCGTCCATCAGGTTCAGGCCCTCGAAGGCGTCGCGGGCGTAGCGCACTTCGCCCTGGTAGAGCTCGTGGAGGTCCTGCTCGACATAGGCGCGGGTCAGGGCGGCGCCGCCGAGGATCACCGGGTAGCGGTCGGCGAGGCCGCGCTGGTTCAGCTCCTCCAGGTTCTCCTTCATGATCACGGTGGACTTCACCAGCAGTCCGGACATGCCGATGACGTCGGCCCGGTTCTCCTGGGCCGCGTCCAGGATCGCGGAGACGGGCTGCTTGATGCCCAGGTTGACGACGTTGTAGCCGTTGTTGGAGAGGATGATGTCGACGAGGTTCTTGCCGATGTCGTGCACGTCGCCGCGGACGGTGGCGAGCACGATGGTGCCCTTGCCCCCGTCGTCGTCCGTCTTCTCCATGTGCGGCTCCAGGTGGGCCACCGCGGACTTCATGACCTCGGCGGACTGGAGCACGAACGGCAGCTGCATCTGCCCGGAGCCGAACAGCTCGCCGACCACCTTCATGCCGTCGAGCAGGGTGTCGTTGACGATGTCGAGCGCGGGACGGCTCTGAAGGGCGCTGTCGAGGTCGGCCTCCAGGCCGTTCTTCTCGCCGTCGATGATCCGCCGCTTGAGGCGCTCCTCCAGGGGCAGCGCGGCGAGTTCCTCGGCCTTGCCGGCCTTCATGGACTTCGTGTCGACGCCCTCGAAGAGGGCCATCAGGCGCTGCAGCGGGTCGTAGGCGGGCGTCTCGCCCTGGGCCGGGCGGCGGCGGTCGTAGATCAGGTCCCAGGCGACCTGCACCTGCTCCTCGTCCAGGCGCGCGATCGGCAGGATCTTGGAGGCGTGCACGATCGCCGAGTCCAGGCCCGCCTTGACGCACTCGTCCAGGAAGACGGAGTTGAGGACGATCCGGGCGGCGGGGTTGAGGCCGAAGGAGATGTTGGACAGGCCGAGCGTGGTCTGCACATCGGGGTGGCGGCGCTTCAGCTCGCGGATCGCCTCGATGGTGGCGATGCCGTCGCCGCGGGACTCCTCCTGGCCGGTACAGATGGTGAACGTCAGGCAGTCGATGAGGATGTCGGACTCGTGGATGCCCCAGTTGCCGGTGAGATCGTCGATCAGCCGCTCGGCGATGGCGACCTTGTTCTCGACGGTGCGGGCCTGGCCCTCCTCGTCGATGGTGAGCGCGATCAGGGCCGCGCCGTGCTCGCGGGCGAGCGCGGTGACCTTGGCGAAGCGGGACTCGGGGCCGTCGCCGTCCTCGTAGTTGACGGAGTTGATGACCGCCCGGCCGCCCAGCTTCTCCAGGCCGGCGCGGATCACGTCGACCTCGGTGGAGTCCAGCACGATGGGCAGCGTGGAGGCGGTGGCGAACCGGCCGGCCAGCTCCTCCATGTCGGCGACGCCGTCCCGGCCGACGTAGTCCACGCAGAGGTCCAGCATGTGGGCGCCCTCGCGGATCTGGTCGCGGGCCATCTCCACGCAGTCGTCCCAGCGGCCCTCCAGCATCGCCGTGCGGAACTTCTTGGAGCCGTTGGCGTTGGTGCGCTCGCCGATGGCGAGGTACGAGGTGTCCTGCCGGAACGACACGGCCTGGTAGAGGGATGCGGCGCCCGGCTCGGGCCGCGGCTCGCGGGTCGCGGGCTCGGCGCCGCGCACCCGCTCGACGACCTGGCGCAGGTGCTCGGGGGTGGTGCCGCAGCAGCCGCCGACGAGGGAGAGGCCGTACTCGCGGACGAAGGTCTCCTGCGCGTCGGCGAGGCCCTCGGGTTCGAGCGGGAAGTACGCACCGTCCTTGCCGAGCACCGGGAGGCCGGCGTTGGGCATGCAGAGCAGCGGGATGCGCGAGTGGCGGGTGAGATAGCGCAGGTGCTCGCTCATCTCGGCGGGGCCCGTGGAGCAGTTGAGGCCGATCATGTCGATGCCGAGGGGTTCGAGCACGGTCAGGGCGGCGCCGATCTCGGAGCCGAGCAGCATGGTGCCGGTGGTCTCGAAGGCGAGCGAGCAGAGCAGCGGGAGGTCGCTGCCGCTGGCCTCGATGGCGCGCCGGGCGCCCAGGACGGCGGCCTTGGTCTGGAGCAGGTCCTGGGTGGTCTCGACGATGAGCGCGTCGGCTCCGCCGGCGATCAGGCCCTCGGCGTTCTGCTGGAAGCCGTCCCGCAGCACCGTGTAGGGGGCGTGTCCGAGGGTGGGGAGCTTGGTGCCGGGGCCCATGGAGCCCAGCACCCAGCGCTGCCGGCCGCTCTCGCCGGTGACGGTGTCGGCGACCCCGCGGGCGATCCGGGCGCCTGCTTCCGACAGCTCGAAGATGCGGTGGGCGATCTCGTACTCGCCCATGGCGGAGGCGTTGGCCCCGAAGGTGTTGGTCTCCACGCAGTCGACGCCCGCCGCGAAGTACTCCTCGTGCACGGAGCGGACGATGTCGGGGCGGGTGACGTTGAGGACCTCGTTGCAGCCTTCGAGGTCCTGGAAGTCTTCGAGGGTGGGATCCTGCGCCTGGAGCATGGTGCCCATCGCCCCGTCGGCCACCACGACCCGGGTGGCGAGGGCTTCGCGGAGGGCGGCGATGCGCTCGCGGCTGCCGGGCGCGGTCGTGGGGGTGGACGTCGAAGAGGTTGGCGTCGGCGACGAGGCCATGAGTGAGCTCCCTGAATGCGACGGCTGTCGGCTTTGCGCCCTCTCGGGAGAGGGCGCACCCGGCCAGCCTAGCCCGGACATCGTTTCGGTGCGCCGCTTCGTCCAGGAGGCGGACGGGTCCGGCGGGGCTCCGGGCATGCCGCGGCCGGCTCTCCCGCCAGGGGGAAGATGCGCCGGACGGGTCGGCTCTGGGCCGACCGGGTGGGCGGCCGGGCGCCGGACAGTGTTTGCCGACTCTTGGCTACAGGTCGGCAACGACCGATACTGTTCAGCAATGCCGACCACGCCTCGCGGAGGCCATACGAATGCGTGGCGTCCGGGAGGCCGTGTGCAGACGCGGCCGGTGGAGGCCGCCGAGGAACGGAGGCTTCAAGGGGATGGCACGGAACATCCAGTCGCTCGAACGGGCGGCGGCGATGCTGCGGCTGCTGGCGGGCGGCGAGCGGCGGCTCGGGCTGTCGGACATCGCCTCCTCCCTGGGTCTGGCCAAGGGCACCGCGCACGGCATCCTGCGCACCCTGCACGACGAGGGGTTCGTCGAGCAGGACCCGGCCTCGGGCCGCTACCAGCTCGGCGCGGAGCTGCTCAGGCTGGGCAACAGCTACCTGGACGTGCACGAGTTGCGCTCCCGGGCGCTGGTGTGGACCGACGACCTGGCGCGCTCCACCGGCGAGGCCGCCTACCTGGGCGTGCTGCACCAGAACGGCGTGCTGATCGTGCACCACGTCTTCCGGCCCGACGACAGCCGGCAGGTGCTGGAGGTGGGGGCCATGCAGCCGCTGCACTCCACCGCGCTGGGCAAGGTGCTCGCCGCGTACGACCCGGTGGCGCACACCCAGGCCCTGGAGACGGACCGCAGCCCGTACACGGGGCGCACGGTCTGCTCGCCGGAGGACTTCGAGGCGGTGCTCGATCTCACACGCGCGCGGGGCTGGGCCGCCGACATAGAGGAGACCTGGGAGGGCGTGGCCTCGGTGGCGGCGCCCATCCACGACCGGCGCCGCATGCCGGTGGGCGCGGTGGGCGTCACGGGCGCGGTGGAGCGGGCGTGCCGGGAGGGCGAGCTGCGTGGCGAGCTGATCGCGGCGGTGCGCGACTGCGCCCGCTCCGTGTCCCGGGACCTCGGCGCCGGACGTTTCTGAGCTTGTCCCGCCGGGGATCGGTCAACGATCGGATTTTCGAACCGGGACCCTTGACGAGCCAGCGACACCGGAGTGACACTCGCGTCCATCGGTCGGCATTGTCGAACACTTAACGGCAATACGCACTAGAGTGTGGCAACGCCACGGCCGCAACACCCTCATGTGATGAGGGGCGCGGACCACTGGGGCGGGAATCCTGGGGTTCGCCTTCCCCTGGACGAAGGACAAAGGAGTCGCGGGTGTCCAGCTCCGACATCTTCATCGGCGAGACCACAGGTACCGCCCTGCTCATCCTCCTCGGCGGCGGCGTTGTCGCCGCCGCCACACTCACGCGTTCCAAAGCGCGGAACGCCGGCTGGGTCGCGATCACCCTCGGATGGGGTTTCGCGGTGCTGACCGGCGCGTATGTCGCCGGGGGCGTGTCCGGCGCCCATCTGAATCCGGCCGTGACCATAGGGCTCGCCATAGAAGGCGGCACCAAGTGGAGCGACGTCCCGGTCTACCTGGGTTCCGAGCTGCTCGGTGCGATGATCGGCGCGGTACTGGTGTGGCTCGCCTACTACGGGCAGTTCCAGGCGCACCTGACCGACCCGGAGATCGTGGCGGCCCGGACCACCGAAGAGGCCATGGTCGACCGGAAGGCGGCCCCCGCCGCGGGCCCGGTGCTCGGCGTCTTCTCCACGGGGCCCGAGATCCGCAACGTCGCCCAGAACCTGGCGACCGAGATCATTGCCACCTTCGTCCTGGTCATCGCGATCCTCACCCAGGGCCTCAACGACAGCGGCAACGGTCTGGGCACCCTCGGCGCCCTGATCACGTCGTTCGTGGTGGTCGGCATCGGCCTCTCGCTCGGCGGGCCCACGGGCTACGCCATCAACCCGGTACGTGACCTCGGTCCCCGCATCGTGCACGCCCTGCTCCCGCTGCCGAACAAGGGCGGCTCCGACTGGAGCTACGCGTGGATACCCGTCGTCGGCCCGCTGATAGGCGGCGCCCTCGCGGCGCTCCTGTACAACGCCGCGTTCGCCTGACACACCTGGGACACGCCGACCGGCACCGCCGGACGCCGACAGGCCGCCGAACCCCGGCGGACAGGCCCCGGCGGGTTGCGAGCGCCGTCCCCGGGCCGCACGCACCGAAAGCCGCGGACGTGTCCTCAGCCCGCGGGCCCCAGTCACCACTCCCCCGAGCCGAGCAGCCCCCGAGAACTTCTGGAGCACACCGTGACCGACGCAACCACCGCTTCCCACTCCCACGGCGAGGGGCCGTTCATCGCGGCCATCGACCAGGGCACCACCTCCAGCCGCTGCATCGTCTTCGACCGGGACGGCCGGATCGTCTCCGTCGACCAGAAGGAGCACGAGCAGATCTTCCCGAGGCCCGGCTGGGTCGAGCACGACGCCACCGAGATCTGGCGCAACGTGCAGGAGGTCGTCGCCGGCGCCATCACCAAGGCGGGCGTCACCCGCAACGACATCAAGGCGATCGGCATCACCAACCAGCGCGAGACCACCCTGCTGTGGGACCGCAAGACCGGGCAGCCGGTGCACAACGCCATCGTCTGGCAGGACACCCGCACCGACGCGCTCGTCAAGGAGCTGGGCCGCAACGTCGGCCAGGACCGCTTCCGCCGCGAGACGGGCCTGCCGCTGGCGACCTACTTCGCGGGGCCGAAGGCCCGCTGGCTGCTCGACAACGTCGAGGGCCTGCGGGAGCGCGCCGAGGCCGGCGACATCCTCTTCGGCACGATGGACTCCTGGGTCATCTGGAACCTCACCGGCGGTGTCAACGGCGGCCGGCACGTCACCGACGTCACCAACGCGTCGCGCACCATGCTGATGAACCTGCACTCCATGGAGTGGGACGAGCGCATCTGCAACTCCATCGGCGTACCCAGGCAGATGCTGCCCGAGATCCGCTCCTCGTCCGAGGTGTACGGGGACGTCAAGGGCGGCACGCTGGGCGAGCTGCTGCGGGACGTGCCGGTCGCCTCCGCGCTCGGCGACCAGCAGGCGGCGCTGTTCGGCCAGACCTGCTTCGACGAGGGCGAGGCCAAGTCCACGTACGGCACGGGCACGTTCATGCTGATCAACACCGCCCACAAGGCCATCAACTCGTACTCGGGCCTGATCACCACGGTCGGCTACCGCATCGGCGACCAGCAGGCGGTGTACGCCCTGGAGGGCTCCATCGCGGTCACCGGCGCGCTGGTGCAGTGGATGCGCGACCAGATGGGCCTGATCAGTACCGCCGCCGAGATCGAGACCCTGGCGTCGCAGGTGGAGGACAACGGCGGCGCCTACTTCGTGCCGGCCTTCTCCGGCCTGTTCGCCCCCTACTGGCGCTCCGACGCGCGAGGGGTGATCGCCGGTCTCAGCCGGTACGTCACCAAGGCGCACATCGCGCGTGCCGTGCTGGAGGCCACCGCGTGGCAGACGAAGGAGATCGCCGACGCGATGAAGAAGGACTCCGGCGTCGAGGTGAGCGCCCTCAAGGTGGACGGCGGCATGACCGCCAACAACCTGCTGATGCAGACCCTCGCCGATGTGCTGGACGCGCCCGTGGTGCGTCCCATGGTCGCCGAGACCACCGCCCTGGGCGCCGCCTACGCCGCCGGTCTCGCCACCGGTTTCTGGCCCGACATCGACACGCTGCGCGCCAACTGGCGCCGGGCCGCGGAGTGGACGCCCCAGATGGACGAGGCGACCCGCGACCGCGAGTACAAGCTCTGGCTGAAGGCCGTCCAGCGGACGATGGGCTGGCTGGAGGACTGAGGCACGGGGCCCCGGCACCGGGCCCGGCGACCTGCCGGGCACCCGGGCCGGGGCCACCACGAGACGCACGGCACCGGCGCGGCCTCAGACGTCCGCGCCGGTGCCGTGGATAAGCACCAAGCATGGGGAGACACCACCATGACCACCCTGCAGAGCGTCCCCGCACCCGACAAGGCCCGGCCGGTGGCCGGTCCCAGGGCGCTGCGGGGCACGGACAGCCGCGCCGAGACCCGGGAGCGGCTGTCCCGCACGACCTACGACCTCCTGGTGATAGGCGGCGGGATCCTCGGGATCTCGACCGCCTGGCACGCCGCCCAGTCCGGACTGCGGGTGGCACTGGTGGACGCCGGTGACTTCGCCGCGGCCACCTCCTCGGCCTCCTCCAAACTGCTGCACGGCGGGCTGCGGTACCTCCAGACCGGTGCGGTGCGGCTGGTGGCGGAGAACCACTTCGAGCGGCGCGCGGTGGCCCGCCAGGTGGCCCCGCACCTGTCGAACCCGCTCCGCTTCTACCTGCCCGTCTACCGGAACGGCCCGCACGGCGCGGCCAAGCTGGGCGCGGGCGTGCTCGCCTACTCGGCGCTGTCCGCGTTCGGCGACGGCGTGGGCCACCTGCTGAGCCCCGCCAAGGCCCGCCAGGACGTGCCGGAGCTGCGCACGGAGAACCTCAAGGCCGTGGCCGTGTACGGCGACGACCAGATGAACGACGCGCGGATGGCGCTGATGACGGTCCGCGCGGCGGTGGACGCCGGGGCCGTGGTGCTCAACCACGCCGAGGTGACGGGGCTCCGCTTCACGCTGGGCCGGGTCACCGGCGCGGAGCTCAAGGACCGCAGGGACAGCACCGAGTTCGGAGTCGACGCCCGCCTGGTGCTCAACGCCACCGGCCCCTGGGTCGACCACCTGCGGCGCTTGGAGGACCGGGGCGCCGAGCCGTCCATCCGGCTCTCCAAGGGCGCGCACCTGGTCCTCAAGCGGACCTCCCCCTGGCGGGCGGCGCTGGCCACCCCCATCGACAAGTACCGCATCACCTTCGCGCTGCCGTGGGAGGACATGCTCCTGCTCGGCACCACCGACGAGGCGTACGAGGGCGATCCGGCGGACGTCTCGGTCACCGCGCGGGACACCGCGCAGATCCTCGACGAGGCGGCGTTCTCGCTGCGCGACCGCCAGCTGTCCCGCGACCTGATCACGTACTCCTTCGCGGGCCTGCGGGTGCTGCCCGGCGGCCCCGGGGACACCGCCAAGGCCAAGCGGGAGACGGTGGTCACCGAGGGCAGGGGCGGCATGCTGTCCGTCGCGGGCGGCAAGTGGACGACGTTCCGGCACATCGGGCGCACCGTGATGGCGAAGCTCCAGAGCCTGCCCGGCCGGCCGCTGGGCGAGGAGTTCGAGCCGATGTCGCGGCTGCCGAAGCGGATGCCGCTGCCGGGCATGGCCAGCCCGCGCGCCGTCGCCCACCGGCTGCTGGTGGAGCACCCGGTGCCGGGCCGCCAGATGGAGCCCGACACCGCCCGCCACCTCGCCACGCACTACGGCTCGCTCGCCTTCGGCATCGCCCGCCTGGCGGACGAGTATCCGGAGCTGGCCGAGCGCATCCACCCGGACGCCCCCGAGATCTGGGCCCAGGTCGTCTGGGCCCGCGACCAGGAGTGGGCGCAGACCGTGGACGACGTGCTGCGGCGGCGCACCACGCTCACGATCCGCGGGCTGGACGACGCCGGCGTGCGGGCGGAGGTGCAGCGCCTGCTCGACCACGCCTGAGCCGGCCCGCTGCGGCCCGGCTCAGCGCGGTCCCCCGCGCCCTGTTTCAAGGCTCTGTCGCGCCGGCGGAGCACCCCGGAAGGGCGCGGGAGACTGCGTGTGGACCCCTCCCACACGGCACAGCCGACCCGTCGGGCCTGCCGCCGGGTCGGCGCCAGGTGCGGCCTCCTCGCCCGTGGCGGCACCGCGATGGGCGCGGGCCGTCCCGCGGTCGACCGGGGGCGGCGACCGGACGCGCGGGCCACCCGCATAATGTGCTCAGGCTGAGACATCGGATGTCTAACCGGGGAGGACGGGGCCATGGCTGTCACCGACGAGGCGATCGAGAAGATCAAGGGAATGATCGTCTCCGGCGCGCTGCGCCCCGGCGACCGGTTGCCCAAGGAGAGCGAGCTGGCCGCTGACCTGGGACTGTCCCGCAACTCCCTGCGGGAGGCGGTGCGCGCGCTGTCGCTGATCCGGATCCTCGACGTACGGCAGGGCGACGGCACCTACGTGACGAGCCTGGACCCGCAGTTGCTGCTGGAGGCGCTGAGCTTCGTCGTGGACTTCCACCGCGACGACACGGTGCTCGAGTTCCTGGCGGTGCGCCGGATCCTGGAGCCGGCCGCGACGGCGATGGCGGCGTCCCGGATCAGCAACGCCCAGCTCGACGCGCTGACGCTGCAACTCGACGCGCTGGGCGAGGCGCCCTCCGTGGAGGAACTGGTCGCGTGCGACCTGGAGTTCCACCGCGGCATCGTGCAGACGTCCGGGAACTCCGTGCTCTGCTCGCTGCTCGACGGCCTCTCGGGGCCGACGACCCGGGCCCGCATCTGGCGCGGCCTGACCCAGGAGGACGCGGTCAGCCGCACCCTGCACGAGCACCGCGCGATCCTCGCGGCACTGCGCGACCAGGACGCGGAGGCGGCACGCTCCTGGGCGACGGTGCACATCGCGAGCGTGGAGCAGTGGCTGCGCTCCACGCTCTGACAGCCCTCGACGCCGGCTCCCACAGCCCTCGACGCCCTGACGCTCCGGACACACCCGCTCACGGTGTGCGGGGGACGTTCCGTGCGGCGGGCGCCGGGAGGGGTGGTCGGACGGGCACGTGGCGCTGGCGCCCGGGCCCGGGCCCGGGGGCCGCGCGGGGCGCCGGCCTGCGTCCGCGAGTGCGCGGGGAGGCGGCCATGCGACCGGCGCGGGCAGTCTACGCGATCTTCGACAGGACGCTGATCACTTCACTCACCCGCGCAAAGGGGCTGCGGAGGGGCCCCGCGGGGGCCGTAAGGTTGGGATGTACGGGAGACACATCGGAAGGAGGCACTGGGTGATCGAGCTCGACGGGATGCCCGAGCTGGTCGACCCGGTCATGGTGGCAGCGTTCGAAGGCTGGAACGACGCGGGCGACGCCGCCTCCACCGCGGTCGCGCACTTGGAGCGGGAGTGGAAGGGCGAGGTGTTCGCGGCGCTGGACGCCGAGGACTACTACGACTTCCAGGTCAACCGCCCCACGGTGTGGCTGGACGACGGGATCCGCAAGATCACCTGGCCGACGACCCGGCTCTCGGTGGTCAGGGTCGGCGGCGAGAAGCCGCGTGACCTCGTGCTGGTCCGGGGCATCGAGCCGTCCATGCGATGGCGCTCGTTCTGCAACGAACTGCTGGGCTTCGCGCACGAGCTCGGCGTGGAACTGGTGGTGGTGCTGGGGGCGCTGCTCGGCGACACCCCGCACACCCGGCCGGTTCCCGTCAGCGGTGTGACCTCGGACCCCGACCTGGCTCGCACGATGAACCTGGAGGAGACCAAGTACGAGGGCCCCACGGGCATCGTCGGCATCCTCCAGGAGGCGTGCACCCATGCCGGGGTACCGGCCGTGAGCCTGTGGGCCGCCGTGCCGCACTACGTCTCGCAGCCGCCGAACCCGAAGGCCACCCTGGCGCTGCTGAACCGCCTCGAGGACCTCATCGACATGCGCATCCCGCTCGGCGAGCTGCCGGAGGACGCGCGGGCGTGGCAGGTCGGCGTGGACCAGTTGGCCGCGGAGGACAGCGAGGTCGCGGAGTACGTGCAGACGCTGGAGGAGGCACGGGACACGGCCGACCTGCCGGAGGCGTCCGGCGAGGCGATCGCCCGCGAGTTCGAGCGCTACCTCCGGCGCCGGGACGGCGGCGGTCCGGGCGGCACGGCAGGCGGTCACGCCACGGAGGGCGGGGACTCCTCGTACCTGCGCGACAATCCCAGCGGCCGGACCAGGCCGCCGCGGAGGCCGCGGCGCGGGGGTGACGAGGACGAGGGGGACGAGTCCCCCGAGTAGCGCCCCGTCCGGGGCGCGAATCGCCGACGGTCACCACGCTGGGCCTCGCCCCTGCTCCGGCGCTTCGCGCCAACGGCCGGTCCTGAGGGGCGCGGGGAACTGCGCGAGCAACTCACCACCTGCCGGTGGCCCGGACACGACGGAACCAGCCCCCTCCCGAGGGTGGCGACCCGACGGTCTCGTCGTGGCTTGTCGCGCAGTTCCCCGCGCCCCTTTTCAAGCGCTGACGCGCCCCCTCGGGGCGAAGCCCCGTCCTCAAGAGGGCGAGCAACCACCCACCGGCCAGCGGCCCGAACAGGACAGAACCAGCCCCCTCCCGAGGGTGGCGACCCGACGGTCTCGTCGTGGCTTGTCGCGCAGTTCCCCGCGCCCCTTTTCAAGCGCTGACGCGCCCCCTCGGGGCGAAGCCCCGTCCTCAAGAGGGCGAGCAACCACCCACCGGCCAGCGGCCCGAACAGGACAGAACCAGCCCCCTCCCGAGGGTGGCGACCCGACGGTCTCGTCGTGGCTTGTCGCGCAGTTCCCCGCGCCCCTTTTCAAGCGCTGACGCGCCCCCTCGGGGCGAAGCCCCGTCCTCAAGAGGGCGAGCAACCACCCACCGGCCAGCGGCCCGAACAGGACAGAACCAGCCCCCTCCCGAGGGTGGCGACCCGACGGTCTCGTCGTGGCTTGTCGCGCAGTTCCCCGCGCCCCTTTTCAAGCGCTGACGCGCCCCCTCGGGGCGAAGCCCCGTCCTCAAGAGGGCGAGCAACCACCCACCGGCCAGCGGCCCGAACAGGACAGAACCAGCCCCCTCCCGAGGGTGGCGACCCGACGGTCTCGTCGTGGCTGTCCCCCACTGCCTGAAGGGCGTGGGAGGTGCCCCCAGCAGTTCCCCGCGCCCCTTCCGGGGCACACCCTGACCGAGGGGGCCCGGTTAGAGGGCCACGCCCAAGAGCGCGTCCGCCGTGCGGGAGACCACGCCGGGGGCGCCCGTGTCCGTGCCGCCCCGTTCGTTCTGGAGGGCCGCCCAGCGGTCCACCGCGGCGAGGGCTGCCGGGGCGTCCAGGTCGTGGGCGAGGGCTTCGCGCACCTCCTCGACGAGGGCGAGGGCGGGTGGGCCGTCGGGCCGGGAGACCGCGGCGCGCCACCGCTCCAGGCGGTCCACGGCCTCGTCGAGCACACCGCTCGTCCACTCCCAGTCGGAGCGGTAGTGGTGAGCCAGCAGCGCGAGCCGGATCGCGGCGGGGTCCACGCCGTCCTTGCGGAGGTCGGAGACGAAGACCAGGTTCCCCTTGGACTTGGACATCTTCTCGCCGTCCAACGCCACCATGCCCGCGTGCACATAGGCCTTGGCGAAGGGGAACTCGCCGGTCAGCGACTGCGCGTGCGAGGCGCCCATCTCGTGGTGCGGGAAGGCCAGGTCGGAGCCGCCGCCCTGGACGTCGAAGCCCATGCCCAGGTGGTCGAGGGCGATGGCGACGCACTCGATGTGCCAGCCGGGCCTGCCGGGGCCCAGCGAACCGCCGTCCCAGCTCGGCTCGCCGTCCCTGGCGGCGCGCCACAGGAGCGCGTCGAGGGGGTTCTTCTTGCCGGGCCGCTCCGGGTCCCCGCCCCGCTCGGCGGAGAGCAGCCGCATCGCGGCCGCGTCCAGGCCGGAGACGGCGCCGAAGTGGGCGTCGGCCGCGACGGAGAAGTAGATGTCGCCGTCCAGCTCGTAGGCCGCCCCGGCGTCCCGCAGCCGCTCGACGACCGGGACGATGCCGGGTATGGCCTCCACGACCCCGATGTAGTGCTGCGGGGCCAGCATCCGCAGCGCCGCCATGTCCTCCCGGAACAGGGCGGTCTCGCGCTCGGCGAGGCCGGTCCAGTCGATGCCGTCGCGCACCGCGCGCTCCAGCAGCGGGTCGTCGACGTCGGTGACGTTCTGGACGTAGTGCACCTGCCGCTGAGTGTCGAGCCACACGCGCTGGACGAGGTCGAACGCGTTGTACGTCGCCGCGTGCCCCAGGTGGGTCGCGTCGTACGGGGTGATTCCGCAGACGTATATGCGGGCGACAGGACCGGGGTCGAGGGTGACGAGGCCACCGGTCGCGGTGTCGTGGATCCGTAGGTCGCGGCCTCTGCCGGGCAGGGCGGGGACCTCAGGAGCAGGCCATGCATGCATGTCATGAGCGTAACCGGACGATGGCTCCACCTACGAACCGGACCTGGGCAGATGGCCGGGAAGGCACTCTTGCGTTCCCGCTCGGGGTGTGATCCACAACGGCCCGCCCTCCCCCGCGAGCCGCCGTCCGTCCTGCTCCGCGGCCCCTCGGCCGTGGCCGCGCCGCCGTGGCTACACCGGAGGCCAGGGGATGGCCGGCCACTCGCCGGATGGCGACGGGTGGCGGCCCGAGTCGAGCATGGCGGCCACGCGGTCCCGGGTGGCGTCCAGCTCGGCCGGTGTGATCAGGTCGGCGAGCCGGCTCGCGAGCGGGGCCCCGTCGGCGAGTGACTTCGTCAGCTCGGAGAGCGCGGTCAGGGCCTCCCCGGGCAGGGGCTCCCCGGCCCATCCCCACAGCAGCGTGCGCAGCTTGTTCTCGGTGTTGAAGGTGACGCCGTGGTCGATGCCGTACAGCCGGTCCTCGGCGGCCGGCAGCAGGTGGCCGCCCTTGCGGTCGGCGTTGTTGACCACCGCGTCGAAGACCGCGAGCCTGCGCAGCCGGGGGTCGTCGGCGTGCACCAGCAGCGCCGTGCGCCCCTCGGCGACCTCGGCGAGGCCGATGGCCTTCCAGCCGGGCTCCGGCTCCTCGGCGTCGACGAGCGCGAGCAGCTCGGGTGCGGTGTCCTGCGGCAGCGTCTCGATCCACAGCTGGCACATGCCCTCGCCGTGGGGCCCGTCGCGCAGCACGGTCGGCGGCACCAGCTCCCAGCCGAGCGCCTCGGAGACCTCGTACGCGGCCACCTCGCGCCGCGCCAGGTTGCCGTCGGGGAAGTCCCAGAGCGGGCGCTCGCCGGCGACCGGCTTGTAGACGCACTCCGCGCTCTCGCCCTCGTACTCGATGCCGCAGAAGAGCACCGCGTTCGACGCCTCACGGATCCGGCCGCGCACCGTCAGCTCGCCGTGCGCGAGCAGGTCGGTGGCGGTCACGCTCCGCGGCGGTATCCGTTCTGGCGCGGACATACGTGTCCCTCCGGGTCGAGCGGCAGACTGCACAGCGGGCAGGGCGGGCGTCCGGCGTTGACGACTTCCAGGGCGCGCTTCGCGAACGCCCTGGCCTGGGAGCCGCTGAGGCGCACGCGCAGCATGGGCGGGCCGTTCTCCTCGTCCTGGAGCAGCCGCTCCTCGGCCGCGGCGAGGTCGTCCTCCGAGTCGGCGTCCAGCTCGACCAGGGCCTGCGCCTCGACGATCATGCGCTGCTCGTCACCATCCCAGGCCAGGGCCATGGTCCCGACGCGGAACTCCTCCTCCACGGGGGTGTCGAGCGGGGCGGTGTCGGAGATCTCCGAGGGGGCGACGGCCGGCACGGACGCGCTGCCGCCGCTGCGCCGGACGACCTCGTCGAGGAGTTCGTCCATGCGCTCCGCGAGTGCCGCCACCTGGGTCTTCTCCAGGGCGACGCTCGTCACCCTGGTTCCGGCGGAGGCCTGGAGGAAGAAGGTGCGGCGTCCGGGCAGCCCGACCGTACCGGCCACGAAACGTTCCGGTGGGTCGTAGAGGAACACCTGACGGGACACGTCCTGTCTCCATGTGGAATCGACTGTGGTTATCGGCTGCTGGGTCTGACGCCGGTCTGGTACCGGTCCGTCGGGTCGGTGGGCGGGTCGCTGGCATGGCCGCACCGGGCGAGCGCCCGGTGCGATCGACTCACCCTACTGCGGTGAACGATCACGGTGCGCCCGCACCGCCTCCGACCGTCGCGTCTCCCTGTGGGGCCTGCGCTTTTGCCTTGCCGTCCGCGGAGTTCTCACGCGGTGCGAGCCCCGCGAGGTCGCCGGTCTCGCCGAGGCGCAGCAGGAAGGGGCGCAGGCGGGTGTAGCGGATCGCGGTGACCGAGCAGGGGTCCACGGAGATCCGCTGGAAGAGGTCCAGGTGCAGGCCGAGGGCGTCGGCGACAAGGGACTTGATGACGTCGCCGTGCGAGCACACCGCGTACACGGCGTCGGGGCCGTGCTCGCGCTCGACGCGCTCGTTCCACTCGCGCACCGCCTCCGCGGCGCGGGTGGCCATGGCGCGCAGGGACTCGCCGCCCGGGAAGGCGGCGGCCGAGGGGTGCTGCTGGACGGTCTCCCAGACGGGCTCGTCCGTGAGTTCGGCCAGCTTGCGGCCCGACCAGTCCCCGTAGTCGCACTCGTTGAGGCGGTCGTCGGTGTGCAGGGCGAGGCCGGGGCGCGCTTCGAGCAGCGGTGCCAGGGTCTCGTTGCACCGCTGGAGGGGGCTGCTGACGGCCAGGGCGAGCGGCAGGTCGCCGAGCCGCCCCGGAAGGGCAGCGGCCTGGGCGAGGCCGCGCTCGTCGAGCCCGACACCCGGTGTGCGGCCGGCGAGTACTCCGGTGGTGTTGGCGGTGGACCGACCGTGCCGGAGGAGTATCAGCGTGGGCATGCCCGCCAGCCTAGAGCCTGACGGATCGGTGCGGCGCCGGCGGAGCGCCGCACCGGTCCTCGGGCCCGTCCGGTCAGGCGCCGCCCTCCCCGGTGCCCTTGTCCGCCCGCTCGACGAGGGCGTGCAGGGCGCGGGTGTGGTCGACGTGCCGGGCCGCCCCGGTGAGGCGGGTGCGGGCGGTCAGCCGGATGTCGCCGCTGGAGGCGCCGAGACGCAGTTCCAGGTCGCCCGGTTCGACGCGGCGGCGGCCGTCGCGTCCCGTGAAGGACGTGACGTCGGCGGGGACGGCCACCCGGACGCGGGTGCTCTCCCCCGGCTCCAGGGCGACCTTGAGGTAGCCGATGAGGCGCTGCACGGGCTGCACCACGGACGCCACGGGGTCGTGCACGTAGAGCTGCACGACCTCGGCGCCGGCCCGCTCACCGGTGTTGGTGAGCGTGAAGGACAGCCGCAGGGTGCCGTCGGTGGGCGCGGCCTGGGTCTCGGTGGCGAGGTCCGACCAGCCGAAGGTGGTGTAGGACAGGCCGTGGCCGAAGGGGAAGGCGGGCGTGGGGTCGATGTTGGAGACGTCGCTGGCGCCGGCGAGCGGCGCGGCCAGGTAGGTCGCGGGGTGCACTCCGGCGGAGGCGGGCACGCTGACCGGCAGCCGCCCGGACGGGTTGACCCGGCCGGAGAGCACGCCGGCGACGGCCGCCGGCCCCTCCTGGCCGGGGAAGAACGCCTCCACGATCGCGGCGGCGCCCTCGGCGGCGCGCCCGAGCACGTAGGGCCGCCCGGCGAGCAGGGTGAGGACGACGGGCGTGCCGGTGTCGAGCAGGGCGTCGAGGAGCTGTCCCTGCACGCCGGGCAGTGCGAGGGACTCGGCGTCGCAGCCCTCGCCGCTGGTGCCGCGGCCGAAGAGGCCGGCGCGGTCGCCGAGCGCGACGACGGCGACGTCGCAGTCCCGGGCCGCCCGCAGGGCCTCGTCGAAGCCGTCGGTGCCGGGCCCGTCGACCGTGCAGCCCTGGGCGACAACGATGTCCGCGTCGGGGAACTCCGCGGTCAGCGCCTCATGCAGGGTGGGCAGCCCGATCCCGACCGGCACACCGGGGTGCTGGCCGCCGACGTGCACGGGGAACGAGTAGCAGCCGAGCACGGCGGTCGGGGTGGCCGCCTGGGGGCCGATGAGGGCGATCCGCGCCGGCCGCGCGAGCGGCAGGGTGCCGTCGTTGCGCAGCAGGACGGCGGAGGCCTCGGCGAGGGCGCGGGCGCGCTCGCGGTTGCGGGGGCTGTCCAGGTCGATGGTGCCGCGCAGCCGCTCGGTGGCGTCCGGGCCGTCCGGGTCGGCGTCGGCCAGCGCGGCGGGCACCGGCGAGTAGCCGGGGTCGAGCAGCCCGAACTCGGCCTTCTGGAGCAGCACCCTGCGCAGCGCCCGGTCCACCACGGCCTCGGGGACCTCGCCCGCGGCCAGGGCGGCGCGCAGCGGGGCCCTGTAGGCGTTGGCCGTGGGCAGTTCGACGTCGACGCCGGCGCCGAGCGCGGCGCCGGCGGCTCCGGCCAGGTCGGCGGCGACGGCGTGCAGGTTCTTCAGGAAGGCGATGCCGAAGTAGTCGGCGACGACGGTGCCGGTGAAGCCCCAGGTGTCCCGGAGCAGCCCGGTGAGCAGGGCCTCGTCGTCGGTGGAGGGCAGGCCGTCGGTGTCCGTGTAGGCGGCCATCACGGAGCGCACGCCGCTCTCCCGGACCGCCATCTCGAACGGCGGCAGGATGACGTCGGCGCGTTCGCGCGGGCCCATGGAGACGGGAGCGAGGTTGCGTCCGGCGCGGGAGGCGGAGTAGCCGGCGAAGTGCTTGAGGGTGGCGACGACGCCCTCGGACTCCAGCCCCTGGATGTAGGCGGTGGCGATGGTGCCGACGAGGTACGGGTCCTCGCCGATGGTCTCCTCCACGCGGCCCCAGCGGGCGTCGCGCACCACGTCGAGCACGGGCGCGAGCCCCTGGTGGACGCCGACGGACAGCATGTCGCTGCCGATGGCGCGGGCGATGTCGTGCACGAGGCCGGGGTCGAACGACGCGCCCCAGGACAGCGGTACCGGGTAGGTGGTGGCGCCCCAGGCGGCGAACCCGGCGAGGCACTCGTCGTGGGCGAGCGCCGGTATGCCGAAGCGGTTGCCCGCCATGATGCGCCGCTGGGTGCGCAGCAGCGAGAGGGCACCGAGTGCCGGGTCGACGGGGGTGGTGCCGAAGGGGCGGGTGAGCTGGCCGAGGCCGTGCGGCAGCAGCTCCTCCAGGGACGGCGGGACCTCCATGTCGTGCTGGTGCGGGGCGACCTCGGCGCCGTCCGGCGAGGCGCCGGCCCACAGCCCGTAGAGCTGGGCGGTCTTCTCCTCGAGGGTCATGCCGGCGATCAGCTCGTCGACCCGGGCCAGGGCCGCCGCGGGGACGGGCGGCCGGGCGGGTGCGGCGGGCCGGGGACCGGTCGGGGCGGGCGCGGTCACGGCGGGGGCGTCTGCCCCGGGGACCTCGGGGAGCCCGGTGTGGTTGGCGGTCACGTTGGCGGTCACTTTCCTCCCACGCCCATCAGCCCCTGGATCAGGGCGCGGCGGGCGAAGAGATAGACGAGCAGGATGGGCACGGTGGACATCAGGACGGCGGCCAGCAGGCCGGGGACGTTCGTGCCGTACTGCGTGCGGAAGTTGTACAGGCCGAGCGTGATCACCTTGCTGGACTCGGACTGGGTGAGCACCAGCGGGAAGAGGAAGCCGTTCCACGCCTGGAGGGCGGAGAAGACCACGATGGTCGACAGGCCGCCGCGGGACAGCGGCACCACCAGCTGGAAGAAGACGCGGTGGGTGGAGGCGCCGTCCACGGTCATGGCCTCGAACAGCTCGGGGGCGATCTCCCGCATGGTGCCGGTGAGGATCAGGGCGCACACCGGCAGGCAGAAGGCCGCGGTGGGCAGGATGACGCCGATGAGGTTGTCGTAGAGCCCCAGCTGGCTCATCACGTAGAACATCGGCACGATCACGGCCTGCGCGGGCACGGCGAGGCCGAGCAGGAAGAGCCTGAAGACGCTCCGGGTGGAGCGGCGGCCGATGTTCCGGACGATGGCGAAGGCGAGCGGCGGCACCAGCAGCGCCACGATCGCCACCACGCAGACGGTGACGATCACGGTGTTCAGGAAGTACTGGCCGAAGCCGTTCTGGAAGTCGGAGACGAAGTTGTCGAAGGTGAAGTGTGCGGGCCAGCTCAGCGGTCCGGCGGCGCTGAAGTCGCTCTGCGACTGGAAGGAGGCGCCGAGCATCACGTAGACGGGCAGGCCCACGAGGACCAGCCAGCACAGGGTGGCGATGCCGGCGAGGTAGTTGGGGCGCTGCCTCATGACACGCCCTCCTGGGTGCCGGCCATCTTGTCGAAGCCGGAGACGCGCACCACGATCAGCGAGATCACGGTGGCGACGACGACGAGCAGCAGCGCGACTGCGGCACCGGTGCCGTAGTCGAAGCCCTTGAAGGCCTTGTCGTACATGTAGTAGGCGCTGATGGTGGTGTCCGTGCCGGGCCCGCCCTGGGTGAGGATGAGCACGGTGTCGAAGGTGGTGAGGCCGCCGACGATCATCAGGATCATCGAGGTGATGATCGCGTTGCGCAGCTGCGGCAGGGTGACGTGGAAGAACTGCCGCACCCGGCCCGCGCCGTCGATGGCGGCGGCCTGGTAGAGCACCTCGGGTATGGCTCGGGTGGCGCCCTGGTAGATGAGGGTGTGCAGCGGCGTGAACTGCCATGCGGCGACGAAGACCAGGACCCCGATGGCGGTGCTCTGGTTGCCGAACAGGTTGCCGTCGCCGAACAGCCACTTCATCTGCGAGGGCACCCCGAAGTTCGGGTCGAGCAGCGAGCGCCAGAGGATGGAGACGGCGGTGGCGGACAGCAGCAGCGGCACGAAGAAGACCGCGGACAGCACGGCCCGGTTGCGCTGCGAGCCGGCCGCCCAGACTCCGAGCAGGATGCTCAGCGGGGTCTGGACGACGACTCCGAGCCCGGTGAGCAGCACGCTCAGCCAGAGGCTCTTGATCATGACCGGGTCGTCGAAGAGCTTCGTCCAGTTGTCGAGTCCGTTGAACACCGGATCGCCGAGCCCGCTCCAGCTGGTGAAGGAGAGCACGGCGACGAGTATCAGCGGCACGATGGCGAAGAGCAGGAAGAAGACGGTGGCGGGGAGCGCCCAGGCGATGCCCGGGCGCCCGGTCGGGGTGGTGACCGGGCGCCGTGTCCTTTGTCGCTGCCCCTGCCCGTCGGATGCGGCGAGGGTGACCAAGGGAATGAGTCTCTCTCAGGTGGAGTTCGGGATCGTGCGGCCGCTCAGTCGGTCTTCAGGCCCTGCATGGCCTTGATGAAGCCGTCCTGGTCGATGCTGCCGTTGAAGTACTGCTGGATGGCGTTCTGCAGCTGGGTGGCGTTGTCCTGGGTGTATGCCTGGTCCCAGGAGAGCTGGAAGCCCTTCGCCTTGGCCACCAGGTCGTACTGGTAGTTCAGGTACGTGGCGTTGGTGGAGGTGTGCAGCGCGTCCTTGGTGTTCGTGGTGGTGGGCAGGTTGCCTATCTGGAGCTGGTCGTTGATGAAGCGCTCCGAGTACATGAAGGCCAGGAACTTCGCGATGGCCTCCTTGTGCGGGGCCTTCTTCATCACCGAGTAGTAGTTGTTGGTGTTGCCGACGAGGTCGCTCGGGTCGCCCTTGCCGCCGGAGACGGTCGGGAACGTGGTGTACTCCAGGCCGTCCTTGGCGAACGCGGGGGCGCTGTCCTGCTGCTGCGAGAAGTACCAGGACCCCATCAGCTCGAAGGCGGCCTTGCCCTTGTTGACCAGGGAGACCGAACCGCCGTCGGTGTACTTCACCGAGTCGAAGTTCTTGCCGAAGGCGCCGGTGCCGACCAGCTGCTTGATCGCCGCCAGGGCCTTCTTGCTGTCGGGGCTCGCCCAGACGTCCTTGTCGCCGGAGAGCGCCTTCTTCAGCACGTCGGGGCCGGCGATGCGGTCGTAGAGGTACTCGAACCACATCAGCGTCGGCCACTTGTCGCCGCCGCCGAGGGCGATGGGGGTGACGCCCTTCGCCTTGAGCTTGGGCACCGCCGCCATCAGGTCGTCCAGGGTCTTGGGCTGCTGGACGCCCGCGCTGTCGAGCACCTTCTTGTTGTCGAAGAGCAGCACGGGCTGGGTGCCGCGCATGGGCACTCCGTACGGCTTGCCGTCGACCGTGGCGGCGTCGAAGACCGTGGGCACGAACATGCTCTTCAGCTTGGGGTCCGTCTTGATCATGTCGTCGAGCGGCTGGAGCAGGCCCGCCTTGACGAACGGCCTGATGCTGCCGCCACCCCAGTTGAAGAAGACGTCCGGCGCCTGCTTGGTGTTGATGATGGTCTGCAGCTTGGCCTGGTAGTCGGCGCCCGGGATGGTGTCGAGGACCGCCTTGACCTTCGAGGTCTTGTTGAACTCCGCGACGATGTCCTTCTCCACCTTGTTGCCGGTGTCTCCGTAGACCAGCACGTGGAAGGTGTTGGAATCGCCCCCGGAATCCGAATTGCCGCAGGCCGCCAGTGACAGCCCCATGACCATGGCCGTCGCTGCGGCAAGAGCGCGTGGGAGCCGTGCGGGTGCCTTCATCGTCGTCGCCCTTCGAAAGTTTCGGCAGCATCGCCGAAAGTCCATTGCCGAGCGACGGTATGACCGCACCGCAAAGTGGTCAACATGCGGAGAAGGCTGCTACCAAACCGTTATCAGGACCCTGCACTTGCGTCTGTGCCCTATCCTTTTCACCATGCGTGACGACGATGAGTCCACCGGACGCGTCACCTTGGCGCAGGTGGCGGCCAAAGCTGGCGTCTCTCTTTCGACAGTTTCGAAAGTGCTCAACGGCAGGCCGGATGTCTCCGCGCCCACCCGTGTGAAGATCGAGAGCCTGCTGGACGCCCATGGCTACCGGCGCACCTCGGCGGCCGCCTCCGAGGCGCCGCTCATCGAGCTCGTCTTCCACGAGCTGGAGAGCACCTGGGCCATGGAGCTCATCCGCGGGGTCGAGAACGTCGCCAAGTCGACGGGCGCCAGCGTGGTGCTCACCGAGTCCGGCACCCGGCACGCGCCCGGCCCCGAGTGGATCGACGGCGTGCTGCGCCGCCGGCCGCTCGGCGTGGTGCTGGTCTTCTCGACCCTGCCGGACGAGCTGAAGCACAAGCTCCGCTCGCGCGCGATCCCGTTCGCGATCGTGGACCCGGCCGGCGACCCGGAACCCGACGTGCCGTCCGTCGGATCGGCCAACTGGGCCGGCGGCCTCGCCGCCACCCGCCACCTGATCGAGCTGGGGCACCGCAGGATCGCCATCATCTCCGGGCCCGAGGACATGCTCTGCTCGCTGGCGCGCGTCGACGGCTTCCGCTCGGCGATGAGCATGGCCGGCCTGGAGGTCGACCCGGACCTGATCCGCTTCGGCGACTTCCACGTGCAGGGCGGCTTCCAGCACGCCGAGTCGCTGCTGGACGGCGAGAACCCGCCCACGGCGATCTTCTCGGGCAGCGACCTGCAGGGCCTCGGCGTGCTGGAGGCGGCGCGGGTACGGGGCCTGCGCGTGCCCACCGACCTCTCCGTGGTGGGGTACGACGACATCCCCCTCGCGCGGTGGTCGAGCCCGGCCCTGACCACCGTCCACCAGCCGCTGCGCAGGATGGCCGAGACGGCGGCACAGATGGTGCTCCAGCTGCGCCGCGGGGACGCCACGGAGCCCCGTATCGAGCTGGGCACCGAGCTGGTGGTCCGGCACAGCACGGCGCAGGCGCCCACGGCGGACGCCGGCGGGAGCTAGCACCCCGGAAGGCGGTGTTCGAGCCCCGCGCGCCCGCGCGCCCGAGTGTCCGGGTGTCCGGGTGTCCGGGTGAAGGTGAGATGGACGGAACATTGCTCACGGGATGCGTCCGGGCGCGATGCACGGAAGAATGCCCGCCGTGATCGTGGACTGCGCCATCTACCAGGACGGACGCCGCAGCGAGGGCCCGTCGGACTTCTCCGACGCCCTGGCGCAGGCCCGTGCCCACGGGGACGCGTTCGTCTGGATCGGGGTGCACGAACCCACCCACGAGGAGTTCGAGCACATCTCCGAGGAGTTCGGCCTCCACGTCCTCGCGGTGGAGGACGCCCTCAAGGCACACCAGCGGCCCAAGCTCGAAATCTACGACGACTCGCTGTTCATGGTCCTCAAGCCGGTGGCGTACGACGCCCCGAACGACGAGGTGTCCTCCGGGGAGATCATGCTCTTCGTCGGCGACGCCTTCGTGGTGACCGTCCGGCACGGCGAGATCTCACCGCTGGGGTCGGTGCGCGAGCGGCTGGAGGCGGATCCGGGCATGCTCAAGCACGGCCCCACCTCCGTGCTGTACTCGGTCGCCGACGCCACCGTCGACCACTACCTGGACGTCGCCGAGGAGCTCCAGGTCGACCTGGAGGAGCTGGAGACGGAGGTCTTCTCGCCGGACATCGGCGGCACGGGCTCGACCGCCTCCCGCATCTACCGGTTCAAGCGGCAGATCGTGGAGTTCCGCAGGGCCACGGGCCCGCTGGCCGTGCCGGTGGCACGGCTGGCCGGCGCCGGCACGTACTCGGCGGCCGTGCCGTTCGTGGCTCCCACGGCGCAGCCGTTCTTCCGCGATGTCAGCGACCACCTCACCCGGGTCAACGAGTCGGTGGAGGGCCTGGACCGGCTGGTGTCGGACATCCTCTCGGCGCATCTGGCGCAGATGAGCGTGCGGCAGAACGACGACATGCGGAAGATCTCGGCCTGGGCGGCCATGGTGGCCGTGCCCACCCTTATCGCGGGCATCGAGGGCATGAACTTCGTCCACCAGCCGGAACTTCACTGGACCTGGTCCTACCCGGCGGTCATCGCCCTGATGGTCCTTCTGGAGATCATCCTCTTCCGTCTCTTCAAGCGCCGGGGATGGCTGTAGGCCGCCGCTTCGACCGGGCCTGCGGGTGGCCGGCTGGCTACGCGCGCACTTCCCCGCGCCCCTTCGGCGACAGCCACGGGCCGCACGCCCGAGCCCCGCGTGATCAGGGCCGCGGGGAACTGCGCTTGAGGGGCACGGGGAACTGTGCACAGAGCCACGACGGTGTCCGCGCCGAACCACGCACCTCAACCACCTACTTCAGGGGCGCGGGGAACTGCGCAAAAAACCACGACGACGTCACACCGGACCCCTCGCCTCCGCCACGGACTCAGGGGCGCGGGGAACTGCGCAAGAAAGCCACGGCCGCGTTCAGACAACCGTTCCGGCCCCCTGGCACCGGCCGCCGACCGAGATGCTCAGGCGTACTCGGGCGCCGGCTCCGGGGTCGCAGGCCCGCCCAGCGCGTTGAGACGCTCGGGCATGCTCAGGCTCACCATGCGCCGCCACCCGCCCAGCCTCTCGTAGCCGTATGTGGCGTGGATGCCCGCGCCGACCAGCCCCATCCGCGCCCGGGACCAGCCCAGGATGCGCCCCATATGGGCCATCACCGCCAGGCTGACATCGCGGTGCACCCGGATCTCGGCGTGCGCGCACTCGCGCAGCGCGCGGTGGATGGTGCGGCCGTGCCCCGCGCGCGCGAGCCGCAGCAGTTCCTCGTGGCAGTACGCCAGGTGGTTGTCCTCGTCGGCGGCGATCATCCGGACGGCGCGGCCGACCTCCGGGTGGTCCTCGAAGATGCGGCGCAGCAGCGCCATCTGCTCCGCGGCGCGCTGCTCCGTGACCCTGCTGTGGGCGAGGTAGACGATGATGTCGGGCACGGTCAGCCGCTCGTCGCGCCGGAGCTTGTCGTGGGCGAGTCCGATGCCGTTCTGCTCCAGGAGCAGGGTGTAGTCGGTCTCGCGGGGCACGTCGACCGGGCGCAGGCCGCGCTTCTTGAGCAGCGCGCGGAAGATCCGCCCGTGCTTGTCCTCGTCGGCACCGTGCCGGGCCACCTTCGGCGCGAGCGTCCGTTCGCTCTCGGGGATGAGCGCCGCGATGCGGCTGTTCTCCCAGCCGCCTTGGGCCTCACCGCTGGCGGCGATGGAGCAGAAGAGCCGGAACGAGTCGTCGTTGTCGAGGATCTCCAGGAAGAGACTCTTGGCCGAGAGCATCCGATACCTCCGTACAGGGGTCAGCAGAGATCGAGTCAAATGCTGACGTGAGCGGACGGCAAGCCACGAGTCTCACAAATCGGCCGAAAGGGGTACGAGAATAGCTATCTGCCTCGAACGGCCCCGTCACCCCGTCCTTCCGAAACGACTCCGTCGCCCCCTCCTGCCCGAGCGGGGCCACGCGGGGCCGGAGCGGGCCCTCGGAGCTGAGGGCCGGGCAGGACGGGGTGGGACGGCGGGTGAGCTGGCGGGGCGCAGCCGGGACCAGGCGGGACCCCGGGACCGGAACTAGGCGAGGCCCGCCCGCTCCAGGGCCTCCGTGCCGGCCCGCAGGGCCGCGAGGCGCTCGTCGAGGGTGAAACCGGCCGGCGACAGCGTGAGCGTGGTGACGCCCGCGTCCGCGTAGGCCCTCATCCGGTCGGCGATCCGGTCCACCGAACCGAGCAGCGCGGTCTGGTCGATCAGCCGCTGCGGCACGGCCGCCGCGGCGCCCTGCTTGTCGCCGCCGAGGTACTTCTCCTGGATCTCCGCGGCCTCCTTCTCGTACCCCATGCGCTGCGCGAGCTGGTTGTAGAAGTTCTGCTTGCGGCTGCCCATGCCGCCGACGTACAGGGCGGTGTAGGGGCGGAAGAGGTCGGCGAGCGCGCTCACGTCCTCGTCGCCGCTGCCGGCGCCGTCCGGGTTCACCGCGATCGGCAGTGTCGGCACCACGTCGAAGCCCTCCATGGTGAGCCCGGCCTTCTCGCGTCCGGCGCGCACGTGCCGGATGGCCGTCTCCTCCAGGTGCTCGGCGGCGGAGAACACCAGCAGGGCTCCGTCCGCGATCTCGCCGGTCTGCTCCAGGTTCTTCGGGCCGATGGCGGCGATGTACAGCGGGATGTGCTCGCGCTGGGGGTGCACGATCAGCTTGAGCGGCTTGCCGGGGCCGCCGGGCAGCGGAAGCGTCCAGTGCTCGCCCTCGTAGCTGAGCCGCTCCCGGGACATCGCCCTGCGGACGATCTCCACGTACTCGCGGGTGCGGGCCAGCGGCTTGTCGAACTTGACGCCGTACCAGCCCTCCGAGACCTGGGGGCCCGACACGCCGATGCCCAGCCGAAACCTGCCGCCGGAGAGCGTGTCCAGGGTCGCCGCCGTCATCGCGGTCATGGTGGGCTGGCGCGCCGGGATCTGGAGGATCGCGGAGCCGACGTCGATGCGCTCGGTCTTCGCGGCGACCCAGGAGAGCACGCTGGGCACGTCGGAGCCGTAGGCCTCGGCCGCCCAGCAGACGGCGTAGCCGAGCCTGTCCGCCTCCTGCGCCACCGCGAGGTTGTCCGCGTCCATCCCGGCGCCCCAGTAGCCGAGGTTGATCCCGAGCTGCATGACCGCTTCCCCTTACCCGTCGGTAACGTCGTGGTGTGCAGACCCTAGCGTGCCGGTGCCCCGGCCGTCAGCGACGGGTGCGCCGGGTACGGCACGGGGGTGGCTCGTGCCACCGGTTGCCCAGGGGCCACCACATCACCGCGCGCGACCAGTAATCTCAGCGCCCATGGAACAAAGGCATCTCGGTCGCACCGGCCTGCGTGTGTCCCGGCTGGGCCTCGGCACCCTCACCTGGGGCCGGGACACCGACGAGAACGATGCGGCCGACCTCCTGAAGACCTTCTGGGAGGCCGGCGGCACGCTCGTCGACACGGCCGACGTGTACGGGGACGGAGAAGCCGAGTACGTGCTCGGCCGGCTGATCGAGGGCCTGGTGCCGCGCCGCGACCTGGTCGTGGCCACCAAGGCCGGCAGCGTGCCCGACCCCGACCGCCGCTTCGACGGCTCCCGCGGCCACCTCCTCGGCGCGCTCGACGCGTCCCTGGCCCGCCTCGGCACGGACTACGTGGACATCTGGCAGGTGCACGCCTTCGACCACGCCACCCCGCTCGACGAGACCCTTCAGGCCCTGGACATCGCCGTCAGCAGCGGGCGCGCCCGGTACGTCGGCGTCTCCAACTTCTGCGGCTGGCAGCTGGCGAAGGCGGCGACCTGGCAGCTCGCGGCGCCCGGCACCCGCGCCCGGCTGGCCGGTACGCAGATGGAGTACTCGCTGTTGCAACGCGGCATCGAGCGGGAGGTGCTGCCCGCGGCGCTGGATCTCGGCATCGGCCTGCTGCCCTCGTCCCCGCTGGGCCGCGGCGTGCTGACGGGCAAGTACCGGCACGCCATACCGCCGGACTCGCGCGGGGCCTCCGACCTCGCGCCGTTCGTCGAGCCGTACCTCGACGACGCGGCGGGCCGCATCGTGGACGCGGTGGCCACGGCGGCGGACGGCCTCGCCGCCACCCCGCTCCAGGTCGCGCTCGCCTGGGTGCGCGACCGCCCCGGCGTGGCCGCCCCCATCGTCGGCGCGCGCACGGCACAGCAGCTCACGGCCGTGCTGTCAGTGGAGGCGCTTAGTCTTCCCGAGGAGATCTGCAGGGCGCTGGACGACGTGTCGGCGCCCGTGCACCGCTATCCCGATGACGACTGGAGCACGCTGTGAGCACGGAGCCCGCCGAAAGCCGCGCCGAGCAGCAGGACGCAGAAACGGACGGTCCGGTTCCGGACGGTGCGGAGACAGGTTCCGCCACCGGCGGGGACGCGGGCCCGGCGGACCGGGGCGAGCCCGCCGAGGGCGGCGCGGAGGGCGCAGGTGCCACCGAGCTCTCGGAGGCCGAGGCCGAGCTGGCCGCCCAGCGGGAGGAGCGGCGGCGGATCGAGGAGCGCAAGGCGGCGCGTCAGCAGCCCGTCGCGAGCGGCAGCCGGCTGAGCGGAACGGCGGCGGAGCTGCTGGCGGCGGTCCGGGCGGTGGAGGGCGGCGCGGCCCCGGCGCGCAGCGTGTTCGGTGCGGAGCCCGCGCCGCGCAGTGCGCCCGAGCCCGCGCCGGCGGAGCGGTCCGCGCGCGTGACGCTCCCGTCCGCACCGGTCTCCTCGGCGGAGGCCGTGAAGGCGGCGGGCGAGGTGCTGGCGGCGGGCGGCGCGCCCGCCTCGCTGGCCGGCCCGGCGGCCACGGCGCTCGGGGAGGACGCGGCGGACGTACTGCGGGACGACCCCTGGCAGTTGCTCAGGCTCCCCGGTGTCCGGCCCGAGCAGGCCGACGGCTTCGCCAGGGCCCTGCTGGGCCCGGAGTGCGGCCCCGAGGACGAGCGCCGGGGCCGGGCACTGACGGTCTGGCTGCTCGACCAGGCCGCGCTCGCCGGGCACACCGTCCTGGAGGCCCCGGCGCTGAGCGGCGCGCTGGGCCGGTACTCCGTGCCCGATCCGGACGAGGCCGTGCAGAGCGCCGTCGCCGAGGGCGATGTGCTGGTCTTCCAGGACGCTCTGGACACGCCGGCCGGTCACCCCGGCTCCGTCCCCGCACAGGGCGGCCCCGGCGGTCCCGGTGCCCCGCGCGCGGCGGACGGCGCCCCGGAGGCGGAGGACGGTGCGGACGCCGCGCCGGTGCGCGTCCTGATCGGCCTGGAGCGGTACGCGCTCGCCGAGGAGAGCCTCGCCGACGGCCTGGCCCGCCTGGTGACCTCCGCACCCCAGCAGGCCGCGGACCCGGCGGCGTGGGAGGCCGCGGCTCCCTCGGCGCCCGGTTCGGCCGCGGAACTGCTGCGCGCCACGGCAGGGAACAGCCTGGTGCTGCACTCGGGCGGTGAGGCCTCGCGCGCCGAGCCCGCCGCCCTGGTCGCCGCGGCGGGCGCCCTCGGCCTGCGGGTCTGCGCCGCCGCGCACACGGCGGACGGCCGGCGCCGGTTCGCGGCCCTCGCCGCCGCGGCGGGCGGCGGATCCGAGGGTTCCGGTCCTGCTGCCTCGACCGGCCCGTCCGCGGACGGCGGCACGGCCACCGCGCCCGAGGACGCCGGCAACCCGGCCGCACCGCCCGCCGGCGCGGTCGTCACCGTCCATGGGCTGCTCACCGGCGAGGAGGGCCCCGGCCGGGACGCGGAGGGCGCGCTGGCCATGGATCTGCTGGTGGTGCTGGACGCGCCGCAGCTCGACGTCGAGACGGCGGCGATCCTCGTCGAGTCCCTGCCGGACGGCGCCCGGCTGGTGCTCAGCGGCGATCCCGCCGTGCTCTGGTCCGCCGGGCCCGGCCGGGTCTTCGGGGACCTCGTCGCGGCCCGCCCCTGCCCGTGCGTCGCCTCGCGGATTCCCGACCCCGGCCCGATCGGCGAGCTGGTCTCCGGCATCGGCGCAGGCGAGCTCCAGCAGGTCGAGGCCCCCGGCAGGGAGGTGGTCGTGGTGCCGGTGCGGGATGCGGGAGAGGCGGTGCACCGCACGGTCCAGCTGGTCGCCGACTCGGTGCCGCGGACGTTCGGGGTGACCGCCGAACAGACCCAGGTGATCGCTCCGGGGCACGGCGGCGCCGCGGGCACCCGTGCGCTCAACGCCGCCCTGAAGGAGCGGCTGAATCCGGGCCCCGGCCGCTTCGCCGGCTTCGACCCCGGCGACCGGGTGGCCTACGCCCCGGCAGCGGGCCGGACGCTCCCCGGCCGGGTCGTGAAGGCCGACGCCGAGGGCCTGCACCTGGACTGCGACGGCTCCCCCGTGGTGGTGCCGAAGGAGCGGGTGGAGCAGTCGGTGCGGCACGGCTGGGCGCTCACGGCGCACCAGGCGGTGGGGCTGCGCAGGCCCGCCGCCGTCGTGGTGCTGCCGGGCGATGCGGCCCAGTCGCTCACCAGGTCATGGGTGTACACGGCATTCAGCCGCGGGGAGCGGCATCTCTCGGTGGTCCAGGGTGCCGACGACGCACTCCCCCGGGCCGTCGCGGAGATCCCCTCGAAGCCGCGCACCACTCGCCTGCCGACCCTGCTGAAGACGCAGCTCACCGGCGGCGCGCGCCAGGACTGACGGTGCCGTGGCGGGGCTCCTGGCGGGGCCACCACGGGTCTAGCCGCGGCGTGCCTCGGCGGGGCCACCACGGGTCTTGCCGCAGCCTGCTCGCCGCACGGACACGTCATGAGCCGCACGGACACGTCATGCGCCGGACCGGCCGGCCGTGAGGCGCACGGGCGCGTGCCGTGGGCTCCGAATGCGCACCCTGAGCCGTACAGCCGCACGGGCACGGGCGCGTTCCCTGAGCCGTACGGGCGCGTGCCCTGAGCCGCGCAGCGCGTTCCCTGGGCCGCACGGGCGCGCCCCCGACGGGCGCAGGGAGCCACCCGAACGGCCCCCGGCACGCCCGCTGCTCGCCGCCGCCCCGAGGAGCACCGGGCACCCCGGCTTCCTCCGACGACCGGGGACGGCGGGGGCGCCCGGCGCTGCTCCGCGCCGCTACCGTTTCTGGTCCGCGTCGAGCGGCTCCAGGTCGTCCTCGTCGACACCGTCGAGCTCGTCGTCCTGGCTGTCCGCCGCCGCGTCGTAGTCGTCGTCGATCTCGTCGAGCACGTCCTCGTCGTCCTGCTCGTCATCGAAGACGGCGCTGACGTCGAAGCGGCAGACCACGCGCTGGGCGTCGATCCCCTCGAAGGGGGCCTCCAGCCACTCCCCCGGGTCGGGCACCTCCTCGGCCGCCGTCACCCAGAGGGTGGAGTCGCCCTCCTCCAAGCCGAACTCCTTGTGCCGGGAGGCGATCTCGTCCGGCTCGAACTCGCCGAAGAGGATGCCTACCGCGCCCTGCACGGTGTCGGCGGCGCCCTCGGGGGCGCTGCTGTCCTCGTCGGCTGCCTCGACCCGGCCCGCCTGGGCAAGCAGTCGCTGCGGCGCGGAGATCGCGTAGTCGCGGCGGATCAGCACGCTCAGGGCGCTCGGCTCCTCGGGTCCCGAGTACGAGGGGGTCTCCTCCGCGCCGGGGATCTCGAAGGGGGTGACCTCGTCATAGCGGTCGTAGAGGAGCTCGTCGTACTCCTCGGCGGCCGCGGCGAGCTCGTTGAACGCCTCGTAGACGGCCGGGTCGTCGTCACCCGACCTCTGCTCGACCGCGGCCAGGTGGCGGTCGAGGGCGGTCTTTACGGCCTCGGCGGCGGTGCGTACCTCGGCAGCGGTCGGCTGCGCAGCATCAGACATAGTGCAGACGCTATCCGTAATGGGCCGCTGGCCGCACAATAGATTCGATGCCGGAATACGAATTTGTCGATGTCTATGTGCCGCGCGGGGTCTCCCGGAAGGAGACCACACGCCTGCTCACGGACCACGCAGAGTACGGACACTGGGAGCTGCACCGCCTGCGGCTCGATCCGGACGGCAGCCGCAGGGTGCGGCTGCGCCGCCGGATCATCCGCCAGGTACGCGCCACCTGGTGAGGCCGGTGCCCCTTGCGGCCCGCCTCCGGCGCCGGCCGGGCACCTGCGTCGCGGCGCGCCGGCCCCCGGCTCGTGAGCTCCGGGGGAAAGCGCGCGCTCCGAGCGCTCGGGCCGCCTGCGCGCCACGGGACCGCACACGCGAGCGGCGACCGAAAGCGATCAGCTGACGACACGGAGCGACCGAAGCAATACCCTATCGACGGCAAGGAAGCGCCCGCGCGGAGGTGCGGCGACAGCGGAGAAGCGCCGAGGCAGAAGTACAGCGGCAGCGGAGAGACGCCGAGCCAGAGGCACGGCAAGGCACCAGCCACCGAAGCAGGAGGCACCAGCCGCCGAAGCAGAGAGTGACACCGCAGCAGAGGCAGCCGGGCGCAGCAAGGCACCACGAGCAGCACGAACAGGCACAAAGGTGGAGCGGGCCCCGGCGCCGGGGCCCGCTCCACGATCACGCGGGATGATGCAGGACCGTTACGCCCGAGCCCGCGCCTTCCGGTAGAGCACCGCACCGGCGAGGAGCGCACCGCCGCTCGCCGCGAGCGAGGCGCCCAGCGGCAGCGCGCTGCCGGTCTCGGCAAGCTGCTCGGAGCCGGCCGGCTGGCTGATCGAGCCCTGCGGCTCGTGGTCGGCGGGCTTGGACGGCTGGTGCGGCTTGCCCGGCTGCTCGGGGGTACCGGGGTTGCCCGGGTGCTCCGGCGGCTGGGCCGGCGGGTTGTTCGGCGGCGGCACGTCCACGCCACCGCCCTCGTTGGTGCAGGAGCCGTCCCCCGCGGAGTTACCGGCGCCGATGACGTTGACAGAGACACCGCAGACGTTCGCCGGCACGTCGACCGGAACCTGCACGTTGTTGCCCGAGCCCACCCCTGACGAGTCGCTACTCTGGCCCGCTGCCCCCGACCCTCCGCCGGTGGAACCGCCGGTGGCGGACGTGTTGGCACAGGCGTTGCCCGAGGCGTCGTTGAACACGCCCAGGACGTCCACGGCGTTGCCACAGACGTTCACGGGGATGTGGACGGGCACCTGGACGTTGTTGCCCGACACCACACCGGGTGAGCCGGCAGCGGAGCCGGCGGCACCGGAGTCGGCGTAGGCGAGACCGCCGGCCGCGGCGAGCGCGCCGGTGGCGGCCGCCACGGTGATCAGGCCCTTGCGCATGACCTGTCGCATAACTGTTCCTGTCTTTGAGCTTCTGGAAATGCCTGGGAGTTGGCACGCGGCGATCCGACGCGTGCACTGGTGCCCACGTGCCCCGAAGCGCAACGGGAGTGCGCCTCGGGGCCTGAGCTCAGACCCTCAGAGGGTGAGGCACAACGTCAGTCGTTGACGCAGGCATTGCCGTCGGCGGGGTTGAACACACCCACGACGCTCACGTTGGTGCCGCACACGTTCACCGGTACGTGCACCGGCGCCTGGACGTTGTTGCCCGCGATCACGCCCGGCGAGCCCAGCGCACCGCCGACGGCACCGGCGTCGGCAGAGGCGACACCCGCACCCGCCAGCACGAGACCGCCGGTGACGGCCGCAGCAGCGACGACCTTCTTGATCATTGTTCCTCCTGTTGGCCAGCGCGGCCCCAGTTGCGGACCGCACCACCTGTAACGAGGAGGGAGTAATCGAGCTACGAGCTGATGGTCCCATTCACTCGACTCAGCCCAACGGCGTACATGCGGACGATTATTGGAGTGATCGTTTGAGTATCAGGACCGAGAATCATGCAGCGTCGAGGAACCGGTCCAGCACCCGCACACCGAACTTGAGGCCGTCCACCGGCACCCGCTCGTCCACCCCGTGGAACATTCCGGCGAAGTCGAGCTCGGGCGGGAGCTGGAGCGGCGCGAACCCGAACGACCGGATCCCCAGGTCGTGGAAGGACTTGGCGTCGGTGCCGCCGGAGAGCATGTAGGGCACGGCACGCGCGATGGGGTCCTCGGCGCGCAGCGCGCTCTGCATGGCGTCGACGAGCGAGCCGTCGAAGGTGGTCTCCAGCGCCTTGTCGTGGTGGACGTCCTCCCGCCTGACCCGGGGGCCGAGGATCCGGTCGAGGTCGGCGAGGAACTCCTGCTCGAAGCCGGGCAGGAAGCGCCCGTCGACGTGGGCGGTGGCCTCGCCCGGGATGACGTTCACCTTGTAGCCGGCGCCGAGCATGGTGGGGGCGGCGGAGTTGCGCAGGGTGGTGCCGATCATCTTGGCGATGCCGCCGAGCTTGGCGAGGGTCGCCTCCATGTCCTCCGGGTCGAGCGGGGTGCCGAGCGCGTCGGAGAGCTCGTCGAGGAACGCCCGCACGGTCTTGGTGACCCGCACCGGCCAGGTGTGCCGGCCGAGCCTGCCGACGGCCTCGCACAGCTCCGTGACGGCGTTGTCGGTGTTGGTCATCGAGCCGTGCCCGGCCGTGCCCTCCACCGTCAGGCGCATCCAGTGCATGCCCTTCTCGGCGGTCTCCACGAGGTAGAGGCGGAGGTTCTCGTTGACGGTGAAGGAGAAGCCGCCGACCTCGCCGATGGCCTCCGTCACGCCCTCGAACAGGTCCGGGTGCCGGTCCACGAGGTGCCGCGCGCCGTAGATGCCGCCGGCCTCCTCGTCGGCCATGAAGGCCAGCACGACGTCGCGGGGCGGCTTGCGGCCGGTGCGCAGCCGCTCGCGGACGACCGCGAGGGTCATCGCGTCCATGTCCTTCATGTCGACCGCGCCCCGTCCCCAGACGCAGCCGTCGACGATCTCTCCGCCGAACGGGTCGTGGGTCCAGTCGGCGGCGTTGGCCGGCACGACGTCGGTGTGGCCGTGGATCAGGAGCGCGGGCCGCGAGGGGTCCTCCCCCTCGATCCGGGCCACCGTGGAGGCCCGGCCGGGGTGCGACTCGAAGATCTGCGGCTCCAGGCCGACCTCGGCGAGCTTCTCGGCGATGTACTCGGCGGCGCCGCGCTCGCCGGGACCGGAGTGGTCGCCGTAGTTGCTGGTGTCGATCCTGATCAGATCGCGACAGATGTCGACGACCTCGTCCTCGCCGGTCACGCCCGCACCCGCCGCACCCGCAGTCGACTCGCTCACGCTGCTACCTCCCGCTTTCCCTGCTCGTCGTCGCTGGTTCCTGCGCCTTCATCCTCCCTCGCCCACCCCCCGGCACCCAAGGCCGGGCCGCCCCGTGCACCACCGGTTCACGCCGTGGGCGGCAGGGGCGGCCGTGCGTCGAGGGCACCGGAATGTTTGCTATGGTTTTCCACGTCGTCACGGAGAGCCGTGAGGCACCACCGGTCCGGGTGGCGGAATGGCAGACGCGCTAGCTTGAGGTGCTAGTGCCCTTTATCGGGCGTGGGGGTTCAAGTCCCCCCTCGGACACGATCACTGATCGACACGCAGACGAGGGCCTCGACCTTACGGTCGTGGCCCTCGTTGCGTTTGTAGTCGATGGCGGCGGAGCCCAGGGCTTCATGGGCCGGGTCATGAGCCATGAAGCCCATAAACCTACACCCAAATTACCACCCATACGTCACTAAATCCTTATATCTCTCGCTCGGCTTTCAGCTCATCGGCATGTCGAATACGGACTTGCGGTGGCTGAACGTCTCCAGCGACTGACGCCCGTGGAAGGCCCCCATACCGCTGGCACCCACCCCGCCGAACGGCAGCTCGTGAGCGGCGATGTGCAGGACCGGTGTGCCGAAGACGAGCATCCCCGCTGACGTCTCCCGCTCGAAACGCTCACGCGTTCCGTCGTCATCGGTGAAGACGTACATCGCAAGGGGCTTCTCGCGCTCGTTGACGAACGTGATCGCCTCGTCGACGCCGCCCCGCACGGCGACGGTCGGTGATGACGTGGTCGGGCCCGTGGCAGACCTGGCCGGCGTTGAGGTACTTGGTCATGGCCAGCCGTTGGGCGACCGTGGGCCCCGGCAGCTGCTCCGCGAGGCCTCACCCCGGGCGGGGGCCGGCTACAAGCACCGCGAAGACCTCATCGACGCGCTGCTCTGCGCGTGGACGGCCGCCTTGTGGTTCCGGCACGGGTCGGCCCGCTGCCAGGTCCTGGGGGCGGACAGCCCGCTGCCCGCCGGACGGGCCGCCACGATCATCGCGCCTGCCCGGCCGGAACAACGGGGTGAGCGCGAGGCCGGCTGAGGCGGCGGGAGTCCGACGGGCCCGGCGGCTCGGGCGCCGGCTCAGCCCCCCACCCCCCTGAGCCGCCCCGTCTCCGCCTCGTCGGCCTCCCAGCCGCCCGCCGCCGCGGGAACGACCGCCACGCCGTAGTGCGCCCGGGCCGACTCCGGTGAGACGTAGCCCTCCCGCACGTCGCGGAGCACCTGCTCGACGGGGCGGGTGCGGGGGTCGCCGTATCCGCCGCCGCCCGCCTGGCAGACCCGGACCACGTCGCCGGGGCCGAGCGTCACGCTGCCGTTCTCCACGGTGATCTCGGCCTCACGGTCGGTGCCGGGGTTGGCGGTGAGCACGGACGGGCGGCCGGGCAGGCCGCCGGACCTGCCCGCGGGTGGGGTGAGCTCGCGTCCGTTGCGAGTGGTGAACGAGGCGGGTCCCAGCACGCGGTACTCGCGCAGGTAGCCGAGGCCGCCGCGGTAGCGCCCGGGGCCCCCGGAGTCGGTGACCAGCTCGAAGCGCTGGATGCGGACGGGGAACTCCGTTTCCAGTACCTCCACGGGGGTGAGGCCGCCGTTGGCGACGTGCACTTTGGACGCGGAGACGCCGTCCTTGTTCCAGCGGGCCCCCATGGCTCCCGCGGGCAGCTCGTACTGCACCTTGGGTCCCGGCTGGCCGGGGACCCGGTAGGAGAAGGTGCCGTTGGTGCCGCTGCTGCTCTCGGCGATCCGGCCGCCGGTGAGGGCCTTGCCGAACGCGTCGAAGAGCGCCTCGGCGGTGGCCACGGCGACGGGCATGTAGGTGTTGACCGGGGCGGGCGGCAGCGGGTCGAGGAGCGAGCCGCTGCGGAAGGACGCCGTCATCGCCTGGACGAACCCCGAGTTGGACGGCAGCTCCGGGTCGACGAGGCACTTGAGCGCGTAGGAGCACACCGCGCGCACCAGCGGCGGGCGGATGTTGTAGGGGCCCGTCATCTGGTCGTCGGAGCCGGTGAAGTCGAAGTCGATCCGGTCGCCCTCGATGGTGACGGCGACGCGGATGGCCACCGGCTTGCCGCCGGCCATGCCCTCGGAGTGCATCCGCCGCTCTCCGGTGTACCGGCCGTCGGGCCATCCGGCGACGGCGGCCCTGATCTGCCGTTCCGTGAGGGCCAGCAGGCGGGCGGAGGCGGTGCCCAGGGTCCGCTTGCCGTACTTGGCGCACAGGGCGCGCACCCGGTCGGCCGCCAGGTGGGTCGCTCCGACCTGGCCGCGGAGGTCGCCCAGCACCAGGTGGGGGGTGCGGCTGTTGGCCCTGAGGAGGGTGTCCACCTCGGGGGAGGGCGCGAAGTCGCGGTAGTAGCGGACCGGCGGGACCATCAGCCCCTCGTGGAAGATCTCCCTGGCCTGGCTGGAGTTGGTGCCCGGCACGAGCCCGCCGATGTCGGACTTGTGGGCGATGCTGCCGCTGAAGCCGAACACCTCGCCGTCGACCACGATGGGCGCGAGAACCGCCATGTCGGTGGCGTGCGGGCTGCCGCCGTAGTAGGGGTGGTTGACGAGGAAGGCGTCGCCGTCGCGCATCTGATCCACCGGGTAGGCGCGGAGGATGTTCTCGATGGTCTCCGGGAAGGCCCCGAGGTGCAGCGGCAGCACCGTGTACTGCGCCACCACCCGGCCGTCCAGGTCGGCGATGGCGCAGCTCGCGTCCTTCGACTCGCGGATGATGGTGGAGTAGCCGGTGCAGAACAGCGAGTTCTGCATCTCCTGCACCACCCCGATGAGGCTCTGCCGGATCACCTCGACGGTGATCGCGTCGGCCTCCCCCTCGGTGCCGGCCCCAAGGCGGCGGCCCGTCGACTCTTCGCTCACCTGCTGGGCTCCTCTTCTTCCTGCCGGGCACGGGTGATCAGGAGGTTGCCGTGGCCGTCGACCTCGGCCCGCTGCTCCGGGAAGACGACGACCGTGGAGTCGTACTGCTCGACGACCGCCGGCCCCGTGATGCGGTGGCCGGCGCCGAGCCGCGCCCTGGCGTACACCGGCACCTCCACGTACCGGCCGGTGTCCGAGCCCGCGGCGTCGGGGAAGTACGCGGGGCGGGAACCGGTCGCGGCCGCGGAGAGGGGGCCGTCCGCCGCGGGGACGGTGGGCAGGGACACGGGCGGCACGATGCCGATGGCCTGGAGGCGGTAGTTGACGATCTCCACGGACTGGTCGGGCGCCGCGTGGCCGTGGCACTGCTCGTGGATGGCGTCGAAGTCCCGGCGGTAGCGGGCGAGGTCCTGCCGGGTCAGGGGTACGGCCTGCACGGGCACCGGGTTCTCGTAGCCCTGCCCGCTGTAGCGCATGTCGAGGAAGTAGCGGAAGGACGTCTCGTCCTTGCGGAAGCCCTCCTGCGAGAGCTGCTTCGCGGCGGCGGTCTCCATCTGCTCGAACAGCTCGTTGGCGTCCTCGACGTCGAGCTCGGCCACGTCGGACAGCCTGCTGCGCACCAGGTCGTGCTTGACGTCCGACATCAGCAGGCCGAGCGCCGAGGTCGCGCCCGGCGACGGCGGCACCAGCACCCGGGGGATGCCCAGGTCGAGGGCGATCTGGCTGGCGTGCAGGGGGCCCGCGCCGCCGAACGCGACCAGGGTGAAGTCCCGCAGGTCGAAGCCGCGCTCGGTGGAGATGGAGCGGATCGCCTGCCCCATCGTGACGTTGACGACGCGCACGATGCCGTCGGCCGCCCGGACGGTGTCGACGCCGAGCCGGCCGGCCACCTCGCCGACGACGCGCTCCGCGGCGGCGGCGTCCACCGCGAGGTCGCCGTCCAGCAGCGAGACCGGGTTGAGGTAGCCGAGCACCACGTTCGCGTCCGTGACGGTCGCCGTCCGTCCGCCCCTGCCGTACGCGGCGGGTCCCGGCACGGCCCCTGCGCTGCGCGGGCCGACGTGCAGGGAGCCGTGCTCGTCGACGACGGCGACCGTGCCGCCGCCCGCGCTGACGGTGTTGATGTCCAGCATGGGCACGGCGATGTGCCGGCCGCCCAGGGTGTTCTGGTCGGAGACCGTGGGCTCGCCGCCCTGGATGAGGGAGACGTCGCAGCTGGTGCCGCCCATGTCGAAGGTGATGAGGTCGTCGATGCCCACCGCCCGGCCGATCGCCACCGAGGCCGTCACGCCGCCCGCGGGGCCCGACAGGATGGTGGCGACGCCCCGGTCGGGGGTCCGGTCGAAGGGCACGGAGCCGCCGTTGCTCTGCATGGTGAACCTGCGGCCCGGGGCGACGCCCAGGCGCTCCAGCGCGGCCGAGAGCCGGCCGACGTACTGCCCGACCACCGGTGAGACATAGGCGTTGATCACGGTCGTGCTGAGCCGCACGTACTCCCGTATCTGCGGCAGCAGCTCGCTGGAGGTCGTCACCCACAGGTCCGGGGCCGCCTCGCGCAGGGCGCTCGCGAGCCGCTGCTCGTGCTCGTCGTTCATGAAGGAGAACAGGAGGGAGATGGCGACGGACTGGACACCGCTGTCCCTGAAGCGCCGCACCGCCTCGGCCACCGTCGCCTCGGAGACCGGCTCCAGTACCTCGCCGGACGCGGTGAGGCGTTCGGCGATCTCCACGGTGTCGCTCTGGGCCGCGAGCAGCGCGGGCTTCTCGTAGCCGAGGTCGAAGATGGAGCGGCCGAAGGGACGGGACTGCTGCATGGCCTCGGGGACCCCGCGGAACCCCCGTGTGACGGCCAGTCCCACCCGGGCGCCCCGCTCCTCCAGCAGCGCGTTCGTGCCGACGGTCGTGCCGTGGGTGAAGACCGAGATGCCGTCAGGCGGCACGCCTTGCCCCTCCAGCGTCGAAAGACCCCCGAGGAGGGCCTGGTCCGGCTGGTGCGGGCTGGAGGGGACCTTCATGATCCGGTAGGTGCCGGTGGACTCGTCGAAGACGACGAAGTCGGTGAACGTGCCACCGGTGTCGGTCGCGACGCGGTAGGCCGGGGGGCGATCGGGCATGGGCCGAGGACCTGCTTTCTTGGGAGGTCGAGGCGCTTGGCACGCCGTGCGTGTCGCGCTGGGAAGCCTGCGGGGGCCGGTGGCACCGCCGGCCGGGCGGTGCCACCGGGCGGCTCTGCCGCGCTGCACTTCCGGTGGAGGGGGCCGTCCGCCCCGTCAGTCGCCGGTGGAGATGAGGGCGCCGCCGTCGACGAGGAGGTCCGTGCCGGTGATGAAGCCGGCCTCGCCGCCGACCATGAACGTGACCGCGCCGGCGATGTCCTCGGGGGTGCAGGCGCGTCCGACGAGGTTGCGGCGCTCGCGGTTCGCCGGCTCGACGTCCGTGCCGACCGGGGAGCCCACCTTGTTGGGGCTGACCGTGTTCACGCGGATGCCGTGCGGGCCGAGTTGGACGGCGAGGGAGCGGACCAGCGCGTACAGCCCGGCCTTGGCGGTCGGGTAGGCGAGCGCGTTCTTCCGGGCGAACTGCCCGGACGTGGAGCCGATGTGCACGATGACGCCGCCCTGCCCTTCGGCGACCATCTTCGCGGCAACGTACTTCGTGGTCAGGAACGCCGAGGTCAGCGAGGTGTCCAGCACCTTGCGCCAGAGGTCGTCCGCGAGGTCGAGCACGGTGGTGGGGCGGTCGGTGATGGCGACGCAGTTGACGAGCGTGTCGATGTGCCCGAGCTCCGCCCATGCGGTGTCGGCGAGCCTGGTCACGTCGGCCGTCCGGGAGACGTCGGCCGCCAGGGGCACGGCGCTGTCCGGGTAGGCGTCGTTGAGTGCCTTGGCGACGCGTGCCGCGGCCTCGCCGTCGATGTCGGCGACGACCGTCCGGGCGCCCTCGCGGGCGAAGCGTTCCGCGATGGCGGCGCCGACGTTGCGGCCGGCCCCTGTGACGACGGCGCGCCTGCCCTCCAGTAGGGACGACATGTCAGTTCCCCTCCCCTGTTCGTTGACCCTCGTCCGTGGTGGGCGCCCGGCGCCCGGCCTTCTCGCGCGAGCGCGTGTGCCTGCCCGGATCGCTCACGCGCCGTACCTGTCGAGGTCGTAGCGGCGGGGCTTGAGCACCCGGCAGATCTCGCGGTTGACCGCGGCCTGGGGCAGGCCGATGCCCGTGGCGGCGGCCATCTCCGAGACGATCTTCATGTCGTCCTCGGCCCAGGCCATCGTCTGGTTGTTCCAGTTGTCGAGGGCGTGGTTGGCGGCGCTGGACATCTTCAGCGCCTCGCGCAGGACGTCGGTGTCCACGCCGTGCCGCTGGGCCAGGGCGAGGCCCTCGTGGTCGGCGACCAGGCAGGCCCACAGGATGAGGTTGTTGACCGCCTTCGCCACCTGCCCCGCGCCGATGTCACCGGTCCTGACGACGTCCGCGGAGTAGGCGCGGGCTACCTCGGTGAACCTCGCCACCGCCTCCTCGGTGCCGCCGAGCAGGGACAGCAGCTCGCCGGCGTCGGCCGCCCAGGAGCCGCGGCAGACCGGTGCGTCCACGACGTGCACCCCGTGCTTCCCGGCCGCCTCGGCCAGGGTGCCCATGCCGTCCGGGGAGACCGTGCTGAGGACGGCGACGACGACGCCCTCGCGCAGCGCGCCGAGCATGCCGTCGGGGCCGAGCATGATCTCCCTGAGCTGTTCCTCGTAGCCGACGCAGACCATCACGGTGTCGCAGTCCCGGACGATCTCCTGCGTGGAGGGCACGAAGCGCGCCCCGCGCTCGTCCACCGCGGACGCCTTGCCGGGGTCCACGTCGTGCACCAGCACGGTGAAGCCGTGCCGGACGAGGTGGCCGATGATGGGCAACCCCATCCTGCCGGCGCCCAGCACCCCTACCGTCGTCTCTCCTGCAGCCATGCCGAACCTCTCCTTGAGCCAGGGGGAAGGAACTCGCGCTGTCCGAACCGTGGTGGCGAGTCCGCTTAGGGGGCGGCGCGTCGCGTGCGGCGCGCCGGGGACGGCGCGGTCCTAGTCGCGCTGCCAGCGCAGGGCCCACCGTTCGAGCGCGCCGACCAGCAGCATGCCGATCGCGATCATGACCATGAGGACCACGATCCCGGCGAACACGGTCGCCGAGTCGAAGTTCTGGGTGGCGGTGTTGATGAGGTATCCGACGCCGTTCTGGGAGGCGATGAACTCCCCCACGATCACGCCGATCATGGCGAACGACACCGAGGACTTCATGCCCGCCAGTACCGGGACGCTGATCTGCGGCAACGTCACCCTGCGGATGATCGTGGAGCGTCCGGCCCCCATCACGCGCAGCACGTTCACCAGGTTGTCGGGCATGGTCAGCACGCCCATGTAGGTGTTGTAGAACATCACGAAGAAGACGGTCATGGCCGCGATGGCGATCTTCGACTGGACGCCGATGCCGAACCAGATCAGGAACAGCGGGGCCAGTGCGATCTTCGGGATGCCGTTGACGGCGCCGATGAGGGGGCCCAGGACGGCGGCGCCGAGGCGCCAGTACCCGAGCAGGAGCCCGACGGCGAGCCCGCCGACGACCCCCACGGCGTAGCCGAGGAGCAGTTCCTCGCCGGTGACGCGGATGTCCGTCCACAGGCCCGACTGGACGCCCGTGGCGTACTCCCACAGGGTCCTCGCCACCTGGGTGGGACTGCTGATCAGGTAGTCGGGCAGGACGCGGTTGTCGGCCAGCTGCCACAGTCCGAGGACGACCACGAACACCAGCACCCTGAGGATCCAGGTGCCCCAGGCGGGGCCTGAGCGGTGCTGCCGCTCGACGGCGCGGGCCGCGGTGGAGACCGTGGCGGTGTCCTCCTCGGGGACCAGGCCTGCGGATGCGCTCATTTCGGGAGTCCTCCCATCGAGATCTCGGCGGCGAACATGTCCCACAGGACGCGGTGCTGCTCGGCGAACTCGCGCAGTTCGGAGATGTGGAAGACGTCGCGGGGCCGCGGTATCCCCACCGGGGAGGCCGCCTTCACCCGGCCGGGGCGCCGGCTCATCACGATCACCCGGTCGGCGAGGGTGAGCGCCTCGGAGAGGTCGTGCGTCACGAACAGGACCGTCTTCTGATGGGCGTCCCAGATGTCGAGCAGCGTGTCCTGCATGACGGCCTTCGTCATGGCGTCCAGCGCGCCGAAGGGCTCGTCCATCAGCAGGATCGGCGGGTCGTAGACCAGGGTGCGGGCGATCGAGCACCGCTTCTGCATGCCGCCCGACAGCTGGTGGGGGTAGCTGGTGCGGAACTGCCCGAGGCCGACCAGCTCGATCCACTTGTCGACGAGCCGGTCCTGGTCCTCGGCGGGCACCTTCCTGATCTGCAACGGCAGGCGGATGTTCCCGTCCACCGTCAGCCAGGGCAGCAGGTTGGAGTCCTGGGTCACGTAGCCGATGTCGGGAACCAGCCCGGTGACCGTCCTGCCGTGCACCTGGATCCGCCCGGACGACGGCCGGGTCAGGCCCGCCACCAGGTTCAGCAGGGTGCTCTTGCCGCACCCGCTGGGGCCGACGATCGCGCAGAACTCGCGTTCCCGCACGTCGAACGACACCTCGTGCAGTGCCTGGACCGGGCTGGAGTTCCGGCGGCTGTGGAACACCAGGGAGACGTCGTCGAAGCGGACCGCGTGGTCTTCGGGGGCGGGGTCCGTCAGCGTCGTGGTGGTGCCCTCCGGTCCTGGTCGGGCGTTTTCCGTCTGCATGCAGATCACCTGTTCGCGTGGATGGCAGGTCGGGACGACCGGGGTGACGGTGCGTCGGAACGGTCGGAGCAGCCGGCGGCGGGAGGCATGCCGAGGTGCCGGTGCCGGTCAGGAGCGGCCCCGGGAGCCATGGGGCAGGACGGATCGCCTCGGAGCGTGCCGGCGGATCAGTGGCCCGAGCCGGAAGGGGACGCGGATCCGGAGCCGGAGGCGTGCAGCCTGCCGGTCACGATGTAGTCGTTGGACCAGGTCCCCTGGTTCTCGTCGACGTTCACGGAGGACGCGTCGGGCACGTCGCTCGCCTCGGCCTGCTCGCGGACCGCCCGCCAGCCGTCCGGGGTCATCTTCCCGTCGGGGGCGAAGGTGACGTACTTCAGGCTCTGGAGCAGGACGTCGTCGCTCATCTTGGGATAGTGCTCGCGCTCCACGTCCAGGACCGATTCGGGGTCCTGGGCCATGGTGTTGTCCGCCCGCGCCATCGCGGTCGCGACCGACTTGACCACGTCGGGGTGCGCCTTGGCGTACGTGGCGGACGTGACCAGCACGTCGTAGGTCATGTTCTTCAGCGCGGGCACGGAGTGCAGGGTCGCGATGATCTGCGCCTGCCCCTGCGACTGGGCGAAGTAGCTGTTGGGGGGCGAGACCAGGAAGGCGTCGATCTGCCCGTGCTGCACGGCGGCCAGCGCGGCCGCCTGGGTCTTGATCACGATGGTCTTGAACTGGTCCTGGTCCACCCCTGCCTGCTTCATCAGGTAGTGGTAGTACGTCAGGTCCGTGGTGGACACGACGCCCAGCGTGCCCCCGGTCAGGCCCCGCATCACCGTCTTCAGCGGCTGCTTCGGGGAGAGGTGGTGTGCCTTGGTCCAGCTCTTGGAGGCGGCCAGTTGCAGGGACACCCCGTAGTCCAGTGAGGTGACGGCCTGGAGCGGCACGTGCTTGGTCTTGGCGCTCAGCAGCGCGGTGGAGGAGGCCGTGACGAACTGGACGCTGCCGCTCTGGAGCGCGGCGAAGGCGGTGCTGCTGCCGCCGAGCAGCTCCTGCTTGGCGCTCACCCCCTCCTTGGCGAAGTAGCCCTTCTCCTGGGCCACGTCCACGGTGGTGAAGCCGACCGTGTCCACGGCCTTTCCGATGGTGACCTGCGTCGTGCCGTCGGGAGCCTTGCGGGTGGCTCCGTTCGACAGGTCGGCGCAGGCCGTGGACACGGTCGCGATGAGCAGGACCGCCAGCGGGGTCCGCAGTCCGCGGCGCCCCAGGAAGTGGAGTACGCGGTGCGCCAGGGGGCGGCGACGGGGGGTTCGGCTGGCTCTCTCGGGGACGGTGCCGGCATGTGCACAGGTGTGATCGCGCATCGAGTGTCCCGTTCTCGACTCTGGTTTACAGACACGGCCAGCCGCGACTGCGTGAACGGCTCCAGGGGGCGGGGGGCCCGGCTGGCGTTCTTCGAGGTGGTACGGGTGCTACACCGGATCAGTGATGGCCTAACCATCTAACCTTTGATTTGATTCGACCATCGGTGATTCGCGCGCGTCAAGAGTCGTGCAGCCGTTATGCGCCAACGGAACGGCGACGCGTTTGCATGGGGGAATGCCTGATGGGGCGTCAGTTATCGGCGCCCTCCGCGCCGTCCTGGGCCACCTCCTCCAGGACCCGTCCCCGTGTCTCGGGGGCGAGGAAGACGCAGACGACCGCGCCCGTCCCGGCCGTCACGGCGAACAGCCACAGCGCGCGGTGCAGACCCCAGGCGTCGACCAGCCCCGGGAAGACGAAGACGCCCAGGATGGCGCCGATCCGGCTGGCCCCCACGCTCAGGCCCACGGCGGTGCCGCGCAGCGCCGTGGGGAACAGCTCGCTCGGATAGAGGAGAATCATGATGCCGGGGCCCACGTTCGCGAACAGCAGGCCCACGGCGAACATCACCACGACCCCCGCGAACGGCGCGTGGGAGAGCACCGCCAGCAGGGCGAGCAGGCCCGCCTGCCCGCACATGCCGAGGATCACGCTCGGCCGCCGGCCCCATGCCTCGACCAGCCAGGAGCCGGTGAGCATGCCGATGATCCCGACGAACGACACGGAGGCGGAACCGACCGCCGCCAGCGCGTCGGAGCTGCCTGTCAGCCCGCCCACGATCGTCGGCGTGTACAGCTGCACCCCGTAGAAGGCCACGGCGAAGCAGAAGTAGAAGACGCAGACGAAGACGGTGAGGCGGAGGAACCGCCGGGAGAAGAGCTCGGAGATCCGGTGCGCGTCGGGGCCGGGCGCGCCGGTCCCGACGGGCACATCGGCCCCGGCGGGCACATCGGCCCCGGCGGGCACATCAGTCCCGACGGGCACATCGGCCCCATCAGATGCACCGTGCGCCGCGCCCGCGGTGCCCGGCGCACCCGTACCGTCCGCATCGCGCGCCTTGTCCGCCGCGCCTGCACCGACCGTCGCACCCGCGGGTCGGGCCTCGCCCGCGCCCGGACCCGTGCCCGGACCCGTGCCCGCCGTCAGCCCGTCCAGGATGCGTGCCGCCTCGCCCTCACGGCCCTTCGAGCTCAGCCAGCGCGGCGACTCCGGCAGGGTCGAGCGCGCGATCGCCACCACCACCGCGAAGGCCGCCCCCACCAGCAGCATCCACCGCCAGGACGAGGCCCCGAACCCGGAGAAGGCGATGCCCATCAGATAGGCGACGACGGCTCCCGCCCCGTACGCCATGGACATCAGCGCCATGTGCCGGCCGCGCGACCGGGTGGCGGCGAACTCCGCGGTCAGCGAGGAGGAGATGGGATAGTCGGCACCCACCGCGATGCCCAGCAGGAAGCGGAAGGCGACGAGTTGCCAGACGTCCTGCGCCACCGCCGTCAGCAGGGCGAACACCACGAACGCCACCAGGTCGAGCGTGTAGACGCTCTTGCGGCCGATACGGTCCGTCAGCCACCCGAACGACAGCGCGCCGACGAACATGCCGATCAGCGCCGACGCGCTGACCAGGCCGAGCGTGCTCCCCGAGATGTGCCACTGCTCCTCGAGGACGGGCAGCGCGACCGCGATGACGGTGAGGTCGAAGCCGTCGAGGAACATGCCGTAGGACGACAGGGCGGTGACCTTGCGCCGGAACCGGCCCAGCTCCGCCGCGTCCAGAGTGTGTGCGATTGTCATGGAAGGCCCTTGCCGTCGAGGATCGTGCCGCGGAGGCTTCCCGCCTCCTCAGGGCGCGTGCGGCGGGCCGGGGCAGGCAGGCCACCCGCCCCTCACGGAGCCACGCCACCGCGCGTTCCCACGCGTTCCAGATATGGAACTAAGTTCACAACAAGCCCCGGCCAAGGCACTCTTCGAGCCCCCTCCGGTTCCAGCCGACTCCCGCCGGGTTCCCGCCGGTTCCCACCGCGCTCTTCCTGGCGTTTGCGTTCGGCACGCTAGCGACGCTTCTCCGGGGTGACAAGGCCCGTGCACGCCCCGGATGCACACCGCACCGAGCCGATCGACAGCGCGACCGAGGTATGCCATGGTGAGCCGGAGAGATGTCTGAACAGAGTTCGAGATGTGGAACTCAGGAGGCACCGAACGTGACCCTGCACTACTCGACCAAGGACCACATCGCGTCCGTCGTGATCGACAGGCCCCCCGTCAACGCCCTCGACGACGACACCTACCGCGAACTGGCCGCCGCCTTCACCCGGATCACCGACGACCAGGACGTGCGGGCCGCGACGCTCACCTCCGCCGGCACCCGGGCCTTCTGCGGCGGCACCGACATCCACAGCTTCTCGCTCCAGCACCCCGAGGACCCCGGCTACCACGAGCGGCACTCCCGGCTGGTGCGGGAGGCGTTCTCCGCCATCTACCGGTGCCGGGTCCCGGTCGTCGCGGGGGTGCAGGCCGCCGCGGTCGGCGCCGGAGTCGGGCTGCTCGGCTCCGTCGACCTGGTGGTGGCCGCCGAGGACGCGGTGTTCCGGCTGCCCGAGATCGACGTCGGAGTGCTGGGCGGCGCGCGGCACCTGGCCCGCCTGGTTCCGGAACAGCTCGTGCGCTACCTCGCCTACACGGGGACCGCCCTGACCGCCGCCGACCTCCAACGGGTCGGCGGCGCCTGCCGGGTGGTGGCGTCCGCGGAGCTGGCGGACGCGGTGCTGGGCCTCGCGACCACGCTGGCGGAGAAGTCCCCCGCGGCCCTGCCGGTCCTCAAGCGCGGCCTCAACCACATCGAGCTGTCCGGGCTCAACGTCGAGGAAGGCTACCGGTACGAGCAGACCCTGACCGGGAGCCTCGCCGACCACCCCCATGCGCGGGAGAGCGCCCGTGCGTTCTTCGAGAAGCGGAAGCCGGACTATGCGTGAGGCGGCGGAGTCCGGTGCGGTCCGGGACGGCGCCGGCCGTAGGGAGCCCTTCGGCACGGGTCCCGGGCCGGCCGCGACCCAGGGCGGCTCCGCCGGGCGGGGCGCTCCGCTCGACGGCCTGCGGGTGGTGGACTTCACCCGGGTCTTCTCGGGTCCCTTCGCCACCCAGTTGCTGGCCGCGCTGGGCGCAGAGGTGGTCAAGGTCGAGCGCCCCGACGGCGGCGACGAGGCCCGGGACTACGGCAACCGCCCCGATCCGGCGAGCCCCGGACCGCCGTTCCTCGCCATGAACCACACCAAGAAGAGCGTCGCCGTCGACCTCAAGGACCCCGCGGGCCGGGCCGTGGCACGCCGGCTGATCGACACGGCCGACGTCCTCGTGGAGAACTTCAGGCCGGGCGTGATGGACCGCCTCGGCCTCGGGTACGACGAGGTGGCGGTGGGCAACCCGGCCCTGGTCTACTGCTCGATCACCGGCTTCGGCGGCACCGGCCCGCTGGCGAACCGGGCCGCCAACGACCTGTCCGTCCAGGCACTCAGCGGGCTGCTCAGCATGACCGGCGAGCCGGACCGCCCGCCCGTGCGGACCCCGGCGCCGCTCGGCGACCTGATGGCCGGGATGTTCGCGGCGGTCGGCGTCCTCGCGGCGCTGCGGGAGCGCGAGCAGTCGGGAGCCGGCCAGCACGTGGCGACGTCGATGTTCGAGGCGCAGCTCAACACCCTCAACTACTTCTACGTCGACTACTGGCTGAACGGCACCGTGCCGCGCCCGATGGGCACGGCCAACGGCCTGGGGCTGCCCAACCAGGCGTTCCGCACGTCCGACGGCTGGGTGTGCGTCACCTCGTCCAACGAGCGCGCGTGGCGGCGGCTGTGCACCGCGCTGGACATCCCGGAGTGCGCCGAGGACCCGCGGTTCGCGACCCTCAGGGACCGCTACGCGCACCGCCCGGAGCTGGTCGCGGCGCTCTCGGAGGCGACCGGGCGGCTGTCCACCGCGGACTGCGTGGCCCGCCTCGACGCGGCGGGGGTCTCCAACTCCCCCGTGCGCGACCTCCCGGAGGCCGCCGCGGAGCCCCAGCTCCAGGCGGTGGACGCGGTGCTCACGGTTCCGGTGGAGGGGCTCGGCGACGTGCGCCTGGTCGCCGCTCCCCTGCACTTCTCGGCGTCCTCTCGGCCCACCGCCACACCGCCGCCCGCGCTGGGCGCCGACACCGGGTCGGTCCTCGCCGGGCTCGGCTACGCGCCCGCGGAGATCGCGGACCTGGTCGCGGCGGGGACGGTGAGGGCGGACGGCTCGGTGGATGCGGACGGCTCAGGAGGCACGCCCTCGGGCACGGGGACCTCGGGACCGTGACCGGCACCGCCGACCGGCCTGCCCGCGCCCCGGACCGGACGCCGCCGGACCCGCCGACAGGCACGCCCCGCCCGGCGCCGCACGCGCTCAACCCGCCCGCGGGCCCTTCGGACTGGGCGTCGCGCACGGCCCTGGTCACCGGCGCCGCCTCCGGAATCGGCCGGGCGACCGCGGTGGCCCTGGCCGCGAAGGGGGTGTCGGTGGCCGTCCTGGACCGGGACGCCGCCGCGGCCCGCGACACCGTCGCCCTGATCCAGGACACCACACCGGGACGGGCGCTCGCCGCACCCTGCGACCTGGCGGACATCCCGGGCCTGCGGCCGTGCGTGGACGGGATCGCCGAAGAGCTGGGGGCCCTGGACATCCTCGTGAACTGCGCCGGCGTCGTCGGTCCCCGCGGATCCCTCGAAGAGCTGACGGAGGACGCGTGGGACACCGTGCAGACGGTCGACCTCAAGGCGCCCCTCTTCCTCGCCCGCGCCGTCGTCCCGCACATGACGGCGGTCGGGCACGGAGGCCGGGCCGGGGTCCACGGCGGCAGGATCGTCAACGTCAGCTCCGCGTCGGCGCACCGGGCGCTCGCGTACTCCCACGCCTACGCCGCCGCCAAGGCCGGCCTCGAATCCCTCACCCGCACCCTCGCGGGCGAGCTGGCCCCGCGCGGCATCAATGTGAACGCGGTGGCGCCGGGCGTCACGGCCTCCGCGATCCACGGCACGGCGGACACGGAAGCGGCCAGGGCGGAGCGCGCCCGTACCGGACCCACCGCCAACCTCTTCGGCCGCCCCTGTGAGCCGGCGGACGTGGCGGGCGCCATCGTGTTCCTCTGCTCTCCCGAGAGCAGGCAGATCACCGGCCAGGTCGTGCACGTCTCGGCGGGGGCGATCGTGTGAGGAGGGACCATGGGGGTCCCGCCCTCGGCCGGCGCGGGGGTCACCACGGCGAACGGAGTCGACGAGATGGCAGCCATCGAGCGGGCGGCGCAGGTACTCGAGGCCCTCGCGGCGTCCGACGAGCCCCTGGGGTTCGCCGCGCTGGCCGGGGCGACCGGGCTGCCGAAGAGTTCGCTGCACAACGTCTGCGCGAGCCTCACGGCGACCGGCCTGGTGGACCGGCTCGGCGACGGGCGCTACCGGCTGGGCCTGCGCCTCGTCGAGCTGAGCCAGAAGCGGCTCGCGGACAGCGATCTGGTCTCGACGTTCAACGAGGCCTGCGCGGCGTCGGCCTGGCTGCCCGACGAGTCGATCGTGCTGGCCGTGCTCGACGGCGTGGACACGCTCTACCTGGGCCGGCGGCACGGCAGCAAGCCGATCGCCGTCCGCTACCAGAAGATCGGCATGCGGCTGCCCGCGGCCCTGACCGCCACGGGCAAGTCGCTGCTGTCCACGCTGAAGGACGACGAGGTCCGGGCGCTGTTCGCGGCCGGCGAGGGGCTCAGGAGCCCGTACGGGCCGGTGACGAAGACGGTGGACGAGCTCGTCGACGAGCTGCGGGCGGTGCGCTCGCACGGGTACGCCGTCGACGACGGCGACACCGTCCCGGGCATGATCTGCTTCGGCGCGCCGATCGCCGTCCCGCCGGGCAGGCGCCTCGCGGACGACGTGGAGTCCGTGAGCGCGGTCGGTTTCAGCGTCGTGAAGTCGACGGTGGACGAGGTCACGTACGACGTGCTGGTCACGCAGATCCAGAAGCTGGCCGACCGGATCGCGAAGCTGCTGACGGTGGCTTAGGGCCTGCTGCCTCCCGCTGGATCCGCTGGTGTCCACCGGTCTCCGGTGGCGTCCACCGGCCTCCGGTGGCGTCCGCTGCCGGAGCCGGGCTCCGATCACCGGCGGCACGGCTCCGGCTCAGCCGAGCTGCCGGTGGAGGAAGGGAATGGTGGCGACCCAGGCGCGCTGGGCGGAGTCGCGGTGGTGGCTGGGCCGCTGGTCGTTGAAGAACGCGTGGCCGGCACCCGGGTAGAACCGCAGGTCGGGCTCGATGCCGGCCTGCTCGGTGATGGCCCGGTGCAACTCGTCGAGCCGTTCCGCGGGGATGCTGCCGTCCCGCTCGCCGTAGTGGCCGAGCACCTGGGCCCGCAGCCCGGAGAAATCGGGCAGGTCGCCCTGGATGACGCCGTAGAAGGGTACGGCGGCGCTCACCCTCGGCTCGGCGGCCGCCAGGTACAGCACGAAACCGCCGCCCATGCAGAAGCCGACGGCGCCCACGGTGGACGACGTGACCTCCGGGAGCGACAGCAGGTGGTCGACGGCACCGGAGAGCAGGTGCACGGCGTGCCCGACGGGGAGTTCCCGCATCAGCCGCCCCGCCTGCTCGGCGTCGTGGGCGACCCGGCCGCCGTACAGGTCGGGTGCCAGGGCGACGAAGCCCTCCCTCGCCAGCCGCTCGGTGACGTCGGCGATGTGGTCGTCCAGGCCCCACCACTCCTGGATCACGATGACGCCGGGGCCGCTGCCGTCGGGCGGCCGTACCAGGTATCCGTGCGCCATGGTGTCGGCGCTGGGGAACGTGACGTTCTGCCGTGCCGAGATCCCGGACGGCTGCGGAGGCTTGGGCATGGGCGGTGCTCCCGGGGGCGGTGGGCGGGGCGGGCGCCGGCACCCGCCCGGCCGCTGGGCGGAGGCGTACCCACCGAGGATCGCGGGGCCGGGGCTCCGACCGGGGAAGACGCCCCGTGGGACCACGCGTACACCGTCAGCACGGCGTAAGCCGCCGCTTCCCGAACCGTTCGATTTGGTCTGAACCTATTGGCGAATTGGTCTAGTCCTCCTATGCTGCTGCCCCACCGCCGGTTGAACGGCATGGACCTGCCAAAGCCGGTGCGTGCACCCCCACGCTGCCCGAAGGAGCACCATGGCCGGTCACCACTCCCCCCACCCGCAGACACGGCACGGCAGGACGAGACTCTTCCGGAACCACCCCCGGCGGGCCGCGGTCACGCTGCTGGCGGCCTTGGCGCTGCCCGCGGCCGCGCTCACCGCACTCGTCCCCACCGCGTCCGCCGCGCCGGCCCCACCCGGCGCCGCGGCCACGTCCACCCAGGGCGCCCGGGCCGCCGGTGCCACCGCCGACCTGCCCGCGCACGCCCTCGTCGGCTACCTGCACGCCAGTTTCGCCAACGGCTCGGGGTACGTGCCGATGGCCGACGTTCCGGACAGCTGGGACGTCATCGACCTGGCCTTCGGCGAACCCACCTCGCCCACCTCCGGCGACATCCACTTCACGCGCTGCCCCACCGCCGACTGCCCCAATGCCGAGTCGGACGCCGACTTCAAGGCCGCGATCAAGGCCAAGCAGGCCGAGGGCAAGAAGGTGCTGATCTCGATCGGCGGCGCCAACGGTCAGGTACAGCTCACCACCACCGCAGCCCGCGACGCGTTCGTCTCCTCGGTCAGCGACATCATCGACACCTGGGGCCTGGACGGCCTGGACATCGACTTCGAGGGGCACTCCCTGTCCCTGGACTCGGGTGACACCGACTTCAAGAACCCGAAGACCCCCGTCGTGGTGAACCTGATCTCCGCCCTGAAGACCCTGAAGGCCAAGTACGGCAGCGGGTTCGTCCTGACGATGGCGCCCGAGACCTTCTTCGTGCAGCTCGGCTACCAGTTCTACGGCGGCGGCAGCGGCGGCCAGGACCCGCGCGCAGGCGCGTACCTGCCGGTGATCTACGCCCTGCGGGACGACCTGACGCTGCTGCACGTGCAGGACTACAACTCCGGCCCGATCATGGGCCTCGACGACCAGTACCACACGATGGGCGGCGCCGACTTCCACATCGCCATGACGGACATGCTGCTCACCGGCTTCCCGGTCGCGGGCGACAGCGGCAACGTGTTCCCGGCACTCGCCCCGTCCCAGGTGGCCATCGGCCTGCCCGCCAGCGCCAACGCCGGTGGCGGCTACACCACCCCCGGGGACGTGAACACGGCCCTGAACTGCCTCACCACGGGTTCCGGTTGCGGGAGCTACACCCCGCACGGCACCTCGCCGGATCTGCGGGGCCTGATGACCTGGTCGGTGAACTGGGACAAGTTCGCCGGCTGGGAGTTCCAGAAGAACTTCGACCAGTGGCGGTCACAGGCGGGCTGACCGGCAAGACCGCCTCGCGGGCCCTGCGCACGTCCGCGCAGGGCCCGCGGGCTCGTCGCCCCGGGATTCCGGCTCGCTCGACGTCGGGATCGCGTCGGCGGCGGGGGCGGTCAGGCGTCGCGTGAGCGGTCAGGCGTCGCGTGAGCGGTCAGGTATCGCGTGAGCGGTCAGGTATCGCGTGAGCGGTCAGGTATCGCGGGGGAGTCACGCCTTGCGCGAGCGATCCCGGCCCGCGGGCCGCCCGCCGCCATGGCTCAGGTCGGGGCCGCCCAGATGTCCGGGCCGCCGCCACGCCATTCGACCAGGCCGGTTCCGTGCCGCAGGTCCTCCTCGTCCACGGTCTCCAGACCGGCACGGCGCAGGAACTCGATCAGGTCGCCGAGGCCGTAGGCCAGGCCGAGGATCTCACCGTCCACACGCACCCGCCGCCCGCCGCTCGGCGAGGGAGGCGCCACGATCACCCGGGGTACGACAGCCATGCCCCAAGCCTCGCCCCATTCGCGCCGTCGCGCACCCCCTCAGCCGCCCGGGTGGTCCAACGGACACCCCGGGCGCCGGTGGATCGGCGCCCGGTCTCCCTTCTTCCGCTGGGGTTCCTCTCCCCTTCCCCTCTAGTTCCTCTCTCCTAGTTCCTCTCTTCTCCTAGTTCCTCTCTCCCGGCTCATTTTCCATACCCGGTTTGATTTTGTACTCGGTATGGTTATAGTGGCCCCCATGACCGGACTGCGTGAACGCAAGAAGGAACAGACGAGGCGGAGGATCGCCGCGGTGGCGCGGCGGCTCTTCGCCGAGCGGGGGTTCGACGCGGTCACGGTCAACGAGATCGCAGACGCCGCGGAGATCGCCAAGGCCACGCTGTTCAGCTACTTCCCCACCAAGGAGTCACTGGCCCTCGAAGGCGTGGCTGACGACGACCTGGCGGCGGTGGTCGCCGGCCGCCCCCGGGGCCAGGCACCGCTTCAGGCGCTGCGGACGCACTTCCGCACCCTGGCCGCGGGCCGGCCCGAGGACGCGGACTGGGCGGAGCTGACCGCGCAGGCCAGGGTGATCGCGGCCAGCCCGGCGCTCACCGGCGCGGCGGACCGCCTGCTGTACCAGCAGCGGCAGTCGCTGGCGCGGGAACTGGCCGGAGAGTTCGGGCCGCGCACGGCGGCTCTGATGGCGGCGCAGATCACGGCGTCACAGCTCACCCTCCAGGAGTCCTTCTTCCAGCGGCTGATGGACGGCGTCCCGGGCGGGGAAGCGCTGCGCGCCCTGGCCGAGGACGTGGAGGTCGCCTTCGACCTGCTGCAACACGGGCACGACGGCAAGCACTACCACGGGCACAACCGCGACAGCCAACACCACGACCACGACCACGACCACGACAAGGAGCGGTGACCTTGCGCGCCCGAGGCATCAACTACGACACCGGGATCTTCCCCGGCACCCGGGCGTCGTTCGACCCCGGGACCGTGCGGCACGAGATGGCGGTGATCGCCCGGGAGCTGCACTGCGACGCGGTCCGGGTCTCCGGCGGCGATCCGGAGCGGCTGGAGACGGCGGCCCGGTACGCGGCCGAGGCGGGCCTGGAGGTCTGGATGGCCCCGTTCCCGCTGGACCTGCCGCCCGGTCGGGCGCTGGAGCTCTTCGCGGACTGCGCCGTCCGGGCCGAGGCGGTACGGCGGACGGGCGCGGAGGTGGTGTACGTGACGGGGTGCGAGGTCAGCGCCTTCGTCGACGGCTTCCTGCCCGGTGACGGGCACCGGGACCGCCTTGCCCGGATGGCCTCGGCGGACCTGGACTGGTGGATGTCCCTCGGCCCCGTCGAGGAGAGGGTGAACTCCTTCCTGGCCGAGGCGTGCGCGAGCGCCCGGGAGCGGTTCGGCGGCCGGGTCGGCTATGCCGCGGGCCCCTGGGAGTCCGTCGACTGGGCACCGTTCGACGTCGTGGGCGTGGACGCCTACCGCACGGGTGACGACAGCGAGTTCCGTGCCCGCCTGCGCCAGTTCCTCGGGCACGGCAAGCCCGTCGCCGTCACCGAGTTCGGCACCTGCGCCTACCGGGGCGCGGGCCTGCGCGGCGGCATGGCGTGGCAGCCGCCCCAGGACGCGGTGCCCGACGAGGACGAGCAGGTGCGGTACCTCGCCGAGCTGCTCTCCATCCTGGAGGAGGAGGGCGTCGACACCGCGCTCTGGTTCACCTTCGCCGACTACGGCAAGCCGAACGAGCGGGACATCGCCTCGTACGGCGTGGTCCGGATGCTCGACGAGACCCGCTGGGAGCCCAAGAAGGTCTTCCACGCGATGGCGTCCCACTACGCCCGAGGCTGAGGCCGCGGGCGGCAGCGGCCCGGACGGGCGGGAGTGGACGCGTGGAACGCCGCTGCCCACGGCGGCGGAGGGCACCCCGGAACGCGGCCTCCCCGGTGGCGGCCGGGGAGACCGCGGCTGGGCCTGCCGGGCGGACCTGCGATCCTCCGGCTACCTGGACGCCCGGTAGTTCCTGAAGAGCAGGTAGGTGTCGAGGATGTCCGACGAGGCGCTCTCGACGGAGCGGTAGATGCCCCACTTGGGCCGCTGGTAGTCGTCCTGGTCGGGCATCTTCACCCCTGACATGCTGCCCTGGACGGCGACGGGAGCGCCGGAGCCCGTGCCGCTGCGGCACACGAAGGCCGCCTTGCCGGACGAGCCGATCGTGAAGGTCCACTCGATGGTGATCCACTTGTTGCGCAGCGGCGCCAGGTCGGTCGAGGCGATGTCGGGCGACCCGGAGTTGGCGTAGGCCCGGGCGCGCAGCAGCTCCTTGCTGCCGCTGCGGCCGAGGTCGAGCGTGATGTAGGGGCCGCCGTTGTCGGCGGGGGTCTTCGTCTGGAAGATGTGCGTGAACTTGCTGGTCCCGTGCAGCGAGGTCGGCATGAACATCTCGTAGGAGAGCGTCCACGTCTGGCCGTCGGTCATCTTCAGGGCGTCGCCGTCCTGGACCATGCCCTTGGACTCGGTGCGCTGGCGGTCGCCGCCGCCGGTCGAGTCCCGGTCGTCCTTCCAGATGTTGAAGCGGTAGTGGTCGTCCTCCACGACGACGTACTTCCGGTCGGGGTGCTCGCCCACGCGGTCGGCCTCGATGCCCTCGAAGGCGTCCAGGCCGTCGGAGGACGGGTCCGGGTGCCAGAGCGTGGTCGCCCGGGGTGCGGCGGACGCCCTGGCCGCTCCGGACGTCAACTGCCCGTACACCAGGGGTGTGGTGAGTGCGGCCGCGGCCGCCGAGCCGAGTAACGTCCGACGGCTGACGCGGCGTGGAACGGAGTTTTCTGACACGTCGACGGTTTCCTTCCTGGGCCACGGCCACGGCGGCGGGCGAGCGCGCGGCACCGCCGGGGCCGGGACTGCCGGTGGGGGCCCGTGCCGTTCGGGGGAACCCCGAGGACACGGCTCGGTCAGGGGTGGAGCGGCGGGACCACCTGAGCGGACACCGTGGTCCCGGACGGGAGGCAAGGGGTGCGAGGGCTCGGGGAAGCAGGGCTCCATGGAGAGCCAAGCCCTCTCTTGCTCCCGGGAAACATCGGAGCTATGACGACTCATGGTGGACTGGACCAAGGGGGTCGTCAAGGCCCCGGGCACCCTTGGCGCAACCCCGGGCCCGACCCGCGAACACCAGTGATTTCACCGGGTCTTTGCCCCTCGCGGAGGTTGCTCCTGACGGCCTCGACAGTCCTGGACGGCGACATGCCAGAGCCCTCGTCTCCGGCGGTCCGGATACGAGGGCTCCGATGAATAGGCCACAGCCGGGCCTTCGGCCCCCTGAGAAGGGGGTCGGGCGGCCCGGCGCGCGGTTCTCAGAGTTTGCGGGCGACGGCCCCGTACATGGCGATGTCCTCGTCCCTGATGGGCTCGGTCTCGCTGCCGTCCGGGTGCCACTTGTGGACCTGGACGACACCGGGGTCGACCAGCTCCATGCCGTCGAAGAACTGCTCCGCCTCGACATGCGTGCGCAGCCGCATCGGCATGTTGCGCGCCGCGTACTCGCGGGCCACCCGCGCCACCTCGTCCGGCGCGAAGTCGGCGGTGCCGATGGACATCGCCAGGTAGCTGCCGGAGGGCAGCGGCTCCATCAGCCGGCTGACGATCCCGCGGGCGTCGTCCTTGTCGAGGACGAAGTGCACGATGGCGATCACCGTCAGCGCCACGGGACGGTCGACGTCGAGGGTGTCGCGGATCTCGGGCGCGGCCAGGATCGTGCCGGGGTCGGTCATGTCGGCCTCGACGTAGGCCGTCTTCCCCTCCGGGGTGCTGGAGAGCAGCCCCTGGGACAGGGTGAGGACGATCGGGTCGTTGTCGACGTACACGACGCGCGAGTCCGGGGCGACGGACTGGGCTATCTCGTGCAGGTTGGGCGAGGTCGGGATGCCGGTGCCGATGTCGAGGAACTGGCGCACGCCGGCCTCCTCCGCCAGGTAGCGCACCGCGCGGTTCATGAAGTCGCGGTTGGCCCGCATGTGGACGGGCAGCGCCGGCCACTCGCGGGCCATGGCGTCGCCCGCCTCCTTGTCAGCGGGGTAGAAGTCCTTGCCGCCGAGGATGTAGTCGTAGATGCGCGCCGAATGCGCGCTCTCGGTGTCGATACGGTCGGCCGGCCATCCGTTGTCTCGCACGCCGCCCCTCCCATCAGGTCGTCAGGCTGTGGTGTCCGATCCCCCCGCGCCGGGCGGCACGGAAGAGGGTGGATGCCCCGGGACCCGCGAGGGCCCCGGGACGGTACTAGCACAGGAAGTCGGCGTCGCCCTCCTTCACGCCCGCCAGGAAACTCGACATCTCCCTCGGCGTGAAGACCAGCGCGGGCCCGTCCGGGTCGGACGACTGGCGCAGCGCGACCCGCCCGTCGCCCAGCTTCATCGCCTCGACGCACGCGCCGCCCGCGTCGTCGCTCCACGGCTTGCGCCAGCCCTGTGTGCCGAGGTCCCGGGACGGCATGCCGTTGCGTATGGGATCCCGGTGCGGCATGCCGCTGCCTGTCTGGTGGTGCACTAGAGCTCCTTGCGAATTGCGCCGAGGACGGCCTCGGTCTTGCGGGCGGGTACCGACTGGGCACCCAGCCGGTCCAGGGCCTCGCGGTACACCACCACGTCGTCGTCCTTGTCCAGATAGACGGCCCCGACGAGGCCGTTGAGGTAGACGACGTCCGGCAGCTCGGAGGCCTTGAACCGGAAGACATGGAACGCACCGGCCCGCATCGCCGGATGCGGTCCGTTCTCGAACGGCATGATCTGCAAGGTGACATGGGGCATGGTGTTGACCTCGACCAGATGGTCGATCTGCTCGCGCATCACCGCGGGACCGCCCACCGGCCACCTCAGCACCGTCTCGTCCATCACGACCCACAGCCGCGGCGGCGCCGGGCGGGTCAGCAGCTCCTGGCGCTGCATCCGCAGGGCGACCATGCGCTCCGTGGCCTCCGCAGGGGCGTGCGGGTTTCCGGCACCGAGCAGCGCACGGGCGTAACTCTCCGTCTGCAACAGCCCGTGAACGAACTCGGGCTCGTAGGCACGGATCTGCAACGCCGCCTGCTCCAGGCTGAGGTAGGCCGCGAACCAGTCCGGCATCACGTCCCGGTAGGTGTGCCACCAGCCCTGCTTGTTGGCCTCCCGGACGGACTTCAGGAAGGTGTCGATCTCGTGCTGGTCCGCGACGCCGTACGTCTGGAGCAGCTTCTCGACGTCGGCAAGCCTAAATCGAGCCACCTTCGCGGCTTCCAGCCTGCGGATCGTCGAATGACTCACGCCGATGGCAGTCCCGGCCTGTTCGTACGTCAGACCGGCGCTGGTCCGGAGCTCCTCCAACTGCCTGCCGAGGATCCTGCGGAGGACGGGGGGAGCGCCTCCCCACGCGGTTTCCGCCGTCACGTCCCACCTCCAGTGCCCGGGCCCGCCGTCGCAGTCTGTCACGATCAACCTTTGCCCAGAGCAGCATGCACCTGGCGACTTGCAATTTGCAATCTATCTATTGCAGCTCGCTTATTGCAGGTGGCACAGTGGACGTACAGTCACCGCCTGGTGACCAGTCCCGGCAGCACACAGGCGATGTGAGGAGTCATCACGGCGACTCGGCGTTGTTCCGGCCGGAGTTGCGCGGAGGGCACGGCCGCACCGGCCCCCCGTAGGAGGGTGGCCCGAACATGCGGGTGTCTCCCGTGCGGTCCGCCGACAGCCACCAGGCGATGCGGACCGGCACCCCTGGTGCGCAGGCAGATGAAAGGCAGCAGACGTGGCTCCCCCCGCCCTTGACTTGCCGTCGGCCTCCACCCCCTGCGACGGCACCCGCCACCGGGCCGTCGTCCTCCGCCTGCCGGCGGTCGCCGCATCGGTGGCCAGAGCGCGCGCCGGCGCGCGCCGGCTCCTGCGGGAGCGGCGGCTGAGCCCCGAGGTCGCGGAGGACGCCGTCCTGGTGATCTCCGAACTGGTCACCAACGCGATCGCGCACACCACGGGCAGCCAGGTCGTCTGCCGGCTCCGCGCGGGCAGGACCGGCCTGCGCATCGAGGTCCAGGACCAGGGCGGCGGCGCGGCGACCCCGCACCCCCGCTCCCCGGCCCACGAGGACGAACGCGGCCGCGGTCTCGTCCTCGTCGGCGCGCTCAGCAGCACCTGGGGCGTCCGGCAGAACCCGGGCGGCCCCGGACGCACGGTCTGGGCCGAGCTGCCACTGACGTCCGCCCGACCCCCCGCGGCCGCGCCCGCACCGGCCCGGCCCGCACCCCTCCCCCGCCTCGTCCCCTCCCCGCCCGGAAGGCCCCGCGCCATGGAATACAGCGAACGCTTCACCTTCCCCGATGGTGACCGCCCATGACCCAGCTCCTGGAGCACGGAAACCGCACACGCCTGGCCATTCCGGCACGGTTCTACGCCAGCCTCGGCTACGACGCGGTCGGCATGCCCGCGGAACGCGGCCGACGGATCGTCATGTCCCTGCCTACCGTGGGCTGCATCTACGCCCTCGGGGACCAGTGGTGGTGGATCGTGCCCGCCGGGTCTGACATCGATGTCAAGTGGCCGTCGTTCACGCGGTACGCGCCCGGCGGCTACGTGAGCGTCCCGGGCCCGAGCGCGGCCGCCCGGACCGACGCGCCGCGGCTGATCCACCACCCCACCGACGACTCGCCCTACACCCCGCCCATCCCGCTCTACTTCCTGACCTGCCACCACGCCGGAGTGGTGCCGACCTGGTCCCTGCCTGCGGGGAGTTGACCGGTTCCTCCGCCGCCACCGCCCGGCGGCCGGGGGGCCGGCCCGGGCCGCTACCGCCCGGGCCCACGGGCGGCGACCGCCATCGGCGCCCGCCGGGGAGCGGTCCGGTGGCGCTCAGCACACCGGACCGGCACTACTGCGATGATCCCTGCATGGACGACAACGCCCCGGGCACCATCAGGCTCTCCTCCGCCACCGGCCGCTGGGTGATCGCGACCACGGTGCTCGGTTCGAGCATGGCCCTGCTGGACTCGACGATCGTCAATGTGGCGCTGCCGCGCATCGGACGCGACCTCAACGCCGACGTGGCGCTGCTGCAATGGATCGTCAACGCCTACACGCTCACCCTTGCCGGCCTGATCCTGCTGGGCGGTGCACTCGGCGACCACCTGGGGCGACGGCGGATCTTCGTGGTGGGCGTGGTCTGGTTCGCCGCGGGTTCGCTGCTCTGCGGCGTGACGCCCGACGACGTGGTGCTGGTGCTGGCCCGTGCCCTCCAGGGCATCGGCGGCGCCCTGCTCACCCCCGGCTCGCTCGCCCTGATCCAGGCCAGCTTCCACCCCGACGACCGGTCCCGGGCGGTGGGGCTGTGGTCCGGCCTCGGCGGAGTGGGCGCGGCGATCGGGCCGTTCGTCGGCGGCTGGCTGGTGGACGGGCCCGGCTGGCGGTGGGTGTTCCTGCTGAACGTGCCGCTCGCCCTGGTCTGCGTGCCGATCGCCCTGCGGCACGTGCCCGAGTCCCGGGACCCCACGTCGACCGGCCGCTTCGACATCCTGGGGGCGGCGCTGGGCGCCGCGGCCCTGGTGCTGGTGACCTACAGCCTGATCGGGCGGCACGCCTGGGCCGGGCTGGCCGGCATCCTCGCGGGAGCGGCGTTCATCAGGGTCGAGCGGCGCCGGCCGAACGCCATGCTGCCCCCGTCGCTGTTCAGGTCCCGGCTCTTCACCTCCGTCAACCTGGTGACGGTCTGCGTGTACGCCGCATTCGGCGGGTTCTTCTTCTTCGTGGCGCTGCAACTCCAGGTGGTCGCGGGCTACTCGCCGTTCAAGGCGGGGATCTCGCTGCTGCCGACCACCGCCCTGCTCCTGCTGTTCTCCGCCAAGTCGGGACAGCTGGGCGAACGCCTCGGCCCGCGCATCCCGCTCACGGTCGGCCCGCTGTTCTCCGCGGCGGGGCTGCTGCTGATACTGCGCGTGGGGCCGCACACCTCGTACCCGGCGGACGTGCTGCCCGCGCTGCTGGTGATGGGCCTCGGCATGGTCACGCTGGTGGCACCGCTGACGGCGACCGTCCTCGCCTCGGTGGACACCGCGCACGCCGGTATCGCCAGCGGCGTCAACAACGCGGTGGCGCGAGCGGCCGGTCTGCTCGCGGTGGCCGCGCTGCCGCTGCTGGCGGGTGCGGGCCCGCTGGCGTACCGCTCGGCGACGCAGTTCAACGGGGTGTTCCACCGCGCGATGCCGATCTGCGCGGGCGTCCTGGTGGTCGGATCGCTGACCGCGGCATGGCTGGTGCGCAAGCCCGAACTCGCCGGGAAGGCGCAGCCGGAGTGCAAGGTCTGCTGCACCGTGCACGCGCCCCCGCTGGAGGCCCAGCACGGGCGCCCCGGCCGGACGCCTCCCCTGGAGCCGCTGCCTCCCGAGGAGTGACAGGCGGGTGCGGGCGGACGACCCGCTGCCCGCCGCCCCGAGGGCGCACGGGCCTGTTAACTCCGAACGGGATCAGTGGGCCCACCGAACCCGCCGGACCGAACGGCACTCAGTCGGCGCAGCGAACCCGCCGGACCGAACGGCACTCAGTGGACGCAGGGCACCCGCCGGGCCCCAGGACGACACGGTCCCGGAGCCCGGCGGCTGGCACGGAGGCACCTCACGGACACCGCACCGCCCGCGCGGACGGCGGCACCCGCTCAGCGCCCGGCGGCCCCGCTCACATGCCGGAGCCGATGAAGAAGCTGGGATGCGGGGGCTGGTTGTAGGCGGTGTTCTGCCAGGCCAGGGCCTCCCGGTACTGCCGGTCCTGGAGCAGCGTGGTGATCCGGGTGTCGGTCTGGTACGGCGTGGAGTAGATGCGCAGCGCTCTGTTGTCGCTCGTCGGCCAGACCACCTCCTCGCGCCAGTCGCCGAGGATGTCCCCCGAGAGGGCGGGGGTGGCCTTCGTGCCGTTGTTCGCGTGCACGCCGTCCGCCGTCAGGAGCCGCTGGTCGCTGCTGGTGCCGTACTTGTCGATGTGGGTACCGTCCAGCAGCTCCCGGGTGGTGTCACCGTCCCACCACGCCAGGAAGTTGGCGCTGGACGGCTTGCGGCCCACCACCGTGCCCTTGGTGCTGCGCAGCCCGTCCGCGGCCGACGACCAGGACTCGGCGCCCGGACTGCCCGCCCAGATGTCGCCGCTCACCCCGCGCCCGTTGTCGCCGTTCGGAGACGTGGACCACAGGATCTGGCCGGTGCGCGCGTCCGCCATCCACGACGACGGCTTCGAGGAGTCCTCGTCCACCTTGAACTCCTCAAGGCCCGGGCGGGACGGGTCGAGATCGCCGACGTGCATGGCGTCCCCGTGGCCGTTCCTCGTGGTCCACAGGCCGCTTCCGTTGTCGTCGACGGCCATGGCGCCGTAGACGATCTCGTCCCGGCCGTCGCGGTCGACGTCGGCGACCGACAGGTTGTGGTTGCCCTGGCCGTCGTACCCCTTGCCGGAGTTGGTGGAGCTGGTGGTGTCGAAGGTCCAGCGGCGGGTCAGCTTCCCTCCGGTGAAGTCCCAGGCGCTGATCACGGTGCGCGTGTAGTAGCCGCGGGCCTCGATCAGCGACGGGTGCTGCCCGTCGACATAGGCGGTGGCCGCCAGGAAGCGGTCAACCCGGTTGCCGTAGTCGTCGCCCCAGGAGGAGACCGTGCCGCGCGGCGGAACGTAGTCGACGGTGCTCAGGGCGGCGCCCGTGCGCCCGTCGAACATGGTGAGGAACTCGGGCCCGGACAGCACGTAACCGCTGGAGTTCCGGTAGTCCGCCGAGGCGTTGCCGATGGTCCTGCCGGTGCCGTCGACCGTGCCGTCGGCCGTCTTCATCGCGACCTCGGCACGGCCGTCGCCGCTGTAGTCGAAGACCTGGAACTGCGTGTAGTGCGCGCCCGAGCGGATGTTGCGGCCCAGGTCGATGCGCCACAGCCGGGTTCCTTCGAGGGTGTAGCCGTCCACAACGGTGTTGCCCGTGGTGCCGGACTGCGAGTTGTCCTTGGCGTTCGTCGGCTGCCACTTCAGCACGAAGTCCAGGTCACCGTCGCCGTCCAGGTCCCCCACCGAGGCGTCGTTCGCCTCGTACGTGTAGCCGCTGCCGCCGGCCGGCGGGGAGATCGGCACGTCGCGGTAGCCGTCCGCGAACGGGATCGCGTGCTCCGCCTCCGGCTGCTCGATCCCCTGCACCACCGGGCGGATGGTGTAGTCGGCGGTGGCGGGAGCGCCCGGGTCGAAGAAGTCCGTGCCGCCCCGCACCGGCGACGCCGTCAGCTTCCTCGGCTGCACCGCCGCCTTCGCCGAGCCGGTCCCCTTCGCGGTCCCCGCGGTGCCGGCCGTGCTCGCCGAGCTCGCGCGGTAGACGTTGAACGCCGTGCCGGCCGCGTCGCCCGCCAGCGAACGCCAGCTCACCAGGTTGCCGCCGCTGGTGTGCACGCTCACCGGCGCGTGGCCGAGGTGCTCGGTGGTGAGGGTGGCGGCCGGAGCGGGCCCGGCCACGGGTGCGGGGGCCACTGGGGCAGCGGCGGCCGCGCCTGACGGCGCGAGGCCCGCGGTACCGGCGGCCACCAGCGCGGCGACGGCCACGAGGCGGCCGGCGCGCGGTAGGGACCCGCCTGTCCGGGCGGCTCCCCCTCTTCTCTGGAAACGCTTCACATCAACCTCCCTGCGGCCGTGCGCGCGCCGCGGTGTCTGTCGCATGGATGCATGAACCGGGACGTACGGGAAGTACGGTCGAACTCGGGAGTCCGCGGAGGGGCGGTGTCCGGGCTCCGGGCGGTACGGGGAGGCGCCGGGCCGTCCTGCCCGGCGGGTGGCGCGCACGCGAGCCCCTCTCCGAAGGGTGGGATTGATACGTTCAAATCCCTTGGGCCAAGGGGCCGTTGGCGCCAGGGCGTCAGATTAGGGGGCCTCTCCGCCGTGGGCAAGAGGTCGCGTGGAGGTGCGGGCCGGATTCTGGAACCGCTTCCCTATGAAAGGGCGTGAAACGTATCAGGCCCATCGGAGCAACAGGGCTCAACGCCGTTGTCCGGGCTCCCGGCCCTGCGGTACCACCAACCCCGTCTCGTAGGCGACGACGACCGCCTGGGTCCGGTCGCGCAGGTTGAGCTTGCCGAGGACGCGGCTGACATGGGTCTTGACCGTCTCGCCGGTGACACCGAGGCGTTCCGCTATCTCCGGGTTGGACAGGCCGGCGGCGAGCAGGCGGAGCACCTCGGTCTCGCGCGGCGTCAGCCCGGCCAGAGGGGGCGCGGGTTCGGGCCGCGCGCCGGCCCGAGACGGGCGGGAGGGGTCATGAGCGACGAGACGGTGCGGCCGTCCCGTTCCGGGCCCCGCCCGGTGGGCGGCGGGTTCGTCCGGTTGCTGCACGCGGAGTGGACCAAGTTCCGCACGGTACGGGGCTGGGTGCTGGGGATGCTGGCCGCCGTGCTGCTCACCGTGCTCTTCGGAGCGCTGGGCTCGGCGAACGGCCTGCCCTGCGGCGGCGGATGCGACCACACCCCGCCGACCGGGCCGGGCGGCGAGCCGGTGAGCGACGGCTTCTACTTCGTGCACCGCCCGCTGACCGGCGACGGCAGCATCACGGCCCGGATCGCCTCGCTGACGGGACGTCATGTGCAGGGCGCCCCCGGCCCGGACGGGGAGCGGGCCGCGAGCACGGCGGCGGGCGTCCAGCCGTGGGCGAAGGCGGGCCTCATCGTCAAGGACGGCACCGGGCAGGGGTCGGCTTACGCGGCCGTCCTGGTCACCGGCGGCCACGGCGCGCGGATGCAGTACGACTACACCGGCGACCTGGCGGGGCGGCCCGGCCGCGTCACGGCGGACTCCCCGCGGTGGCTGCGGCTCACCCGTACCGGAACCACCCTCACCGGTGACGAGTCCGCCGACGGCGAGCACTGGCACACCATCGGCAGGGTCCGCCTGCCCGGGTTGCCCGGCACGGTGCGGGCCGGGCTGTTCACGACCTCCCCCGACTACCAGGTGACCAGCCACTCGGTGCACGGGGCGAGCAGCCGGGGCGGCCCCACCGTGGCCACCTCCCGCTTCGACCACGTGGCCTTCTCGGGGCCCGCCGGGTCCGGGGCGGCGGGGCGGTCGTGGTCCGGTACGGCGGTCGGCGGCCCGTCCGTGGCACGGCAGTTCGCCGGCTACCGCCAGGACGGCGGCGGATTCACCGTCAGCGGCTCCGGTGACATCGCTCCGGCGGCGCCCGGACAGGGCTCGGGGACCAGGACGACCGGGAACATCCTCATCGGCGCGTTCGCCGGGCTGATGGCGGTGATCGTGGTGGCCGCCCTCTTCGTCACGGCCGAGTACCGCCGCGGCCTGATCCGCACCACCCTGCTCGCGGGCCCGCGCCGCGGCCGGGCGCTGGCGGCGAAGGCCACGGTGATCGGAGCCGTCGCCTTCCTGACCGGGACCGCCGCCGCGGCGCTGACGGTGCCGCTGGTGGGCGCCCTGGCACGGCACAGCGGCTTCTACCTGTACCCGGTGACGGCGGCGGCCGAGCTGCGGGTGATCCTCGGCACCGGGGCGCTCTTCGGGGCCGCCGCGGTCGGGACGCTCGCCGTGGGCACCCTGCTGCGGCGTGGCGCGGCCGCGGTCACCGTCGCCGTGGTGGCGATCGTCCTGCCGTACGTCATCGCCGTGGCCTCGGTGCTGGCGCCGGGACCCTCCCGGTGGCTGACCCGGCTGACCCCTGCGGCCGCGTTCGCCGTCCAGCAGACCGTGCCCGTGTACCCGCAGGTCGACGCCGGGTACACACCGGCCGACGGGTACTTCCCGCTGTCGCCGTGGGCCGGGTTCGCGGTGCTGTGCGGCTACGCCGTGCTCGCCCTGGCCCTGGCCGGGTACGCCTTCCGCAGGCGTGACGCATGAGGGGGGGAGCCGGGCGGGCGACGGGGCGCCGGGGCGGACGAGCGGCGCGACGGTAACGCGGTGGCGGACGAGCGGCACGGTGGCGGGCGCGCTGCTCAGGCGGCGGTCCAGCCCGGCGGCGGCCCGGCTGCTCAGGCGGCGGTGGTCCTGCCCGGCGGCGCATTGCTCCCGCGGCGGCTGCGCTCGGCGGACCGGGAGACCGCGCGGCTGGCGCTGCACGCGGAGTGGACGAAGCTGCGCACCGTGCCCGCCCCCGCCTGGTTGCCGGCCAGCATGGTCGTGCTCACCGTGGCGCTGGGCGCCGCCACGTCCGCGACCGCCGGCTGCCCCGCTCCGAAGGCCGGCGGCGACCCGGTGCGGACCGCGCTGTCCGGGGTGATGCTGGGTCAGGCCGCGGCGGCGGTCCTGGCCGTGCTGGTGATCGGCGACGAGTACGGCACCGGCATGATCCGCACCACCCTCACCGCGGTGCCCCGCCGGACGGTGGCCCTGGCCGCCAAGGCGGGCGTCGTGGCCGGCGCGGTGCTGGCCGCGGGGGTGCTGGCCGTGCTCGGGTCCCTGCTGGCCTGCCTGCTCGTGCTGCCCGCTCTCGGCGTCGGCGGCGTGCAGGGCTGTCCCGCACTGCCGCCGTCCGGCGGCCCGATGCTGCGGGCGGCGGCCGGCTCGGTGCTCTATCTCGTGCTGGTGGCGCTGCTCGCCCTGGGCGTTGCCACGGCCGTCCGGGACTCGGCCGCTGCCGTCGGGGCGGTGCTCGCGCTGCTGTACCTCTTTCCGCTGCTGGCCACGGTGGTCGCCGACCCCGACTGGCATCGGCGCCTGGAGCGTGCGGGTCCCATGACCGCGGGGCTGGCGGTGCAGGTGACGGTCCACCAGGACAGGGTGGTCATCGGACCCTGGGCGGGGCTCGGCGTGCTCGCGGCCTGGTCGGCCGCCGCGCTGCTCGCCGGCGGGCTGCTGCTGCGGGCGCGTGACGTGTGACCCGGCGGGCGGGCCGGTGACCGGATGGGCGAGCGGGGCCGGTGACCGGCTCGGTGGCCGGCACGACCGCCCCGTGCCGCCGGCGGCGTCCGCGGGCCGTGCGGCGGCCCTCCGATCAGGGCGCCTCGCGATCAGGACGCCCGAGGGTCCGGTTACCAGGACGCCCGGGTCCCGGTGATCAGGGCCCGGGGCCCGGTGATCAGGACGCCCCGGGCTTCGCTGATCAGGACGCCACGGGCCCGGCAGCCGCGGGTCCGTGGTCCTCCGCCCCGTCGGCGTACAGCCCGGCGATGTCGGCGACCGTGATGTGCTCCATGGCCTCGCGTGCGGTGCGGGCGACGGGCATGTCGCGGCCGGCGCCGTCGGCCATCCGCAGGGCGTTGGCGAGGTCCTTGCGGTGCCAGGTCAGGCGCATCAGCTCCATCTCGGCCAGGGTGCGGCTGGCGGCGGGGCCGTCGAGCAGGGCGGCGCGCAGCCTGGCGGGGTGGACGCCGAGGTCGCGGCCGAGTCGCAGGGCCTCGACCACGGCGGAGAGCTGGCCCCAGTGGCAGAGGTTGTTGACGGTCTTGCCGACCTGGCCGGCGCCGAGTTCGCCGAGGTGGTGCACGGTCCTCGTCCAGGGGGCGAGCACGGGGCGGACCCGTTCGAGGGCGGTGGCGTCACCGCCGACGAGCAGGTTGATCGCGCCGGACTCGGCGCCGCGCACCCCGCCGGTGAGTGCCGCATCGAGCACGTCGACCCCGCGCGGGGCGGCCTGGGCGGCGACCTCGCGGCAGGTGTCGGGGGTGACGGAGGAGCAGATCAGGACGGTGGCGCCGGGCCGGGCGGACGGCAGGACGCCGGTGGCGGAACAGCAGACGTCGAGCACGTCCTCGTCGGAGGGGACCATCACCAGGACGACGTCGCTCGCGGCCGCCAGGTCGGCGATCGAGGCGCTGGGCCGCGCGCCCTCGGCGACGGCCCGTTCCATGACGGTGCCGTCCGGGTCGTAGACGTGGGTCTCGACGTCCGCCCTCGCGAGGAACCCGGCGGCGGGCAGGCCCATCGCGCCGAGCCCGACGAGGCCGACCGACCGGGGAGCGGTGTGCTGCGCGTGCGGCATCGTGCCTGTGCCTTCCTTCGGTTGCTCCGGCACGGGTCCGCCCCGGTTCGGGCGGTGCTCGTGCGGAGGCTCGGACGGACTCCACGCAGCATGAGACTTTGGTCATACCATTGTCAATGGTGGCGGAGCCGGGCCCGCCCGCCCCCTCTCAGGTGTAGCGGCGCAGCACGAGCCTGCGGGTGCCGTTCGCCTCGCTGACGTCGGACTGCACGTCGTAGCCGTGCTCCTGGGCGTACCGCAGGGCGGCGGCGTGGCCGTAGGCGCGGGTGAGGCGGGTGAGCCAGGCGTTGTCGTAGGCGGAGCCGTCGTACTCGCTGATGACGGCCTCGAAGGCGCCGTCGTCCCCGCGGCGGAAGCCGATGTCGTTGCTCAGCTTCCCGATGTGCTCGCGCCGCACGATCACTTCGGCGCGCTCGGGCCGTGCGTCGCCCTGGTACCCGTACAGCGTCTGGGGCGCCCCGTGCTGCTCCACGTCCGTGAAGCCGACCTCGGCCAGGGCGGTGACCAGCAGGTCGGCGTCCCGCAGGGCGGTGCGGACCCGTGTGAAGTGCGACATCCTCTGCCTCCGGCTCTCTCCATGCGGCTCACCCGTTCTCATCGTGTGCGGCCGGCCGGCACAGGCGGCGGAAAGCCGTCGCCGGTGCCGTCGCCGGACGGGCGCCTCGGTGTCACGACAGGCGGACGACCGGCTGGGCGTCCAGGACCCGGATGTGGCGGTGCAGGTCGTACGCGGTGACGGTGAGGCGCTTGTGGACGTCCACGCGGAACTCGACGCGGAACCGGTCCTCCCCCGCCGTGGCCGGCGGCTCCGCCACCAGGAACGTGGGGCTGTCCTCGTTGAGCCACAGCATCGCCCGCTCCAGCCGCCGCTGCGGCGTCACCGCCACCGCCCGGGCCCCGCCGCCCGCGTCGAACGCGATCTCCAGCTCCGCGCTCGCGTCCCGGTACGTCGCGTGGGCCAGCTCGTAGACGGCGAGCCCGAGGCGGCGCTGGGCTTCGTGGACCGCCTTGACGGAGAGCGTCCTGACCGGCTCCGGCGTCGGGTACGCCGTGCCGGCCGGCACGATCACCTCGAACTCGTAGGTCCCTGTGGCCGGATCGACGTGCCGTATGGCGTAGTCGTGCTGGATGTGGTCGAACAGCTCGGCGCCGCCCGCGATGCCCGCGGCGCCCGCCGCGACAGCCTCAAGTGGCCGGTCGAGACGCACCACCTCGGGGTCGAAGTGCAGGTGGACGAGGTCCTGCACGGCGGGGATCAGGCAGGTTCCGCCGACCAGGAAGACATGCCTGATCTCCCCGGTGCCGTACCCGCGCGCCGCCGCGGCGTCGAGGGTCGCGCCGAGCGCCTGGTTGACGCGGCGCAGCACGCCCTTGTCGCGCAGCAGCGCGTCGAACCGGGCGCGGGTGACGGTGGTCCGGTGCACGAGCCCCGGGTCGCGGGCGTCCCGCGCGCTGATCTCCGCCTCGTCCGCCGTGGTGAGCGCCCGCTTCGCGCGCTCCGCGGAGGCCAGCAGGCGCCGGAAGACGGTGCTGCGGCCGATCTGGTCGCCCGGCGGCAGCGGGAAGCCGGCCAGGGCGTGTTCGGCGAGCAGGGCGTCGATGGTGTTGCCGCCGAGGTCGAGCCCCTTCTTGGCGAGGGTGCGCACGCCGGCGCCCGAGCCCACCGCGTCCGGCTCCTGGACGCGGACGACGGAGACGTCCAGGGTGCCCGCGCCGAAGTCGACCACGGCGAACGCGTCGCCGGGCTGGAGGCGTGCGCTGTAGCCGACGGCGGCGGCCGTCGCCTCGTCGACCACGCGCAGCCGGGCGGCGGGCAGCCCCTCGCGGACCTCGCGCACCAGCCAGTCGCGGTAGACGTCGAAGGACTCGACGGGTGCGGTGGCGACGATCTCCAGGTCGTCGTCCTCGACGGTGAGCACCGCGAGCGCCATGACGTCCCCGAGGAACCGGGTCGCGGCCTGGCGCCCGGTGATCTTCCGGTCGCCGACCGGGCGCGGGGCGTCGTAGGCGCGTCCGGAGACGTTGCTCTTGGTGGAGGCGAAGACGGCGACGCCGGGGGTCTCGGCCAGCTCGGGGGTGACCTGGGCGCCGATCCTTCGGTGCACGCCGCCGTCGCCGTCGCCGTCGCCGTCGCCGGTATAGGCGATCAGCGAGGGCACCACGCGCTGGGTGGGGCCCGCGCCCGCGTCCCGCAGCACGTCGATCCCCGGCAGCGGGATCGGCACCCCGCGGCCCAGCTCGGGGTCCCAGCCCGCCACGACGGTGTTGGCGGTGCCGAAGTCGAGACCGATACGGGTGGTCATCCCTCTCCTTGCCCGGGGCCCGGGCGGGCGTCCTGAACCCCGCCGAGGGCGATGTCGAGGTCCGAGGCGCCGCGGGCGCCGGCCGCGGCACCGATGCCGATGTCGTACCGGAAGCGGTGCTCCAGGCAGGCGAACAGCAACCGCAGCGCCTTGTGGAAGCTGGGGCCGAGTTCCTGTTTCCCGCCGAGCGCGGTGAGTTCGGCGAGGTCCTCGCGTCCCATCAGTCCCATGGGCGCGATGATGGCGGACGGCCTCGGGGCCAGGTCGTAGACGTCGATCGTGCCGTGGGAGCGCGCGACGGCGAGCCGGTCGCCCCCGGGGGACAGCCGGACGCAGGCGGCCCTCGCCACGCCGCCTTCGAGCTCTGTGCGCTGCGAGACCAGGTCCTCCGGCACGGGGCCGTCCGCATGCGGTGGCACGGACAGCAGCTCCGCGTGCGTGCCGGTCACCGCGAGGAAACGGTTCAGCTCGGGTGACCAGGCGAGGGCGGCGGGGACGGTGTCCTTGGTCCAGGCGCGGCTGGTGCGCGGCGGCTGCCGCGTCGTCAGGGGCTCGTACCAGACGTCCAGGTGGCCGGCGGAGTTGATCCGGGCCAGCGCGGTGGGCGAGAGGGCGCCGAGGAGAGGGCCGATGACGCGCTTCTCGGGGCCCGGGTCCAGCTCGTTCACGGTGCCGCCCGGAAGGTCCGTGATCACCGCGTGCAGGGGCCCCAGGACCGCGACACGGCATCCGGACGGGTCGACGGTGGTGGTCCAGGGGAAGAAGCGCCCGGTGCGCCGCAGCGCCCCGGTGTCGGTGACGGGCGCGGGGCCGGCCCCCGTGAACAGCCCGTACTCGGTGCCCCGTGCCGCCGGGGCGCCCTGCACGACCGCAGCGAACGCCCGGTCGCCGGCGATCCTTTCCAGTCCCAGGTAGTGGGCCGCCTCGAAGGACAGCTCCATTGCGCCACCGCCGTCCAGCAGGTGGAGCTTCTTTGCGTCGGTCGGCGCGGACCGGTTCTGGTTGGAGTAGTCCTCTGCGACGACGACGGTCTCCGCCCCCAGGTGCGCGACCCGGGTCACCCGGAAGGGGAACGCGGAGTGCAGCACGGTGACCTTCCGGGTGCCGAAGTCCACCGTGCCCGCCCAGGACCGCCGCCCCACGCTCCCGACGAAGGCAAGCTGCCGGCCGTCCGGGGAGAAGTCCAGGTCGTGCAGGGTGAACCCGGCCTCCAGGCGGGCGCCCACGGCGACGGTCTCGGGCTCCAGGGCGGGCGGCAGCGTGGAGAGCGCGCCGAGGCCGTAGCGCACGGTCGCGGGATCGGCGTCCCGCAGTGCCGCGAACAGCTCCCGGCCCTCCTCGTCCGGCGGGCGCCACTGGCCGAAGGCCCGGGTGGCGGTGACGGCCTCGGCCAGCGGCATCAGGGGCACAAGCCGCCACAGGCCGGGCCAGTCCTGGCGGCCGGTGAGCTGCCGTACCAGGAAGGCGCGTTCCTGCCGGGTGAGGCTCGCGAAGTCCCGTTCGGTGCGCTGCCCGGCCAGCACCCGCAGGGTGTCCAGGTCGCCCATGGCGGTCATCGCACCGCGCAGCGCCGGGCGCTCCTGCGCGCCGGCACCCCGGTAGCCGAGGGCGAGCAGTGCGCCGTCCGGGTCCTGCGCCCGGTACTGCTCGCGCTGCCCGGTGCGCACGAAGAACACGGCCCTGCGGACCTCGTCCGAGGGGGCGAGGTGGTGGGCGGCGCAGAAGGCGACCGCGGCGCGCGAGGCGTGGGCGCCGGCGCAGAACAGTTCGACGGCCTCGGCGTCGGCCAGGGTCAGCAGCCGCTCCCGGGCCGGCTCGCCGACGGGGTGGTCGAAGCGGAGGGCGGTGCCGGCGAGCAGCGGGCTGTCCAGGGTGACGCCCGGGTGCCCGAGCGCGAGCCGGCTGAGCAGCCGCTGCCGGGGGTCGGCGTCGGTGGACGGGCGGTCCCAGTGGGCCAGCAGGGACCAGAGCGTGGGGTGGTGCTCGTGCAGCCACTCCTGCCAGGCGGCGTTCACGAGGAAGTCGGGCAGCGGCGCGGGGCCGGTCGGCGGCTCGCCCGCCGCGGGCGGTGGCACGGGCGGCCGGCGCAGCAGGGGCGACGCCCAGCGCTCCGGGGAGGGGCCGGACACCGCGGGGTTGAGCCAGGCCCGCCAGACCGCCTCCGGCCCGTGCCTGCGGAGGGCGCGGGCCATCGCGCGCAGGCCCGCGGACCGCTGGGCGTCCGCGGCACGCAACACGGCCTCAAGCGCCCGGCGGAGCCGCGGCGAGCCGTCGGCGAGGCGTAGCCGCAGCATCAGCGACGCCGTCCACACGCGCATCGGATCACCCGGCCGCTTCCCGGCCCTCGCCTCGGCCCTGGCCGCCGAGGGCGAGGTCGGTGGGGCCGGCAGGGCCCGTGGCGGAAGACTCCCCCGAGCCGAGGGCGATCTCTCCGCCGAACCGCTCGGACAGCCCGCTGCCCAGCAGCCCCAGCAGGTCCCGCACCTCGGGATCGCCGATCCGGGCGCGCAGGCGCGTGGCGTTCCGGAGGTCCCCGGGGGTGCAGTGGGCGAGGGGCTGTTCGAGGAGGGTGCGTGCGGCCGGCAGGTGCGGGCTGTGCACGAAGAGGTGGTGGCCGTAGCCGGCGCTCTGGGCGCCGGTGACGAACATGTCGCCGTAGGGCCCCATGCCGTGGAAGACCAGTGCCGTGCCGGCGATGGCCGGCGGGTTGGGGCCGGTCCAGCGCTGGAGCCATGGGGTGTCCTCGTCGATGTCCCAGAACGGGTTGGGGTGGGAGGTGTAGATGCGGCGGACGAAGTCGTCGCCGGGGCAGAGCCCCTGGGCGAACCTCTCCTGCCACTCCTGCCACGGCCAACGCTCCCGGACGGGGCCCCTGTGGTGCGCGGTGCGGTGCGCCGCGCCGTCCGGCGGGAACTCCCAGACGTCGGTGAACTGGTCGGGATCCGGTGCGCCGGGCTCCCTGCCGTAGTAGTGCACGGCCACGGTGGTGGGCGCGAGGAACGCCAGCGCCGGGTGGACGAGGTCCGCGACGCCGGGGGCGAAGTCCTCGGGGGTGCGGTGGAGCAGGTGGCCGCGCTCGTCGAGCAGGTGGATGCCCGCGCCGCCGAGCAGCGCGAGAAGTCCCTCGGACGGCAGGGTGGCCAGCACCACGCCGCCCCTTACCCGCCCCTCGGAGGTGGACGGCGCCTGGCCGCTCGCGGCACCCCCCGCACCTGCCGCGCTCGGCGCACCGAGGACGGCGGGCCACGCCGGCCCCGCGCCCAGCGCCACCGGCACATGGCGCAGCTCACCGGTACCGCGGTCGGCGAAGGCCAGCCCGGTGGCGGTCACCATCAGCGCCCCCGTGCTGGACCGCCAGGGCCCCTCCGGCCGGAATGCTCCGGTGCTGCCCAGCGGCTGGCGGTCGTGCCCGCCGGGATGGACGCGCAGCAGGTCGTCGTCGTGCAGGGTGCCCCGCAGGACGACATCGGTGCCGCGATGCAGTATCGGGTGCTCCCAGAGCCGGTCGCTGGCGCCGGTGAAGCGCCGCTCGGCCTCGCCGGTGCCGAGGTTCAGCACGTCGATGTGGACCTTGTGGGGCCGGTAGCGGTCGAGAGAGTCGCGGGCGTCGTCGTCGGTGCGCCACTGCGCGTGGCTGACGGCCATCTCGGCCCCGTCCGGCGAGAAGGAGACGCACACCGCGTCCTTGCCGACGTGCTGGGCGGTCAGGTGACGGCGCGGCAGCCGGTCGACGACGGCGCGCACGCGGTCGGGCGAGCGGGCGGCGAGCGCCCGCAGCAGCTCCCCCGCGCCCCCGTCGAGCTCCCCCTCGGCGCGCTCGCGCTCGGGCAGCAGCCGGGCCACCGCCGCGGCGCCGGCCAGCGGCAGGTCGGCGGCGAGCCGGCGCAGCTCGTGCCAGTCGCCGCGCTCGGCGAGATGGCGGCCCAGGTAGTCGAGCTCGTCGTGGCCGAGCTCGGCGAGCCGCTCGCGCCGCTCGCCGGTGACCACCACCCGGACGACGTCGCCGTCGGCGGACAGCAGGGTCCTCAGCCGGGTGCGGACGTCCGGGGCCGCCGCGCGGTAGGCCAGTGCGAGCAGGGTGCCGTCCGGGTCCAGCGCCTGGCGCTGGGCGCGCTGCCCGACGAGGGTGAGGTAGGCGGCACGGTCGGCGTCCTCGCCGGGCGCGGACGCGAGCACGTGCAGCACGTCCTCGTCGCTCAGCGCTCCGGGCGCGGCGGGCGGCCTCGCGGCCAGCTCGCGCAGGGCGTCCTGGGCCTCCGGGTCACCCGCCGCGCAGAGCCTGACGAGACGGCGCCAGGCCCGGCGGGCCTTGGGCCCGGGCGGGCCGGGTGCCTGCCGGCGTGCGGCGTCACGGACCAGACGGGCGACGGCGGCGGGGCCAACCGGGGGCGCGGCCTGCGCCGCGGCGGGCGCGGGCTGCGGAGTGCGGGGCGTCGGCACTACACCTCCAGGACGGGCACCTGGTGGCGGGCCGCCTGCGCGGCGCCGCCGAAGGACGCCGACTGGGCGCGGCCCTCGCGCAGCCAGGCGCGCAGGTCCTCGATGGTCTCCCGCCGCGACCTGCTGAGCGGCACGGTCCGGGCGGCGGCGCGGACGACGTCGTCGGTGGTGATGTCGCGGTCCTCGGCGAACGCCTCGTACATCGCGTCCACGACGACCTGCTCCAGCTCGGCGCCGACGAACCCGTCGCTCTCCCGGGCCAGCCGGTGCACGTCGAACGCCTCCGGCGCGCGGCCTCTCTTGCGCAGGTGGACGGTCATGATCTCGCGCCGCTCCTCCTCGGTGGGCAGGTCAAGGAAGAACACCTCGTCGAAACGGCCGCGGCGCAGCGTCTCCGGGGGCAGCGCGCTCACGTCGTTGGCGGTGGCCACCACGAACACCGGCGCGGTCTTCTCCTGCATCCACGTCAGGACCGCGCCGAAGACCCGCTGAGACGTGCCGCCGTCGTGGCCGCCGGCCGCCAGCGCCTTCTCGACCTCGTCGATCCACAGCACGCACGGCGAGACGGTCTCGGCCAGTCTGAGCGCCCTGCGCACCCGCTCCTCCGACTCCCCCACCAGCGACCCGAACAGCGCCCCGACGTCCAGCCGCAGCAGCGGCAGCCGCCACAGCCCGCCGATCATCTTGGCGGTCAGGCTCTTGCCGGTGCCCGGGATGCCGATCAGGGCGATGCCCTTGGGCGCGGGCAGCCGGAACTCCCGTGCCGCGTCGGAGAAGGCCCGCTCGCGCAGCCGCAGCCACTCCTTGAGGACGTCGAGCCCGCCCAGGTCGTCGGGCGTCTCCTCGGCGGTGTAGAACTCCAGCGCCTCGTTCTCCCGGATGACGGCCTTCTTCTCGGCGACCACGGCCGCGATGTCCCGGTCGTCCAGCACGTCGTCGCGCACGATGGCCTTGGCGAAGGCCCGGCGGGCCTGTGCGGCCGTCAGGCCCAGGGCGGCCTGCGCGAGCCTGCTGCGGCCCGCGGGCGTGAGGGTCGATTTCACGCCCTTGGTGCTGTCGATGAGGTGGTCCAGCTCGCGGCGGAGCGCGTCGGCTTCGGGCAGCGGCATCTCCACCACCACGGCGTCGTCGCCCAGTTCCTCCGGGATGCCGCGCACGGGCGTCGTGACGATCAGGGAGGCTCCGGTGTAGACGAGCTTGTGGGCGAGGTTGCGCAGCCGCCGGCGCACGGCGGGGTCCCGCTCCCAGAAGGCGTGGAAGTCCTTCAGCACGTACAGGTCCCGGCGGGCCGGCTCCTTGAGCGCGAGTTCCTGGATCTTCGCCAGCGCGTCCGGCGGGGAGACCGCCTTGGGCAGCTGCCGCCCCGTGGCGGATTCCAGCCCCTCCGCGAGGTCCCAGGTGACCAGGTCGGACGCCGGGTCACGGTGCCTGCGCACCTCGTCGAGCACGTCGAGCGCGCGCAGTTCCTCGACGGTGACCAGGACGATCAGCGCGACCCGGGCCCGCAGGTAGAGCCGGATCTCGTCCTGGATGCCCACGCTGCTCACTCGGCGGTCTCCTTCCGGCCCGGCCGCGCCGGAACGTGCCGGGGCGCGGGGCCGCGGGACGTGCGGGTGCACGGGGCGGGGCGGGGGCGGCGGTGTGCCCGGGGCGGGCCTGTCACGGGCAGGCAGGTCAGCCTTCCCGCAGATCGGCGGGTCAGCCCTGCCAGAGAGTGGCGGATCAGCCCTGCGACAGGCCGGTGGGTCAGCCCTGCCACAGGCGGTCCTGCTGCTCGTCCTCGGCCTGCTGGTAGGACTCCTCGGTGAGCCGGTGGTGTTCGACGGCCCCGCCGAGCAGTTCGACGAGCGGGTCGGTATCGGCCAGGCAGCGCGTGCCCGCCACGCCCTGGACGCTCATCTCCACGGTGCCGTCCGCGGCGATGACGATCTCCACGCTCTCCTCGGCCATCGGCACACCCTTCCGTCGGAGATGGACGACTCCCGTCCCCCGGGAGAGCGTTCCCGGATCCCGCCCAGTCTTACGCACCCCGCCGGGAGCGGTCCCGGAACCCCGCGGCTCGCGCGGCGCCGATGGCCTGAACCATTCGGCCGTTCGGCGCGGAACGATACATTCCGCCGCTCGCCGTCGACCCCGATGGCAAACTGCACTTCCATCGCGGATCTTCAGGGGATCAGAGGGGGAGCGCATGACCGGAGTGGAGTCCTCCGTCAAGCGGATCGACACCAGCAGACCACACCCGGCGCGGGTCTACGACTGGCTGCTGGACGGCAAGGACAACTACCCGGTCGACGAGGAGCTGGGCCGGCAGATCCTGGAGCTGTCGCCGCTGGCGAAGCGGGGCGCCAAGGACAACCGGGCGTTCATGCGGCGCGCCACCCGCTGGCTGGTTCGCGAGGCCGGCGTGCGGCAGTTCCTCGACATCGGCACGGGCATACCGACCGAACCCAACCTCCACCAGGTCGCGCAGCGCACCGAGCCCGCGGCGCGGGTCGTGTACGTGGACAACGATCCCATCGTGCTGGCCCATGCCGCCGCGCTGCTGCACGGCACGCCGGAGGGGGTCACCGAGTACGTGGAGGCGGACTTCCGCGACCCGGCGGCGATCGTCGAGCAGGCCCGCGAGGTGCTCGACTTCGACGAGCCCATCGCCCTGTCGGTGATCGCGCTGCTGCACTTCATCACCGACGAGGACGGCGCCCACGAGCATCTGCGCACCCTGGTCGACGCTCTGCCGGCCGGCAGCCATCTCGTGCTGTCGCAGCTCACGGCCGATCTGCACGGGGCGAGCATGCAGCAGGCCGTGGACGTGTACGCGGCCGGGGGGATCTCTCTCGTCAACCGGTCGCGGGCCGAGGTCGAGCGGTTCTTCACGGGGATGGAGATGGTGGATCCCGGTATCGTGCTGGTGGGTGAGTGGCGGCCGGAACTGGCCGATGAGGAGCCGCACAACGGGTTTGCCCCGATCTTCGGGGCGGTAGCGCGCAAATAGCGCGCGTTTGGCCGGTGTGGTGCGGTTCCGGTGACTCGGTGCGGGTGCGTCGTGGTTTTTTGCGCAGTTCCCCGCGCCCCTGTTCGGGGTTGCCCTGACATTTCCGTGCTCGGAACCTGGCCTCGGGGCTCGTTGCGGCGGTGCGGCACGGTGGTTCGGTGCGGGTGCGTCCGGGTTTTTTGCGCAGTTCCCCGCGCCCCTGATCAGGGTTGCCCCTGACATTTCCGTGCTCGGGACCCGGTTCAGGGGGTCGGGGGTGTGTACGGGATGTCGTGGGTGGCCAGGTCGTAGAGGGCCTCTATGACGCTCTCCAGGTGGGCTCGCATTGTCCGTTCCGCCTCTTCGGGCTTGGCGGCGACGACCGCGCGGACCACCGCGCCGTGTTCCTCGGCGCCCTGCTGGGGGCGGCCCGGGAGCAGGGCCAGGCTGAACTGGTAGCGCACGCTGCGGTAGCGCAGGCGGTCCAGGACGTCCACCGCGGTGGCCTGGGCCGCGATCTCCCGGACGGCCTGGTGTACGGCCTGGCTCAGGCGGCTGTACTCGGCGGTGTCCCCGGTGTCCGCGGCGAGGCGCATGCGGTGGTCCATGCGGCGCAGTTCGGCGCGTTCGTCCGGGGTGGCGCGCTGGGCCGCCTTCGCGGCGCACAGGCCCTCGATCACCGCGCGGAGTTCCGTGATCTCGACCGCCTCGGCCAGCGAGATCGGGCGCACCCGCGCTCCGCGGTTGGGCGAGCGGGTCACCAGCCCGTCGGAGTCCAGCACCACCAGTGCCGAGCGGACCGCGCCGCGCGAGACCCCGAACATCGCCGCGAGGTCGTTCTCCACCAGGTGCTGCCCCGGCAGGAGTTCGCCGTGCGCGATGGCCAGGCGGATCCGGTCGACCAGGTCCACCGCGAGGTGGCCCTGCGTCTGTACCAGGCCATCCATCCCGCCCCCTACTCCGCCGGACCCGCGGACGAGGCGGGCGCGGTGCCGTCCGGTGCGGTCAGCAGGGCCGCCAGTTCCGCGGGCGCCGTGACCATCGCCTCGTGGCCGGTGGCCAGCCGGTGCACGTCCCACCCGAGGGCCCGAGCCTTCTCGGCGAACGGCGCGAAGACGCCCAGCCAGTCGGTGCAGTCTATGTAGCTCCCGCGCACCGAGGCGGCGCCCGCCCCGATGCGGACGGGCTCGGTGTAGGCCGCCCAGGGGTGCGGGGTGAGCCGGGCGGTCAGCCACGCCACGTCGGCCTCGTCGGTGACGCCGAGGACGGTCAGCGAGCGGGGCGGGATCAGCCAGCCGAACCCGGCCTCGCGCACCGACTCGCGGTAGTGGTGCGCGACCTCGGCCGGCAGCAGGTCGATCGCCGCGGCCCCGTCGTCCGGTACGAAGGCGTCGAGGTGGATCCGGCGCGCCAACCGCTCGGGCCGCTCCTCGGCGACCTGCGAGACGACCTGGCCGGCGTAGCTGTGCCCGACGAGGTGGACGTCCGTGAGGTCGTACGCGTCCAGCAGCCGGACGACGTCCTCGACATGGGTACGGAGCCCGACCGACGGGTTGAGGGTGTGGGCGCGGTCGCTGACACCGGTCAGGGTGGGCGTGTGCACCTCGTGGCCCGCGGCGCGCAGCAGGGAGGCGACCCGGCCCCAGCACCAGCCGCCGTGCCACGCGCCGGGCACCAGCACGAAAATCACAGTCCGCATCCCTTCGGTCGGACGCTCGCCGCGGTCCGCCGGCTGTCGAGGCCGGCCGGTGGACGCGATCACCGAGCATGTTCGCGCAACATTGTTGCCAATCCTGGAACGGCTTGTCCAGGCCATCGCCATGGCAGCCCACGGCGCCGCCTTCGTGCCGTTCGCTGCTTGCAATAGCCCTTTGAGCTGTGTGTACGGCTACTCGCCAGTGCTCATCGCACCCCGCCGGCGCGGCTCTCCTCGGGCGGTCTCCAGACGCTTCTCTCGGGCCCAGAGAAGCCTTGACGGCAAAATTGTCAACGATTAGCGTGCGCGGAGTCGGGTGTCTCGGGACCGGACCTCGGCGGCCGGACCGCCGGATCGGGAGCCGAGGAGAGACGAGGAGTGCAGAGATGGCCGAGATCGTCGCCGCCGCGGCCGCGGTGCACGCTCCGCAACTGCTGAGCCGGCCCTCGTACGAGGAGCTCGACAAGCTGGACAGGAGCACGGAGGCGCTCGCCGCGTTCGGCAGGGTGCTGGACGAGACGCGCCCGGACGCGGTCCTGGTGGTCGGCATCGACCACCTGGAGACCTTCTGGCTGGAGGCGGTCCCCACCTTCACCCTGGTGATCTCCGAGGAGTGCGAGGCCGCGTACACCACCTTCCGGCGGCGCAAGCGGGTCCACACGGACGTCGCGGTGGACCTGCTCAAAGGCGTGATCTCCCGGGACTTCGACCTGGCCTACTCGCAGGACGCGGAGTTGGGGCACGCGTTCCTCACCCCGTTCGAGTACGTCCTCGGCGACCGCGACATCCCCGTGATCCCGCTGCTGGTCAACACCTACCTGCCGCCGATCCCGAGCCCCCGCCGCTGCTACGCGCTGGGCAGGGCGATCGCCGAGGCGCTGGCCCACCGACCCGAGCGGATCGCGGTGATCGCGAGCGGCGGCATGTCCCACTTCCCGGGCACCTCGCGGTACATGGAGCCGAACTACGCCTTCGACCGCTGGATCCTCCAGGAGACCGCCGCCGGCCGCTACGACGAGCTGCTGGACCTCACCCCCGTGAACCTGGACGAGGTCGGCGAGAGCGAGCTGCTGACCTGGTGCGTGATGCTCGGCCTCGCCGGCCGGGCGCCGGGGTCGCTGCTGTCGTACCAGGAGCTGTCCCACCACGGCCACGGCGTGGTGCAGTTCGTGCCAGCGGTGCCGGGCGCGGACGGCGTGGGCGCCGGGGCGGACGGGCACGAGGTGCCGCGGTACGGCGGCCACACGTTCACCCAGGACGACTACGTCTACTACCGCTTCCCGGAGCCGAAGAGCCTGCCGCTGAACCGCTTCCTGCGCCGGATCATCACGGAGGCCGGGTTCCGCGGCCGGTTCGCCGCCGACCGCCCCGCCGCCATCGCGGCCAGCGGCCTGGGCGCCGCCGAACGCGAGGCCCTCGCCGCCGACGGCTTCGACCGCCTGGTCGAGCTGGGCGCCCATCCGCTGCTGGCGCTCTCGGCCTGGCAGGTCGTCAAGAACGAGCTGAGCCGGGCGAGCTGAACCGGACGGCCCGGCTCCCCGCCGTCAGCCCGCCCTCAGCCCGCCGACACCCGTTCCACCAGCTCCGCGAGTGCCGTGCCCAGGGCGGCCAGCCCGAGGCCGGCCGGGCCGCCCGGCTCCGACATGTAGAGGTCGCGGCGGATCTCCAGCATGAGCGAGGTCACCTCGGGCGTGGTGCGGTGGTGCTTGAGCGGCACGTAGGCGCCGGCGAACGGGGAGTTGACGTCCGTGCCGCCGAAGTCGGCGAAGACCCCGCGGGCGTGCTCCAGCAGGGCGGCAGGAGTGTGGTACTCGTCGGTGCCGAGACACACCGGCGGGCGGGGTCCGTGGCCGTGCAGCTCGTACGGCAGCGCGTGGGTGGGGTAGGAGTGGACGTCGATGATGACGGCCCGCCCGGTGGCGGCCAGGCGGTCCTCGACGGCCTCGGTCATGGCCTCCGCGTACGGGTGGTAGTAGCGGTCGAGCAGCGGCGCCGGATCCGTGTCGATGGGGCGCAGGGGCGCGCGGTGGGTGGTGTGGGTGTACACGGCGCCCATGCCGACGGCACGCATCTCCTCGCGTTCGTCGGGGAACCGCTCCGGGTCGACGACCAGCCGGGAGAGGCCGTTCACGAACCGCCAGGGGCCGCGCGCGCCGGCCACCGCGGCGGCCTCGGCGGCCAGTTCCGCGGTGTGGGCGTCCGTGATGTGGTCGAGCTCCCTTTCCAGCGCGGCGTCGTCGAGCACGATCGCCTCGCGTACCGGCGCCGGTACGGTCCGGCTGGAGTGCGGGACATGGAGGATGACCGGCGAACCGGCCGCGCCTGGCAGAAGAAGGAAGGAGGGGGGCTCTGGGGTCATGAAAGGGGGGTCCTCTTGTCCGTTCGAGAAGAGCTGTGCGGCGGGTGACCGGCCTCGGGCCAGCCGGCGTCACCGGGGCCACCGCACGTGCTCTCACCGCCGCTCACATCCTCCCCCGCCTCCCGCGTCCCGACCAACGGGCCTGCGGCAACGTTCTGGACGCGAGTGCTCCGCCCGGAGCCGGGCGCACGGTGTCGCCCTGCGAACGCGTCCGCGGCCATCACCGCGCCGTTCGGCCACAATGGCGGACATGACCGCAGGCACCCCGCGCGACCGCAGAAGCCCGAAGAGCACCCGCGACCCGAAGAGCCCGAGGGGCGGAACGCGGTCCGCGTCCGCGGCGGCACCGCGGACGTGCCCCTGCGGCACCGGACAGCCGTACGAGGCGTGCTGCGGACGCTTCCACTCCGGCGCCGCCGGCGCGCCCACCGCCGAGGCGCTGATGCGCTCCCGGTACAGCGCGTTCGCCGTGCGGGACGAGGCCTACCTGCTGCGCACCTGGCACCCGCGCACCCGGCCGGTGAGCGTCGAACTCGGCGACGGACCGCGCTGGACGGGCCTGGAGATCCTGGCGACGGAGGCGGGCTCCGCGTTCCACTCCACGGGCGTGGTCACCTTCCGCGCCCGCTTCACGGACGGCGGCCGGGCCGGTGAACTGCGCGAGCGCAGCCGGTTCGAACGGATCGAGGGGGCGTGGGTCTACGTGGACGGCGACGTCGAACCGTAGGGCCCACGGGTCACAACTCACCACTCACGCCCCGACCGCGGCGCCCGCACCGCAGCGCCCGCACCGCGCCACCCACACCTCGCCGGTCACGGCTCACGGCTCACGGCTCACGGCTCACGGCTCACGGCTCACGGCTCACGGCTCACGGCTCACGGCTCACGGCTCACGGCTCACGGCTCACGGCGCCAGAATGTCCAGCTCGTGCAGAGCACCGACGGTGATCTCCCGGGTCAGCTCCTCGGCGCGCGCACCGTCCCCCTCCCGTACCGCCTCGGCGACGTTCATATGGAGGGTGACGGCGGCGGGGTCCGGGTCCTCGAACATCACCTGGTGGTGGGTGCGGCCCGCGAGCACCTCGGCCACCACGTCGCCGAGCCGCGCGAACATCTCGTTGCCCGAGGCGTTCAGGACGATGCGGTGGAAGGCGATGTCGTGCACCAGGTAGCCCTCCAGCTGGTGGCCGCGCGACGTGGCGACCATGCCGAGGGCGCACTCGGTCAGCTCGGCGCACTGCTCGGCCGTGGCATGGCGGGCGGCGAGCCCGGCGGCGACCGGCTCGACCGCCGAGCGCAGCACGGTCAGCGAGCGGAGCTGGCGCGGCCGGTCGCTGCCGGCCAGCCGCCAGCGGATCACCTGCGGGTCGTAGACGTTCCACTCCGCGGCCGGACGGACGGTGACGCCGACCCGCCGCCGGGACGCCACCAGGTGCATGGACTCCAGGACCCGTACCGCCTCGCGCATCACGCTGCGCGAGACCTCGAAGCGCTGGGCGAGCTCGTCGGTGCGCAGCACGCTGCCCTCCGGGTGCTCCCCCGCGGTGATCGCGGGCCCGAGGGCGTCGAGAACACGTGCGTGCAGCCCGCGGGCCGTGGTGGTCATGGGCTCAGCCTACGAGGCAGCCGGGGACCTAAAAAGTCAGACTTTTATCTCACAGCCTCTTGTTTTCGTCTGACCTAATGCGTTTCAGTGACGTGGCATGAAGATGTCCACTCCGTGCCGGCCGACGCCCGGCCGCGGACCGTCCTCGTGCCCCGCGGCCGGTCCAGGACGGGCCCGCGGCGAAGACCGTGGCAGGCGAAGACGGAGAGACGGAGATGCGCAACCCCCGGGTCGTGGTGGTCATGGGCGTGTCAGGGACCGGCAAGACGACGATCGGTCCCCGGCTCGCGGCCGCCCTCGGCGTGCCCTACGCCGAGGGCGACGACTTCCACCCGCCGGCGAACATCGCCAAGATGTCCGCCGGGACGCCGCTGACCGACGACGACCGGTGGCCCTGGCTCGACGCGATCGGCACCTGGGCGCACGGCCGTGCCGGGCAGGGGGGCGTGGTGAGCAGTTCGGCCCTCAAGCGGAGCTACCGTGACCGGCTGCGTTCCGAGGCGCCGGATCTCGTCTTCGTCCACCTCGCCGGTGACCGGCGGCTGATCGAGGACCGGATGGCGCACCGCGAGGGGCACTTCATGCCCGCCGCGCTGCTCGATTCGCAGTTCGCGGCCCTCCAGCCGCTCCAGCCCGACGAGCCCGGGGTCACGGTGGAGGTCTCGGGCGGCCCGGAGGAGATCACGGCACGGGCGCTGAGCGCGCTGGCCGGCCTCACCGACCCCGCCTCCGCATGACCGCCCGCCGCCGACCGGTCCCACCGTGGCCGCGCCTTCACCGGTCCTCCTCCTTATTACCCCGTTCCTGATCGCGGGTCGCCGACCGGCACCCGCATGACCGGGCCCCCGCCGGGCAGGCGTCCGCCCAGTCACGACAACCGCAGACGAACCATCCGCACCGGTACTCCGTGCAGCCCGTGGATCCCCCGCGCCTGCGCCGGAGGGAGCACACGCACCGGCCGGGCAGCCCTGCGCGCCCGCCTCACCCCACACACAAGGGAAACACCGTGACCAGACTCAGCGTCGAGATGCTGGCAGCGGACGCCCCCGCGCCGATCTCCTCGGCGGGCCACGCCCAGCTCGGGATCGCCGTACTCGCGGGCATCGCCGTCCTCGTCCTCCTCATCACCAAGTTCAGGCTCCACGCCTTCCTGGCGCTGGCCCTCGGGTCGCTCGTGCTCGGCGCCGTCGCCGGCGCGCCGCTCGACAAGGTGATCACCAGCTTCAGCACCGGCCTCGGCACGACCGTCGCCAGCGTGGGCGTGCTGATCGCGCTCGGCGCGATACTCGGCCGGCTGCTCGCCGACTCCGGCGGCGCCGACCAGGTCGTCGACACGATCCTCGCCAAGGCCCGCGGGCGCACCATGCCCTGGGCGATGGTGCTGATCGCGTCCATCGTCGGCCTGCCGCTCTTCTTCGAGATCGGCATCGTGCTGCTGATCCCGGTCGTGCTGCTGGTGGCCAAGCGCGGCAACTTCTCGCTGATGCGGATCGGCATCCCGGCGCTCGCGGGCCTGTCCGTGATGCACGGCCTCGTGCCGCCGCACCCCGGTCCGCTCGTCGCGATCGACGCGGTCAAGGCCAATCTCGGCCTCACGCTGGGGCTCGGCATCCTCGTGGCCGTCCCCACCGTGATCGTCGCGGGACCGGTCTTCAGCCGGTACGCCGCACGGTGGGTGGACGTGCCCGCACCGGATCGCATGATCCCCAGCCGGCCCTCCGAGTCGCTGGACAGGCGGCCCTCGTTCGCCGCCACCGTCACGACGATCCTGCTTCCGGTCGTCCTGATGCTGGTCAAGGCCCTCGTCGACATCGTGGTGGACGACCCCGAGGACTCCGTGCAGCGGGTCTTCGACGTGATCGGCAACCCGCTGATCGCGCTGCTGGCCGCCGTGCTCGTCGGGATGTTCACGCTGGGCCGGGCCGCCGGTTTCACCAAGGACCGGCTCTCGTCGACGGTGGAGACCTCGCTGATGCCGATCGCCGGCGTGACGCTGATCGTCGCCGCGGGCGGCGGGTTCAAGCAGACCCTCGTCGACTGCGGCGTCGGCCAGATGATCCTGGACATATCCAAGGAGTGGTCGATATCCGCGCTGGTGCTCGGCTGGCTGATCGCCGTGGTGATCCGGCTCGCGACCGGCTCCGCGACGGTGGCCACGGTCTCCGCCGCGGGCCTCGCCGGGCCGCTGGCCGCGGGCATGTCGAGCACGCACGTGGCGCTGCTGGTGCTGGCCATCGGTGCCGGTTCGCTCTTCTTCAGCCATGTCAACGACGCCGGTTTCTGGCTGGTCAAGGAGTACTTCGGGCTGAGCGTCGGGCAGACCGTGAAGACCTGGTCGCTGATGGAGACCATCGTCTCGGTGGTCGCCGGCGCCCTGGTCCTGCTGCTGTCCCTGATCATCTAGCTGGGCAGGCCGGCCCCGGCGCGCGTCCCCGAGGGACGGCGCCGGGGCCGCCCCGAGAGCACGGAGGCCCCATGACGGCCCATCCCCTCTTCGACATCGCCGGGCGGACCGCGCTGGTCACCGGCTCCAGCCGGGGCATCGGCCTGGCGCTGGCGCGCGGCCTACTGGAGGCGGGCTGCACGGTGGTGCGGGGCGGCCGGGACACGGCCGAGCTCGGCAGGGCGGCGGAGGAACTGGCCGCCGGCGCACCGGGGTCCGGTGCGGGCCGGGTGCACACGGAGGCGTTCGACGTGACGGACTCCTCCACCGTGGCCGCCGGGATCGCGGCGGTGGAGGAGCAGGTCGGCTCGCTGGACATCCTGGTCAACAACGCCGGCATACAACTGCGCGCCCCTCTCCTGGAGTTCACCGAGGGCGACTGGCACCGCATCCTGGACACCAATCTGACCAGCGCGTTCCTGGTGGGCCGGGAGGCCGCCCTGCGGATGACGCAGCGCGGCCACGGCAAGATCGTGAACATCTGCTCGCTCCAGAGCGAGGTGGTGCGCCCGGGCATCGCCCCCTACGCCGCCACCAAGGGCGCGCTGAAGATGCTCACCAAGGGCATGTGCGCCGACTGGGGCCCCCACGGCGTGCAGGTCAACGGCCTCGGTCCCGGCTACGTCGACACCGAGCTGACCCGGCCGCCCGTCGACGACGAGGAGTTCAGCGCCTGGGTCCGCCGCAGGACCCCGGCGGGACGCTGGGGCAGCACCGACGACCTGGTCGGCGGCGTGCTGTTCCTCGCCTCGCCGGCTGCGGACTTCGTCAGCGGGCAGGTGCTGTACGTGGACGGCGGCATGACCAGCGTGCTGTGAGGGCGCACGGCCCGGACGGACCCGGACGGGCGAAGTGACGGTGGCATGGAGGTGTGCGGTGGACGGAGGTGCCGGGGTGCTCGGCTGCGTGCTGTACGGGCAGGGGGACCTGCGCGTCGAGGAGGTGCCCGCGCCGGTGCCCGCTGCGGGCGAGGCCGTGGTCGACATCCGCTACGGCGGCGTCTGCGGGTCCGACCTGCACTACTGGCGCGAGGGCGGGGTCGGCGACTTCCTGCTGCGCGAGCCCATGGTGCTCGGGCACGAGGTGGTGGGCACGGTGGCCGGATACGGCCCCCGGGCGAGCGGGCCGGAGCCCGGGGCGCCCGTGGCGGTGCACCCGGCCACGCCGTGCGGCCGCTGCCCCGAGTGCCTGGGCGGGCGGCGCCAGGTGTGCCGGGACATCCGCTACCTGGGCAGCGCGGCACGGCTGCCGCACGTCCAGGGCGGCTTCGCGGCCCGGATCGCGGTGCCCGCGAAGCAGCTCCGGGCCCTGCCGGACGGCCTCGGGCTGCGCGCCGCCGCGCTCGCCGAACCGCTGGCGGTGGCCGTGCACGCGGTGCGGCGTCTCGGGCCGGTGGACGGCCGGCACGTCCTGGTCACCGGTGCGGGGCCGATCGGCTGCCTGGTCGTCGCGGCGGCGAAGGCGGCCGGGGCCGCCCGGGTCACGGCGACGGACCTGCTGCCGGAGGCGCTGCGGTACGCCGGGGTGGCGGGTGCGGACGTGTGCGTGCGTGCGGACGATCCGGCCGACCCCGGGTGGCCGGCCGAGGTGGACGCCGCGGTGGAGGCGTCCGGCGCGGCGTCCGGGCTCGATGCCTGCCTGCGCCTGGTGCTGCGGGGCGGCTCCGTCGTCCAGCTCGGCATGCCGACCGGGGGGCGGAGCGCGTTCGCGGCGAGCCTGGTGGTGAGCAAGGAGATAGAGCTGCGGGGCTCGTTCCGTTTCGACGGCGAGTTCGACGAATCGCTGGCGCTGCTCGCCCGGGAGCCGGGCATCGAAGAGCTGATCAGCGCGGTGGTCCCGGTCGGCTCCGCCGAGGACGCCTTCACGCTGGCCACGGACCGCGCCCGGGCCTGCAAGGTGCTGCTGGAATTCGCGGGGTGATCAGGGGCGCCCCGCGCGCCCCCACCAGGGCGCTGACGCGCCCACCCCGCCCGCGCGAGGGTGCCGCACGTCACGGACCCGCGCCCCTGATCGGGCGCCGGCGCGCCCGCCTCGGCCCCCGCGGGGAGCCGTGCAATGTCACCGGCCTGTCATATACGGCCCGGCCGTGACCAGCTCGGGCGCGTTAGAGTCGGCTGGTACAGGAAGACTTCCGCTGCCGGGTCGGTCCAGCGTTGGGGAGCCAACCGTCTTCGCCTCTGTTTGGGGAGTCGTTCATGAGTACAGCGCGGGATCTGATGATCGTCGGTCTCGACAGGGGACCCGACCGTCCGGTGCCCCAGGGCGACCTGTCGCTGGCGCTCGCCGGAGCCGAGATGATCGACATCATTCGGGCCGAGGCCGCGACGCTGGAGGGCGACCGCATCCTGCCGGGCCTGGCCCCCGCCTCCTTCGATCCGCTGCTGGCGGCGGCCGCCTCGGCGCTGATACGCACGCCGCCGTTCGAAACGGTGGAGGACTGGCTGTGGCGCCGTGGCCGCGGCCTGGCCGCCGCGTACAGGGACGCCCTGGAGCAGGACGGGGTGCTCACCCGGCAGCGCGGCCACTGGGGCCCCCTCCAGGCCGGCCGCCAGGTCCTCGCCGACTCCGATGAGCGCCGTCAGGCGGTCGACCGGTGGAGCTCCCGCGAGCCCGTCCTCGCCACCCTCGCCACGGCCGCGGGGATCGGCGGCGAGCCGGCCGTCGAGGCACCGGAGGTGGCCGGGGAGGCGGTGACGGCGGTGCTGGCGTCCGTCAACGACGCCGTGATGGAGCTGGAGGCCGTGCGGCAGCGCCGCGCCATAGAGGAGGCGGCCTTCGACAACGTCTGGCGCGGCTTCGCCTGACGGCGCGCCGCGCCGGCGGGGCCGTCAGGGGACCGTGGCGCTGACCGGGCCCGGCGGTCGGTGACCGGGCCCGGCGGGGTGGCTGGCCGGGCCCGGCGGCGGGGAGCCGGCTCAGACGTGGTTACGCCAGGTGTGCCCGGGTGCGTAGCCGAGCACGCGACGGGCCTTCGCGGTGGACATCAGCGATTCGTTGCGGCCGAGTCCGCCCCGGACCTCGACGCCCGGGAACTCGGCCGCGGCCAGTTCGTCGGACGGTGTGGACATCACCGTGTCCGGGCTGGCGATGACGAAGACCTCCACGCCCGTGCCCTGGTACTCCAGGCCCTTGCGGACGGCCTGGGCGCCGTCCCGCGCGTCGATGTACGACCAGAGGTTCCAGCGGCGCAGCCGCGGGTCGGCCTCGAAGCCGGGGAAGCGGGCGTAGTCCTGGACCTCCATCACGTTGGAGAAGCGCAGGCCGACCATCTTCAGCTCCGGATCCCACCGGCAGAACTGGGCGGCCATCTGCTCCTCCAGGTGCTTGGCCAGCGAGTAGTTGCTCTCCGGCCGGGCCGGGTACTCCTCGTCCACCGGCAGGTAGGGCGGCGGGGTCTCGAAGGGCAGGCCGAGCACCGTCTCGCTCGACGCCCAGACCACGTTGCGGATGCCCGCGAGCCGTGCCGCGGAGAAGACGTGGTGGGTCGCCGTGATGTTGTTCTCGAAGACGGCGGTGTTCGGCAGCAGCCCGGGAGCCGGCACGGCGGCGAGATGGGCCACGGCGTCGACGCGGTCGTAGCGGTCGTCGACCGCCGTGAGCGCGCCGACGGTCTGGCCGTAGTCGCTGAGGTCCACCTTCACGAACGGGCAGAGCTGCTCGGCGGGGGCCGCCCGGTCGAGGTTGACCACGTCCCAGCCGTGGTCGACGAGTTCTTGCACGACGGCACGGCCGAGCTTGCCGCTTCCGCCGGTGACGACGACACGGGACACCGGATCACACACCTTCACGAGCAGTGGGTTCACGCCACCGGGCTGCCGGCCGCGGTCGGCGCTCTGGATCAGACAATCACAGGGAGCCCTCCCCGGACAGGGCGTAGCCGGGTACGGACGGCCAGCGGACGGTCAGTACGACCGACTCCTCGTCGGCCCACCAGGAGTGGTCGACCCCGTGTCCCCAGACGACGTAGTCACCCGGGCGCTCCAGCAGCACGCTGCGGTCGGGCAGCTCCACGCGGAAGCGGCCGCTGATGAGCACCAGGAGGGCCGTCCGGTGCTCGCCGCGCACCCACCGCGCCCTCCGGTCCCCGCGCGGGTGCACGCCCCACTTGATCTCCACGTCGGCGCTGTGCCGGGGGTCCGACGGGGGCTTGAAGTGCCCCAGCAGCCAGCCCCGGTCCAGCGCGCCGTCCCTGCCGGCGTTGCCTGCGTACACGGAGTCGTTCACGCCGGGGACGCTAACAGCGTGCCCTGCCCGGCAGCGGCGCGACGGATGTCAGGGGCGCCACAGACGGTGTTCGCGTTCCGCCCAGGCACGGCTGACCCACCCCGTGCGCATGCCGCGGCGCGCCTCCGGGTCGGCCAGGGCCATGGCGATGTGCCCGGCGAGGACGATGCCCACGGCCAGCGCCAGCCAGTCGTGCACGAATGTCGCCCCGATGCGCAGAACCAGCGGGAAGAGGTGGGTGAACCACATCAGCAGCCCGGTGCCGAGCATCACCAGCACCGCACCGGCGATCCACCCCGCGTAGATCTTCTGCCCCGCGTTGAACTTGCCCGCCGGGCGCGACTGCGGGCGGGGGTCGCGGTGCCGTACGGCATGCAGCCACCTGCGGTCGTACGGGGCGAAGCGGTTGAGCCGGCCCAGGTCCGCGCGGAGCGCGCGGGAGACGAGCCCCGCGAGCAGCGGCACCGGCAGCAGCAGTCCCGACCACTCGTGCACAGTGACCACCAGGACCCTGCGCCCGACCAGTTCGGCGAGCTGCGGAATGTAGAGGAAGGCAGCGGTGAGCACGCACACGCCCATCAGCAGCCCGGTGGTCCTGTGCACCCAGCGCTCGGCGCGGGTGAAGCGGCGCAGCCGGGTGGGGGGCCCGTCGGGGCCGGTGCGCTCCCGGGCGGTGCCGTCCCCGGCGCCCGGTGCCATCCCGGGAGCCCCGGGGATCCCTGCTGCCGTGGCGCCCTCGGCGGCCATGGCGGTGCCGCCCGTCTCCTCAGGAGGTCGGCGCATCGTCACGTCCGTTCGAGCGGCCGACCCAGCCGTCCACGTCGTAGCCGTAGTGCTCCCAGTACCCCGGCTCCACCTTGTCGGTGACCGTGATGCCGGAGAGCCACTTCGCCGACTTGTAGAAGTACATGGGCGCCACGTAGAGCCGGACCGGGCCGCCGTGCACGTGGCTGACCGGCTTGTCCTGCATGCGCATGGCGACGAGGACGTCGTCGCGGCGGGCCTGCGCCATCGTGAGGCTCTCGCTGTACGCGCCGTCGAAGCAGGTGAACCGCACGGCCTTCGCCGACGGCCGCACACCGGCCAGGTCCAGCAGGTGGGAGAGCCGCACCCCCTCGAACGGGGTGCCAGGCACCCGCCAGCCCGTGACGCACTGGACGTCGCGCACCAGCCGGGTCTGCGGCAGTCCGCGCAGGTCGGCGAGGCTGTAGGAGCCGGAGTGGTCCACGAGGCCGTCGACGGTGAGGCGGTAGTCCGTCTCGCCCTTCGTCGGAACGGACCCGGTGACCGAGTAGTAGCGGAACCCGCCGCCGTTGGGCAGCAGCCCCGTCAGACCGGTCGGGTCCTTGTCGGCCGCCGCGCCGAGGAACGACTCCAGGCCGTTCTGGAGGGGCTTGGCCGCCGCCACGCCCAGCGCGCCCAGACCGACCATGCCGAGGAGCAGACGCCGGCCGACTGGCGCTCCCTGGCGGTCGTGGTCGGCGGATTGTTCTGATGTCACTCCCCGATTCGAACACCCGCCGGTACCGCAGGACCAGGGCCGGGAGGAATCCGTCAGCGATCCGTCATATCTCGCCGACGACCTCCGTGACCCGTTCCAGCTGGAACGCCTGGTTGCTCAGCCCGATCCGGTGGTGCACCGCCGGCCGCACCCTGCGCAGCACGGCGCCCTGCACCAGGCCGACCACCGCCGCCAGGGCGATGATCCCCGGCAGCACCCAGGTGAGGGACGAGCCGGCATGGCAGCCGATCAGCAGGTGGAAGTCCCTGACGGTGAAGCACGCGATCAGCAGCAGGGCCGCGCCGGCCGTCGCGGAGGCCGCGAGCCGCCAGAACTGTGCCCGGCCCGCGCCGCGCCGGACGAAGAAGACGATCACGGCGAGGCAGGCCACGGCCATCAGCAGCATCACACCGAGCGCGCCGACGTTCGCCATCCAGGTGAACAGGTGCGCCACCGGGGCGGTCGGATCGCCGATAGGCCCGTGGTCCGTGACGGCGAACGCCCCGACGACCGCGGCGGAGACCGCACTCTGCAACAGCGAACCGGTCACCGGAGCGCCGCTGCTGCGCCCGGTCCGGGCGAACACGCGGGGCAGCAGCCGCTCGCGGCCCATGGCGAAGGCGTACCGCGCGACGACGTTGTGGAAGCTGAGCATGGACGCGAAGATGCCGGTCACGAAGAGCAGGTGCAGCACGTCGGTGAAGGTGCCGCCCAGGCCGGACCTGGTCAGCAGGAACAGCAGCCCGGCACTCTGCCGGCGGGCGGCCGGCACGATCCGGGAGGGTCCCGCGGCCACCGTCAGCGCCCAGGAGCTCACGGCGAAGAAGATCGCCACGCAGCCCACGGCCAGGAACATCGCCCGGACCACGGTCGTCTGCGAGTGCCTGGTCTCCTCCGCGTAGACGGGTGCCTGCTCGAAGCCGAGGAAGGCCGCGATGCAGAAGCACAGGGCCGTTCCGACGCCGGCGCCGGTGAGCGTGCTCGGGTCCAGGGCGTGCAGCGAGAGGCCCTCGGCGCCGGGGTGCAGCACGGCGGAGAGGTCGAAGACGGCGACGAGCGCCACCTCGACGAGCAGCAGCGCACCGAGCACCCGGGCGTTGAAGTCGACCCGCAGCCAGCCCAGCAGCCCCACCACGCCCACCGCCGCCAGGGCCGGCACCCACCAGGCCACCTGGATGTCGAGGTAGCTGCCGAGCAGCCCGCGGGCCTCGTACCCGAAGATCCCGTACACGCCCGTCTGGAGCGCGCTGTAGGCGACGAGGGCGACCAGTGCCGCGCCGGACCCCGCGGTGCCTCCGAGGCCGCGGGAGATGTAGGCGTAGAACGCACCGGCGTTGTGGACGTGCCGGCTGAGCTCGGCGTATCCGAAGCTGAACAGCGCGAGGACGACGCCCAGCAGCACGAAGAGCAGCGGCTGCCCGACGACGCCGATCACCTCGAAGGTGGCGGGCATCACGCCGGCGACCACCATCAGCGGCGCGGTCGCCGCGAGCACCGTGAACAGCAGGCCCGCGGTGCCGAGGCGGCCGGAGCGCAGCGTGCACGCCTCGCCCTGCGCCTCGCCCTGGCGGGTACCGCTACCGGCTGCCGCGCCGGCGGCGGACGCCCGTCGTGCGGCGCTGCCTGGTATGGGGGTGCCCGTCGGCATGGGGGTTGGTCCTTTCGGGGAGGGCTGTGCGCGGGGCTGTCGCGGGAGGGGTGCCGCCGGACTGTGCCGGTCGTCGCGGGGTTCGCCGGGTGGGATCCGGTGGCGCCCGGTGGATCAGGACGGCCCGAGCGCCGCGTCACGCGCGGCCCGGAAGGCCTCGTACGGGTCCCGGTCGGGGTAGGACCAGGGGGCGGGGGTGGCGTGCGGGCCGATCCGCTGGAACAGCGCCGCCGCCTCGGCCGGTCTCCCCTCGCAGAACTTGGCGTGCGCGAGGAAGTTGAGGTCGACGCGGTTGCGCGGGTGGTCGTCGCGCTCCCACTCCAGCCACCAGTCGAAGGCCGCCTTCATCACCAGCCTGGCCCGCCGGCCGAGCCAGTGCCCGCAGGCCGCGGGATCCGCGGGCTCCTTGCCCGCGGTGGCGAGCACCCGGTACCGCTCGGCGTGCGCGACGACCGGAAGGATCGCCAGCGGCGAGTCCGCGGGGGCCTGTTCGGCGGCCCAGGAGGCGAAGTCGTACACCTCGTGCAGCGGGTCCTGGCCCGCGTCGGCGCGGCGCTCGGCGAGCCTGGCCACCATCAGGTGGTGGGCGTGGTGGTGCTCCGGGTACCTGTGCCGCACCTCGTCGAAGAGCCGGACCACGTCCTCCTCGCGGCCGATCGCGCGTTCCAGGATGAGCAGCGCGAGCCAGGGCGAGGGGTCGGCGGGCGCCAGCACCGCGGCCTCGTGGCAGGCGTCGCGGGCCACCTCGGGGCGGGCCTTGCCGGCCAGCGCGCGGTAGACGGTGGCGCAGGCGAGCAGCACGGCGGCGTCCACGCAGTCCGGTTCGGTGAGCCGCCAGTCCCCTGCCCAGGCCGCGGTCCCGGGCTCCTGCGCGAGGACGGTCAGCCGGTGGCCCCTGCGGTCCCAGTCGTCACCGGTCGCGGCGAGCAGCGAGCGGACGGCGGTCCAGCGTCCGGCGGCCAGCGCGGCACGTGCGGCGACGAGTTCGGGGTCGTCGAGCGCGGCGTCGAAACTGAGGGCGGAGCGCTTGCGCAAGCGACCGAGAGGCGGGGGTGGGGGCACCGCGGAACTTCCTCACGACGCAGCTAGCGAGCAGATGATCACGCGCAGTAAACCGGTAGGGAGGAGTCCAGTCAAGGCTGCTGCGATACGTACACGTGTCAACTCAGCCTTGCCCACCAAGAATTGACCGGTCCGAGACTCCGCCTTGGAACGGCCGCCGCGTTCCACTCCGAGGCCCGGGTCCCGGGCCTCGGCTCGCCCGCACCCCCTCACTTACCGGGGTCCGCCCCCGGGCCGGCCCCGGCGAGTCAGGCGCACCGGCGGGCAGGCACAACGGCGCGGCAGCCGCACCCCCGCGCGAACCCGCGCTCAGGCCACCGCGCGCGCCGCTGCCCGCCCCGCCGTGCGCCCCGAGAAGAGGCAGCCGCCGAGGAAGGTGCCCTCCAGGGAGCGGTAGCCGTGCAGGCCGCCCCCGCCGAAGCCGGCGGCCTCACCGGCCGCGTAGACGCCGGGCAGCGGCTGGCCGCCGTCCGTGAGCACCCGGCCCGACAGGTCGGTCTCCAGGCCGCCGAGCGTCTTGCGGGTCAGGATGTGCAGCTTCACCGCGATCAGCGGGCCCGCCGCGGGGTCCAGGATGCGGTGCGGGGCCACGGCGCGGATGAGCCGGTCGCCGAGGTAGGCGCGGGCGCCGCGCAGAGCGGTGATCTGAAGGTCCTTCGTGTAGGGGTTGGCGAGCTCGCGGTCCCGGGCGACGAGGGTGCGGCGCAGCTCGGCCTCGTCGATCAGGGGCTCCTCGGTGAGCGCGTTCATGCCGCGCACCAGGTCGGGGATGTTCTCCTTGACGACGAAGTCGGCGCCGTTGTCCATGAACGCCTTCACGGGCCCGGGCACGTCGGCGCGCGCCCGCTCGACGACGCCGCGGACCGACCGGCCGGTCAGGTCCGGGTTCTGCTCGGAGCCGCTGAGCGTGAACTCCTTGGCGATGATCCGCTTGTTGAGCACGAACCACGTGTGGTCATGGCCCGAGTGCATGATGTGGTCGAGGGTGCCCAGGGTGTCGAAGCCGGGGAAGAGCGGCACCGGCAGCCGCTTGCCCGTGGCGTCCAGCCAGAGGGAGGAGGGCCCGGGCAGGATGCGTATGCCGTGCTGCTCCCATATGGGCTCCCAGTTCCGCAGGCCCTCCGTGTAGTGCCACATGCGGTCGCGGTTGATCAGCCGCCCCCCGGCACGTTCGGTGACGCCCAGCATCAGCCCGTCGACGTGCGCGGGCACCCCGGCGACCATCGACTCCGGGGGCGTGCCGAGCCGCTCGGGCCAGTGCTCGCGGACCAGCTCGTGGTTCCCGCCGATGCCTCCGGAGGTGACGATCACCGCCTGGGCGCGCAGTTCGAAGGAGCCGGTGACGGTCCTGCTGCTGGGCTGGCCGCGTTCGATGTCCGAGGGGTCGAGGACCTCGCCGGTGACCGTGTCGACCCCGCCCGCGCTGCGCTCCAGGCCGGTGACCCGGTGCCGGAACCTCATCTCGACCAGGCCCCGCTCCTCGGCCGCCCTGACGCGGCGGACGAAGGGCGCGAGCAGGCCGGGGCCCGTGCCCCAGGTGATGTGGAAGCGGGGCACCGAGTTGCCGTGGCCCATGGCGTCGTAGCCGCCCCGCTCCGCCCAGCCCACCAGCGGGAAGAACCGCACGCCCTGCTCGAAGAGCCAGGAGCGCTTCTCACCGGCGGCGAAGTCGACGTAGGCCTCGGCCCACCGCCTGGGCCAGTGATCCTCGTCACGGTCGAAGCCGGCGGTGCCCATCCAGTCCTGGAGCGCGAGGGCGTGGCTGTCCTTGATCCGCATGCGTCTCTGCTCGGGCGAGTCCACGAAGAACAACCCGCCGAAGGACCAGTGCGCCTGACCACCGAGGGACTGCTCCGGCTCCTGGTCGAGCAGGATCACCCGGCGGCCCTCTTCGACGAGTTCAGCGGTCGCCACGAGCCCGGCCAGGCCCGCACCGATCACGATGACATCTGCGTCGTAGGCCATGTACATGTCCCTCTCGCTCCGGTTCCGGGACTCCGCCCGGCCGGTTGTCGATCAATCGGTCGCTGGTAGATGCTCGATGAAACAGCGCGTGCACGTCAATGTGCCGCTCATGTCACCGAGAAGGCGATCGGGCGCACGGGGCGCTATCGTCGGCTCAGGACCACATCCCCCGCGGGGTCCTTTGGGCCCTGCTGTCGTGAGGTGCGCCGCTTGTCCGCTCTCGAAGTCATCCTCGCCCTGTGTTCCGCCTGCTGTCTGGGCTTCGGTTTCGTGCTCCAGCAGAACGCGGCACAGCAGGCACCGCTGCGCGACTTTCTGTCCTGGCGGCTGCTGCTCGACCTGGCGCGCTCACGGCGCTGGCTCGGCGGCATCGGCCTGATGATCTGCGGTCTCGTCACGGGCGCCATCGCCCTGGGACGGGGCGACATCTCGTCGGTGGAGCCGCTGCTCGCGACGAACCTGCTGTTCGCCCTCGCGCTCTCGAGGCACCAGACGAAGCAGCCGCTGGGACGCCAGGGCTGGACGGGCCTCATCCTCCTGGCAGGCGGTGTCACGGCGTTCATCGTGGCCGGCCAGCCGGAGGGCGGAAACGCCGTCTCCGACCCGGTGCGGCACTGGCTGATCATAGGCCTGATGGTGGGCGGAGCATTCGCGCTCACAGCAGTGGCGAAACGCAAGCCGCTCGCGGCAGGCCCGGTTCTCCTGGCCGTCGCGGGCGGTTTGCTGTACGGCGTACAAGACGCGCTCACCCGGGTCTGCGGGGAGCGGCTCGCGAACGGCGGCTGGTCCGCGGTCTTCGAGAGCTGGCAGCCGTACGCCATGGTCACCCTCGGCATAATCTCGCTCATCCTCGTCCAGAGCGCCTTCGAGACGGCGCCGCTGCGGATGTCGCTGCCCGCGCTGACGGCGACGCAGCCGCTGGCCGGCATCGCCTGCGGGGTGGGCTTCCTCGGCGACCGGCTGAACACCTCGGTGGGGGCGCTGGCCTCGGAGGCGGGCGGCCTGGCGGCGATCGTGGGCGGCATCGTGCTGCTCGGCCTCCACCCGGCGATGCCCCGCGGCTGCGCGCCCGTGGAACGCGTCCCGGACATGCAGTCCCATTGAGCGGCCGCGTGCATCCTGACGCCCACCGGCATCGCGGCTCCGGCGCGCACGCCGGAGCCCAGGTGAACCCCGCGGACGAGCTCCTCGACATCGTCGACGAGCAGGACCGCGTCGTCGGGCGGGCCCGCCGCGGTGAGGCCTATGCCCGCGGGCTGCGGCACCGCTGCGTGTTCATCCAGGCCAGGAACGCCGAGGGCCGGGTCTTCGTGCACCGCAGGACGCCCGGCAAGCTGGTGTTCCCCTCGATGTACGACATGTTCGTCGGCGGTGTCGTCGGGGCGGGCGAGTCGTACGACGACGCGGCGCTGCGGGAGGCCGAGGAGGAGCTGGGCGTGACGGGCCTGCCACGGCCGGTGCCGCTCTTCCGCTTCCTGTACCGGCCGGGCGAGGACTCCGTGGGGGACGGGGGCCCGGTACGGGACGGGGGCCCGGTACGGGGCGAGGACGCCCTGCGAGGCGAGAACCCGTCGCGGGGCGAGGGGCGAGCGCCGGGCGGGGACGGGGCGGCGGGCGGTGGCGCCGTCGGCGGTGGGGGCGATCCCGCAGCCGGTGGGGGCTGGTGGTCCGCCGTCTACGAGGTCCGCTGCGACCTGCCGGTGCACCCGCAGGTCGAGGAGGTCGCCTGGCACGACTTCCTCACCGACGCCGAGATCGAACGCAGGCTCGTCGAGTGGCCCTGGGTGCCGGACGGCCTGGACGCCTACCGGCGCCTGGAGGACTTCCGGCCCCGCCGGCGTGAGTAGGGTGCGGATGTGATCGACCTCCGTACCTCCGTTCGACTCTGGTTCGCGCCCGACCGCATCTCCGAGCAGGGCGAGACGCCCGACTACCGGTTCTCGCTCGCGAACGAGCGGACCTTCCTCGCCTGGCTGCGGACCGCGCTGGCGCTGATCGGCGGCGGATTCGCGGTCGACCAGTTCCTGCCCCACCTGCACTCCGGCTGGCGGGTGGGCCTGGCGCTCGCACTGCTCGCGGCCGGGGTGCTGTGCTCGCTGCGCGCCATCAACCACTGGGTCCGCTGCGAGCGCGCGATGCGGCACGGCGAGGACCTTCCCGTGTCCCGCTTTCCGGCGCTGATGAGCGTGGTGATCGCGGTGGTGGCGCTGGCCATGGTCGTCGTGGTGCTCGGGGGCTGGGCCGGGTGAGCGGCCCGCGACGCGACCCCGGCCTGCAACCCGAGCGCACCCGCCTCGCCTGGCGGCGCACCACGCTCACCTGCACGGTGACGGCGGTGCTGGCGGTCAAGGCGACGCTGCGCGACGGCACGAGCGTGGTGCCGTGGCTGCTCTGCGCGCTCTGCGTGGGCCTGTGGATGGCCTTCATCGGACTCTCGCACCGCCGCATACGGCTGCTCAGCTCGCCGGGTTCCTCTGCCGCTCCTGGCTCCCTCTCCCCGGGCTCCACGGGCCCACCTGCCTCCTCCCCCGCCTCCCCTACCTCCCCCGGCTCCCCCTCTGGCGGCCCCCTCTCCCTGGATTCCTCCGGCCCTCCCGTTCCGCGCTCCCTCGCCCCCCGCCTTGCCCTGGCGGCGGCCGCGTGCACCACCGCCTTCGCCCTGTGCGCGGCGGCGCTGCTGTTGTGAGGTTGCCGCGCTGGGGAGCCGCGAGGAGGCGGGCGTCACCGGCCGCCACGGCCCGGGATGCAGGAGACCGCGACGGCACCGGTGAGACGGGGCAGCGCGCCGGATAGCAGAATGCACACTGGACTACATACCGACTGGTCGGCATGATGTGAGGGCATTGTCATCCCGGTGTCACGGTGCGTTTAGTGGACAGCCACCGCACAGCGAGCGCAAGGAGCGAGAGCATGGGCCGAGACCACCCGCCGGGGCTCGACCTCGACCGGCTGCGGGAGCTGCTGGACCGCGAGCGGCCCGGCCTGGTCACGGGGCCGCTGACCGCCCGGCTGATCGAGGGCGGCAGGTCCAACCTGACGTACGACGTCGGCGACGGAAGCTCCCGCTGGGTCGTGCGCCGTCCCCCGCTCGGCCACGTCCTGGCCACCGCGCACGACATGCGCCGCGAGCACCGGGTGATCAGCGCGCTCCGGCCGACGAGCGTCCCGGTGCCGGGCACGGTGCTGCTCTGCGAGGACGAGTCGGTGCTCGGCGCGCCCTTCTACGTCATGCAGCACATGCCGGGCACGCCGTACCGTACCGACCAGCAGCTGGCGCCGCTGGGCCCCGAGCGGACCAGGAGCGTGGTGCTGAACCTGGTCGACACGCTCGTCGACCTGCACTCCGTCGATCCCGAGGCGGTCGGCCTCGGTGACTTCGGGCGGCCGGAGGGCTTCCTCGACCGGCAGCTGCGCCGCTGGGGCAAGCAGCTCGACTCCTCCCGCAGCCGGGACCTGGCCGGCATCGACGAGTTGCACGCCGCCCTCGCCCGCGCCCTGCCCCGCTCCCCCGCGCCCACCGTGCTGCACGGCGACTACCGGCTCGACAACGTCCTCATCGACGGCGACGACACCCTCACGGCCGTACTCGACTGGGAGATGTCGACGCTCGGCGACCCGCTGACCGACCTCGGGCTGCTGGTGATGTACAGCGTGCCGCTCGGCCTGCCCGACTCGCCGGTCAGCACCACCGCGGCGGCACCCGGGCACCCGGATCCGGCGGAGCTGGTGGAGCGGTACGCGGCGCGCTCCGGGCGTGATGTCTCGGCGGTGCACTGGTACACGTCGTTCGCGTGGTTCAAGCTCGCCGTGATCCTCGAAGGCATCCACTACCGCTACACGCTCGGGCAGACCGTCGGCCCCGGCTTCGACCACATCGGCTCGCTCGTCCCCGTCTTCATCGAGCACGGTCTGAGCACGCTGCGCGGGCTCCCGTCCAGCGGGGCGTCCGGCACTCCACACGACCCCCAGGAAGGCTGACGGTCATGGACTTCGCGTTCGACGCGCGCACCGAGGAACTCCGCGAGAAGCTGCTGGCCTTCCTGACCGACCACGTGTATCCGGCCGAGTCGGTGGCCGGGGAGCAGCGCGCGGGGCTCTCCTCGCCGTGGCAGGTCCCGCCGGTGGTGGCCGACCTCAAGGCCGAGGCGCGCCGGCAGGGCCTGTGGAACCTCTTCCTGCCCGACGAGCGGTACGGCGCCGGGCTCACCAACCTCCAGTACGCGCCTCTCGCCGAACTCACCGGCCGCTCCCCGCAGCTCGCCCCCACCGCCCTGAACTGCGCGGCGCCCGACACCGGCAACATGGAGGTGCTGGCGCAGTTCGGCGGCGAGCAGCAGCGCAAGCAGTGGCTGGAGCCCCTGCTCGCCGGGGAAATCCGCTCGGCGTTCGCCATGACCGAGCCCGAGGTGGCCTCGTCCGACGCGACCAACATCACCACACGGATCGAGCGGGACGGCGACGAGTACGTCATCACCGGCCGCAAGTGGTACATCTCCGGAGCGATGAACCCGGACTGCCGGATCTTCATCGTGATGGGCAAGACCGACCCCGAGGGCGCCGACATCCGCCGCCAGCAGTCGATGGTGCTGGTGCCCCGGGACACGCCGGGCCTGACGGTGCGCCGCGCGATGACGGTGTACGGCTACGAGGACCACTACCACGGCGGCCACGCGGAGGTCGTCTTCGACGGGGCCCGGGTGCCGGTGGGCAACCTGGTCGGCGAGGAGGGCGGCGGCTTCGCCATCGCGCAGGCCCGGCTCGGCCCCGGCCGCATCCACCACTGCATGCGGCTGATCGGCATGGCCGAGCGTGCCATCGAGCTGATGTGCCGGCGGGCCGTCGCCCGCACCGCGTTCGGCAAGCCGCTGGCCCAGCAGGGCGTCGTCCAGGAGTGGATCGCGGATGCGCGGGTGGCCGTCGAGCAACTCCGGCTGCTGGTGCTGAAGACGGCCTGGCTGATGGACACCGTCGGCAACCGGGGCGCCCACACGGAGATCCAGGCGATCAAGATCGCCACGCCCCGGACCGTCGCGGACATCCTGGACCGGGCCGTGCAGTTGCACGGCGCGGGTGGGGTGAGCCAGGACTTCCCGCTGGCGGAGCTGTGGGCGGCGGCGCGGACGCTGCGGCTGGCGGACGGGCCGGACGAGGTGCACCAGAGGTCGCTGGCTCGCCGGGAGCTGCGCTCCTACCTGTGACCGCCGGGGGCACCGGCTCCCCTCGGCCCGAGGGTTTCCACGGCCTGCTCCGTCGAATCCCCGGTAGCCGGGGGCGTGGTGAGCCGTGAGCGGACTTCCCAGGGTGTCCGGGCCGTGGTCGCACCGGCGCAGCAGGCGGTCCTCGGCGTCGAAGTAGGGGGTCCGCACGGCGTTGTGGGCGGTGGTGTGGTCGGGGAGCTGCCGGCCGAGGCGGTGAACCGTACCTGCGTGAGGTCACGCCGGCGAGCCAGGCCGCGGGCGTCCGTCAGACGGGTTGAGGTACGGCGAAGAGCCGCAAGAAGGGTTCCAGCAGTTCGCGGCGCCCGGACAGCTGGACCAGTCCGCACGTGGCCGCGTTCATGAGCTCCCGGTAGGAGGGCAGCCGGTCCGGCTGGAAGGTGATCACCAGATCGGGGTCGGCCGGGGCGGGGCCGACGCCGGCTGCGAGTTTCCCGTCGGTCACCACGAGGTGCACCACCACGTCGGGCGCGCGGATCTCCCACGTCGCGGTCATCCCCACCGCCGCGTCCGGGTGGAACGCGGCCCGCAGGTTCACGGTCACCGACTCGGGCGTGACGATCTCACCCGGCCGCGGCTCGCCCATATGGACGGCACCCCAGCGGCCGAGGGTGAGGATGGCCGGCTCCAGCTCCTGTCCCACGGGAGTCAGGGCATAGAGGACTCCCCGCTGCGGTGCCGGCGCGATCCGGCGTTCGACGATGCCCGACTGCTCCAGTTCCTTGAGGCGCGTGGACAGCACGTTCGTGGGGAGGCGCTCACCCGCGTTCGGGGCCGGACAGCTCATGTCATGCGGCGGGGCCTGCTCTGGGCCCCGCCCGCGCGGCCGTGAACGTAGGCGAACGAGACGGAACCTGAGACCGTCCGCGACCGGCCGACCCATGGCCGGCTCCAAGCCACCGTCACCGATCGAAGCTAGCTCGCCTTGCGCCGAGCCGTGCCCATGTCCGAGACGGATGCCTGGTCATTCTCGATCAGGAAGGTCTCGTTATTCCCGAAGTCCGGGGCCTGGAAGGGGTTCGTCGTCGGAGGCGGCGATGCCGCACCGGCGTAGCGGGTCGCCCCTTCCGGAGCGGAGAACAGCGAGGTCAGTTCGATGAGAGGTCTTCCATTCGTTACAGGGCTGTACGGAACCTGGCATGCCGTGAACCGGGCACGACGGTCCTACAGCTTGATCATCTTGTTGTACGGGCTCAAGATCCGCTGTTGCATCGAACCGAAATCGACGAGCGCCGCGATTCCTTCCTCGATGCTGATCACCCGGCCGAGGCCGTACATGTCGTGCGTCACCCGGTCGCCCACGGCGAAGTGCTTGGGCGGGGGCGGGACGGGGGCCTTGAAGGGGCTGGTAGGCAAGTAGCGCTTCGGTGCACCTGGCTTTGTCATTGGAGCCAGTATGCGCCTACCCGGCGCCGTTCGCCGCGACCGTTCGCGGCCTCTGTTCGACACGGCCCTGACAACGGAGCCCGTTTCGAGCGGGTGCTCCGGTGATCATGCCCCGGACCTGGGAACAGCCCGGGGCCGCACGGTCACGGGAGCCGGGTTCCACCCCCCCTTCAAGGCCGCAGCGCCCGCAGCAGCAGGTCCGCCAGGTGGTCCGCCACCTGCTGCGGGCTGAGGGGGCCGTCCGGGCGGTACCACGTGGAGAGGTGGTGGACGGAGCCGAAGTGGTAGTCGACGACCAGGTCCGCCGGGGTGGCGGTGGAGAAGACGCCCGTGCGCTGGCCCTCCTCGATCAGGGCGCGGAACCGCTCGTGGTAGCGCCGTCGCTCCGCTCGTACCTGGCGGTTCTTCTCGGGGCTGAGGTGGTGCATGGAGCGGAAGAAGATCGCCGCGTCGTCCAGGTTGTCGATGGTGGTGACGACGACGTCCGCGGCGGCGTCGCGCAGGCGCTGCTCCACCGGCGCGTCGGCGTCGGCGAACGCGTCGAGGCGCTCCTGCTGGAGGCGGAGGACACGCGCGTAGACCTCCTGGAGCAGGTCCTCCTTGGAACCGAAGTAGTGGTACAGCGCGCCCTTGGTCACCCCGGCCGCCTCGACGATCTCCTGGACGGAGGTGCGGTCGTAGCCGCGGTCGGCGAACAGGCGTGTGGCGGCGGCCAGCAGACGCCGGGGGACGGGTTCCCCGTTTCCGTCCGTCGTTGTGGGCACTGCCGCCACCCGCCTTTCCGTGTTGTCCCAGGCGCCCGTGCGCCGTTCTTCAGGCGCCCGCGCGCCGCTCTGGTTCCTGCCGGTCCTACTCCGCGGGGGCTCCCCCGGCGCGCAGTTCCCGCCGGAGGATCTTCCCACTGGTGGTTTTCGGCAAGTCGGGCAGGATCTCGACACGTCGCGGGTACTTGTACGCGGCCAGCCGCTCCCGGCAGTAGCCGGCCAGCTCGTCGGGGTCGGCGGCGGCTCCGGGGCGCAGGCTCACGTACGCCTTCACCGTCTCACCGCGGTAGCCGTCCGGCACGCCCACGACCGCGGCCTCGCGCACCGCGGGGTGGGTGTAGAGGACGTCCTCCACCTCGCGGGGCCAGACCTTGAAACCGGAGGCGTTGATCATGTCCTTCTTCCGGTCCACCACGTAGAGCCAGCCGTCGGGGTCCATGAAGCCTATGTCACCGGTGTGCAGTTCCCCGTTCGGGAACGTCTCCGCGTTGGCGTCGGGGCGGCGCCAGTAGCCCGGTACGACCTGGGGACCGCTCACCAGGATCTCGCCCTGCTCCCCGAACGGCACGTCGCGCCCGTCGTCGTCGGCGATCCGCACCACCGTGTCGGGCCCGGGCACTCCGACCGCGAGCGTGCCGGAGACCGGGTCGACCGGGGCCTCGCGGTCGGGCGGCACGGAGGCGCAGGGGGCGGTGCACTCGGTGAGTCCGTAGCCGTTGTGCAGGTAGGGGCCGAGGCGGTCGCGGAAGTTCTCGACCAGGGCGGGCGGCAGCGGCGCGCCGCCCGAGGAGATGATCCGGAACGAGGCGAAGTGGTCCCGGGTGACCTCCGGGTGCGCGGCGAGCGCCATGAACGCGGTGGCGGGCCCCACCGTGTAGGCGGGTCGGTGCTCGGCGAACGCGTCGAGCACCACGCCCGGCTCGAACCGGTAGGTGAGCGCCAGCGTCCCGGTGCCGACGACGCACGCGGACAGCTCGCAGACCATGCCGGTGATGTGGAAGAGCGGCGCCAGCGCGAAGTACACCGAGCCGGCGGGCAGCGCGTGGCCGGTGCGCTGCCGCTCGGCGTTGTACATGATGTTGCCGTGGGTGTTGGTGGCGCCCTTGGGGGTGCCGCTGGTGCCCGAGGTGTAGCTGATCAGTGCGGTGTCGCCGGGGCCCGGCGGCGTGACGGCGGGGGCCGGGTGGCCCGCGCGGGCGGCGGCCACCAGGTCGGTGGCGTCCTCGGCCGGCGGGCGGCGTTCGAAGGAGAGCACGCGGGGGTCGTCGCGGCTCTGGAGGTCGCGTTCACAGGCGGTGAGCACGGTGTGCACCGGCGTGCCGGCCGCGGCCTGGCGCAGGTAGCCGTCCCAGGCGCGGTCGGTGCAGACCAGAGCGGCGACCTCGGCGTCCTCAAGCACGTGGCGGACCTCGGCGGACTTGTACATCGGGTTGACGGGCACCACGACCGCGCCGGCCTTGAAGGCGCCGAGCAGCGCCAGCACGAAGTGCGGGGTGTTCTGGAGCATCAGGGCCAGCCGGTCACCGGGTGCCACACCGCGTGCGGCGAGGTGGCCGGCGACCGAGTCGCTGAGCTCGTCGGCCTCGCGGTAGGTGATCCGCCCGTCGAAGTAGGCGAGGGCGGTGCGGTCGGGTGCGGCGCGGACGGCGGCGGCGAAGGCGTGCACCAGGGAGTCCGGCGCGTCGACCGGCGCGCGCTGGGCGTCGGTGAGCACGGCGAGCCAGGGCTTGTCGGCGTAGCGGGCGGCGGTCATGCCTGCATCCCCTCCCATTTCTGCTGGAGCCGGTTCATGCCGTTCAGCCAGCGGTCCGGCTCGGTCGCACGGGCGCGGTAGTACTCGGCGACCTCGGGGTGCGGCAGGATCAGGAAGCGGTCCTCGGCCATGCCCGCCATGAGCGCGGCGGCGACGTCCTCGGGTTCGATGGCGTTCGGCGCCAGCACCAGCTCGCCCGCCGTCCCCGCCGAGGTGAGCATGTCGGTGCGCACGCCCTGCGGGCAGATCGCGTGGACCCTGACGCCGCGGTGCCGGTAGGTGAGCGAGAGCCACTCCGCGAAGGCGTACGCGGCGTGCTTGGTGACGCTGTAGGGGGCGGCGCCGACCATGGTGAGCAGGCCTGCCGCGGAGACGGTGGAGACGAAGCGGCCGCTGCCGCGGGCCAGCCAGTCCGGCAGCAGGACGTGCGCGGCGCGCACGTGCGCCATCACGTTGACGTCCCAGGCCCCGGCCCACGCCTCCTCGTTGGCGGCCTCGGTGCCGCCGGTGCCGACGCCCGCGTTGGCGCAGTAGACGTCGACCGTCCCGCCCAGGGCGTCCCGGGCGTCCGTCACCGTCCGCGACGCGTCGCCGGGCACCGGGATGCCGTCGCACTCGGCGGCGACGGCCTCGGCCTTCCGGGCGTCCAGGTCGTTGACGACGACGCGGGCGCCGGCCGCGGCGAAGGCGCGCGCCAGTGCGGCGCCGATACCGCCGCCCGCGCCCGTCACCACCACACGCGCCCCGTCCAGGCTCGCTTGAAGGCTGTCCACCATCGGTCTCCCTCGACTCGGCTGCCACGCCAGACTAAGCGGTCGGTCAGGCGACCTGGAAGAGGGATGTCCGGCGACCTGGAAGAGGGGCGTCCGGGGTCCTGGAAGAGGGAACTGCGGCGACCGGCCGTATCCGCTTCGTTCCACGGGCGCGGCGGGCGCGCTAGCGTGCGGGCGGACCGGTGTGACGATCACACCCCTTCATGGCGCCCGTACGGAGGTACGACATGAACGTGCACAGACGGAGTCTGCTCGCCGCCACCGTGGCATCCGCGGCGGTGACCGCGGCCGGCACCGCACCCGCCGTGGCCGCAGGCCCGGGCCCCGGAGCCGGCCAGGGCCCCGGAGCCGGCCGGGGGCTGCGCACCGGGTTCGAGCGGCTCGCCGCGGACGGCTACGCCCTGCTCGACGGCGAGAAGGTCGGCATCGTCACCAATCCGACGGGCGTCACGCGCGACGTCCGGCACATCGTGGACGTGATGCACGCCGACAAGCGGGTGAACCTGGTCGCGGTCTTCGGCCCCGAGCACGGCTTCCGCGGCACGGCGCAGGCGGGCGGCTCCGAGGGCCGCTACGACGACCCGGCCACCGGGCTGCCGGTCTACGACACCTACCAGGTCAGCGGGCAGAAGCTGGCCGACGTCTTCACCACCTCGGGCGTGGACACCGTCGTCTTCGACATCCAGGACGCCGGCGCGCGCTTCTACACCTACATCTGGACGCTCTACGACTGCATGGAGGCCGCCGCGCTGGCGGGCAAGCGCTTCGTCGTGCTGGACCGGCCGAACCCGGTGACCGGGCGGAACGCCTACGGCCCCGTGCTGCACGAGGAGTTCGCGAGCTTCGTGGGCCGCAAACCGATCGCGCAGCAGCACGGCATGACGGTGGCGGAGCTGGCCCGGCTGTACAACGGCGAGTTCCTGGACAAGCCGGTGCCGCTGGAGACGGTGCTGATGACGGGCTGGCGCCGCTCGGACTTCTACGAGGCGTCCGGGCTGCCGTGGGTCCTGCCCAGCCCCAACATGCCGACCGTCGACACGGCCCTCGTCTACTCGGGCACCTGCCTCTTCGAGGCCACCAACCTCTCGGAGGGCCGCGGCACCACCCGCCCCTTCGAGCTGCTGGGCGCGGACGGCATCGACCACCGGTGGGCGGACGCCGTGAACGCGCTGGACCTGCCCGGTGTGAACTTCCGCGAGGCGTACTTCGCGCCCACGTTCAGCAAGTTCCAGGGCAAGACGGTGGGCGGTGTGCAGCTCCACGTGCACGACCGGGAGAGCTACGACCCGGTGCGCACCGGGATCGCCCTGCTGGTCACCGCGAAGAAGGTCTGGGACGGCTTCGCCTGGCGCCCCGACAACGACATCGACACGCTCACCGGGAGCACCCTGGTGCGCACGATGATCGACGCGGGCGCCACCGGCGACGAGGTCGTGGCGGCGTGGCAGGACGAGCTGGCGGCGTTCCGGGCGGTGCGGCGGAAGTACCTGCTGTACCGCTGAGACCGGCCGGTGGGACCGGCTCGGGACGCGGCGGCCCGGCCCGCCGGCTTGGGACGGGTCCGCCCCGCCCGCCGGCTTGAGACGTGTCGGCCCTGCCCGCCCGCTTGGGACAGGTCGGTCCCGCCCGCGCCCCGAGGGAGAGCCGGGCGGGCCGCGGAGGAGCGCGGATCGGGGCCCCGGCAGCCGTGCCCGGGGCCCCGTCGTGCGCCCGCCTACCGGTGGCTCGGGAACTCCACCACCTGCTGGTAGGTCGGGCGGTTCTGCCACTGGATCGGAGCGTGCTTGATGCCGCCCAGCGGGCGCTGGATGATCGCGTCCGCGCACCACTGGTCCCCCGCGTCGCAGGAGTCATCACCGGGGTACACGGTGGTCGCGGGCTCGGCGGCGGCCTGCTTGAGGCTGCTCAGCAGCGCGTCCCGGCAGCCGTCGAGCGTCCCGCCGCCGCAGTAGGCGCTGCCCAGCGGCCCGTCGACCGGCTCGCCCAGCACCGTCCTGATGTCCTTGTCGACATATCCCCACCAGCCGTACTGGAACGAGGAGCCGGCGTGCCCGCCGGTCGGCCCGTGGCCGGCCGAGGGCGACTCGTCGACCGTGAGGTCCGCCGTCAGCGCGTTCCACAGGTCGTCGCCGAGGCCCGGCCGGAACTCCGCCTCCACCAGCTTGGGCCACCAGGCGTCCATGATCCGCACGGCGTCGGCGTGCGCGTAGGCGTGCGAGCCCGCGGAGGTCTCCTTGCGCTGCGCGCCGCCCGCCTCCCAGGCGTCGAGTTGCTGCACGGCCGCTGCCGCCACCGGATCGTCGACCGGCTTGCCGCGCAGCACCTTCAGCAGCTCGGGAAGGACCCGCTCGCCGCGCAGGTCGGTGACGGCGGCGTCCGCCATCGCCCGGGTGAGCGCGGCCCGGGTGACCCCGCCCTGGCGGACCAGCTTCGCCACCCGCGCATCGAGCAGGTCGGCCCGGTGCACCGCGCCGAAGCTGAAGGAGGCGGCCGAGTAGTCCTTCGCCTGCTTGTTGTTCCAGGAGACGTAGTAGTCCTGGTCGACGGAGTTGGGGTGCTCGGCGTCGGGGGTGTAGGCGGAGGTGTTGTCGGCCGGGTCGAAGTCCTTCCACTCGTAGGCCGGCTCCGCCTTCACCGGGAAGGACGGATCGACGCCCGCGGCGCGCTGCGGGTTGGTGCCGCTGTTGAAGTACGCGATGTCGCGGGAGTCGGCGTAGAACCAGTTGAAGGTGTAGTTGATGTGGGCCGCCGCCTGCTCGAAGCTCTTGGCGTCGGTGACGAACGTGGGGTCGTTGAGCATCTGGAAGCCGACGATCGAGTCGGCCTCGTGGCGGTAGCTGGAGCGCAGCAGGGTGTAGGCCACCGGTTTGCCGCCGACGGTGGCGCGGTGCGTCACGATGCCGTAGTTCGTCCGGAAGACCTGCATCCGGTAGGAGCCGGCGGCGGTGGAGTCGGCGAGGGTCGGCTTCCAGGAGTTGGTGCGCTCCAGCTTCTCCATCGGGGTGCAGGTGCCGTGGTAGAGGTAGCCGGCGGACTGCTCGGTGGGGGTACCGCCGGCCGGGTCGCAGAGCTGGACCGCGTAGGTGTCGATGATGTCCTGGGCGGCCGTGGTCGCCGACCAGGCGTAGTCCTGGCCCCGGCCGAGTTGCACGTACATGCCGACGCCCGCGAAGGACGCGCCGTGCGCGCTGATCCCGGGGCCCTGGAGCTCCTGCATCATCAGCAGCTGCGGCGCGAAGTAGCCGGTCTGCGGTCCGAAGACGGCGACCGGGTGGCCGCTCGCGGTGTGCTTGCCGGAGACGAGCAGCGCGTTCGACATGCCCTGGACCGCGCTGGCGTCGCCGTGCCGGGAGAACAGGTCGGCGGGGAGCACGCCCTCGTCGAAGATGCCCTGCGCCGGCTTGAGCTTCGCGGGTGCCTCGACGGGGTCCTTCTTCTGCCGGGCGCCCCGCTGCGCGGAGCCGGTGCGGTCGAACACCAGCGGCTCGGGCTTGACCGAGCCGGGGTCGGGCAGCGCCTCGCCCTGCGGGTGGTCGGGCTTGCCCGCATAGGGGAAGGAGCTGCCGTCGTGGAGGGTCAGGACCGCCTCGGGGTCGTTGCGCTCGCGGAACGACTCCCAGATCCGGGTGCCGTCCGTGACGCCGTACTTCTGCTGGGCGGCGAGCAGCGAGAGCGCCGCGTCGACCTCTCCGCCGCCGCCCCCTCCGAAGAGGCTGCCGACCACCGAGGCGAGCGCGATCATGTCCGTGATCTTGAACGGCTCGATCTCGCCTGCGTTGGTGATGGGGTCGATCTTGCCGGTGAGGTCGTACTCGCCGGGGAAGGTGCGGTCGTTCTTGGCCTTGACGCGGTAGGCGTTCAGACCGTCGATGTAGGCCTGCGCGTCCGCCATGGCCTGCTCGCCGCGCGCCCCGCTGTGTGACCTGATGTAGTCGACCTGCTTCTGGAGGTCCTCCTCCGTGTACGGGGCCTGGGGCCAGAACTGCTGCTCAAGGCCCTGGTTCGCCGCCGCGCCGCCGGCGAACGAGGTCAGTTCGCCGCGCCCCACGTGCCGGAAGAGGTCGATCAGCCAGAGCCGGTCCTGCCCGGCCGCGTAGCCCGCGCCGAACTCCGTGCCGTACCGCGTGGTGCCCTTGATGTGGGGCACGCCGAACTTCTTGTCCCGGGTGATCGCGACGTCGTCGCGCGGACGGGTGACGGAGGCCACCTGGTCGGCGGGCACTCCGAAGGAAGAATCATTGAAAAACCGCGTGAGTGTGTCATCGGTGAGCGACGGGTAGCCGGAGGACAGGGCATCGTACGGCCCGAGCTCGTCGTCGGCATGTGCCGGCTGCGAGCCGAGCACCTGGTTGGCCAGGATCTCGGCGAGCGTGGCGCTGCCGTTGGCACCGGGCGGCAGGATGTCGGTGCACTGTCCGGCGCAGTAGTCGCCGTCGGCACGGGCGTCGGCGACGGCTGGACCGGCCGGGGCCCAAAGACCCAGAGCGGCCACGAGAACAGCGGTGACTCCAAGGGATCCGAGGGTTTTCGTCGGGCGCAGGCGGCGTCTTCTGCCGAAAAGGGCGCCGATCTCGGTACGTGGGGTGCGGCGGCGCATGTGCGGCTCCTCCCTACGGTGATGAGCCGGAAGGTTACCGGTGGTATCCACGGTGGTGAAGATGAACACACGTCACGTTTTCGCCATACCGCACCCCGCCGGTGAGGCGCTCCGGGTCGGCGCGGAGAACCGCCGGGAAACGGAGGGAGCCGATACGGCTCGCGATACGTCTACTCGGAGACGTTCGACGAGTCGGCACGTCGGGCGTCGCCGTGGAACACAAGTGCAGGTGTGACGGAGGTGCAGGGCAATGGCAGGTTTCCGGAGTCTCGCGAGACAGGTGCGCGATCCGCAGTGTGACCTGGCACTGCGCAGGTACTCCCTGAGAAAGTGCCTGGAGAGATTCGCCCCCTACGGACATCGTGCGACATGGGACCATCTCTGCTCCCGCACCGGGATGGGCAGGGAGGACAGGTCCCCCGATCCCTCCAGCCTGGTGGCCGCGCTCGACGAGCTCGAAGAGGCACGCGCGGTGTGGCTGGCCTACGAGGCGCAGTTCGCGGAGCGCCGCAAGCGTGAGAAGCACGACGGCCTGCGCAGCCCGGGCAGCGTCGACGACTGGCACCGGCTCACCTGGGGAGGCTGCGGTGTTGCCTGGTGCGACAATCCCCGGGTACACCCCCACGAGCCGCTGGCCGAGGTGCTGCGGCGGTTGATCAGGGGCCTTGAGCACGAGCCCGGCTCGGTCTGTCCCGTGTGCGGGGACACCCGGCTGGTCTGGCGGCACGGACTGGCCCACGAACCTTCCTCGGGCCCGGTCTGCACCCACTGCGGCATCGTGGTGCCGCGTCCCGTCCTGACCCCGAGGGCCCTGGCGAGCGCCCGGCGGGCACGCCTGCTGGTGTCGGCCTGACCGGGCCGCCCGGACACACCGAACACCACCGGCCACGTGCTTCACAGGCGCATACCGGTGTCACGGAGAGCGGGGCTCACCGGCCCCCGGCCCTCCGTCGGCCCGGGGGCCCGGCCAGCAGCCGGGACCCGGTCATGGATGGGCAGCCTGCCGCCATAGACGGCAGCCCCCCGCGTCCGCACCCGGCGCCCGTATCCGGGCGCGCGGTCCGCGTTGACATGCCCCCCGCCACACCAGCATGCTGAGCAAGCGCTTAGGCACCCTGCGGTGCCGCGCACGTGCTTGGACTGGGACGGTGCCGGGAGGCCAAGGGAACATGGCAGAGCCGAGGATCTTCACTTCCCCCGACGAACTGCGCGCCGCCGTCGGCGAGCGCCTGGGGTACAGCGACTGGCTGGAGATCGACCAGAAGCGTGTCGACCTCTTCGCGGAGGCGACCGGGGATCACCAGTGGATCCACGTCGACCCGGAGAAGGCCGCGGCCGGTCCCTTCGGCACCACCATCGCGCACGGCTACCTGACGCTGTCCCTGCTGCCCACGCTGGTGCCGCAGGTCATGCTGGTCGAGGGCGTGACGATGGGCATCAACTACGGCACGAACAAGGTGCGCTTCCCCGCGCCCGTCCCGGTGGGCTCGCGGCTGCGCGCGACGGCCGAGCTGACGGAGGTCGCGGACGTGGCCGGCGGGCTCCAGGTGACGCTGACGGTGACCGTGCAGCGCGAGGGGCAGGAGAAGCCGGTGTGCGTCGCGGAGTCGGTGTCCCGCTACCACTTCTAGAGGCAGCCCGCCTTCTGGAGGCAGCCCGCCGAGGACACGGGGAGACGGCCGACCGGGGGCCACGGCGCGCCGCCGGAGGCCTACTTCTTGGCCCCCACCATCCGCAGCACCAGCCCCGCGTAGAGCGCGCCGACCTCGTCGGGGGTGCGGCTGCCCGCGGCGTTGAACCAGCGGGCCACGTCGACGCAGAGCGAGAGCACCGCGAGCGTCGTGCCCGGCACGTCGGGCACGTCGAACTCGCCGGCCCGGACGCCGTCATCGATGATGCCCCGGATGACGGCGTCCGTCCTGCGCCGCAGTGCCACGATCTCGGCGCGCGCCTCGCCGCTCAGCGCGTCGAGCTCGTACTGCACCACGCGCGCGGTGGTGTGCTGGGCGGCGTGCCAGCGCACGAAGGAGCGGACGGCGTCGGTGAGCCGGTCGGTCGCGTCGCCCGGTCCGCCCGCGGCGGTGGCGAGGATCTCCAGGGCCTTCTCGTGGCCGATCCTGCTGATGCGGTGGAGCAGCTCTTCCTTGGTCTTGTAGTGGATGTACAGCGCGGCGGGGCTCATGCCGGCGCGGCCGGCGATGTCGCGGGTGGTCGTCGCGTGGTAGCCGCGCTCGGCGAAGGCCTCGACGGCTGCGCTCATCAACCGCCGCGCCGCGTCCGGGCTGACCTCAGCCCACGACCTGCTCTCGTCGCCCGCCGTCTGCTCCGCCGCGGTCATCAGGGCCCCTTCCTGTGGCAGCACGCACACGATACCGGAACGCTGAGCGAGCGCTTAGACAACGCCGGGCGCGGTTCAGAGCTTCTCGAACGGATCGTGCTCGGACAGGAGCTTCTCCAGCCTGGCCTGGTCGACACGGCTGACGATCTGCCCGGCCTCCTGCCGGTCCCGTACCACCTTGGCCAACGTGAAGGCGGAGGTGACGAGATAGAGGACGGCCACACCGAGGAACGCACGCACCCAGGCGTCCGTCCTCAGGTTGAAGATGCCCACGGCCGTGGCCACCAGGGCGATGGCGAAGGAGGCGACGGCCTGACCGTAGAACGCGGCGGTGCTCTGCTGTTTGACCGGAGTGTCACTCATGCCCGCAAGGTTCGGCCCCCGGCGCCGCGCACGCATCCGTACACGTACTCAGACGTCACTCAGAGCGGCCCGCGTCCCCCCGCGTCCACCGCCGGGCTCGCACCACCGGCCCTCAGAACGCCGACACCCCTGTGAGCGCGCGGCCTATCACCAGTTTCTGGATCTGGCTGGTGCCCTCGTAGAGCGTCATCACGCGCGCGTCGCGGAGCAGCTTGCCCACGGGGTACTCGTCGATGTAGCCGTAGCCGCCGAAGACCTGAAGGGCGTTGTTGGCGGCGCGCACGGCCGCCTCGGAGGCGAACAGCTTCGCCTTGGAGGACTCGGTGGCGAAGGGCTCGCCCCGGTCGATCAGGTCGGCCACCCGCCAGGTCAGCAGCCGGGCCGCGTCGACGTCCACGGAGATGTCGCTGATCAGCTCCTGGACCAGCTGGTGGCGGGCGATGACCCCGCCGAACTGCTCGCGCTGGGTGGCGTACCCGACGGCGGCGTCCAGCGCGGCCTGGGCGATGCCGACGCAGCCCGCGGCCACCGACATACGGCCCTTGGCCAGCGCCGACATGGCGACCGCGAAGCCCTTGCCCTCGGGGCCGAGCAGCGCGGTGGCGGGCACGCGGACGTCGTCGAGGACGAGTTCGGCGGTGGCCTGGCCGCGCAGCCCGAGCTTGCCGTGGACGGGGCGGCGGGCGAGCCCCGGGGTGTCGGTGGGCACCAGGAAGGCCGAGATGCCCTTGTGCCCCGGCTGGTCGTTGGTCCGCGCGAACAGCAGGACCACGTCCGCCCAGGTGCCGTTGGTGATGAACATCTTGGTGCCGGTGATCCGGTAGTCGGCGCCGTCGCGCTCCGCGCGCGTGGTGAGGTGCCCGGCGTCGGAGCCGGTGCCGGGCTCGGTGAGGCCGAAGCAGCCGACGAGCGCGCCGGAGGTCAGCCCCGGCAGCCAGCGCTGCTTCTGCTCCGCGCTCCCCCAGTGCCCGATGCTCTTGGCGACCAGCCCCAGCGAGACGGAGACGATGCCGCGCACCGAGGAGTCCCCGCGCCCCAGCTCCTCCGTGACCAGGCAGTACGAGAGGTGGTCGCCGCCGGAACCGCCGTACGCCTCGTCGAGCGTCAGGCCCAGGAAGCCGACCGCGCCCAGCTTCCCCACGATCGCCCGATCGACGCTCTCGTTCCGGTCCCACTCGGTGGCGTAGGGCGTGACCTCGCGCGCCACGAAGTCCTTCGCGAGCTGCCTGACGGCGTGCTGCTCCTCGCTGAGTTCCAGGTTCACGGCACGGCGCTCCTCGGCGGTGGGTTCCGGCAGCGTTTAATTAGCACTGCTAGTTTGTCGTCGGCAGCCCTACTATGTGCGCCATGGCCCGACCGCGCAAGCCCCTGCTGAGCACCGATCGCATCGTCGCCACGGCACGCGAGCTGGTGGACGCGGAGGGTCTGGCAGCCGTCTCGACACGCCGCCTGGCCGCCGAGCTCGGGGTGAGCGGCCCCTCGCTCTACAACCACTTCCGCACCAAGGACGAGATCCTGGAGGCGGTGGCGGACTCGGTGAGCGCCCAGGTCGACCTGTCGATGTTCGAGGACGGCCGGAACTGGCGGGACGCGCTGCACGAGTGGGCGGTCTCCTACCGCGCCGCGCTCCGCGCCCACCCGCACATCGTGCCGGTGCTGGCGTCCGGCCCCGGCCGCCGCCCCGCCGCGCTCCGGCTCGCGGACGCGGTCTTCGGCGCGATGGTCGACGCGGGCTGGCCGCCCGCCCAGGCCACCTCCATCGGCGCCCTGATGCGCTACTTCGTGATGGGCTCCGCCCTCGGCTCCTTCGCCGGCGGCTTCGTCGACGACGCGGCCGCGTACGACCCCGGGGACTACCCCCACCTCGGCCAGGCGCACCTGCTCGCCGAGCGCCAGCAGAAGATCGACGACCGCGCCTTCGAGACCGGCCTCAGCGCCCTGCTGGAGGGGCTCGCCCAGCAGTACGAGCAGTCGGCCACCGCAGGCTGACCCCCGGGACGCGCCCTCGGGCGGCGCGGGCTACCCGCTCAGGACCGGCGGCGCACCGGCGGCTGGTCGGGCCAGGGGAACGCGTATGCCGGGTCGCCGCCTCGGCGGACGCGGACGCTCCTCGTCCCACCGCAGCGCCTCGGGCCTGTTACTCAACTCCCGTCACCCGCCTCCGAGCTGCCCGGCGAGCCCCCCTAGAACACCACCAGTGCCCGGCCTCCCTTGCCCGCCGTCATGTTCTCGAACGCGCCGGGGATGTCGTCCAGCGTGATGCGGTCCGTGACGAGGGTGCCGGGGTCGAGGCGGCCGGCGCGGATGTGTTCCGCCAGTACGGGCAGGTCGCGGGCCGGGGCGGAGTTGCCGAAGACGCAGCCCGTCAGGGTGCGGGACCAGTGGAAGAGTTCCAGGGCGTTGAACGTGACCTCCTGGTCCTTGCCGCCGATGCCGACGACCGTCGTCCGGCCGCCGCGGCGGGTGGACTCCCAGGCGGCTCGGATGGCGACGGCACGGCCCGCGCACTCCAACGCGACGTCCGCGCCGTGGCCGCCGGTGAGCCGGCGGATCTCCTTGGGGGTGCGGTCCGAGGCGACCACGAACTCGGTGGCGCCGGCCGCGCGGGCCAGTTCCTCCTTCGCGGGTGCGACGTCGACGGCGATGATGGTCTCCGCGCCGGCTATCCGGGCCGCCTGGAGCGTGGCGAGCCCCACTCCCCCGGCCCCGAAGACGGCCACCGACTCGCCCACCTTCACCTGGGCCGAATAGTGCACGGCCCCGTAGCCGGTGAGCACGGCGCAGCCGAGCAGCGCCGCGTCCGTCAGCGGCACGCCGTGCGGTGCGGGCAGCACGCAGCCGGCCGCGACGACGGTCTCCTCCGCGAACGCGGCGACGTTCAGGCCGGGGTGCAGGTCGGTGCCGTCGGCGCGGCGCGCGTAGACGTTCCCCGATCCGGTGAGGGCCCTCTCGCAGAGCCACACCTCGCCAAGACCGCAGGCGTGGCAGAGGCCGCAGGACGGGGCCCAGTTGAGGACCACGTCGTCGCCGGCGCGGACGTGGTCGACGCCGTCGCCGACGGAGACGACGGTGCCGGCGCCCTCGTGCCCGAGCACGGCGGGCACCGGAACCCGCATGGTGCCGTTGGACAGCGACAGGTCGGAGTGGCAGACGCCGGCCGCGGTCAAGCGCACCCGCACCTGTCCGGGCCCGGGCTCGGGGAGGTCTATCTCGGCGATCTCCAGAGGAGAGCCGACTGCTGGCAGGACGGCGGCGCGGACCACGATCACGTTCTCCTGACGGGGCTCAGAACTGCAGGGACTTGGTCTGGAGGTACTCGGCGAGGCCGTGCGGGCCGAGTTCACGGCCGACCCCGGACTGCTTGTAGCCGCCGAAGGGGGCGAGCGGGTTGAACCGGCCGCCGTTGATGTCGATCTGGCCGGTGTCCATGCGGCGGGCGAAGGCAACGGCCTCGGCCTCGTCACCGGCCCACACCCCGCCCCCGAGGCCGTAGACGGTGGCGTTGGCGATCCGCAGCGCGTCGTCCTCGTCCCGGTAGCGCAGGATGGCGAGCACCGGGCCGAAGATCTCCTCCTGCGCGATGGTCATGTCGGGGGTGACGTCGGCGAAGACGGTGGGGCTGACGTAGTAGCCCGGCGAGCGGGGCGCGTCGCTGCCGCCGGTCACCAGGCGGGCGCCCTCGGCGACGCCCTGGTCTATGTAGCCGCGCACCCGGTCGCGCTGCCGGGCGCTGACGAGGGGCCCGACGCGGTCCGCGTACTTGGCGGCGGCGGCCTCGGCGAGGGCGACCGCCTCGTCGTACTCGTCCGCGTGCACCAGCATTCTGGACCAGGCGTGGCAGGTCTGCCCGGAGTTGGCCATGAGCTGCGCGACGCCGACGTTCACCGCGCGCGCCAGGTCGGCGCCCGGCAGGATGACGTTGGCGGACTTGCCGCCCAGTTCCAGCGCGACCCGCTTGACGGCGGCGCCGGCGCTCGCGCCGATGTCCCGCCCGACCGCGGTGGAGCCGGTGAAGGACACCATGTCCACGCCCTCGTGCGCGGCGAGCGCTTGCCCTGCGACCGGGCCGAGACCGGTGACCACGTTGAACACGCCCGCGGGCAGGCCCGCGTCGTGCGCGGCGGCGGCGAGCACCCGGGCGGTCAGCGGGGTGTTCTCGGCGGGTTTGAGGACGACCGTGCAGCCCGCGGCGAGGGCCGGGGCGACCTTGGCGACGGCCTGGTGCAGGGGGTAGTTCCAGGGGGTGATGGCGCCGACGACGCCCACCGGCTCCTGGAACACGGTGGAGTTGCCGAGCTTCTCCTCGAAGGCGTGGGAGGCTGCCAGTTCGGCGTACGAGGTGAGGACGCGCAGCGGCAGGGCGACGTGCACCGCCTTGGAGAACCCGGGAGGGGCGCCGAGTTCGGAGGTGACGATCCGGGCGGCCTCGGCCTCCTGGGCCTTCAGCGCGTCCCGCAGCGCGGCGATGCGGGCGCCGCGCTCGGCGGGCGGTGTGGCGGCCCAGCCGGGCAGCGCGGCGCGTGCGGCGCGCACGGCCGCGTCGACGTCGACGGGGGTGCCGGCCGGGACGCGGGCGAACTCCATCTCGGTGGCCGGGTCGACGACGGAGATGGTGCCGGTGCCGTCGGCGGGGCGCCATTCGCCGTCGATGTACATGTCGTCGTGGACCAGGACGGTCTCGGCCCCGGGCGCCTGCGCCTCCTGACCGCCCCGCTCTTGTGTGCCGCCGTCGGTGTCTGCCATCTCTGACTTCCTTCCGTCCCGCGGCCGGACCGCGGACCGCTTTGCTCGATCCTCCTGCCAGGAGGTGTCTGCCCACTCATGGAGCCGGGCACCGCCCGCCCGGGTACCGGCCCGCGTCAGGTCTCCGCCACGGCGGCCGCCGCGAGCCGGACGGGGACGCCGTTCAGCACCGCGTTGCCGGAGAGCGGGTCAAGGGCGGCGGCGTCCAGGAGCTGGTTGACGTTGGCGCCGGGGTTGCGGGCCGCCACGCGCATCCGGGTGCCGGGACGGTCGTGCCCCCAGCCGTGCGGCAGGCTGACCACGCCGGGGCGCACGGTGTCGGTGAACTCCGCGGGCGCGGTGACCGTCCCGCCGGGTCCCGTGATCCGCACCGGTGCGCCGTCGGCCAGGCCGAGCCGGTCCGCGTCGTCGGGGTGGACCTGGAGGGTGCATTGGTTGGATCCGCCGGTGAGGGGCGTGATGTTGTGCATCCAGCTGTTGTTGGACCGCAGGTGGCGGCGGCCCACCAGCAGCAGCGCGCCTGAGTCCGCGGCCTCGCCGGGTCCGGCCGCTCCCGCGAGCACCGCCTTCAGGCGCGGCAGGTCGCCCGCTATGGCGGCGGGGAGGAGCTCGATGCGTCCGCTGCGGGTCCTGAGCGGTCCGGGCAGCCGGGACCGGAGCGGACCGAGGTCGATGCCGTGCGGGTGCGCGCGCAGGCGCCCGAGATTCAGCCCCTCGGGATCGGCGCCGAACCCGTCCCCGTACGGACCGAGGCGCAGCATCATGTCGAGCCGCCGCTCGGGGCCGTCCTCACCGGTGAGCCGTGCCGCGAGCGCCGCGGGGTCCTGGCCGTGCACGGGAGACTCAGGATCGGCGACCGCCTTGCCGAGGGTCTGGCGGACCACCAGATCGTCGACGGCGTCCGGTCCCGCGCCGTGCATGCCGGCCGCGGCGGCGACGAGCCGGGCGTGGATCTCCGTCTCCGCCATCCGGTCCGCGTCGAGCGGGACGGCGGCGGGCGTGTAACGGGCCTGGTTGCGCACCGCGAAGAGGTTGAACGCGAAGTCGTAGTGGGCGCTCTGCGAGGGCGGCGGCGGGGGCAGCACCACGTCGGCGTGGCGGGTGGTCTCGTTCAGGTACGGGTCCACCGCGACCATGAAGTCCAGGGATCCGAGGGCCTGCTCCAGTCGCGCGCCGTCCGGCGCGGAGAGCACCGGGTTGGCGGCGATGGTGATCAGGGCGCGCAGCGGACCGCTCGCCGGGCTGTCAGGGCCGCCCTGACCCGGGGTGTCGATCTCCTCGGCGAGCGCGGCCAGCGGCAGCTCGCCCTTGGCCTCGGGGTGGCCGCTCACCCGGCTGCGCCAGCGGCCGAGGGTGAAGCCCTTCCCGGGGCCCGGCCGCCTCGGGGCGCGGTCGGTGGCGGACAGCGGGAAGAGTGCGCCGCCGGGGCGGTCGAGGTTGCCGGTGAGCACGTTCAGCACGTCGACCAGCCAGCTCGTGAGGGTGCCGAAGGCGACGGTGTTGCTGCCGACCCTGCCGTAGACCGCGGCGGTGGGCGCGGCGGCCAGCTCCCCGGCCAGCGCCCGTATGGTGCCGGCGGGCACGTCGCACGCGGCGGCGACGGCCTCGGGGGTGAGGTCGGCCAGCGCGTCCCGGACGCCTTCGAGGCCGTCCACGTGGTCGGCGAGCACGCCGGGGCGCACCAGGTCCTCGGCGAACAGCACCTGGGCCACCGCGGCGAGCAGCAGCGCGTCGGTGCCGGGGCGTATCGCCACGTGCCGGTCGGCGAGGCGGGCGGTGCGGGTGCGCCGGGGGTCGATCACGGTCAGGGTGCCGCCGCGGGCGCGCAGCGCCTTGAGCCGGCCGGGGAAGTCGGGCGCCGTGCACAGGCTGCCGTTGGACTCGACCGGGTTCGCCCCGATCAGCAGCAGGTGGTCGGTGCGGTCCAGGTCGGGCACCGGGATGGCGAAGGGGTCGCCGAACAGCAGCCCGCTGGAGACGTGCTTGGGCATCTGGTCGACGGTGCTGGCCGTGAAGAGGCTCCGGGTGCCGAGCGCGCCGAGCAGCACCGGCGGGTACAGCGCCCCGGCCATGGTGTGCACGTTGGGGTTGCCGAGGACGACGCCCACGGCGTGCGGGCCCTGGGCCTCGACGAGCGGGCGCAGTCCGGCGGCCACCGCGTCGAAGGCCTCGTCCCAGCTCGCCTCGCGGAGCTCGCCGTCCTCGCGCACCAGGGGGGTGCGGAGCCGGTCGGGGTCGGCGTCCAGGGCGCCGAACGACGCTCCCTTGGGGCAGATGAACCCGCGGCTGAACACGTCGTCGCGGTCTCCGCGTGCACCGGTCACCCGGCCGTCCTCGATGGTGAGCGACAGCCCGCACGTGGCCTCGCAGAGCGGGCAGATGCGCAGCGCGGTGCGTACCGCGAGCCGGCTCGTGGCCGGGGCGTCGTGGGCTACGGGTGTCGCGGTCATGGGCGCTCCCCTGGTTGGTGGTCGGCGCACGGCTGCAAGGACGGGCGAACGTCCTGAGCCTACCGACGAGTAAGGACGAACGGCAGACCCCCTCACGAGACGTCACGGAGCGCGCGCCGCCCGGCACGCGCGGTGGTGGGTCCCTGCGGGTGGCGTGCCGCGAAAGGGCCTGCCCCTTGCGGCCGGTGGCGACCTGACGGCCCGTCGTGGCCGATCGCTCCCCCACTGCTTTAAGAGTGTGGGAGGTACCCCCATCCCCGCACCCCTCCCTGGGCGAGCCGGAACGTGGGGCAGCGCCCCGGAGGGGCGCGGGGCGGGGGTACCTCCCACGCCCTCACGGCAGGGGGAGGCACCAGCCACGACGAGACCCGCAGTCCGCAAGGGGCGCGGGGAACTGAGCCACCAGCCACGACGAGACCCGCGGCCCGCCACCGGCCGCAAACGGCACTCCCGAGGACTTCGGCCCTCCGCCGGGGCACTCAGTCGAGGACGCCGGCCAGGTACCGCCGCAGCAGCGCCCGGGTCTCCTCGACCAGCGCGGGGTCGCCGGCCGGGTCCATCCGGAACGCCAGGCGGACCAGCGCGTCGGCCGACTCGACCGCTACCAGGACGGCCCGGCGCACGGCGATGTCCGGCGGGCGGCCCAGGTGGCCGGAGAGCAGTTCGGTGAGCCGCGCCGCCACCTGGAGGTTGGGGGCGGCGGTCGGGGTGCCGACGGGGATCTGGTTGCCGAAGTCGACCAGCGTGAAGCCGGGCGCGGTGCGTTTCATGGCGACGTACTCGTCGAGCACGGCGTCCGTCGCACCACGCCAGTCCCCCGGACCGATCCCCGCCAGCCGCTCGGTGACGCGTTCGGCGTAGCGCTCCAGGTTCCGTGCGGCGAGCGCGTCGGCCATGGCGCGCTTGTTGCCGAAGAAGCGGTAGACAGAGCCGACGGCGACGCCGGCCCGCTCGGCGACCGCGCGGGTGCTCAGGCCGTCGTAGCCCACCTCGTCGAGGAGTTCGGCGCAGGCGTCGAGGATCCGGCCGAGCCGTGCCACGCTGCGGCGTTGCAGGGGCGGGCGGCGCAGCGCGCCCAATTCTCCGTGCGCCTCCTCGGCGGACGCGAGCCCGGTCTTCTCTCCTGCGGACGTCACCTGATGCCTCTCCTCCGCGGACATCACCCCGTGCCACTTCCCGGCCGACGCTATCGCGTACCTCTTCCCGCGGATCTCACGGCGCCGTCCCCCGGTCTGCGGGCACGGGGCCGGCGGAGGCGGGAGGGGCCGCGGGGCCGCCGCCCGCCGAGGCGCCGCCGGAAGCCGCCGCCGCACCACCGGAGGGGACCCCGGCCCCGGGGCCGGCGCTCGCGTCGGGTGTCGCGTCCGAGGCGGTCACCGGCGCCGTGCTCTCCACCGGCTTGCCGTGCACCGCCCAGACGGTGTGGTCGTCCGCGTAGAGCCGGGCGGTGACCTCATGGGTGCCGCGGGAGAGCAGTCTCGACGGCAGGTGGTACCCGGGGCCGTGCAGCAGGGTGAGCCGCCGTCCGTCCAGATAGAGCTGGGCCCCTCCGCGGCCCACGGCGGCCGGTCGGCCGGGGTCGCGGGCGGGGGTGAAGCGGAAGTGGCGCACGCTCAGCGTCAGGTCCCAGCCGTCCTCGGCGTCCGGCCGGACCACGACGTCCACCTGGGGCGCGCCGTTCTCGGGCACCTCCCGGTACCGGTGGCCCTGTTCGTCGCGGCCGTCGGTGAGCCGCCCTGCCGACGTCGCGGCGGCGCCGGCCGCGCCCGTGCCGCCCGCGGCATCGGTGCAGCCCATGAGGCCCACGAGCGCGAGAGCCGGCAGGACCGTGACGAGTGCCCGGAGACGGAACCGATGCGGCGACGACATGTCCGGGAGCGTAGACCTTGCCGCGCCGCCGTGCTTGTGAGATTTTTCAATCCTGTGGTGGTACATAGGAATCAGGGTGGGGTGACTGCCCGCGGGGTCCGCACGACGGGCTCCGGGCGGGCCGACGCGCAAGGGAGCGGGCGATGTCCATGAACGGCGCGGACGCACGCAAGACCGCCGAGGGCTTGGTGTATCTCAGCGGTTTCGGCAACCAGCACGGTTCCGAGGCGGTCCCGGGCGCCCTGCCGCAGGGCCGCAACGCGCCGCAGCGCGCCCCGCTGGGGCTCTACGCGGAGCAGCTCAGCGGCACCGCGTTCACGGAGCCGCGCGCCCAGAACCGCCGCTCCTGGCTCTACCGCATCCGCCCGTCCGCGGCCCACCCGGCCTTCACCCGCACGGACAACGGCGCGATCCGCACGGCCCCGTTCACGGAATCCGTGCCCGACCCCAACCGGCTGCGCTGGGACCCGCTCCCCGAGCCGGCGCCCGGCACGGACTTCGTGACGGGCCTGTGGACGCTCGGCGGCAACGGCGACGCCACCCAGCGCACCGGCATGGCGGTGCACCTCTACCACGCCGACACCTCGATGGCCGACCGGGTCTTCAGCGACGCCGACGGCGAGCTGCTGATCGTGCCGGAGCACGGCGAGCTGCTGCTGCACACCGAGTTCGGGATGCTGCACGCCCGCCCCGGTGAGGTGGCGCTCGTGCCGCGGGGGGTGCGGTTCCGGGTGGATCTGCTGCCGCCCGCGTCGGCCGGCGCGCGGGGCGGCGCGGCCCGCGGCTACGTCTGCGAGAACTACGGCCGCCCCTTCCAGCTCCCCGAGCTCGGCCCCATCGGGGCCAACGGCCTTGCGAACGCCCGGGACTTCCGGGCACCGGTGGCTGCGTTCGAGGACGCGGACCGCCCGGTGCGGGTGATCAGCAAGTTCTGCGGCAACCTCTGGGAGGCCGCCTACGACCACTCCCCGCTGGACGTGGTCGCCTGGCACGGCAACCACGTGCCGTACGTCTACGACCTGCGCTGCTTCAACGTGATCGGCTCCATCAGCTACGACCACCCGGACCCGTCGATCTTCACGGTCCTCACGTCCCCCTCCGACACCCCGGGGCTCGCCGGCGTCGACTTCGTCGTCTTCGCGCCGCGCTGGCTGGTGGGCGAGGACACCTTCCGGCCACCGTACTTCCACCGCAACGTGATGACGGAGTACATGGGCCTGATCGAGGGGGCGTACGACGCGAAGACCGGCGGCGGCTTCGTGCCCGGCGGCGGCTCGCTGCACAACATGATGTCGGCCCACGGCCCCGACCGGCAGACCTTCGATCGGGCGAGCGCCGCCGAGCTCGCGCCCCAGAAGATCGACGACGGCCTCGCCTTCATGTTCGAGACCCGCTGGCCGGTGACCTTGACTGCCCAGGCGGCGGGCGCCGGGCACCTGCAGCGCGACTACGACGCGGTGTGGCAGGGCCTCCAGCGGCACTTCCGCAACGGATGAGCGGTACACGGCGCCCGGCGGCCCCGGGCGCGGACCGGGCGTCCGGGGCGTCCGGGGGCCGCCCGGGGCGGGCCGGAGAGGAACCGGGCACAGCGGAAACCGGCGGAGCGGGCGGGACCGGTGCACCCGCGTTCGCCCCGGACTCGATCGTCCTGAACCGCAAGCTGCCGCTGTGGTACCAGGTCTCGCAGTCGCTGCGGGCCTCGGTTCTCGGCCGGGCCCCCGACGCTCCCCTCCGGCTGCCCACCGAGGAGCGGCTCGCCGAGCACTACGGCGTCAGCGTGCTCACCATGCGGCAGGCGCTGGGGGAGCTGGAGGAGGAGGGCCTGATCAGCAGGCACCGCCGGCGGGGCACCTTCATCGAGCCCGGCGCCCTCGCGGGCGCCCCGGTCCGGCTCCTGGGCTCGGTCGACACGATCGTGGCCCAGCAGTCGGGCATGACGTCCAGGCTGCTGGGACACGGCCCGGGCCCGGTGCCCGCAACGTACGCCGATCACTTTCCGGGCCTTGCCGAGGTGGCCACGTACCACCGGCTGCGCCACGACGAGAGGACCGGCGAGCCCACCAACCACGCCCGCAACTACGTGCGTCCGGACGTGGCCCGCCGCATCGACCCCGCCGACCTGGAGCGCCTGCCGATGACCAAGGTGCTCCGGGACGGGGCCGGGGCGCGCATCGGCCGGATCACCGACACGGTGCAGGCGCGGCTTGCGGACCCGGAGACGGCCCGGCTGCTGGGCGTCCCGCTGCTCAGCCCGATCCTGCACTACACCGGCATCACGCATGACGAGGCGGGCCGCGTCCTTGACGTCGCGGTCATCCAGTACCGCGGCGACCGTTTCTCCTTCACGGTCACCCTGGAAGCGCAGTGAGCCGTTGTCCCTACGAGGCACCTTGTACCGGTACGCCCTCCCCGGAACACCACCCCGTCGTACCATGCCGGGCGTGACCCACGACGACGCGCCGCTGCTCACGGACCTCATGCCGTGGTCCGTCGCGCCGCTGCGTCTGGGGCGCGGCTGGCCGCTGGCGCCCGACGCGGCGACCCTGAAGGCCCGGTGGGAGGCCCTCGTCCGCGCCTCGGACGAGGAGCGCGCGGCGCTGTTCGTGCCGAGCCGCGTGCGCACGGTGGACTCCGCGGCCGCCCAGTTGCCGGGCCAGCCCACGGGGACCGGCCGGATCGCGCGCGAGGACGGCCCCTGCCCCGAGCCGGTCCGGGTGATGCACGGCCCGTTCGACGAGCAGTGGCTGATACCCGACCACCGGCTGATCGACGCGGCGCGGCCGGAGCTCTGGCGGGTCGCCGACGACCGGCAGCTCTTCGCGGTCGAGCAGGGCCAGGTGCCCGACGCGGCGGGACCGGCCGTGCTGGCCTCCGGCGTGCTGCCGGACGGCCGCTCGCCGGCGGGCCGCCCCGGGCGCATCCGGCCGCTCTACCGCAGGCCCGGCGGGCGCGAACCGAACCTGGCCCCCGGCCTGCTCGACCATCTCGCCGCCCGGCTCGGCCACCCGCCGGCGCCCGAGGACCTGCTGGCCTGGACGCTGGCCACCGCCCGCCCCGGCACCGCGGGAACCCTCGTGCCGCTCACCGGGGACCCGGAGACCTGGGCGCACGGCACCCGGCTGGGCCACCGGATGCTGCGCCTGATGGTGCGGGGCGGCCCCGAGCGCCCCAAGCTGCCCGGCGGCCGGCGCCCCTATGTCCGGGCGCCCCTGCCGTCCCGGCCCGCCGAGGTCCTGTACGACCCCGAGGAGGAGGCCCTGGAGCTGGACGAGGGGCGGATCGCGCCGGTGGCACCCGAGGCGTGGGACTTCCGGGTGAGCGGGGTGCGGGTGCTGGAGCTGTGGCTGACCCGCCGTCTGCACCGCCCCGAGCCGGGCACGCTGGAGGCGATCGGCCCGGCGGTCTGGCCGCAGTCCTGGACCTCCGAGCTGCTGGAACTGATCACCGTCCTCACCCTCCTGGGGGGCCTCGGGCCGGAGCAGGAGGCCCTGGCGGACGTCCTGGTGGCACCGATCGGCGCGGCCGAGCTGCGCACCGCGGGCATCCTGCCCGTGCCGGAAACGGCCCGCCGCCCGGCGTCGGTGCTTGACCACCACGAGGAGGGCCCCGAAGGGCAGTTCGCGCTGCTCTAGGTCGTGTCCGGCGGATCTTCGTGGATCAGCCTGCGGCCGTCTGGTGCTGGGGGCGCTCCCCCACTGCCCTGAACGGGCGCGGGAGGTACCCCCTCCCACGCCCTTCAGGCAGTGGGGGAGCGCGGGCCCACGAAGATCCGCCGGACACGGCCCAGGGGCGCCGCCTTCGCGCTGGAAGGCTGGGGGCCCTGGAGGGCCGGAGCGCTGGGAGACGAGACGCCGGCACAAGGGGCGACAGCGGCGGAGAAGGGCCGACGGCCGGGAGGGGAGACGTCCCTCCCCGGGGGGGCACCGGGAGGGACGGGGGCGTTCACGAGACGGGGGCGTTCACGAGACGGGGGCGTTCACGAGACGGAGGTGTTCCCAGGGTGGCCGTGGGTGGGTGCGCTTGCCGCAGGGGTCCGCACCGCCGGCGGGCACGGCGGTGCGGGGTGGGGTCTCGCGGCAGTGAGGCGCGGTCCAGCGGCGCCCGGCGTTCGGCGGTGCGATACCGGTGCCGCGGGCTGGCACCGGCTCTCCCGCCGAGCGGTCAGCGCCCGCCGAAGAGCGAGCGGCGCAGCCGCTTGAGGGGCGCGAGGAGCGAGACCCTCTTGACCCTGCTGTGGTCGTACACGGAGTCGTGCGTGGTGATCTCACGCATCAGCGAAGTGGCCTCGGCCGTCTGATGCGGTGCCACGGCGGGACCGCCCAGCACCGCGAGGTGACGATCGAGGCGCGAGCTGGTCGCGCTGCTCCCGCAGTTCACCGCGGGAACGCGCGCCCTGCTGGGCACCGTTATCCGTTCCATGTCACTCCCCACCGTCTCATCCCCACCGTCACTCGTGCACCGTACTGTCAGCCCGCTCGTACGAGGCACCCGGCCCGGGCAGGTTAAACCCTATCGCCCCGGGAGGACACTCGTGTATCCCGGTCACACGATTCATATGCTTCACAAGGGTGTTGACACCAATTCGCTCGGTGACGCACGCCCGACGCGGCAGGCCTCCGGGCGCCCCGGAGCGTCCACGGGGCCTCACCGGGCCTTTCGCCCGCGGCGGTGAGCGGTCCCCGCAGCACCGGCCGCACCTCGTGCAGCGCGGGCCCCGCTGGCCCGTGCGTGCACCACCATCATTCCCCGGGGAGCCGTCCGTACCCCTTTCAGGGCCGGACCGCCACCGGATTGACGACGGGGACGGCTCCCGCCAGGGCATACCGCCGGACGGGCGCGGCGCGGCGGACGGGCGCGTGTCCCGCACGCCCCCGAACGGACGCCCGCCGGCGCGCGGGGAGCGGATCCGGCCTTCCGGGACGCACCTCGGAAACCCGGATGCACGGGACTCAGGCGTGCCGGATCATGGCGGCATGTCCCCGAACCCATTCGACGCTCTGCCGATCCGGCTCACGGTCGACGACAGCGACTCGCCCACGGACGTCGTGGACGCGCTGTTCCTCGGCCGCTTCGCGACGGGTGAGCAGCCGTACGCGCACAGCGTGAACATAGACCGGGTCCGCTCGGGCGCCACTCTGCTGCCGCCCGGAGGCACGGTGCTGCGCGCCTCCCGGGACGACGACCGCAGCGCCACGCTGGTCGCGGGCGAGGGGTGGACGCTGCTGGTCTCCCGCTGGAACCGCGGCGCGGACGTCACCGTCACCGCGACCGCCCCCGAGCTCGCGGAGCGGATCCTGAAGCAGGCCACGGACGGCGCGCAGGACGAGCCCGAGCCGCAGCCGGAGAACGTCACCATGGGGTTCTGGTACGTCTCCCCGCGGCGCGGCCCGCACCGCACCACCCGGCAGATCTCGGCGGGCACGTGGGCGGAGGTGCGGCAGAACTACACGGCACCGGTCGCCACCGCGCTGGACGGCCTGATGAAGACCACGCCCGACGACATCGCGGGCCGCCTCCTGCTGCTGCACGGGCCGCCCGGCACCGGCAAGACCTCGGCCCTGCGCACGCTGGCGCGGGCCTGGCGCGACTGGTGCCAGGTGGACTGCGTGCTCGACCCCGAACGGCTGTTCTCGGACGTCGGCTACCTGATGGACATCGCCATCGGGGAGGACGACGGCACGGCGAAGGGGCGCTGGCGGCTGCTGCTCCTGGAGGACTGCGACGAGCTGATCCGCGGCGAGGCGAAGCACACGGCGGGTCAGGCGCTGTCCCGCCTGCTCAACCTGACGGACGGCCTGCTCGGCCAGGGCCGCAACGTCCTGGTCGGCGTGACCACCAACGAGGACCTGGAGCGCCTGCACCCGGCCGTGGTGCGCCCCGGACGCTGCCTCGCCCGTATCGAGGTGGGCGCGCTCACGCGTGCGGAGTCGGTGGCGTGGCTCGGCACGGAGGAGGGGGTCGGCCGCGAGGGCGCCAGCCTCGCCGAGCTGTACGCCCTGCGCCGCGGCACCGTCCCTGCGTCGGTCCCCGATCCGCGCGGCGGCGCGGCGGCGGGCATGTACCTGTAACGCCACGAGCGGACGCCGGGCGAACAGGTCGATGGCGGGGGGGCGGGGGCGAACGGGCCTCGCGGGCCGCGCGGACCCGCCGGACCCCACCGGACCGGCCGCCGTCCGACCGGTCGCCGTCCAACCGGCCGTTGCCCGGCCGACCGCCGCCGGGAGCGGCCCCGCAGAGCGGCGGCCCGGATGGGTCACCCCGCTTCGTACACCGCACGGAGCGCGTCGCGGGCCAGCGCCGAAGCGGCGTCCTCCGGGAGGCCGAGCCGCCGTACCCGCTCCGCGTACGCCTGGGCCGCGGCGGCCGCCTCCCGCTCCGCCGCGCCTCCGGCCGCCGCCACGAACGTGCCGTGCCGGCCGCGGGTCTCGATCACGCCGTCCGCCTCCAGGACCCGGTAGGCCTTGGCCACGGTGTTGGCGGCGAGGCCGAGCGACTCCGCGAGCCCGCGGACCGTGGGGAGCTTGTATCCGACGGGCAGCGCTCCGGAGCGTGCCTGCTCGGAGATCTGGGCGCGCAGCTGCTCGTACGGGGGCACGCCGCCGTCCTGGTCGATTCCGATCCTCAGTGTCACGGGGTGATTGTCCCGCACCCCGGAAAAATGGCGCGCGCCCTTGCCGGGCGCGCGCGTAGCGTGCCGGACCATGACTGTGATCGTCCGGGCCGTGCGGCCCGAGCACCGGGTGGACGTCGAGGCCTTCGTGCGGGTCAGGCAGGCCACCCTGCCCTACATCCTCTTCACGCCCGAGTCCATCGCGTACGACGTGAACCACGCCCACCCGGAGGCGCATCTGACGGCGCTGATCGCCGAGGAGGAGGGCGAGGCCGTCGGCGTGGCCACCGTCAACGTCGCCCACGACAGCCCCGAGCCCGGGATCGGGAACGCCAACATATACGTCCACCCGGAGCGCCGGGGGCGCGGCGCGGGCTCGGCGCTGCTCCGGGTGGCCGAGGACCATCTGGCGGCCCACGGGGTCCGCAAGGTCTTCAGCTGGGTGCTGGACGAACCGGCCAACCACGCGTTCGCCGAGCGGCGCGGCTTCCAGCGTCGCCGCCCCTCGCGGTTCCTCCGCCTGGACCTCACCGGCACCCTGCCTCCGCGGGCGGCTGTGCCGGACGGCGTCGAGCTGCGCTCGGGGGCGGACTTCGCGGCCGATCCGCGCCCGGTCTTCGCGCTGGACGCCGAGACCATCCGGGACGAGCCCAGCGACGTCGACATGGAGTTCACGCAGTACGAGCAGTGGCTCGCGGACACCTGGCGGCACCCTCTGACCAGCCCCGAGCTGACCACGGTCGCCCTGGTGGACGGCGAGCCCGCGGCGTTCACGCTGGGCCGCACGGACGGCACCCGCTACGGCACCATGATGACCGGCACCGCCCGCCGCTTCCGCGGGCGCGGCCTCGCCCGGCTCTGCAAGACCGACGCCCTGCACCGGGCACGCGCCGCCGGCTGCACGGACGCGTACACCGGAAACGACGCCGACAACGGCCCGATGCTCGCCGTGAACGCCTCCTGCGGCTACCGGGTCAGCGCCACGGAGGTCAGGTACGTCCGCGAACTGGGCTGAGGAGCCGGGGCCGGCGCCGCAACCCCAGGGCGTCGACTCCTGTTGGCCCGTCGTTCTCCCGAAGCCCCCCTCGTGCCCACCAGGATGAGCCGACTCCACTCCATGAGGCCGGGGAGGCCGCCGTGCGTGTCTTACGTGCTCCGCTGCTGCTCGTCGTGGCAATGCTCGCCCTGCTGCTCGCCGGCCCCGCGGCTCCGGCCGCGCCCCCGGCCCCGGCGGGACCCGCGGCACCGAGCGCCGCTCCTGCGGGGATGTCCCGCTTCGTGGTCGCCATCGGGGGGCTGCGCACCTCGTCACGGGAGAACTGGGTGCGGCTCGGCACGTACTCCCTGACCGCCGACGGCAAGGCGACGGAGTCCCACTTCCACTGGACCCAGCGCTCGCGGGTGCCCCGCAGCTACACCGGCGTCACCGCCGCCGACTGCGGGGCACGCAACTGCCAGGTGCAGACGGCGAACGGCTTCCAGGCCACGAGCTCCCCGCAGCACCTGACGGGCACGTACACGGTGACCGGCTCGGTGCTGCACTTCGACTGGGACGGCAACGGCTGGGAGGAGTGGAACGTCAGCGAGCCGATCGCCGGGAAGCTGGCGGAGCTCACCTTCCGCGGCAGCTCGTTCGGCGCCACCCACGGCTACGGGTTCGGCAGCAACGCGGCCTGGACTCAGCGGGCGTCGATGGCGCAGATCGCGTCGTTCGACTGGAGCAGCCTGAAGCACGACTACGTCCTGTGGAAGACCGACAGCGGCACCCCCTACCTGGACCAGGGCGCCGGGAGCCCGTTCTGGAACCAGGACTGGACGGCCTGCACCAGCGCCCGGTGCCTGGGCGGCACGACCGGCGGCGGCGACACGCAGTACTACCTCTCCACCGCCAACGCCACCTCGACCGACCGCAGGGACACGCTGTGGCACTGGCGCACCGCGCTCGCCGACGGCCGGGGCGAGCACTGCTACACGGGCAACTCCCATGTGAAGCCGATGCTGGAGGTCATCGACAGCGACGGCGGTTTCCACGGTTGGGTCGCGGTCGAGGCGTCGCTGAACCAGACATCACCCGATCAGGGGACTTCGGCCGACGACATCGGGGTGTTCGAGATCAGCCAGTTCTGATCGGCCGGTTGCCGAGCCGGCCCGCCGGCCACGACGCACGGGCCCCGTGCGACCCCGGAGCGTAGGACGCCGGTGGTCACGCGGGGCCCGTTCGGCATGTGAGACGGCATGTGAAACGTGATAGTGGCCACTGACAAAGCACAGGCGATGAGAAAGCCTCCCGTGCACGGGTCTACCTCCGTACGAATGCGGAACCCGGTAGCCCCAAGGAGGCCGTCATGCGCCGTATGAACGCACGGAAGACGCCCGTCAGGCCGGGTGCCCGCCGAATGGACGACGAGGCCGAGGAGCGTGAGCAGCAGCGCCCCGAGGTCCGCAGGGACATCCGCAGGATCTGGTGGCCCGAGTCCGACGAGCAGAGCACGCCGCGAGCCGGTACGAGAGGGCGCTAGGAACCGTCGTGGCGCCGCGCCCCCAGGGGCGCGGCGCCATGAGCTGCCGGCCACCCACCGCCCGGCGTGCGACCACCCACCGCCCGGCGTGCGGCCGACCGCAGCGCACCCGCCGTGCGGACCTGGCCGATCCGGCCGTGGCGCGGCCCGGCGCCCGGCGAGGGGGCCTGCCTTGGGCCGACGAGGGGCAAGGTCGCCTTACGGGGTGAGCCGCTTGCGGTAGTACACGCGGTCGTACGGCCCGTCGGCGCGCCGCTGGACCGTCTCGTAGCCGTACCGCGGGTAGATCCGCTGGTTCTCCCACATCTTCGCGTGCGTGTAGAGCCGGATCTCGGGGCTCCCGAGGTCCCGGGCGAAGTCCTCCACGAAGGTGAGCAGGCGGCGGCCGAGACCGCGGCCGTGGGCGTCCGGGTGGACCGCGACGCTCTCCAGCAGCACGTGGTCCTCGAAGGGCACGACGACCACCAGCCCCATGACCGGCTTCCCGATGACGAACACCCGCCCAGCCGCCACGTACGCCGCGTGGTCGGCGCCCATCGGCCCCGGCTCCAGGCCGATGCGCTCGACGTACGGGCGGTAGGCGGCGTCGGTGACGTCCCGCACGGCGGGCACGTCGTCGGGGGTGGCCTTGCGTATCTCCTCGGAATCGGTCATGGCTGCACCGTACGGCCCGCGCGGCGCGGCCGGCGGCCCCCTGCCGCGGCGGATCGGCGGAGCGGACCCGTTGTGGTCGTTGTGTCGCGCCCTAGCCTGACCGCGATGACGAAAGTGCTGGTCGTGGACGACGACTTCGTGGTCGCCAAGCTGCACAGCCGCTGTGTGTCGGCCGCCGGCGGCTGCACGGTGGTCGGGGTGGCGCACAGCGGGGCCCAGGCGCTGCGCGCGGTGGAGCGGCTCCGGCCCGATCTGCTGCTGCTCGATGTGTACCTGCCCGACATGGACGGCATCCAGGTGCTGCGCGAGCTGCGGTCGGCCGAGGAGCGCGACCCGTCGCGGCAGCCGGTGGACGCGCTGTTCATCACGGCGGCGCGGGACGCGGACACGGTACGGGCGGCGGTGCGCGCCGGTGCGCTGCACTACCTGATCAAACCGTTCAACCAGGGTGCGCTCCACGAGCAGTTGCGGCACGTGACCGCGCTGCGGGCCCGGCTGGACGGCCTGGGCGAGGCGCGCCAGGAGGACGTGGACCAGATCTTCGGGCCCCGCCCGCCCGGCTCCCAGGGCCTGCCGAAGGGGCTCGCGGCGGGCACCGCCGACCTGGTGGAGCGCACCCTGCGGGAGCATCCGGACGGCCTGTCCGCGTCGGAGTGCGCCGAGCGGGGCGCACTGTCACGTGTCAGCGCGCGCCGCTACCTGGAGTACTTCGCGGAGACCGGACGCGCCGAGGTGACGCTCAGGTACGGCGGCACGGGGCGTCCCGAGCGGCGGTTCCGCTGGCTGGCGCGGGGCCCGTCCGGCGAGGGGTGACCCGGCGGTCCCGTTTCCGGCGGCCGGCGGCACACCCGGGTGGACCGGTTCAGGGGAGCGCCGACGTGCGAGTGGTCGGGGTCGCGCGGGCGGGATCGCGCGGGCAAGGTCGCGTGGGAGGGATCGCGCGGGCGGGATCGCGCGGGCAAGGTCGCGTGGGAGGGATCGCGCGGGCGGGATCGCGCGGGCGAAGTCGAGGGCGTTCGCCGGGTTGGGCAGGCGCTACGCCGCCAGGGTTCCGGGGACGACGGCGGACGGGCCGAATCGGGCGCGGGCGCGGTCGGCGGCCTGTTCCAGCCGGCGGGCCTTGGCGTCGGCGGGGTCCAGGGAGAGCTGGCGGGCCGCGTGTTCGGCCGGGCCGAGGCCCTCGGCGCGCAGGGCGAGCGTGCGCACCCGCGCGCGTTGCAGGCCCAGCGCCTCGTACATCCGGTACGCGGCGGTGGTGAGTGCCGGCGTGTGGGCGGTGGGCTCGGGCAGCGTCCGGCTGCGGGTGAGCGGGCGCCCGGTGCGGTCCGCGCAGCGCACGGTGAGGGTGAGCGCGCGGCAGACCTGGCCCTCGGCGCGCAGCCGGGCGCCCAGGTCCGAGGTGAGCGAGAGCAGGGCGCGCCGGTGCTCGGAGGCGTCGAGCTCGTCGCGGTCGAAGGCGCGCTCGGCGGCCACCGACCGTGCCGCGGCGTTGGGCACCACCCGGGTGCGGTCCACGCCCCGCGCCTTCTCGTGCAGCTCGCGCCCGGCGCGCGCGCCGATGAGCCGCTGGACGGCGGGCAGCGGTGCGGCGGCGACGCTGCCGACGGTGTGCAGGCCGTAGGCGCCGAGGGCGCGTGCGGTCGCGGAGCCCACGCCGGGGACGGCCGTGACGGGCCGGTCGGCGAGGAAGGCGGCGACCGCGTCCGGTCCCCCGGGCACGGCCAGGGTCGTGCCCGGTGCGGCGGCACGCGCCGCGGCCCTGGCCGCCATCGGGCCGGGGCCGACGCCGATCGTGCAGTCCACGCCGTACAGGGCGAGGGCGCGCACGCGCAGCACCGAGGCCAGGTCCACGGCGTCCCGCCCGAAGTACCCGACCGCGCCCCGCAGGTCGGCGAGCGCGCCGTCGGGCGGCAGCGCCTCGACGACGGGGGTGAACTCCGCGAGCAGCGCCAGCAGCCCGGACAGGCCCCCGGCCCCCGGCTCCACCGGCCGCACGCAGAGCACGGCGGCGGCGCGGTCCGCCGGTGCCGGCGCACCCGGGCCGCCCCGCCCGGTCTCACCCGTTCTCATCCCGCGCTCCCCGGACTCTGGTGCCAGAGCTTCTTCCTGGGCCGCGTGCCCTCGCCCGCCGGGCGGAGGTCCGCCCAGGGGTGCATCTCGTAGCCGGTGGACATCCGGATGCGGCGCCCGCCGGTGGCGTCCTGGGTGTCCTGAGCGTCCGGGCGCGTCCCGGTGCCGTCCGGATCCGCCGCGCCGTCCGCCCCGCCGTCCCCCTCGGCGGTGGAGCCGGCCGGCTCTGCCGGTTCCACCGGCTCGGCCAGCCGCGCGGCCACCGCGTCGAGGCCGCCCGCCGCCCGCAGTTCCACCAGCTCGGCGAGGTCCCAGGCCGCGGCGCCGACCACGCTGAGGCTGCGCGGCCCGCGGCGCTGCACCACCCCGCGCACCAGCAGCAGCCAGGAGTGGAAGACGGTGTGGGCGCAGGCGGCGTGGGCGTCGTCGAAGAAGGCGAGGTCGACCAGGCCCGTGCCGTCGTCCAGCGTGGTGAAGATGACCCGCTTGCCGGACCGGATCGGCGGCGTCTGGGTGGCCGCCTTCGCGCCCGCGACCAGCACCGTCTCCCCGTGCCGCACGGACTTCAGCCGCCGCGCCGACAGCACGCCGAGCTCCGCCAGGAACCGGGCATGGTCGTCCATCAGGTGGTGGGAGACGTCCATGCCGAGCACGCCCAGCTCGGCGCTGAGCCGCTCCGCGTCGCTCAGGTCCGGCAGTCCCGTCCCCGCGGTGCGCCGCCCGCCGGCGAGCGGGAGCTGCGCGCCGTATCCCCCGCGCGCTCCGCGGTGCAGCTCCGACAGGTGGAGTTGCAGGTCACGGCGGTTGGCGCCGAACGCATCCAGCGCACCGACCTGCGCCAGCCGTTCGGCGACCGGCTTGCTGGGCCTCGCGCGCTCCCAGAAGTCCAGGAGCGAGGCGTACGGCTGCCCCGCCGCGACCCGCGCCGCCTCCGCCTCGCTGATGCCGTGCACGTCGCTGAGCCCGAGCCTGAGCCCCCACCGCCGGGGCTCCCGCCCGGCGGAGCCGTCCGGAGCACGATCCGGGGCACCGGCCCGAGCGTCTCCGGAACCATCCGGGGCACCGCCCGCAGGACCGTCCGGAGCACCGCCCCCGGAGCCGTCCGGAAGGCCCTCCAACCCCTCACGATCAGACACCAGTTCGATATGATGATCGACCGCCGAGTGGTTCACGTCCAGGCCCAGCACCGGCACGCCCCGCCGCCGCGCGTCCGCGAGCAGCAGCCGCTTCGGGTACATCCCGGGGTCGTGGGTGAGCAGCCCCGCGTAGAAGGCGGCCGGGTGATGCGCCTTCAGCCAGGCCGACTGGTAGGTCGGCACGGCGAACGCGACGGCGTGCGCCTTGCAGAAGCCGTAGGAGCCGAAGGCCTCGACGATCTCCCAGGTGCGGGCGATGCTCTCGGCGTCGTACCCCCGCGCGGCCGCCTGCTCGGCGAACCACACCCGGATCCTCGCCTGCGACTCGGGGTCGGACAGTCCCCGCCGCACCCGGTCCGCCTCGTCCCGGCCGCAGCCGGTCATGATGTGCACCGTGTCGATGATCTGCTCATGGAAGACCACCACCCCGTAGGTCTCCTCCAGCGGCCCGGCCAGATCGGGATGCGGGTAGCGGACCGGGGCCCGGCCGTGCCTGGCCTCGATGAACGGGCGGACCATGTCGGCGGCGACCGGTCCGGGCCTGAAGAGCGAGATGTCGACGACGAGGTCGTGGAACGTGGCGGGCTGCAACCGCCCGACCAGGTCCCGCTGGCCAGGCGACTCGATCTGGAAGCAGCCGAGCGTCTCGGCCGAGCGGATAAGACGATACGTTTCTTCATCGCCCTTGCCGCCCGAGCCCTCGGCCGCCACCGCGTCCAGGTCGATCCGCTGCCCGGTGGTGCGCTCGACCTCCGCGACCGCGTGCGCCATCGCCGACTGCATCCGCACCCCCAGCACGTCGAGCTTGAGCAGGCCCATCTCCTCCACGTCGTCCTTGTCGAACTGGGACATCGGGAACCCCTCGCCGCTGGTCGGCACCACCGGGGTGCGGGCGAGCAGCGAGGCGTCCGAGATGAGGACCCCGCACGGGTGCATGGCGATCCCGCGGGGCAGCGCGTCCAGCGCCTCCACCAGGTCCCAGAACCGCCCGTACCGCCCGTACTTCCCGTCCGGCCCCTCGCCCCCGCGCCGTTCGCCGGCGCGGCGCTGCTCGTCGGCCAGCTCGCGCAGCTCGGGCAGCTCCTCCAGGGCGGCGCGGGCGTCGCGGGCGCGGATGTGCGGGAAGGACTTGGCGATCCGGTCGATGTCCGCGGGGTCCATCGAGAGCGCGGCGCCCACGTCGCGGATCGCGTGGCGCACCCGGTAGGTCTCGGGCATGGAGACGGTCGCCACGCGCTCGGCGCCGAACCGGTCGATGATCCTGCGGTAGACCTCCAGGCGGCGCGCGGACTCCACGTCGATGTCGATGTCGGGCAGCACGGCCCGCCGTTTGGACAGGAACCGCTCCATCAGCAGGTGCTGCTCGACCGGGTCGGCGTTCGCGATACCGAGCAGGTGGTTGACGAGCGAGCCGGCGCCCGAGCCGCGCGCGGCCACCCGGATGCCCATCTCCCGGACGTCGTCGACGACCTGCGCCACGGTGAGGAAGTACGAGGCGAAGCCGTGGTGGGCGATGATGTCCAGCTCGTGGTGCATGCGCTCCCAGTAGGTGCGGGCGTCGGCACGGCGGTCGTAGCCGCGCAGCACCATGCCCGCGGCGGCGCGGGAGGCCAGCACGCGCTGGGCGGTGCGCCGGCCGGCGCCGACGAGGCGGGGCTCGGGGAAGTGCACGGAGCCGATGCCGAGGTCCGTCTCGGGGTCGACCCGGCACTCCTCGGCCACCGCGCGGGTCTGTTCGAGCAGGCGGTGCGCCGCCTCGGGGCGGTAGCCCGCGGCCGTGACGACGCGCTCGGCGGCGTCGGCCATCGCGGCCGGGTCCTTGAGCCAGCGCTCGCCGCTGTCCAGCTCCTTGCGCGGGTCGATCGGGACCAGGCGGCGGGCCGCGTCGAGCACGTCCGCGACCGGTCCCATGCCCGGGTCGGCGTAGCGCACCGCGTTGCTCAGCACGGGCCGTACGCCCTGCTCGGCGGCGAGGGCGACGGTGCGGGCGGCCAGCCGCAGGGAGCCGGGTCCCGTGCCGTCCCTGCCGTGCCAGACGGCCTCCAGGCGCAGCGCGTCGCCGAAGACCTCGCGCCAGGCTCCGAGGAGGCGCGCGGCGCGGTCGGGGCGGCCGGCGGCGAGCGCCCGGCCCACGTCGGAGGCGGGCCCGAGCAGCACGATCAGGCCTTCGGCGGGCAGCTCGGACCAGTCGAGCAGCGGGTCGCCACCGGTGCGGTGCGCGGCGGTGACCAGCCGGCACAGCTCGCTCCAGCCGAGGGCGCCCGCGCGGGCGAGGAAGGTGACCCGGGGCGCCGACTCGTCCAGGAAGGCGCCGCCCCGCACCGGGGAGCGCCGCACTCCTCCGCCCGAACGGAGCTGTTCTCCCCTTTCGTAAGCGATGCGCGCTTCGTCACCGACACGCCCGCCATGTTCCCTATGGCCGGCGGCGAAGGGGGCGCCGGACAGAGGCTTCTCGCCAAAGGTGTCACCCCGCCCCAGCCGGGTCTGCTCCATGGGGTCCTGTTCGGCCACCGCGAGCTCCACCCCGAAGAGCGGGCGCACGCCCGCAGTCTCGCACGCCCGGCCGAAGCGGACCGCGCCCGCGAGGGTGTTCCTGTCGGTGAGGGCGAGGGCGTCCATGCCCCGTTCCACGGCACGCTCGGCCAGCCGCTCCGGATGCGAGGCCCCGTACCGCTGGGAGAAACCGGAGGCGACATGCAGATGCGTGAAGCCCGGCACGCGCACCTCCGATCCGATCCAGCCCTCTCCCTCTGCCCCCACCATAGACCAATCTCGAACGTACGTACGATCCGGTGGGAGTGATGTCCCCTACCCGGAGCAAGGGAGACATGTGCAGGTCAGAGCGGTGGAGGGCGAACGACAGGGGCCGGCCCGTCGATGACGGACCGGCCCCTCGAAGAGTGGCGGTACCTGCCGGACGCGCCCGGCAGGTCTCAGCCGGTTCAGCCGATCTCGGCCCCGAAAGCGGACAGCGCCTCGGGCACGGGCTGGAAGAAGGTCTCCCCGCCGGAGGTGCAGTCGCCGCTGCCGCCGGAGGTGAGGCCGAGCGCCGTCTCGCCGTCGAACAGCGAGCCGCCGCTGTCGCCCGGCTCGGCGCAGACGTCGGTGTCGATCAGGCCCTCCACGACATCGCCGTTGCCGTAGTCGACCGTGGCGTTCAGGCCCTTGACCGTGCCGTCGTGCACCTGGGTCGTCGAGCCGCTGCGCTGGACCTTCTCGCCGACGGTGGCGTCGCCGGCCTTGGTGATGGGCTGGGAGCTGCCGTTGTAGAGGTCGACCTCGCTCGGGTGGTCGACGTCGGCGGTGTACTTCACCAGGCCGAAGTCGTTGCCGGGGAAGTCGGAGTCGGCGTTCTCACCGATCACGTTGCCGTCGGAGTCCGACCAGTTCGTGATCTCCTCGGTGCAGTGGCCCGCGGTGATGAAGTACGGCTGGCCGTCCTTCACGACGTTGAATCCGAGGGAGCAGCGGCCGATGGACGGGTCGCTGATGGCGTCGCCGCCCGCGATGAACGGCTTGAACTGGCCCTTGGTGTGCTTGAGCACGGTGGTGCCGCCGAGGCCCTTCAGCGTCTTGGTGAGCTTGTCGAGCTTGGCGCCCGTGACCGTGCGGTCCGCGGTGACGACCAGCCTGTTGGTGGTCGGGTCGACCACCCAGGAGGTGCCGGCGGTGCTGTGCGCCTTGAGGGTGTCACCCGCGCTCTTCAGCTGGCCCAGGGAGTACTTGACGACCTTGGCCTTGGCGCCGGCCGTCTCGACGGCACGGGCGGCGGAGTCGTTCAGGACGTTGACGACCAGGTGCTTGGCCGTGGCGTCGTAGTAGGTGCCGGCGGCGTCCTTGCCGAGATCCGAGGTCAGCGACGAGGCGAGCTTTCCGGCCTTGGCCACCGTGAGGATGTCGGGGGTTGCGGTGGGGGTCTCCGTACTCGCGTTCGCAGTCTGGAACGAGATTCCAGCGATCACCAGTGCAGCGACACTCGCACCGGTGATGGCGGTACGTCGCCCGGGTATGCGTCGGTGGTTCAACTCACGTCCTCCTGTGGGGGGTCGGTTCCGGGGAAGTGGGGTCCCCTGAACCTGAAGGCGTTCGAGCATGAACGGAAAAAATCGGCAAAAAAGCCATGTCCACGCCCTGGCTAACACCCACTATTCCGAGGGCCACAGCCGGCACACAAGGTCGACTTCAGGACTGTTCGGACGCCCCGCGGACCACACTCACGAACCGCTGACTCACCGTGGTCAGGCCACGTCGGTTCCCGTTGCAAATGCTGCCGCCGGCCGCACATCTGGCGAGAGACGATACATGTACCTGTCTGAAAATCGCCCCTCCATGGCCAAACGATGGAGCCAACTCGGCATGGACGAGGTCTAAAGACAGCAATGGGCCCCCGCCACGCAACGCGCGTAGCGAGGGCCCATCGGTGAACCAAGCAGAACCAAGGTGAATCAGTGGAACAGATCAGGCAGATGGAGCGGATCGGTCAGGTGGGACCGGTCAGAAGATCGAGACACCGTAGGCGCTGAGCGCCTCCGTCACCGGCTGGAAGAAGGTCTCGCCGCCGGAGGAGCAGTTGCCGCTGCCGCCGGAGGTGAGGCCGTAGGCGGTGGAGCCGCCGTACAGCGGGCCGCCGGAGTCGCCGGGCTCCGCGCAGACGTTGGTGTCGATCAGGCCGCTCACGATGCCGTCGGCGCCGTAGTTGACGGTGGCGTTGAGGCCGAGCACGCGGCCGGTGTGGATACCGGTGGTGGAGCCGCGACGGGTGACCGACGCGCCCACGGCCGGGGTGGCGGCGCTGGTGATGTCCTGGCTTCCCACGGTGCCGTCGTGGCTCACGCCGGAGGCGTACTTCACGATGCCGTAGTCGTTGCCCGGGAAGCTGGAGCCCGAGGTGCTGCCGATCGCGCTGCCGGAGGAGTTGTACCAGGTGCCGGCGCCGTCGGTGCAGTGGCCCGCGGTCAGGAAGTAGTAGGTGGAGCCGCTGCGGACGTTGAAGCCGAGCGAGCAGCGCCACTGCGTGGTCTGGATGGTGTCACCGCCGGACAGCAGGGGCTTGAACGTGCCCGGCGTGTGCCTGATGTGGATGGCGCCGGCATTGGCACCGGCGGCCGACTGGATCCTGGCGATGTCCGCCTCGGAGACCCGGCTGTCGACGCTGACGTTGACCTGCTTGGTGGTCGGGTCGACGGACCAGGCGGTGCCTGCCACGTCGGCCTTGAGAACGGAGTCGCTGACCGCCGCGAGCTGGGTCGCACTGTAGGTGCGGCCCGTGTCGGCGTTCGCCGCGGGGACGGCGACAGCGGCTGCGGCCGCGATTCCGGTCGCAACGGCGATCAGCCGAGTCCGTCTCGCGGTACCACTGCGGGGGGTGGTGCGCTTGATCCTCACTGCTCGTTCCCTCCTGGGGGAAGTCGGGGGGCCCGCGTGGGGTCGGGGCCCGGTGAGGCGCAGCCAGGAGACCGGTCCGGATTCCGAACACGCCGTGCTCCTGACAAGCGCTGATCGGAGTATTTGTTCGTGTGACGTCCGGCACAAGGGCGCCTTTCGGCCGTCTGCGCGCACACGACGACCTGCCCCGGTGGCCTGCCTGCGTTTTTCCGCGCGCCACCGGGCTCGTCTTGATCAGTCCTGCGTGTGACGGCGGCGCGGCCAATGGGGTTCCCGCGGGAGGTCCCGGAGCGGGGCGAGGGCACGGCATCGGACACCGCGTCAGGAGTGCCCGAGGGGCGCCGAAGCGGCCGCGCGGCGGGCACCCCGCCGCCGATCGTCCCCCGCTGCTCCGAAGTGCGGGAAGTACGCCCGCCGGCGGCCGGGCTCCCCTCCCCCGGGCCGTCCCGCCGACCCGAGGGAGCGGGAGGCCCTCCTCGCTCCGGGAGTCGCGCCGGAGACGGTCGCGCGGTCCCCCGCGCCCCGCGGGTCGACGTGAGCCGACCGCGTCCCCTGCGTGGCCCCGCGGCAGCGGTGACCCAGCTCTCCCGGCGGACGCAGCGGTCGCGCCGAATGGCCGGAATCCAACCGTCCCCACGGTCCTGCTCCGGGCGCTCGCGCCTGCGCGCGACTCGCGCCCCCGCGATCCCCGCGCCCTCCGCCGGACTCACGCCTCCCCCAGGGCTCACGCTTCCCGGCGTCCGGCGTCCGGCGCCGGCGCTCGGCACCCAGCACCGAGCACAGGGCGCTGGGCGAGTGCGGACCTCCCGGATCACCCGGATCACCTGGATCACGTGAATCACCCTGTTCACCCAGACCTCCCGTACCTCCCAAGCCCCCTCGGCACCGGTCGCTCCGCGGGCGCCACGCGACACCCTCGCGAGGGCCCGTCAACGGTCGTCCGCGGCGTGAGCCGCCCGTCTCATGTTCGGCCGGCGTCCCTACGGACACGCGTTCCTGTTGCGTACACGCACGCACCGCCGCGATCGGCCTCGCGCCCGCGCGCCGGCCTCGATCGGGTGCACGCGGCGTCGCGTCGCTGACGCCCGCGGAGTTCCGCGCAACTCCGCCTCGCTCTCGGGGAACGCACGGCACGAGACGTCCCCGACACCCCCGGATCAGCTTCCTGACACGCTGTCAGTGCCCTGCCATACGGTGATCGCCGCGCACGCCCCGGGGCGGGCAGGGGCACGCGGTGCGCCGGGCGTTCGTCCGGCATATGGACTGAGGTGCCGTCAGAACAAAGACGGATGGACGGTCATGGCCGATCACCAGGCGCACGAACCGGCCATCTCGCGGTGCGGCGCCGGGCGGAGGCCGGAGAGATGAGCCGGTCACTCCGCTTCGCCGGCAGTGGGGCCGATGCCGGAGGGCCCGGCTTTTCCGAACACATGTCCCCATAAAAAAATGTCTCTGCTCTGTAACGCGACCGAACGAGGCGGATTAGGCCCGCACAACGGATTCCGACCTGTTTGCCGGCCCGGTCACGGTGACACCCCGTATCCGGCGGAACCGCCGGCGGACGCCCGTCACCCGGGCGTGACCAGCGGCGTCGTACGGAGCTTGACGCGTTCACCCGGACGCTCCGGCCGTCACCCGGACGCCGCGAAGAATATTATTTCACTCACAGTCAGCAGCCGTGCACCGCACGAGCCTTGAGTATCAAGGCGTCAGGGGGGAATGTGTGTGCACCAGTACCGTCACGAATTCCCCGCGCGGCGACTATCCCCTTGGCGCAGCATCAGCATCATGGACAACCATAGGGATGAAGCGGATCGGAGAATGACCGCGGCGAGAGGAGGCGTCCATGGGATCGGTGCGCAAGGCGAGTGCCTGGCTTGGCCTCGTCGACGACAACGATGACGAGCGTTACTACGACGGCTACGAGGAAGACGGTCCCGAGCGGGGGACCGCCGACGCCTGGGTGACCGACCCGCGGGTGCGCGTCGCGAGCGACACGGCCGAGGACCAGGGCCAGCGGATCGGCACGGTCACCCCGGACAGCTTCCGCGACGCCCGCATCATCGGCGAGATGTTCCGGGAGGGTGTCCCGGTCATCATGAACCTCACGGCGATGGAGCCCGCCGACGCCAAGCGCGTCGTGGACTTCGCGGCGGGGCTGATCTTCGGGCTGCGCGGTTCGATCGACCGGGTGGCCAGCCGCGTCTTCCTGCTGACCCCGGCCCACACCGAGATCGTCAGCGGTGCGGCCGTCGCCCGTCCCTCGGACGGGTTCTTCAACCAGAGCTGAGGCAAGGCCGCTCGCCGGTGCACCGCCCCCGGTCGCACGGCCGCATCCCCGGCCCCCCCTCCGACCGCCCGATCGCCGTCGGCCGCTCCGGTCCCGCTCGCCGGGCCGGAGGCCTACCGGAAGGCGTCGAGCCCGGTGAGCGCCTTGCCCAGCACGAGCTGATGCATCTCCACGGTGCCCTCGTACGTCAGCACCGACTCCAGGTTCGTGGCGTGCCGCATCACGGGGTACTCCAGTGAGATCCCGTTGGCGCCCAGGATCGTCCTCGCGGTCCGGCAGATCTCCAGAGCCTCGCGGGTGTTGTTGAGCTTTCCGAAGCTGACCTGCTCCGGCCTGATGCGCCCGGCGTCCATGCGGCGCCCGAGGTGGTGGGCGAGCAGGATCCCCTTGTGCAGTTCGAGCGCCATGTCGGCGAGCTTGGCCTGGGTGAGCTGGAAGCCGCCGATCGGCCGGCCGAACTGCTCCCGGCTGCGGGCGTAGTCGACGGCCGTCTCGAAGCAGGTCCGTGCGGCCCCCATCGCGCCCCAGACGATGCCGTAGCGGGCGTGGCCGAGGCAGCTCAGCGGGCCGCGCAGCCCGGTCACCCCGGGCAGCACGGCGTCGGCGGGCAGCCGGACGTCGTCGAGGACGAGCTCGCTGGTGACCGAGGCCCGCAGGGACCACTTGTGCTTGATCTCGGGCGCGGAGAAGCCCGGGGCGTCCGCAGGGACGAGGAATCCGCGCACGCCGTCGTCGGTACCCGCCCACACGACGGCGACTCCGGCGACCGAGCCGTTGGTGATCCACATCTTGCGGCCGCTGAGCACCCAGTCCGTGCCGTCGCGGCGGGCGCGGGTGCGCATGCCGGCCGGGTCGGAGCCGTGGTCCGGCTCGGTGAGGCCGAAGCAGCCGATGACCTCGCCGGCCGCCATCCGCGGCAGCCAGTGCTGCTTCTGCTCCTCGGACCCGAAGCGGTGGATCGCGTACATGGCGAGGGAGCCCTGCACGGACACCAGGGAGCGGATTCCGGAGTCGGCGGCCTCCAACTCCAGGCACGCCAGGCCGTACTGGACGGCGCTGGCGCCGGCGCAGCCGTAGCCCTCCAGCGACATGCCCAGGGCTCCGAGCGCGCCCAGTTCGCGGGCGAGTTCCCTGACCTCGGGGAGCTCCCCGGTCTCGTACCAGTCGGCGACCCGCGGCAGGACGCGGTCCGCGGCCCAGCCGCGGACGGTCTTGCGGATGTCCAGGTCCTCGCTGCTCAGCAGGTCGTCGAGCCCGAGGGGGTCCTCCGGGTCGAACGCCGGCGGGTTCGCTGTAGGGGGCATGGCTGGCTCCGCAGAAACTAGTGCCTCGGCGGGCGACGTTTGCCCGGCAAGGAGCGGCGTTCGGTGCGTGCTCTCGGCGTGCCGGCCGGAAGTCCCCGTACTGGACGTACTTGGGCTTTCGGCCGGTGCGGCGAGAGTGCGTGCCGGGCGTCGCGACGGGGCGAACGTCGCCCGCCGAGGCACTAGCACCGTTAACCTGCTGGCTCCGACCGTACGGGCCGCGCGCCGTCTCGCGCAACGCGGCCGGTTGGCCGCATCAGCGTGACGTGTCGCCGAGGGACGGCGCCCGGCGGCCGCGGCGGGGCCTTGAACCGCCCACCGCGGACCGGTCGCGCTCGGGGCCCCGGGGCGTCGGCACGGCACCGGCAACCGCAGCGGCACCGGCCCCGCCGGGGGCCACCTCCACGTCCGGCTTCCCGTCCGCCTCCGTGTCGGGCCCGCAGTCCATCACCTTGGGCAGCCGCAGCGACGCCACCGCCCCGAGCAGCAGCAGCCCCGCGCTGACCAGCAGCGTCACATGGAGCCCGTGCAGGAACGAGGTCCGGGCGGCGAACCGCAGTGCGGCCCCGGCATGGCCACCGAGCCGGCCGGAGACCTCGTACGCCTCGCCGAGCGAGTGCCCGGCGTCCCTCCGGTCGGCCCCGGACACCCCGCGCACCGCGGAGAGGCCGGGGGCGTAGGCGGCGTTCATCACGCTGCCCAGCAGCGCGATCCCCATCCCGGCCCCGAGCTGGTACGAGGTCTCGCCGATCGCGGCCGCCCCGCCCGACTGCGCGGTGGGCGCCTCGTTGAGCATCGACTCGTAGGCGCCGAACAGCGTCGTCTCCAGGCCGAAGCCGAGCAGGACGAAGCCGCCGAGCATCAGCCGCGGGTCGTCGTGCCCGCCCATCAGGGCCAGGACGAGCACGGCGGCGGCGGTGAGGCAGAAGCCGAACGCCACCATCGCGCGTGGCCCGAACCGTTGCAGCATCTTCGATCCGGCCAGGCCCGCCGCCATCGCCGCGACGGTCAGGGGCAGCAGCCGCAGCCCGGTCTGGAGGGGGGAGAGCCCGAGTACCAGTTGCAGGTACTGCGCGGCGATCAGTTCGAGGCCGACCAGGGCGAGCATCGCGAGCACGATGCAGCCGACGGACGTGGTGAACGCCGGCTTCGCGAACATCCGCAGGTCGACCAGCGGCTGCGCACGCCCGCGCTGGCGCCGTACGAACGCGACGAGCAGCGCCGCCCCGACCAGCAGCGGCACCAGCGCCTGCGGGGCGAGCAGCGAGCTGCCGCTGCCGAGCCACTTCACGCCGAGCACCACGCCGAACAGCCCGGCCGCGGCCATCAGGGCCCCGAGGACGTCCCAGGGGCCGTCGCCGTCGCCCGTCGACTCGGGCAGCAGCCAGCGGCCCACCGGGAGGCTGACGATCATCAGCGGGATGTTGACGAGGAAGACCGAGCCCCACCAGAAGTGCTCCAGCAGGAAGCCGCCGAGCAGCGGCCCGACGGCCGCGCCCACGGCGGCCACCGCGCTCCAGATGCCGATGGCGAGCGCGCGCTCGCGCCGGTCGGGGAAGACCTGGCGGAGGATGGAGAGGGTCGCGGGCATGATCATCGCGCCGCCGACACCGAGCAGCGCGCGGGCGCCGATCAGCACCTGGGCGCTGCCGGCGAAGGCCGCCACCGCCGAGGCGATGCCGAAGAGCGCGTAGCCGAGCAGCAGGATCCTTCTGCGGCCGACGCGGTCGCCGAGCGTGCCGAACAGGATCAGCAGCGAGGCGCAGACGAGGGGGTAGGCGTCGACGATCCACAGGAGCTCCATGGCTCCGGGCCTGAGGTCCTCGCTGACCGCCGGAACCGCGACGTGCAGCACGGTGGCGTCCACCGCGACGAGCAGCAGGCTGACACAGAGCACGACGAGGACGAGCCACCGGTTGGCCTCACGGCTCCCGTCCAGGCGGCCGGGGCGCTGCCGGTGGCGATGCCGGGTGGCGCCCGCGGGGTGTTCCGCGGCCGTGGTCGTCCCGGACATGTACGTACCTCCCAGATGACCCCCGCCTCCGGTGGGGCCGCCAGGTGCTGCTGCGGCCTCGGTGCGGAAGATCGGCGTTACCGGCCGTCGCCGCCGGACTGCGCGGTGGCTCCCGCGGCGATAGGCAGGTGAGCGGCCAGCGTACGCGAGATCCGGAGGAAGTCATGTGGCGCATCCCCTTCCGATTCCCTCACACGGTGTGGTGTGCGCCACTCCTGTCACCCTGGTCCCGCGCCGTCACGCCCGTCCGTATCCCGATCTCCGGCGCATGCGCATACGGTCCGCAACCCGGCCTCCGGCGCCCCTCTACCACGGCGCACGCCCCGGTCTTCCATCCCTCCGGAAGCTACCCGCGGTGCCCCCGCGCACGCCCCGTCCGGTCGACACGGACGGTGAAACACGCCTGCCCGAGCCGGGCCACCAGCAATAATCGAGCACGTGACCGAGCTTGATCATCGTCCGCCGCGGCCCTGGACGGACGTGCTGCGGCAGGCGGGGCGGCTGCCCTCACGGACGGTGGGCGCGCTGCGGCACGCCGCGCCCGCCCTGCTCGGTTATGCCGCGGTGCGCGCGCTGGGCGTCGTGCTGCTGGTGCTGTGGAGCGCGCCGGCGGGCAAGAGCGCGCACCAGCTCCTCTCGGCGCGCTGGGACTCGCTCTGGTACATGCGGGTGGCCCGCTACGGCTACGACTGGCAGGTGCGGCTGCCGGACGGCACCGTCCACTCCGACCTGGCGTTCTTCCCGCTGCTTCCGTGGCTGGAACGGCTGGGCTCGGCCGTCGGCCCGCTGTCGTACGCGGACGCCGGCCTCCTGACGTCCTGGGCGGCCTCGCTCCTCGCCGCCTGGGGGGTCTTCGCGGTGGGCGACCGGCTGTACGGGAGGCGCGCGGGGGTCTGCGCGGCGCTGCTGTGGGCGGTGCTGCCGGTGGCGGTCGTGCAGTCCATGGCGTACAGCGAGTCGCTCTTCACGGCGCTCGCGGCCTGGTCGCTGTACGCGGTGCTCACCCGGCGCTGGATCGCTGCCGGAGCGCTCGCCGCGCTGGCCGGGCTCACCCGACCGGTGGGCATGGCCGCGGCCGCGGCCGTGTGGGTGGCGGCCTGGTGTGCGGTGCGGGAGCGGCGGTGGACCTGGCGGACCGTCCTCGGGGTGCTGCTGGCCCCTTTGGGAGCCGCGGGCTACGTGCTGTGGGTGGGGCACCGCACCGGCCGGGGCGTGGCCGGCTACCTGGACGTGCAGGGGCAGTGGGGCAACGGCTTCGACGGGGGCCTCGCCTTCGCGCGGTTCACGGCCGGGCTGCTGTCCGGCTTCCCCTCGGTGTTCGCCGGGCTCGCCCTGGTCGCGGGGGTGGCGCTGCTGCTGTGGCTGTACGTGCGGGGCGTGCGCGACCGCCAACCGCTGCCGCTGCTGGTGTACTCCGGCGTCGTCGTGGCGCTCGCCCTGGGCGCGCAGAGCTACTTCGGCTCCAAGCCCCGGCTGCTGCTGCCCGCCTTCCCGCTGCTGCTGCCGCTCGCGGTGGCCCTGGCCCGGGCGCGACCGCGCAGGTCGGCGCTGGTGCTCGCGCTCGCGGCGGTGGGTTCCGCGGTGTACGGGGCGTTCTGGCTGAACGGTTCGGGGCCGCCCTGACAGCGCCCCGGCGCCTCCGGCAGGGGTGAGCGGACGGGAAAATCTGAACGAGCAAGAGGTGAACAAGTTTTGTGGGGCTGGCTCATAAAGCACCCATAAGAGGGATCCTTGCAATGGAACGAGAAGCCGTTCCTGACATTGTGAATACGCTTTAAATAAACGCCCAGTTGAGAGCAATCCCACATCACATCGTCATCACAAAGCCGTGGTTTCGAGCTGCTCCTCAGCTCACTCCCTGTAACGTCGATTTTGTGCGTACCGAACGATGCCTCACCCGTCTGGATCGGGTCTTCGCCCGGCTGGACCGTGAGCCGGAGCGGCCGGCCGGCCTAGATGTGCCGGCCATGAGCCGGCACAGGGTCGTGCTCCTGGTCTCGACCCTGGCCTTCTACCTGGCCATGGTGTGGGCCGTGGTGACCACCTCATGGCTGGTCCGCCTGGACTGGCAGGTCATGTTCTTCCGCCCCTACCAGCAGTGGCCCCAGGTGCACGCCTTCCTGGACTACTACGTCGTCCTGGGCCAGCGCGGCCCGACCGCGACGATGGTGGCGGCCTGGCTGGGCTGGCGCTCCTGGCGGCAGCACACGCTCCGCCCGCTGCTGTCGCTGGGCGCGGCGCTGCTGCTGCTCAACGCCACGGTGGGCGCGGCCAAGATCGGCATGGGCCGCCTCGGTCCGCACTACGCCACCGTGATCGGGTCGAACGAGATGTGGCGCGGCGGGGATATATTTCCTTCCGGCCACACCGCCAACGCAGTGGTGACCTGGGGCATCCTGGCGTATCTGGCGTCCACCCCGCGGGCCCGCCGCTACCTGTCCGCCACCTCCGCGGTGGTGGCCCTGGGCGTCGGCCTCACCACCGTCTACCTGGGCACGCACTGGCTGAGCGACGTCCTGCTCGGCTGGGCCGCGGGCCTGCTGGTCCTGCTGGCGCTGCCGTGGTGCGAGCCGCTGATCGCCAGGGCCGAGGCCTGGATCCTGGACCGCCGCGCCGCCTTGCTGGCCCGCCGCCGGGGCACGGTGCCCGGGCGGCCCCCGGCGGCCCCACCGGCGCTCTTCCCGCCCCAGGTCCCCGAGGCCGAGGCGGCGCCGGAGCGCGAGCCGGTCGGCACGGCACGCCCGGGGCGTCCCGCGCCCCACCTGGCGCAGAGCCCGCACGCCGCGCGCTCCGAGCGCTCTCCGGTGACCCCGGCGGGCAGCCGCCGTCCGCCGCACACGGACCACCGGCCACCGCGCTCCACGACGCGCCCCCTGACCGGGGCCTGAGCGAACGGCCCCGCGGTGCGCCGCGGGGCCGGCCTGCCTCTTCACGCCGGGGCCCGGGAACCAGCCACTTGGCTGCGTCCCGGGCCCCGGCGTCGTCAGCCCTTCCAGCTGCGGTGCACGGCGCCGTCCTTGACCTCGAAGTTCAGCCGCCCGTGGAGGTACTCCATGGTGATGACCGTCCCGGGGGCCAGCGACCTGACGGTGGACCAGCCGCGCTCGCGTGCCCGCCGCTCTGCCTCCTCGACCGGCAGGCCCACATAGGCCTGAAGGTCGTCCTCTGGTTCCGCGGGGGGCGTGGGTATGGGTGCCATGCAGGCCACCGTATGCGCCACGGACGGACCGGGAAAGCCGATCAGGCCCCCCGGAGGAGCACCCGCGTCCGGCAGGCGCGCACCGGCGCCGAGAGCCGGTCCCCGGACCGGGCAGGCGCCCCGGGATCGGGGACCGGGGGCCGGAAGCGGAGACCGGGACCGGCACCACCCGCGCTCGCCACCGACCGGCCCCTGGGGCACCCCGTAGTCGGCAACCTTCCGTCACCGGTCCCGGGGCTGTCACACTTCCGTCACAGGATCACGACGCCGGCTCCCCCGAATGTCCGTCCGCCGTTCGGGTTATTCCGGCTTCCCCGTGAATTGCGGTACGGATGGCCGGGAATAAGAACCTACCGCGCTCCCGAGGGACCGCGAAACGCCGGGGTATTTGACGCCGCGCCACCCGGCCGGTGCGCTGATACGGTCGTTTTCGGCAGTGTTTCCGAAATGCCGTGGAACGGCGGCGGTCATATTGTCCGTTCAAGCCCGCGCAGGTTCCCCTCGGTACCGTCCGGGCGCACGTCAAGCGTCAGTTTCCGGCCGGCCCGGGTCGACGGCGAGGGGCAGAGATGGACACGCGGACCAGGCAGGCCACCGCAGAGGCCGAACGGCCGGCGCAGGTCAGGCGTCCCGGCGCCATCATCGTCGACTGGCTGACCACGACCGATCACAAGAAGATCGGCCACCTCTATCTCATCACGTCGTTCGGCTTCTTCCTGAGCGCCGGCTTCATGGCCCTGGTGATGCGCGCCGAGTTGGCCCGACCGGGACTTCAGATCGTCTCGAACGACCAGTACAACCAGCTGTTCACCATGCACGGCACGATCATGCTGCTGCTGTTCGCGACTCCGACGTTCGCGGGATTCGCCAACGAGATCATGCCGCTTCAGATCGGCGCCCCCGATGTGGCCTTTCCGCGGCTGAACATGTTTTCGTACTGGCTCTTCCTCTTCGGCGGCCTGATCGTGCTCGGGGCATTCCTGCTGCCGGACGGGGCCGCGAGCTTCGGATGGTTCGCCTATGCACCGCTGAACAGCAAACTGCGCTCGCCGGGCATCGGCGGAGATATGTGGATCATGGGCCTGGCGCTCTCGGGCTTCGGCACCATTCTCGGCGCGGTGAACTTCCTGACCACGGTGATCGGCATGCGCGCGCCGGGCATGACGATGTTCCGGATGCCCATCTTCACGTGGAACGTCCTGTTCACGTCGATCCTGGTGCTGCTGGCCTTCCCGGTGCTGGCGGGCATCCTGCTGGCCCTGGAGGCCGACCGGCTCTTCGGGGCCCACGTCTTCGACGCCGCGAACGGCGGCGGGCTGCTCTGGCAGCACCTCTTCTGGTTCTTCGGCCATCCCGAGGTGTACATCATCGCGCTGCCGTTCTTCGGCATCGTGACCGAGATCCTCCCGGTCTTCAGCCGCAAGCCGCTCTTCGGCTACGTGGGCATGATCGGCGCGACCATCTCCATCACCGCTCTCTCGATCATGGTGTGGGCGCACCACATGTTCGTCACCGGCGGGGTGCTGCTGCCGTACTTCTCGCTGCTGTCGTTCCTGATCGCGGTGCCGACCGGCGTGAAGTTCTTCAACTGGACCGGCACCATGCTGCACGGCTCGCTCTCCTTCGAGACACCGATGCTGTGGTCGGTGGGCTTCCTGGTGACGTTCCTCTTCGGCGGCCTGACCGGGGTGATCCTGGCGTCGCCGCCGCTCGACTTCGAGGTCTCCGACTCGTACTTCGTGGTGGCCCACTTCCACTACGTGGTGTTCGGCACCGTCGTCTTCGCCACCTTCGCCGGGTTCTACTTCTGGTGGCCGAAGTTCACCGGCAAGATGCTCGACGAACGGCTCGGGAAGATCCACTTCTGGACGCTCTTCGTGGGCTTCCACACGACGTTCCTCGTGCAGCACTGGCTGGGCGCGGAGGGCATGCCGCGGCGCTACGCGGACTACCTGGCCGCGGACGGTTTCACGGATCTCAACATGATCTCGTCGATCGGCTCCTTCGTGCTGGGCCTGTCCAACCTGCCGTTCTTCTACAACGTCTGGCACACCAAGCGGTACGGCAGGAAGGTCGACTCGGACGACCCGTGGGGCTTCGGCCGGTCCCTGGAGTGGGCGACCTCGTGCCCGCCGCCGCGGCACAACTTCGTCAAGCTGCCGCTGGTCCGCTCGGACTCCCCGGCGTTCGACATGCACCACCCGAGGTACGCGCCCGAGCCGGTGCGCCAGGCCGCGGCGGAGCACCGGCCGGGCAGCCCCACGGAGCCCTGAGCCCGTCGGCCGGACCCGCGGTCCCCGGCGGACGCCGGGGACCCGGGATCGTCCCGCCGACCTGCCCCTCCGGTCAGCCGGAGCCCGCGCCGTCCTCGTCCGCGACGGGCTCGACGCGCACCGCGAGGTCGTTGTCCAGGGTGTAGTAGGGCCCCGCCTCGACTCGGCCGCCCGCCACTCGGACCGCGGGGAACGCGAAGATGTGCTTCTTGTCGGCGATGTCGTCGAGCAGCCGCGCGATCCGCACCCGCGGCCCCTCCTGACCCGCCGGGCGCAACCACAGGTCCCAGACGCCCGGCGGCGCGGCGTCCGCCAGCACCCGGTACGCGACGGTGCAGCGGAACCCGTTGCCGTCGACGGCGATCGGGGCGCGCAGCACGGTGCCCGAGCCGCGGCGGAGCAGCTCGGCGTGAGCGTGCTCGGTGGGCGCGACGGCGTGGAGGACTCCGTGCACGGTCAGCGTGCCACCGGCGATGTGCAGTTCGCCGGCCTCCGCGTGCGGCAGGCGCCGCCAGCTCCGTACGGCGAGGTCGCCCTGCTTGGTGGTGTAGGGGATGCGTACGGCGACGGGGTCGCCGGCGGGGTCGGGGACCCGGTCGACGAGTGCGCGCAGATCGTGGACGCCCGGTGCCAGGCGGAGCGGCGGCCCGCCGGCGCCCGGGTCCTCCAGGTAGGCGTCCCAGCGGCCTTCGGCGAGCGGATGCGCCAGCGCGAGGACGGCGCCCGGCCGCCCGTCCGCCAGCGGTACGAGCGGCAGCCGGAGTTCCTCCGCGGGGTCCTTGCCCCGGCGGCGCAGCAGCACGTGCAGGGGTCCGCCATCCGGAGCGGCGGGCGGGTGGGTGACGTGGAAGGCCAGGTCACCGGTGGAGTCGGCGGTGCAGGCGGCGCGGGGCGCCGGATGCTGCGCGGTCCTGGCGGCGCCGGCGCGGGCGCGCTCGGTGCCGGGCGTGCCCTGGGCGGCGCGGTCGCTCTCCGCCGGGCGGTGGGGGCCGTCGCGGTCGGGCGCCGGTGCCGGAGTGGGCGTGGTCATGCGGGGCGCCCCCTTCTGAGCGCGCCGCGGGCCGCGGCACCCGCCGCGTGGGCGCCGCCTGCGAGGGCGCCGCCCGCGCGGTACAGGGGCGCGCGCCAGCCGCCGCCGCGCGGCCCGCCGCCCCGTGCGACCAGCGCGGCGAAGAGCGTGCTGTAGCGCTCCGCGATCCGGGCCGGGTCGAACCGCTCGGCGGCCGTGACCGCGGCCTCGCCCATGCGCAGGCGGCGTTCGTCGTCGTTGATCAGCTCCAGCAGGCCGCGGGCGACGGCGCCGGCGTCGCCGACCCGCACCAGCCGCCCGTCGACGCCGTCGGCGATGATCTCGCCCGGCCCGTGCGGGCAGTCCGTGGAGACCACGGGCAGGCCGCAGCGCATCGCCTCCACGATCGTCATCCCGAACGACTCCAGGCTGGAGGTCACCGCGCCGATCGAGCCCTTGACCCACTCGGACTCGATGGGGTGGGCGAGCCCCATCAGGAAGACGTGGTTGTACAGGCCGAGCTGGTCGATCAGGGCCCGCAGCCGCTGCTTCTGGTCGCCGCCGCCGTAGATCCGCAGCCGCCAGTCGGGGCGCTCGGCGCGGACCGTCTCGAAGGCCCTGATCAGCAGGTCGTACCGCTTGACTGCGGTGAGCCTGCCGGCCGCCACCACCCAGCGCCCCGAGCCGTCGGCGGGCCGGACGGCGGGCGTGGGCACGGGATTGGGGATGGCCTCCAGGTGCACGCCGGGCAGCCGCATCCGGGCCCGGTAGGCGCGGGCGTCGGCCTGCGTGGTGGTGGTGAGGGCGTCCAGCCGGGGGTAGACGGCGCGGAGTTGGGCGCGCAGGACGCGCGGGTGGCTGTCGAGCGTGAGGTGCTCCTGCCCGACCCGCACCGGCCCCGGCCTGGTCCCCCGGGCCAGGTGCACGTTGAGGCCGGGCCGGGTGGCGACCACGACGTCCGCCTCGATGCCGCCCAGGTGCTCGGCGATGCGCCGGTCGGTGAGCGCGCTGTACTGCACGTGGCGGCCGTCGGTGCGCGGGAACACCCGGCTGGGCCGCTGGTATGCCGGGTGGTCCAGGTCGGAGCCGGCCGCGTCCCCCCGGGTATCGACGAGGTACCGCAGCCGGATCCCGGGAGCCGGCGGCAGGAGCGGCCAATCGCGGTGGCGGAAGACGGAGACCACCTCGACGTCGTGCTGCTCGGCCAGCGCCGCCGCCAGGTTGTAGGTGGTCCGGATCGTGCCGCCGACCCCGTAGCCGTTGTGGATGAGGAAGGAAATGTGCATGCGTCCCCGCACTCTCGCGCGCCGCGGGCGATCGTCGCGCCCGCCTGACACCGGGTCCGACCTGCGGGCGGAGAGGGGGGTTGGACGCCATCACCGTGTTGTTTCACAAGAGTTGTGCCACTGATAACCAACAGGCCATCTCGGACAGGCGGACACCGCGCGGGTTCCGCCGTCACACGTGCCCCGCCGTACGGGCCCTGGCACACGGGCCCTGCCGTATGGACCCCGACCCACCGAACGTCACACAGAGAGCTTTATAGTTTTTTCGGACTGTAACACGGCACTTCACCCATCACAGGACAAACCTCTTTCGGTCATCCTCCCCATGTCGCGGCTCCGCTCGGCCGCTGCCGAGCCGGGACCACCGGCCCGCCCGGCGGTGCCATTCCGTGCTCCGCGGGGCGTGACTCCCTCACGCGTCGCCCGTTGTCCTGTGCATGGGCGGGACCCGGGCCCGTCCGGGTCCCGCCCGCACCGACCGACTGCCGAGGAGCCACCGTGCCGCGCATGCTCGACGTCAGCGACGACGTACGCGCCGAGATCGGCGACGAAGAAGCCGACCGGCTGCTCGCCGGGGAGAACGCCCCGGGCAGCTACGACTGCACCTCGTGCCGCACCCCCGGCGACCCCGGCCGCCAGCGCACCAGCACGGTCCTGTTCGTCGGCGACGAGACGGCCGTGCTCGCCTTCGCCCACGCCGCCTGCCTGCCCTCGCAGGTCGTGCAGGTCACCGAGGAGCAGTTGCGGGGCGCGGTGCGCTCCATCGCCGCGGAGGACGCGCCCGCGCCCGGGTCGGAGCCGATGGTGCCGGACTACGGCGTTCCGGCTCAGGAGGCGCCGGGGCTGTCCGTACCGGGGCACGGAGGCATGCCGGGATACGAGTCCCTGGGCGGGCCGGAGGGCCTGCCGGGCCAGGCGCCGCCCGCGCAGGCGGTGCCGGGCGAGGAGGCGCCCGAGTACGTGGCGCCGGGTCACGTGCCGCCCGGGCAGGCGGTGCTCGGGGTCACCAGCGGGCTGGTGCTCGTCGCGGGCGAGCTGCACCCGGCGCTGGTCGTGGAGCCGACCGGGCCCATCACCCGCGCCGGCTTCCCGGGCGGCGACGACTTCCTGCCCCTGCTCATCGAGCAGGGCTTCATGCCGGTCGGCAGCGTGGACCGGATCCCGCCCCTGCGGCCCGGCTGGTCGGTGCTGCTCTCCATGGGGCAACTGCACGCCGTCCTCCAGCCGGGCCACGACGGCGTACCGGTCGCCTGGTGGCAGGCGCACCAGCCGCTCCAGGTCACCGACGGCTGGCGGATCGCGGCCGCCGAGCGGCAGCAGGTCCTGGTCTTCGCCGCACCCGTGGGCTCGATCGGCCGCCAGCCGCGCGAGGACCTGCTCCGCGAGGCGCTGGACCGCGCCGCCGCACACGGCCTGCTGGTCGCCTCCGCGATGCCCCTCAGCGGTACCTGACCACTCCCCCGAACGGCCGAGACCCGCCGCTGCCATGCCCGGCCACCTGCGAAAGCGGCATTTCGACCGCATCCGTCGGGCCCCTCACGTCGTTGGCACATACGTGCAGACCTACGACCCCGCCCGCCGCCCCCCGTACCCGAACCCGATCCCCGCGATGCGCCTCGCCCCCGAGCGCTCCGGCGGCCGTTCGGCCACGCCGATCTACGACAGGCTCTACGCCGAGTACCGCATGGCGTTCAGGACCCTGCCGGGCGACCGGAGCGGCGAGGAGGATCTCGGGTTCAAGGGCTTTGCGGCCCTGCCGGGGCCCGGCACCGAGCTCAGCGGCCCCGGGCACGGGCACCCCGAGGCCCCGGGCGGCGCGCCCTCGCCCGGGACCTACCCCCTGGACCGCGGCGGGCTCTACCAGACCGGGATCTGGCGGCCCGTCGGCCGCTCGCACGGCCCCGAGGAACTGCTGCCCGCCGTGCTCCCCACCCGGCACCGCCGCACCGAGCACTGATCCCCCACACCCCCTCACCCCGCACCACAGCCGTACCCGCCGCCCCGCACTCCCTGCACATCCCGCGGGCCGGGCGCCGTCGGGAGAAACGGAGGGCAAACCTCCGCCACCGGCCGGCCCCCTCGTCCGGGCGCGGCCCCGCCCGGGCCGGCGTCAGGACAGCGCGCGCAGATGCGTGCGCCGCCCCTCGGGGTCGAGGATGCCCAGCAGCTCCGCGGGACCGTCCAGCGCCCCGAAGGCGTGCGGGGTCATCGTGGAGAACTCCGCCGCCTGGCCGGTCTCCACCCTGATCTCCCGCTCCGCCAGCATCAGCACCACCGTCCCCGACAGGACCGTGAACCAGTCACGGCCCGGGTGGACCTTGAGGGCGTCCGCACCGCGCCGCACCGGCCTGGTCAACCGCATCTTGGCGACGATGGGACCGCCCGGCCCCGTCTGCCTGCTCAGCAGCCACGTGGTCACCCCGCGCCCCGCGTCGCGTTCCGGCCGGATCACCACGTCCTCGTCGTGCACCGACTCCACCAGCTGGTCGAGCGTCGTGCCGAGGGACCGGGCGATCACGGTGAGCTGGTCGAGCCCGATCCTCCGGTGGCCCGTCTCGATGCGGCTCACGGTGGACGGGCTCAGGAAGCAGCGGGCCGCCAGGTCGTCCAGCGACCAGCCCCGCGCCAGACGCAGTCCCCTGATCCGCTTGCGTACCAGCGCGTCGATGTCGGCGTCTTGCGTCATAGGCAAGATGCTATGCCATCAAGGCAAGAAGCTCCTAGGGTCGTTACATGGCGAACCACTCACATCACGCACATGCATCTCATTCCGGGCACGCGCCCGCGGATCACACGCACGGAACCCCGCCGGGCGCCGGTCACGCGGGGCACGACGACACCGAGAACACCGAGAACACCCGGGACACCGACGACGCGGCCCTTGCCGAGCACCTGGACCTCTCCGCCGAGGTCCTGCGCGCCCACCGGGACGAGGTGGTCGGCTGGCTGGACGAGCTGGTCGGCGACCGGCGACCGCACCGCATCCTGGACGTCGGCAGCGGCACCGGCAGCGGCACCTTCACCCTGCTGCGGCAGTTCACGGGCGCCCATGTGACCGCCGTGGACAGCTCCCCGACGATGTTGCACATCCTGCGCGAACGGGCCCGGGCGCACGGCATGGCGGACCGCGTGCACACCGTGCAGGCCGACCTGGACGAGACGTGGCCGTCCGTGGGCACGCCCGACCTCGTCTGGGCGTCGGCGTCCCTGCACCACCTCGGGGACCCCGACCGCGCGCTGGCCGAGCTGTCGTCCGTGCTGCGGCCCGGCGGACTGCTCGTGGTGACCGAGGCGGACAGCTTCCTGCCGCGCTTCCTGCCGGACGACGCGGGCCCCGGCGCTCCCGGCCTCGAAGCGCGCTGTCACGCCGCCCTGGCGGAATTCCAGGCGCAGCACGTGCCGGAGATGGGTTCCGACTGGGGTGCCCGGCTGGCCGGTGCCGGTTTCGCCATACGGGCCGAGCGGCCCTTCGTCATCGACCTGGCGCCGCCGCTGCCCGAGGCGGCCGGCCGCTTCGCGCTGGCGACGCTGGGCCGGATCCGCTCCGCCCTCGACGAGCAGCTGAGCGTCGAGGACCTGACGGCCCTCGACGCGCTCACCGACGAGAACGGGCCCGACAGCGTCCTGAACCGCCCCGACCTCACCGTTCGCACCGCACGGACGGTATGGGTGGCCACGCTCCCCTGAGGATCCCCGGCGAGGACCCCGCGCGGCCGGGAGGGCGCGGGGTCGCGAGGGCGCGGAGTCGCGGGGTCGCGAGGGCGCGGCCGTGGCATCACGTGCAGCGCCACGCACCGCCGTGCGCACGGCCACGAACCGGCGCGACGACATCCGTGGCGCGGTCGCCCGTGTCACCGCGGGCCCCGTGTCACCGCGGGCCCCGTGTCACCGCGGTTGCCCGTGTCGCCGCGGCCCCGTGTCGCCGCAGCCTCGCGTTACTTGTTCCTGCCGCGCTTCTCCCGCACCCGTACGGAGATATGGATCGGCGTGCCCTCGAAGCCGAACTCCTCGCGCAGGCGCCGCTCGATGAACCTGCGGTAGCCGTGCTCGATGAAGCCGGACGCGAAGAGCACGAACCGCGGCGGCCTGGTGCCCGCCTGGGTGCCGAAGAGGATCCGGGGCTGCTTGCCGCCGCGCACCGGGTGCGGGTGCGAGGCGACGAGCTCGCCGAGGAAGGCGTTGAGACGGCCGGTCGGCACCCGGGTCTCCCAGCCGGCGAGGGCGGTCTCGATGGCCGGCACCAGCTTCTCCATGTGCCGCCCGGTGCGCGCGGAGACATTGACCCGGGGCGCCCACGCCACCTGCGCCAGCTCGCGCTCGATCTCGCGCTCCAGGTAGTAGCGGCGCTCCTCGTCGAGGGTGTCCCACTTGTTGTAGGCGAGGACGAGCGCACGGCCCGCGTCCACCGCCATGGTGATGATGCGCTGGTCCTGCACGCTGATGGAGTCGGCCGCGTCGATGAGGACGACGGCGACCTCGGCCTTCTCCACGGCGGCGGCGGTGCGCAGCGACGCGTAGTAGTCGGCGCCCTGCTGGAGGTGGACCCGCTTGCGGATGCCCGCCGTGTCGACAAAGCGCCAGACCTTGCCGCCGAGTTCGATGATCTCGTCGACCGGATCCCGGGTGGTGCCGGCGAGCTCGTCGACGACGACCCGCTCCTCCTTGGCCACCTTGTTCAGCAGGGACGACTTGCCGACATTGGGACGGCCGATGAGCGCGACCCGGCGCGGTCCGCCGCCCTGGACGGCGAAGGTCTGCCGGGGCGCTTCGGGCAGCGCCTCCAGGACCGCGTCCAGCATGTCGCCGGTGCCGCGGCCGTGCAGGGCGGAGACGGGGTGGGGCTCGCCGAGGCCGAGGGACCAGAGCATGGCGGCGTCGGCCTCGGCGTTCGGGCCGTCCACCTTGTTGGCGCACAGCACCACGGGCTTGCCGGCCTTGCGCAGCAGCCGGACCACGGCCTCGTCCGTGTCGGTCGCGCCGACGGTGGAGTCCACGACGAACACCACCGCGTCGGCGGCCTCGATGGCGTACTCGGCCTGGGCGGCGACGGACGCGTCGATGCCGAGGACGTCCTGCTCCCAGCCGCCGGTGTCGACGACCTTGAAACGGCGCCCGGACCACTCGGCCTCGTAGGTCACGCGGTCGCGCGTGACGCCGGGGGTGTCCTCCACGACGGCCTCGCGGCGGCCGATGAAGCGGTTCACCAATGTCGACTTGCCGACATTGGGGCGGCCGACGACGGCGAGCACCGGCAGCGGGCCGTGCCCGGCCTCCTCGATGGCGCCCTCGACGTCCTCGACGTCGAAGCCCTCCTCCTGTGCGAGCTCCATGAACCGGGCGAACTCGGCGTCGCCGAGCGCGCCGTGCTCGTCGCCGCCGAGTCCGGCGCCCTGGTTCTGAGGGCCGTCGGGCTGGATCTGGTCGTTCATGAAGTCCGTACCTCGTTCTTCGTGGGGCCGGCGGGTTCGGGCCGGCACGTGCCGGCCGGTCCCACCGGCTCAGAGTGTGGCGCCTCGCCCGGTGGCGCGCCTGGCGTTCTCCAGGTGGGCACTCAGGCGTTCCTGGATGCGCACGGTCGCCGCGTCGAGCGCCTTGCGGGTGCGGCGGCCGTCCCCGTCCGGCTGGGCGTGGAAGGGGTCGCCGAAGACCAGGTCGACCTTGGCGCGCAGCGGCGGCAGGGCCGGTACCAGTCTGCTATGCGCCGCGGTGCTGCCCAGCACGGCCACCGGCACGATCGGCGCACCGCTGCGCACCGCGAAGTAGGCGAGTCCGGCGCGCAGTGACGCGAAGTCGCCCTCCCCCCGGGTGCCCTCCGGGAAGATGCCGAGCACCCCGCCGCGCTGGAGGACGCCCAGCGCATGCGTGACGGCGGTGCGGTCGGCCGCCGCGCGGTCCACCTTGAGCTGGCCGATGGAGTGCAGGAACGGGGCGAGCGGCCCGACGAACGCCTCCTTCTTGATCAGGAAGTGCACGGGCCGCGGGGCGGTGCCCATCAGCATCGGGCCGTCGATGTTGTGCGAGTGGTTGACGGCCAGTATCACGGGCCCGCTGGCCGGCACCCGCCAGGCGCCGAGCACCCGGGGCCGCCACAGCCCGTACATCACGCCGATCCCGATCCGGCGGCCCATCCGTGCCCCCAGGAACGACGGCTCGCCGTCGGCGCCGGAGCGGTCCGCCCCGCGGGCGGGGCGCCGGGAGGCGGCGGGGGCGGTGGCCGGGCGCGCCGCACCGGCGGCCGCGGCAGCCCCGTCAGCGCCTTCCGTGCCGGTGGTGCCGGTGGTGCCGGCGGCGGGCTCCGCGCCGGTGGTGTCGGTGACACTTTCCGTGCCGGTGGTCGCGGGTTCCGTGCCGGTGGAGGCCGTGCCGGTGGTCGCGGGATCAGTGACCGTGGCCGCGGCGGCGGGTTCCGTGCCGACCTCGGCGGCATCGGAGCCCGGAGCCGTCCCGGCGGGCTCCGTGCCGGTGGTGTCGGATTCGGTGCCGGTCACTTCGTGGCCCGCTTCTCCTCGACCAGGGTGACCACGCACTCGATGACCTGGAGGAGGGTGAGATCGGTGGTGTCGACCTCGACGGCGTCGGCCGCCTTGGCGAGCGGGGCCGTCTTCCTGCTGGAGTCGGCGGCGTCCCGCTTGATCAGCGCCTCGCGGGTGGTGTGCACGTCGGAGCCCTTCAGCTCCCCGCTGCGGCGCGCGGCACGGGCCTCGGGCGACGCGGTGAGGAAGACCTTGAGGTCGGCGTCGGGCAGCACCGCCGTGCCGATGTCGCGGCCCTCGACCACGATGCCGCCCTCCGCGCCCGCCGCGATCGCCCGCTGCAACCGGGTGATCCTGGCCCGCACCTCGGGCACCGCGCTCACCGCGCTGACCTCGGCGGTCACCTCGGGCGTCCGGATGGGGCCCGAGACGTCGACGCCGTCCACGCTGATGGTGGGGGCCTCGGGGTCGGTACCGGAGACGATCTCGGGCTTGTCCACGACGGCGGCGATCGCGGCCGGGTCGGAGACGTCGACGCCGTTGTTCACCATCCACCACGTCATCGCGCGGTACTGCGCCCCGGTGTCGAGGTAGGTCAGTCCCAGCTGCTGCGCCACGGCCCGGGAGGTGCTCGACTTACCGGTGCCCGCCGGGCCGTCGATGGCGACGATCACGGCCGGGACGGTCCGGGCGGCGGTTTCTGCGGTGACTGCGTTTTCCACAGGAGACGGGCACCTTCCTGATACGGGCGTGTGCGTACGGCTACCGGATCGTACGCGTACGCACCCTGGGACGACGGGGGCAGTGCGGCTGGTGCGGGCACGAGAATGCCCACACAAGGTTACTGGCTCGTCGGCGCGCCTCTTACGGGGCCGAGCGCGTACCGGGCCGGGCGCGCGACGTTCCGGCGAGCACGGGACCGTTCCGGGAAGGCCCGTCACCTCACGTCCGCAGGAGCCCGTCCCCTCACCGGGGGCCCGGCCCGTCTCGGAGGAGCCCGTCGGGTGCTGCCCCGATCCGCCCCCGGGGCCGCCGGGGGCGTGCCCGCTACTGCCGGATCGACCAGCCGCGTTCCCGCAGCGCCGCGGTGAGCACCGGCGCCGACTGCGGGACGACCATGAGCTGCATCAGGCCGGCCTGCTGCCCGGTGGCGTGCTCGATGCGGACGTCCTCGATGTTCACGCCGGCGCGGCCCGCGTCCGCGAAGATCTTGGCGAGCTGGCCCGGCTGGTCGTCGATGAGGACGACCACGCTCTCGTACACCGCGGGCGCCGCGCCGTGCTTGCCGGGCACCCGGACCTGCCCCGCGTTGCCGCGCCGGAGCACGTCCCGCACGCCGCGCTCGCCGCCGACGCGCTTGTCGTCGTCGGCGGACTGGAGGGCGCGCAGGGCCCTGACGGTCTCGTCCAGGTCGGCTGCGACGTCCGTGAGCAGGTCGGCGACCGGGCCGGGGTTGGCCGAGAGGATGTCGATCCACATCTCGGGCTCGGAGGCGGCGATCCGGGTCACGTCGCGGATGCCCTGCCCGCAGAGCCGTACCGCGGTCTCCTCGGCGTGCTCAAGGCGGGCCGCGACCAGGTTGGAGACCAGGTGCGGCATGTGCGAGACCAGGGCGACGGCGCGGTCGTGCGCGTCGGCGTCCATCACGACCGGCACGGCACGGCAGAACGCGATCACCTCCAGGGCGAGGTTCAGCACCTCCGTGTCGGTGTCCCGGTCGGGGGTGAGCACCCAGGGGCGGCCCTCGAAGAGGTCGGCCGTGCCCGCCAGCGGCCCCGACTTCTCCCGCCCGGACATGGGGTGGGTGCCGATGTACGCGGCCAGGGTGGCGGCGTCCAGGCCCAGCGCCTGGAGCTCCCGGCGGGGGCCGCCCTTGACGCTGGCCACGTCGAGGTAGCCGCGGGCGGCGCCGCGGCGCATCAGGACGGCCAGGGTGGCGGCCACGTGGGCGGGCGGCACGGCGACCACGGCGAGGTCGACCGGGCCCTCGGGCTCGGCGTCCGTGCCCGCGCCGAGGGCGGCCGCCGTGCGGGCCTGCTCGGGGTCGTGGTCGGCGAGGTGCACCTGGACGCCGCGGGCGGTCAGGGCCAGCGCCGCGGAGGTGCCGATCAGTCCGGTGCCGATGACGAGCGCGGTTCTCATTGGGCGATGTCCTTGCGGAGTGCGGCCGCCGCGCCCAGGTAGACGTGGGCCACCTCGGAGCGGGACCGCTCGGTCTCGACATGGGTGAGGACGCGCACGACGCGCGGCATGGCACCCGCGATGTCGAGCTCCTGCGCGCAGATCAGCGGGACGTCCGACAGGCCCAGCTTGCGGGCCGCCACGGCGGGGAAGTCGCTGTGCAGGTCGGGGGTGGCGGTGAACCAGATGCTGATCAGGTCGTCCGCGTGCAGCTCGTTCCGCTCCAGGATGGCAGTGATCAGCTTGCCGACCTGCTCGTCCATGTGGGCCGCGTCATCCCTGTCGAGCTGGACGGCACCCCTGACCGCTCGTACCGCCACGTCACGCTCCTCACCTGCGGAATGTCTCCCTGCCCGGCACGACACGCCGGGTACTGCCGGCACGCGCCACTCCCGGACAGGGTAGCCAGCCCCCGGATCGGGAGCCGATCATGACCGACTGCCGAGACGGCACCGGGCGCGCGGCCGCTCCGTCCCGCGCCCGGCCACCGGCCGGAAGCCCCCGTGCCGGGTCGGATGCCACCGGACCGGCGGGGCGCACCGGGCCCGCATCGGGCTCTGGCTCACTCGTCCCAGAGCGCGCCCAGTGCCAGCAGCTCGGCGCGGTGCTCGATGCGGTCCGCCCAGGCCGCCGGCCACACCGCGGCGCCGTGGTGGGCGCCCGCGAAGGCACCGGCCAGGCAGGCGAGGGAGTCGGAGTCGCCGCGGGTGCAGGCAGCACGGCGCAGCGCGGTGACGGGCTCGTCGGGGAACTGGAGGAAGCACAGCAGGGCGGTGGCGAGCGCCTCCTCCGCGATCCAGCCGTCCCCGGTCGCCAGGCACGGGTCCTCCTCGGGCGATACGGCCGCCGGCCCGCGCAGGGCGCGCTCCAGCCGATCGAGCACCGCGACGCAGTCGTCCCAGCCGCGCGCGGCGAACGCCTCGGGGCCGGGGTCCTCGGCCCGCCGCCACAGGTCGCCGAGCCAGCGCTCGTGGTAGCGGTCGCGGCCTGCGTTCGCGTAGTCGCGCAGCAGGTCCACGAGGTCCGCGGGGTCGGCGCCCCGCGCCAGCAGCCGCACCGCGTACGCCGTCAGGTCGGAGGCCGCGAGCGCCGTGGGGTGGCCGTGGGTGAGGGCGGACTGCAACTGCGCGGCCCCGGCCCGCTGCTCGTCGTCCAGCCCGGGGACCAGCCCGAGCGGGGCGACGCGCATGTTGGCGCCGCAGCCCTTGGAGTGCACCTGGCCGGCCTCCTGCCAGGCCCTGCCGGGGTCCTCGAGGAGCGCGCAGGCGGCGAGGCAGGTGTTGCCGGGGGCGCGGTCGTTCTCCGGGGAGCGGTACCAGGCGATGAACTCCGCGCGCACCGGGCCCGCCATCCGCGCCGGTTCGAGCGGCCCCTGGGCCAGGGCGGTGCGCAGGCCCGCGCCCAGGGCGAGCGTCATCTGGGTGTCGTCCGTGATCAGGGCGGGCTCCGGCAGCTCCATGTCCCGCCAGGGGCCGTGCGCGGCGAGGATCGACGGCACGTCCCGGAACTCGGTCGGGTAGCCGAGCGCGTCCCCGAGGGCCAGGCCCAGCAGGGCTCCGGTCGCGGCGCGCTTGCCGGTCCCGGCGCCGGGCTCGCCCTCCGTCCCCCGCACCGGCCCGCCGGCCGGCGGGCGGCCGGTCCCGCTGCCGGGCCGGGGGGTACGTGCGGTGGCGTCGGTCATCGGGCGGACCCTCCCGGACGGTGCAGGCGGCTCGGACGGTTCTCGGGCGGGTCCCGGACGGGTCCGGGACCTGGGCGGGCGCGGGCGGACGGGGCCGGCACGCGCCCGTGCGGCTACAGCTCCACCTCGCGCATCAGCATCCCCACCTCGGTGTTCGACAACCGCCGCAGCCAGCCCGACTTCTGGTCGCCGAGGGTGATGGGGCCGAAGGCCGTCCGCACCAGCTTGTCCACGGGGAAGCCCGCCTCGGAGAGCATCCGGCGCACGATGTGCTTGCGCCCCTCGTGCAGGACCACCTCGACGAGGTAGTTCTTGCCGGTCTGCTCGACCACCCGGAAGTGGTCGGCGCGCGCGTACCCGTCGTCGAGCTGGACGCCGTCCTTGAGGCGCTTGCCGAGGTCCCGCGGAATGGGGCCCTGGATCGCTGCCAGGTAGGTCTTGCGCACGCCGTACCGCGGGTGGGTGAGGCGGTGGGCCAGCTCGCCGTGGTTGGTGAGCAGGATGACGCCCTCGGTCTCGGTGTCGAGCCGGCCGACGTGGAAGAGCCGGGTCTCGCGGTTGGTGACGTAGTCGCCGAGGCACTGCCGCCCCTCGGGGTCCTCCATGGTGGAGACCACGCCCGCGGGCTTGTTCAGCGAGAAGAACTGGTACGACTGCGTGGCGACGGTGAGCCCGTCGACCCTGATCTCGTCCTTCACCGGGTCGACGCGCAGGCCCTGCTCCACGACGATCCGGCCGTTGACCTCGACACGGGCTTGCTCGATCAGCTCCTCGCAGGCGCGCCGTGAGCCGTATCCGGCGCGGGCCAGCACCTTCTGGAGCCGCTCGCCCTCCTGGTCGCTCTGCGCGCCCTGGGCGGGGGCCCGCCTGGTGGCCGCCTTCTCGGCGTACCGGTCGCGGTTGCGCTGTTCGAGCTGGGCCTCGTACTCGCGGGAGCGGGCCGGCGTGCTGCCGCGCCCGCGGCCCTTGCCCGCACCGGGCTGGCCGGTACCGGGCTTGGACTTGCCCGCGCCTGACCTCTGCCCGCCCGTCCCGGCGCCGCCCGTCCCTCCTGTTCCGGGGCGGTCGTACCGGCGTTCCTCGGGGCGTGGGGTGCCCGAGCGCGGCTGCCTGCCGCGGCCTCCGGCCGCCCCGCGGTTGTCCTGCCGGCCGCCGTCACGGCCGCCGCTGCGGCCCCCGCCGCCGTTCCTGCCACTGCTTCGCATCACGGTTCCGTCTAGTCGTCTGCATCGTGTGTGTCGTCGGTGTCCGGAGCATCCGGATCGAACGACGGCACGCCTTCCTGGGTGTCGGCCTCGATGGCCTCCGCCTCCGGGAGGAAGGGTGCGAGCTCCGGGAGCTCGTCCAGGCCGCGCAGGCCCATGCGCTCCAGAAAGTAGTTCGTCGTCCTGTACAGGATCGCACCTGTTTCGGGTTCCGTGCCCGCCTCCTCGATGAGGCCCCTCTGGAGCAGCGTGCGCATGACGCCGTCGCAGTTCACCCCGCGCACCGCGGAGACCCGGGATCGGCTGACGGGCTGGCGGTAGGCGACCACGGCGAGGGTCTCCAGGGCGGCCTGGGTGAGCCGGGCCTGCTGGCCGTCCAGGACGAACCCCTCGACGGCGGCCGCGTACTCGGGCCGGGTGTAGAACCGCCAGCCACCGGCCACGAGCCGCAGCTCGAAGCCGCGGCCCTGCACCGTGTACTCGTCGGCGAGTTCCTGCAGCGCGTCCGCGATCCCCCGCCGCGGCCGCTGGAGGATCTTCGCCAGGTGCTCCTCGGTGGCGGGCTCGTCGACGACCATGAGGACGGCCTCCAGGGCCGGCTTGAGGTCGAGTTCCGCCACGGCGGCCAGGCCCGCGGGGGGCGCGTCGGCGTCCTCGCCGCTGGTGGCCCCGGCCCGTCCGGTGTCCGTACGCGTGCTCATGCGGTGTCCTCGCCGTTCTCGTCCGCGTTGCCGTCGTCGCCGCCGCCGTCATTGGCGTCGTCGCCGTTCCCGGCCGTCCCGCCCTTGCCCCCGCCCTTGCCCCCGGCCTTGTCCTCCGGGAGGTCGGGCGCCCTGTCGAACTCGTCGGTGACCTGCGGCCGGACGTCGCCTTCACCGCCCGTCCAGCGCACGATCAGCTCGCCCAGCGCCTCGTCCTGGTCGAGCCCCACGGCCTTCTCACGGTAGAGCTCCAGCAGCGCGAGGAAGCGGGCGACCACGGTGAGGGTGTCCGGGGCGTCCGCCACGAGGTCGCGGAAGCTCGCCTCGCCCTCCTTGCGCAGCCGCGCCACGACCACCTCGGCCTGCTCGACGACGCTCACCAGCGGGGCGTGGATGTGGTCGACGTAGACCTGCGGCACGGGCTTGGGCTGCATCGCCTTCACGGCGAGCTTGGCGAAGCCCTCGGGGCCGATGCTGATGACGACGTCGGGCAGCAGCTCGGCGTGGTGGGGTTCGAGGCCGACGGTGCGCGGGTGGCGGCTGGCCTCGGCGTCCATCCGGCCGGTGAAGATGTCCGCGATCTGCTTGTACGCGCGGTACTGCAGCAGCCTCGCGAACAGCAGGTCCCGCGCCTCCAGCAGCGCGAGGTCGGCCTCGTCCTCGACCTCGGCGGCGGGCAGCAGCCGGGCCGCCTTGAGGTCCAGCAGGGTGGCGGCGACCACCAGGAACTCGGTGGTCTCGTCGAGGTTCCAGTCCGGCCCCATGGCCCTGATGTGCGCCATGAACTCGTCGGTGACCTTCGACAGCGCCACCTCGGTGACGTCCATCTTGTGCTTGGAGATGAGCTGCAGCAGCAGGTCGAACGGGCCCTCGAAGTTCACCAGCCGGACCTTGAAGACGCCGTCGTCGGCAGCCTCCTGGGGGCTCTCGCCGGGGACGGGGACGGCCGTGGCGGCGGGCTCCGGAGCCGCAGGGGGCCCTTGCACGGCGTCGGGCTCGGGTACCGGAGCGGTGTCGGGACCGGGCTGCTCGGGCACGCTCGGGAGGCTGTCCCCGGGCTCCCGCAACGAGCCCTCCCCGGAATCCCTCAGCGGGCTGTCCCCGGCGTATCCCGGCGGGCCGTCCTCGATGGACCGCAACGGGCCGTCCCCGGAGTCCGGTTGCGGACCGGCGCCGGGCTCTGGGCCGAACCCGGGCCCGGGCGCGGCGACAGGCTCCTGCTCGGGCGCATCGGGCTCCTGCTCGCCCTCGGGCGCGCCGACCGGCTCCTGGGGCTCATCGGGCCCGTCGGGCTCGTGGTTGTCCAGCTCGTGGCCGTCCGGCGCGTGGGCGGGAGCGCGCGGCACCGGTGCGGCCCCGGGCCCCCTGCCCAGCATCCGCCTCGCCCTGCCGGGGCGTCCCGCGCCGGAAGGCGGCGACTCTGCATCGTCCGAGCTCATCAACGTTCCAGTAGGCGGAGGGCGGGCCCCACAGGGTACCGCCTACCGCCCCCGCAGCCGCCGCACGAGAATGCTCGCGTCCCCGCGCGACTCCAGGTCGGCGAGGACCACGGCGACGGCCTCCCGCACGATCCGCCCGCGGTCCACCGCGAGACCGTGCTCACCGCGCAGCACCAGTCGCGCGTGTTCGAGGTCCATCAGCTCCTCGGCCGACACGTAGACCGTGATCTTCTCGTCGTGCCGCTCGCGCCCGCTCGGCCTGCGTCCGGCCGTGCGGCCGCGCCCCCGGGCCTGCTCCTGTGCCGCCGGGTTCGCCGTACGCCCCTGCTGTCCGGCCCCCCGGGCGGCCCCGGGCGGGCCGTCCTGCGTCTCGCGGCGCGCACGCCGCCCCTCGGCCCCCTCGTCCTCTGCGGGCCGCTCCGCGAGGCGCCTGCGCGACTCCCCCGCGCCCTGGTCGGGCTCAGCCGTGCCGTGCTCGGCGTCCTCGGCGTCGTCGTTCCCCGCGTTCCCGCCCTCCGGGGCGGCCCCGTCCTGCTCGGTGTCCGTGTGCTGTGCCCCGTCGCGCGACCCGCCGTCCTTGGCCGCGGTCTCGTCGCTCTCGCCCGCGGGTGGCGGCACGCGTGGTTCGCCGTTGGCCTGACGCCTCGGGGATGACGCCTGGAGCGCCATTCCCCCGGTGGTACGGAACAGTTCGTCGGCCCCCGGCAGACTCACTCGGCGTGACACCGGGCGAGCACCTCCCTGGCGAGCTGGCGATACGCGGCGGCGCCGACGGAGTTGGAGGCGTAGGTGGTGATCGGCTCGCCGGCGACCGTGGTCTCGGGGAAGCGCACGGTACGGCCGATGACCGTGTGGTACACGTGGTCGTCGAAGGCCTCGACGACCCGCGCGAGCACCTCGCGGCTGTGCACCGTACGGGAGTCGTACATGGTGGCGAGGATGCCGTCGAGTTCGAGCTCCGGGTTCAGCCGCTCCTGGACCTTCTCGATGGTCTCGGTGAGCAGCGCCACACCGCGCAGCGCGAAGAACTCGCACTCCAGGGGCACGATCACCTTGTGGGCGGCCGTCAGAGCGTTCACGGTCAGCAGGCCGAGGGACGGCTGGCAGTCGATGACGATGAAGTCGTAGTCGGCCATCAGCGGCTTCAGGGCGCGCTGGAGGGTCGACTCGCGGGCCACCTCGGACACCAGCTGCACTTCCGCCGCCGACAGGTCGATGTTGCTCGGCAGCAGGTCCATGTTCGGCACGGCGGTCTTCAGGAGCACCTCGTCGGCGGCCATGCCGCGCTCCATGAGGAGGTTGTAGACCGTGAGGTCGAGCTCCATCGGATTGACGCCGAGGCCGACCGAGAGCGCGCCCTGCGGATCGAAGTCGACGAGCAGGACACGCCGTCCGTACTCGGCCAGCGCGGCACCCAGGTTGATGGTCGACGTGGTCTTGCCGACGCCGCCCTTCTGGTTGCACATCGCGATGATCTTGGCCGGGCCGTGGTCGGTCAGCGGGCCGGGGATCGGGAAGTACGGCAGCGGCCGACCCGTCGGGCCGACTCGTTCGCGACGCTGGCGGGCCGCGTCCGGCGCGAGCGTCGCCGCGTACTCCGGATCCGGCTCGTACTCGGCGTCGGGGTCGTAGAAGTGCCCTTCGGGCAGGTCATCGTAGTCGGCGAAGTGGCCGCGGTTGTCACCACTCCGGTCGCCGGCCATGGCGTTCACGTGATGGCCATCCATGCTCTGGTGTGCTGTCTGTGCCTGCGGCGGGGTCGCCTGAGGACTCTGGTGGGCTGCGAAGGTGCGTACCGCAACGGAGCTTACGGAGCCGACAGCATCAAATCCCGCGAGGCGCTGGGCCCCCACAGGCATTCCTGGTTGCCCACCCCCGGGAGAAAATGTCGACTCGTTCACAAGTCGTCTTACCTCCTTGGTGACCAGGAAATTTCTCTATAGGTCAGCGTGGCACCATGCCGACGGTTGGCGACTCTATGGCGTGTCACCGGTCCGCAGCAACACAATCCGCTGGACCGGCGCGGATGTGTCGGCAACCGAACACCCCTCTGTCAAGGGCGCACAGCAGGCGTTCACCGGCCTTCACGGGTGTGCGAATCGGTTAAAGGGTTACGTTCGAGGCGAGTTGAGCACGCCCAGAGCGAACATCATCGGAATGATCGCGCAGTGGCGCGCCACACATCCGAACGACCGCCGCCGGATCCCCGGGACGGGATCCGGCGGCGTGGGCGTGTTGACGCGGGACGTTGACGCCCGCGGCGTGGCGCGGCGGCGATCCGGGGCGGCCGAGGAGCGCGGCTGGGACCCGGAGCCGAGGAGCGCGTGCGTCAGGCGAGCAGCTCGGCGAGTTCGACGTGCGCCAGGCCGTGCGCCTCCGCGACCTCCTTGTGGACGACCTCGCCCTCGTGGGTGTTGAGCCCCCTGGCCAGGGCGGGGTTGCGGCGCAGCGCCTCGGCCCAGCCGTTGTTCGCGAGCTCCACCACGTACGGGAGCGTGGCGTTCGTCAGGGCGTAGGTCGAGGTGTTCGGAACGGCGCCGGGCATGTTCGCGACGCAGTACAGCAGCGACTCGTGCACCGGGAAGGTCGGGTCGGCGTGCGTGGTGGGCCGGGAGTCCTCGAAGCAGCCACCCTGGTCGATCGCGATGTCGACAAGGACACTTCCCGGCTTCATCCGCGAGACCAGCTCGTTGCTGACCAGTTTCGGCGCCTTGGCGCCCGGGATGAGCACGGCCCCGATGACGAGGTCGGCGGCGAGGCAGGCCTTCTCCAGTTCGAGGGCGTTGGAGACCACGGTCTGGATCCTGGTGCCGAAGATCCGGTCGGCCTCCTTGAGCTTGTGGATGTCCTTGTCCAGCAGCGTCACGTGGAAGCCCATGCCGACGGCGATCTGCGCGGCGTTCCACCCGGAGACGCCGCCGCCGATGACGACGGCCCGGCCGGCCAGGACACCCGGCACGCCGCCGGGGAGCACGCCGCGACCGCCGCCCGGGCGCATCAGGTGGTAGGCGCCGACCTGGGGCGCGAGCCGGCCGGCCACCTCGGACATCGGCGCGAGCAGCGGCAGCGACCGGTCCGGCAGCTCCACCGTCTCGTAGGCGATGGCGGTGGTGCCGGAGTCGAGCAGGGCGTCCGTGCACTCCTTGGACGCGGCCAGGTGCAGGTAGGTGAAGAGCGTCTGGTCCTTGCGGAGCCGGTGGTACTCCTCCGCGATCGGCTCCTTGACCTTGAGCAGCAGGTCGGCGGCGGCCCAGACCTCGTCGGCGGTGTCCACGATCCGGGCGCCCGCGGCGATGTACTCGTCGTCCGTGATCGAGGAGCCCGCACCGGCGTTCCGCTCGATGAGGACCTGGTGGCCGTTGCGGACCAGTTCATGAGCGCCGGCGGGGGTGAGGGCCACGCGGAACTCGTTGTTCTTGACCTCGCGGGGGATGCCGACCTTCATCGTCGATCACGGTCCTTGACTCGGGGGCTCTTGGAACGAATACAACACACCGGGGCATATCGGTGCATCACGGAAGACGCCGCTGTCACCACGGCAGAGCCAGTCTAATGAAGGATTTCCCCGTGTCTATCCTTTCAATACATCAACGCGCTCGCGATGTGCTCCTGATTTCTTAGGTTGAGCATGGCATGTCAGGGCCGACGCTGCTCCTCCGGGTCCCGCTCGCCCGTGGCAGGCCCGGGTACGTGCGGGGTGTCCGGGCGGACGGCGCGTCCGGCGGCGGAGGCGCGGTCGGATTGGGCCGGCGGGGCGACGGCACCGGGCACCCCGGGGGTCCCGGCGGCTTCCGCTTCCGCGTCGTCCGGGGTGGCGGAGGCGGCCGCGCCGGGGGCGCGGGGGGCTTCTGTGCCGGCGGGGGGTTCGGGGATTGCGTGGGTCCCGTGGGTCCCGTGGGTTCCACGGGCTCCGTCGCTCTCCGGGTCCGACATGTCGGGGGTGGCTGGTGACGGCTGCGTGTCGGGGGTGGCCCGCATCCCGGGGGTGGCCGGCACGTCCGGTGAGGGGGGTGCGTCGGGTGCGGCCGGGACGGAGGGCGCCGTCTCGGGGGTCCGGGGGTCGGAGGCTCGCGGCTCGGGAGCTTCCGGTTCGGACCGGTCGGAGGGCTCGGGAGCTTCCGGTTCGAACCTGTCGGAGCGTTCCGGAGTTCTCAGCTCGGACCTGTCGGAGGGTTCAGGAGCTTTCAGCTCTGACCCGTCGGAGGGCTCCGAAGCGCCCGGTCCCGACCCGCGGGAGGGCTCCGAAGCTTCCGGCCCGTCCGCACCGGGGGCGTACCCGGCGAGCGGTTCGGGATCCTCGTCGGGCGCCGCCGGGGCCTGCGTGGCACCCTGTCCTGCCTGCTCCGGCATGTCGCGGGGATCTGCCAGGTCCGGCGTGTCGTCCTGCGCGGTCCCGGGCGAGAGCTCCGCCGCGTCCAGGACGTCGGCGGCGCCGGAGAGCTCCCGGCCGAGCATGCGCTCGGCGGCCTGCCGGTGGAGGCCGGCCGCAGCCGGGTCGCCGAGGCGCGCGAAGGTGTCGGCCAGCCGGAGCTGGAGCGCCGCCTGCAACCGCTCGTCGCGCGCCTGGCGTGCCCACTCCACGGCCTCGCGGCAGGTGCGCAGTGACTCCTCGTACTGGCCCGCATGCTCCTGCACCCGCGCCAGCTCGCTCATCGCGCGTGCCTGCCCGGCCAGGTCGCCCGCGTTGCGGTGACCGGCCACGGCCGCGCGCCAGCTCCGCAACGCCTCCGGGTACCGTCCGCCGAGGCTCTGCGCGGCCGCCAGACGGCCGTAGAGCCGGGCCGCGTCTGAGCGCTCGTCGCGGGCCAGCCGCCGGGCCAGGGCGCGGGCGAACCAGTCGGCGGCCCGCTGCCAGTCCCCCAGCTCCTGGTGGGCGCCGCCGAGGGACTCCATGGCGCGCCCGGTGGCGTACGGGTCGTCGGCCAGGCGCCCGGCCTCCAGCGCGGCCCGGTAGCGGGCGAGCGCGGCCGGGGTCCGGCCGGTGCGGGCGTCCAGGTCGGCGATGTTCAGCAGCGCCGCGGCCTGCTCGCGGTGCAGGCCGCGGCGCTCGGCGACGCTCAGGACGAGCTCGTGGATGCCGTACAGCTCGCCGGCGGCCTCCTCCGTGCCGCGGTGCGCGACGAGTGCCCTCACCAGGGCCGCCATCAGCCGGCGCGCCAGGGTGTCGAGGCCGCCGTCGGCGACCGCGGCCTCGGCGGCGGCGAGCAGCGCGGGCTGCCGGATCTCCAGCCAGCGCCGGGCGGCGGTGGCACTGGGGAAGCGCAGGGCGGCGGGCAGTTCGGAAGCCTTCTTGCGGGCGGCGGAGCCCGCGGGCTCGGCGGCGGCGCGGCAGGACCCCAGGAGGCGTACGGTCCGCTCCAGCAGGCGGGCCCGGGCGAGCTGGAGTTCGGCGGGGCGGTCGTGGGCCTCGGCGAGGCGGTGGAGCAGGGGCAGCAGGCAGTCGGGGGCCACGTACTGCGGAAGCGGGGAGTCCAGCCGCCGCAGCAGGCCGCGGGCGGCCAGGTCGTCCAGGGCGGTGTGGGCGTCGGGGACCGAGCAGCCGGCGAGGGCGGACGCGGTGTGCGGGTCGGCGAGCCCGGCCGGGGTGACGCTGAGCAGCCGCAGCACGCGTGCCATGGGCCCCGGCAGGTCGGCGTGGACCAGGGAGAAGATCCGGCGGAGCGCGGAGCCGTCGGGGCCGGCGGGCTCGGCGGCCAGCCGGCGGGCGAGGTCGGCGACGGCGGCCCCGGGGCGGGCGGCGAGCCAGCCGCCGGCGAGGACGAGGGCCGCGGGCAGCCGGCCGCACTCCTCGACGAGCAGATCGGCGGCCTGCGGGTCGCAGGTGATGCGCACCGAGCCGGTGAAGCGGCTCAGCAGGCGCACGGCGGAGGGCGCCTCGAGGCCGCCGATCGTGCAGGGGCGTACGTCGGGGATGCCGGTCAGCGGGCCCTCGGAGACGGCGACGACCAGGCTGTCAGGGGCGTCGGGCAGCAGCAGGTCGACCTGCTCGGCGTCGGCGGCGCCGTCCAGCAGGAGCAGCACCCGGCGGGTGGCGAGGGCGTCGCGCAGCTCGCCGGTGAGGTCGTCCTCGTCGGCGCCGGGCGCGGCGGGCAGGTCGAGGGCGCCGAGCAGGTCGCGTGCGACGCCCGCGAGCGGCGCCGGGCGGCCGTCCGCTCCGGTCAGCCGGGCTCGCAGGATGCCGTCGGGGTAACGGTCCGCTACCTGGCGCACGAACTCCTCGGCGAGCGCGGTGCGGCCGGAGCCGGGCCGGCCCACGACGAGCAGGACACGGGCGCGCGGTGCCTTGCGGCCGGCCAGGGTGTTCAGGCCGGTGCCCTCGGCGTCGGCGCGGAGGTCTCTCAACTCCTGTACGCGGCCCAGGAACTGACGCCCCGTCCCCTCCCCCGGGGGCCCTGGGCGCTGGCCCTGCCCCGGCACCTCGATACCGCTGGTGTCCACCGTCTGATGTGACACGGGCCACGCTCCCGTCGAACTGCGCGCACTCGCCCGCCGGGACGCCCGCCGGGGCACGTCAGAGCCTAGTTCACTCTCTGCGACGAGTTGTGCGGCGCGCGGCGATCGCATCCCCTGTTCGGATCAGGGGATGGTCGCACCGGGGCACGGCGGAATCACCGGTGCACGGTGGGGGCACGGCCGCGACACGCGGACGGGCCCCGTCCGCCGGCCGGCCGTTCGCTGCGGCTCTCAGTCCTGCGCCGTGCTCGGTCCGCTGCCGTGCTCAGTCCTCGAAGGGCCGCGCCGGCCACGGCGCCAGGGCGGGCCGCAGCGCGTCGAGCCCGTCGCCCTGCCGGGCCGCGACCAGCGAAAGGACGCCGACCACCAGGCAGTTGTTGTGCAGGTCGCCGGCGAGGATGCCGCGCACCAGCTCGTCGACGGGCACGCGCGCGTGCTCCATGTCGGCTTCCTCGTCCTCCACGGCGAACCGCTCGCCCTTGGCCTCGGACAGATCCCGGGCGAGGAAGATCCGCACGGACTCGTCGCAGCCGCCGGGGGTGGTGTACACGTCGGTCAGCACCCGCCAGTCCTCCGCCTTGACATGCGCCTCCTCGTAGAGTTCGCGCTGCGCGGCGTGCAGGGGGTTCTCACCGGGCACGTCCAGCAGGCCGGCGGGGATCTCCCAGAGCTTCTGCCGCACGGGGTGGCGGTACTGGCGGATGAGCAGGACGCGGTCCTCGTCGTCGAGGGCGAGGATGCCGACCGAGCCCGGATGGACCTGGTAGTCGCGGCGCGCAACGGAACCGTCGGGCATGACGACCTCGTCGACGCGCACCGAGGTCTTGTTACCCCTGAAGGGCGTCTGACTGGTCCTGATCTGCCATTCCTCGGGGGTGTCCTTGATCGTCATTTGCCCTGTCCTCCCACACGCGCGCAATCAGAAACCAGGGCAGCCCCCGCAAAAGGCGTACCCCCGCCACGGTATCGCCCGCGGCGACCTGTCCCCGCCAAGACGTGCAGTCGGCCGCCCGGCGGCCCCCAACCCCGAATTCGCCTGCGGCGGGCCATCGGCCCCGACGAGCCACTTCCGGTCCCAGCCCGACCACCGGCCGGTGGAACTTGATCGCGCGGTTCCCCGCGCCCCTATCGGGACCTCGCCTTCACCGGGCGACAACCCGAGCCCCGTCAGGGGCGCGGGGAACTGCGCAAAAAAAACCACGACGCACCCGCACCGAACCGCGCGCCCCCGAGGGAACCCGCCCCCCGCCGGGGCGGAAGCCGCCCGCGCCAGGAACCCGGGGCGCCCGGGATCCGGCCTACTCGGCGCCCTGGCGCCGCACCGCCGCCGCGATCAGCCCCGCGAAGAGCGGATGCGGCCGAGTGGGCCGGGAGCGCAGCTCAGGATGGCTCTGGGTGGCCACCAGGTAGGGATGGGCGTCGCGCGGATACTCGACGTACTCGACGAGCTTGCCGTCCGGCGAGGTGCCGGAGAAGTGCAGACCGGCCTTCTTCTCCAGCTCGGCCCGGTAGGCGTTGTTGACCTCGTACCGGTGCCGGTGCCGCTCCTCGACGTACTCCTTGCCGTCGTAGACCTCGCGCACCACGGACCCCTCGGCGAGCTTGGCCGGATACATGCCGAGGCGCATGGTCCCGCCCATGTCCCCGTCGCCCGCGACGATGTCGAGCTGCTCGGCCATGGTGGAGATCACCGGGTGGGGCGTCGCGGAGTCGAACTCGGTGGAGTTGGCGTCCGAGATGTCCGCGAGGTGCCGGGCGGCCTCGATCACGATGCACTGGAGGCCGAGGCAGAGCCCGAGCAGCGGAATGCGCCGCTCGCGCGCGTACTGGATCGCACCGACCTTGCCGCTCACGCCGCGGTCGCCGAAGCCGCCCGGGACGCAGACGGCGTCGACGTCACCCAGCTGCTGCTCGGCTCCGGCCGGGGTCCGGCAGTCGTCGGAGGCCACCCACTTGATCTTGACGCGCGCCTTGTTGGCGAAGCCGCCGGCGCGCAGGGCCTCGGTGACCGAGAGGTAGGCGTCCGGGAGGTCGATGTACTTGCCGACCAGGGCGACGGTGACCTCGTGGTCGGGGTTGTGGACGCGGTCCAGCAGGTCGTCCCAGACCGTCCAGTCCACGTCGCGGAAGGGCAGGTCGAGTTTGCGGACGACATAGGCGTCCAGGCCCTCGGTGTGCAGCACCTTGGGGATGTCGTAGATCGACTTGGCGTCGATGGCGGCGACCACGGCGGCCTCGTCCACGTCGCACATGAGGGAGATCTTCCGCTTGATCGCGGTGGGGACCTCGCGGTCGGCGCGCAGCACGATCGCGTCGGGCTGGATGCCGATGTTGCGCAGCGCGGCGACGGAGTGCTGGGTGGGCTTGGTCTTCAGCTCGCCGGAGGGCCCGATGTAGGGCAGCAGGGAGATGTGCACGACGAAGACGTTGTCCCTGCCGACCTCGTGCCGCACCTGGCGGACGGTCTCCAGGAACGGCAGGGACTCGATGTCGCCGACGGTGCCGCCCACCTCCGTGATCACGACGTCCACGTCTTCGGTCGCCATGCGCCGGATGCGGTGCTTGATCTCGTTGGTGATGTGCGGGATGACCTGGACCGTGTCCCCGAGGTACTCGCCGCGCCGCTCCTTGGCGATCACCTGGGAGTAGACCTGGCCCGTCGTGACGTTGGCGGAGCCGTCCAAGTCGACGTCGAGGAAGCGCTCGTAGTGCCCGATGTCCAGGTCGGTCTCGGCGCCGTCGTTGGTGACGAACACCTCGCCGTGCTGGAAGGGGTTCATGGTGCCCGGGTCGACGTTCAGATACGGGTCGAGCTTCTGCATCGTCACCCTGAGCCCGCGGGCTTTGAGCAGGGCGCCCAGACTGGAGGCGGTGAGGCCTTTGCCGAGGGAGGATGCGACACCCCCGGTGACGAAGATGTGCTTGGTCGTCGAGGAGGGCGGCAAACGGTTCGGCATGGCCAAGACGGGGCTCCCGTGTCACGGTCTGAGGGGCTGGCGGCGGCCTGGGGCGGAGAAAAAGGCGCTCAGAGCTGCTGCTGAGTGCCTTCGCTCGGCCGTGCCTTCGCTGCGGCTCGGGGGTCACGCACCGTCGCGGTATCGTCGGCACTCTTGCCAGCCATACCGATGATGAGCCCACCGGTCCACGGGCTACCAGGGTATCAGCGCCGTACAGGGGTTGCTTCCGGCCACACTCCGCAAGGGATCGGACACGCCTTGGCTCGCTCCCTCAATCGGGGGTATCAGGATCTCAAGTGAGGTGCACGGATCACCGACGAGCGTCGTATCCTGCTCGGACACTTGCTGCAGAGCCGCCGGCAGAGGGCACCACACTCGCCCGTGTCCCGGTATGGAAGCCCGTCGGCAGGTCTTTTTATATTTGATGCTTTGACCGCAGAGCGAACGCCTCCTGGGATAGGGGGCGACGTGTCCGTTTGACTGGAGATGTACGTGGCCGGGCGCATCGAGGACTACGCACTCATCGGAGACATGCAGACCGCCGCCCTGGTCTGCCGGGACGGCACGGTCGACTGGCTGTGCCTGCCCCGCTTCGATTCGCACGCGATCTTCGCGGGCCTCCTCGGCACCGAAGATCACGGGTTCTGGCGGCTGGGCCCGGCCCATGCCGCCGGCGCCGAACCCCCCGCGGCCTCACGCCGCGGCTACCGGGGCGACTCCCTGGTCCTGGAGTCCGAGTGGGACACCCCGCGCGGCACGGTCCGGGTGACCGACTTCATGCCCCCGCGTGACGGCGCGCCCCAGCTCATCCGCCTGGTCGAGGGCGTCAGCGGCAGAGTGCCGATGCGCTCCGCGCTGCGGATGCGCTTCTCCTACGGGCGGATCGTCCCCTGGGTGCACCGGGTCGCGGGCCGCACGGTCGCCGTGGCCGGCCCCGACTCGGTCTGGCTGGATACGGACGCGGACACCTATGGCAAGAACCTGACGACGTACTCCGACTTCACCGTCGGCCCCGGCGACCGCGTCGCCTTCACCATCTCCTGGCAGCCTTCGCACAAGTCGGAGCCGCCGCTTCCGGACACGGAGCAGTCGCTGGAGGCCACCGAGGACTTCTGGCGGGACTGGGTCGGCCAGTGCACCTACCACGGCCCCTACCGGGAGGCCGTGGTCCGCTCCCTGATCACGCTCAAGGCCCTCACCTACGCCCCGACCGGCGGCATCGTCGCCGCCCCCACCACCTCGCTGCCCGAGGAGATCGGCGGCGTGCGGAACTGGGACTACCGCTACACCTGGCTGCGGGACGCCGCGATCACCCTCTCCTCCCTGCTGCGCACCGGCTACCGCGAGGAGGCCCGCGCCTGGCGCGAGTGGCTGCTCCGCGCCGTCGCGGGCGACCCGGAGAACCTCCAGATCATGTACGGCATCGCGGGCGAACGCGAGCTGGGCGAGGCCGAGCTGGACTGGCTGCCCGGCTACGAGCAGTCCCGCCCGGTCCGGGTCGGCAACAGCGCCGCGCAGCAGCTCCAGCTGGACGTCTACGGCGAGGTCACCGAGGCCCTGCACCTGGCCCATATGACGGGCCTGGCGCGCAGTGACTACGCCTCGCTGCTCCAGCTCAAGCTGATCCGCTACCTGGAGGACCACTGGGACGAGCCCGACGAGGGCATCTGGGAGGTGCGCGGCCCGCGCCGGCACTTCGTGCACTCCAAGGTGATGGCCTGGGTCGCCGTGGACCGCACGATCAAGCTCATCGAGTCCGGTGACGCGGACGGCCCGCTGGAGCGGTGGCGCCGGCTCCGCGACGACATCCACCGCGACGTGTGCGAGCGCGGCTACGACAAGGGTCGCAACACCTTCACACAGTCCTACGGCTCCAAGGAGCTGGACGCCTCCCTGCTGCTGATCCCGCAGATGGGCTTCCTGCCGCCCGACGACAAGCGCGTGATCGGCACGATCGAGGCCATCCAGCGGGAGTTGGCCACGCCCGACGGGTTCATCCTGCGCTACCCGACGACGGGCGGCGACATCGGCGTCGACGGCCTGGAGGGCGACGAGGGCGCGTTCCTCGCCTGCTCGTTCTGGCTCGCCGACGACCTCGCGATGATCGGCCGGGTCGGCGAGGCCCGCAAGCTCTTCGAGAAGCTGCTCTCGCTCCGCAACGACCTCGGGCTCCTCGCGGAGGAGTGGGACCCGCGTCTGAAGCGCCAGATCGGCAACTTCCCGCAGGCGTTCAGCCATGTGCCCCTGATCGACACGGCCCTGCGGCTGACGGCGGCGGGGGCCTACGGGGGCTGACCGCCGGGGCTCGGGCCTCCGTCACAGGACGAGTCCGGCCCGCCCCGAGCGCTGATCTCCGGATCCCGCCCGAGCGACGTGCTCGGGCGGGATCCCGGCGTCACGGCGGCTGCTCGCCGGACGCCGGGGCCGGGCCCGTACGCTGCCGGCGTGACCACCACACCATCCGAGGAGCCGGGCCTCCCCGGTCCGTACGCCGCGCGGCTGGGCCTGACCGGAGCACCGGGTGCCGACCTCGACGGGCTGCGCGCCATGCAGCGGGCCCACATCCGGGCCATCCCGTTCGAGAACCTCGACCCGGTGCGCGGCGTGGTGCCGTCCCTGGAACCGGCCGACATCGAGGCGAAGCTCGTACGCGGCGGGCGCGGCGGGTACTGCCACGAGCACGACATCCTCTTCTCGCACATGCTCACCCGGGTCGGCTTCGGCGTGACGGAGCTCGGTGCCCGTGTCGTGCGCGGCGCCGCGGATCCGGCGGCGCGCCCGCGCACGCACATGGCGCTGCTCGTCGACGTGCCCGGCGAACGGACCCCCTACCTGGCGGACGTCGGCTTCGGCGAGCGGTTCGGGCTGCTCGAACCGGTACCGCTCGTGGTGGACCGGGAGTTCGAGGGAGCGGGCCGGCGCCACCGCCTGGTGCACGCGCCCCACCGCGGGCCCCTGCCGCTGTGGGTGCTCCAGGCGTGGGAGGACGGCGCGTGGCGGGGGCAGTACGCCTTCACGCTCGACCCCTTCGAGAGGTCCGACTTCGCGGCGGCCAACTGGTTCGTCGCCACGAACCCCCGATCTCCTTTCGCGCGGCGCCCGTACGTGCAGCGCAGCTTCCCCGACGGCGGCCACCTGTCCCTGGTCGACCACCTGCTCACCCGCACCGACCTGAACGGCGCCCGGACCGAGCGCGAGATCCCTGAGGGAGGGCTGGTGCCCGTGCTCACCGGCGAATTCGGCCTCACCCTGCCGGCGGACTTCGCGCTGGCCTGACGCACCGCGCTCGCCGCGATCACGGCTCAGGAGGACCCCCCGAGCCCACCGTGTCGGCGGGGTCGAGCCGGTAGCCGACGGACGGGTCGGTCTACAGGAAGCGGCCGTGCTGGTCGTGCAGCTTCCTGCGGATGCGGTACGCGTAGACCTTCAGGTAGTGCAGGTCGTTGGCGTAGGCCGGGCCCCACACGTTCTCCATGATCGTGCGGCGGGTGCACACCTTGCCGACGTGGCGGGCCAGGTACGCGAGGAAGTCGAACTCCTTGGGTGTCAGGTCCAACCACTCGCCGTGGAAGGTCGCCTCGTAGTGCTGGAGGTCGAGGGTGAGGCCGCCGACCCGCAGTTCGCTCTGGTCGCCGCCGGTGTCGGCGCCGTGGTGGCGCAGCGCGACGCGCAGCCGGGCGTCGAGTTCGCGCATGCCGAAGGGTTTGGTCATGTAGTCGTCGGCGCCGCCGTCGAGCGCCTCGATCTTGCGGTCCTCGGAGTCGTCCGCCGACAGGATGATGATGGGCGTGTCGGTCCATCCGCGGATCCGGGTGCAGACCTCCATGCCGTCCAGATCGGGCAGGCCCAGGTCCAGGACGATGACGTCCGGGGAGTCCAGCGCGACCGCCGCCGCACCCTGGCCGCTGGTCTCCACGGTGTCCACGTCGTGCCCGAGCGCCCGCAGCCCGACCTTGCAGGCGTTGAGCAGGGCGATGTCGTCGTCGATGATCAGGATGGCGGCCATGTCGACGGCTTTCGGCTCGGCGGTCCGGATGTGGGGTGGATCCCGGCGGCCTGAGCGGTGTGCCGCCCGGCGGGAGGTCCTCGTACCCGGTCTCGTGCCGGGTTTCCTCGGGCGATCCCGCGGTGGGACGGGGTGGCGTGGGGCCCGGCCCCGCGCTCCCGATGCCGCTCAGTTGCGTGGCGACAGGCAGGGTGAAGCAGAAGCGGGCGCCGCCCCCGGGCGCGTCCTCGACCCAGATGCGCTGCCGGTGGGCGTCGATGAAGGTCTTCGCTATGGCCAGGCCCAGGCCGGTGCCGGTGTCGCCGCGCCGGCGGACGAACAGCCCGAAGATCTCGCTGCGCAGGTCGGGGCTCACGCCGGGCCCGGCGTCGGTGACCGACACGGTGATCACCGCCGGGTCGGCGTGCTCGGCGGCGATGGTGATCGGGCTGCCCTTGGGCGCGTACCGCAGGGCGTTCTGCACCAGGTTGCTCAGCACGCGGACGATCAGCACCACGTCGACGTCGACGACGGGGAGGTCGTCGGGCAGGTCGAGGACGAACGGCTGGTCGCGCGGGGCGGCCGGCGGGTCCGCGAGGACGGTGTCGACGAGGTCGCGCAGGTCGGTGATGCCGGACCGGGGCCGCAGCACCCCGGCCTGCACGCGGCTCATGTCGAGCACGCCCGTGACCAGCGCGGCGAGCCGGTCGGCCTGGGTGTCGATCAGGCCGGCGAGTTCGCGCCGCGCCTCGGGGTCGAGACCGTCGCCCAGCTGCGGGTCGGTGAGGGTCGACGAGGCGGCCTTGATGGACGACAGCGGGGCCCGCAGGTCGTGCGAGACGGCGGCGACGAGCGCGCGGGCGAGGCGGTCCATCTCCTGGGTGAGTTCGGTGCGCAGGGCCTGTTCGCGCAGCTGGGCGCGCTCGACGGCGAGGGCGATCTGGTTGGCGAACAGCAGCAGCGGCTCCCGTTGCAGATCGCTGATCGTGACCCCGGAGAGCGTCAGCATGCCGACCGGCCGGCCCGAGGCGACGAGGGCGAACCGGAGTAGTTCGATGCGCTGCGGCCGCCCGCTTCTCAGGCCGGCGAGCTGGGCGGGGGCGCTCTGGAGCCGCTGCCCGTCCCCGTCGGTCACGGGGGCGCCGGCGGCGGCGACGATCTCCAGCCGGCCGTCGCGGGGCAGCAGCAGGGCGACCTGGCGGGCGTCGAAGACGTCCCGCAGCGTGGTCGCGATGATCGTCAGCAGCTCCTTGAGCGGCTTGTCCTCGACCAGCAGCGTGGACAGCTCGAACAGCTGGCGGATCTGCATGCCGCGCTCGCGTGCCTTGGCCCGCGCCGTGTCCAAGCCGGCCACGACGTGGGCGACGGGCAGCATGACCACGGCGTACACGGCCAGCGCCACCCAGTTCTGGCTCTCGCCCACGTCGAGGGTCAGGTACGGCGGTATGAAGAAGAAGTCGTAGACGAGGAACCCGATCCCGACGCTGAACACACCGACCGTGAAGCCGCCGATCACGACGCCGACCGCCACCGGCACGACGAGCACCAGCGCGGTGGTGGCGATGCTCACCTCGCCGCGGAACGGGAGCATGGCCACCGTGAGCGCGGCGGTGCTGGCCAGGGCCGCGAGCGACCCGAGGGTGCCACGCCGGACGGCGGTGTTCGTCTCCTGCTCCTTCCGTCGCGCGGTGCCGCGCGCCATTGACCTCCCCAGGATCGCACCGCCCCGTTCGGCGGTCCATGTCCCGTTCCTCACGCCGGCGGGCCGGCATCGGCCGGTGGAGCGACGATGTGCACGTCGATGCCGGCACGGTGGGCCGACCGGCTCAGCCGCCGCACGGTCGAGCCCCCGCCGAGGACCTCCTGCCAGTAGCCGCGCCGGCTGGGGCCGACCACGACCTCCGTGATCCGCCGGCGCTTGGCGAAGTCCAGGAGCGCCGCGGCCGGGTCGTCGCCCTCCAGGTCCGCCCAGTGCGCGCCGAGGTCGCCGGCGAGCTCCCGCAGTCTCGCCACCCGGGTGTCGTGCCCCCCGGCCTCCGCGGACTGGACGTGGGCCACGTGCAGGTCGGCCTCCAGCCGGGCGGCGAGCCACGCCGCGCGCCGGAGCACGGCGTCGGCTCCGGGCGCCGGCGTGACGCCGACGAGCACCCGCTCGGCGCTCTCCACCGCTGCGCCGGGGCGGGCGCGCTCGCCGAGCTCCCCGAGGGCGTCCCTGGTCTCGTCGGCCAGGAAGCGCGGGTGAGTTCGCGCAGCGCGGTGAGGGTCTCGGTCCGGAAGAACCCGTCCAGTGCCCGGCGGGCCCGTCCGGGCGAGTAGACGCTGCCGTACGACATCCGGTGGCGCAGCTGCTCGGGCGAGAAGTCGACCAGCTCGATCCGGTCGGCGCAGCGGATGACCGCGTCGGGCACGCGCTCGGGCATCCGGACGCCGCTGATCCGCTCGACGGTGCCGGCCAGGCTCTCGACGTGCTGGATGTTGATCGTGCTGATCACGTCGATGCCGGCGGCGAGCAGTTCGAGCACGTCCTGCCAGCGCTTCTCGTTGCGCCCCGAGCCGGGGACGTTGCTGTGGACGAGTTCGTCGACGAGCGCGAGACGGGGCCGCCGGGCGAGCACGGCCTCCACGTCCATCTCCTCGAGCAGGGCACCGCGGTGTTCGACGATCCTGCGTGGCAGCACCGCCAGGTCGGCGGCCCTGGCCTCGGTCCCGGGCCGCCCGTGCAGCTCGACGACCGCGATGACCACGTCGGATCCGCGCCGGCTCAGGCGCCGGCCCTCGTCGAGCAGCGCGTACGTCTTGCCGACGCCCGGGGCGGGGCCCAGGTAGATCGTGAACCGCCCCGTGGTCTCCCCCGGGTCGAACGCGTGCCGGGCCGCGGCCGCCACGTTCGCGGCGGCCTGGACGAGCGTCGGCCCGCGGGGGCCCGCCTCGTCCGGGGGACGCACCTGGTCGGGGTGCCGGCCCGGCGGGAGCAGGTCGAGCCGGTACCGGGGGTTCCAGGCGACCAGCCGGCCGGACCGCAGGGCGGCCCGGCCGCTGACCGCACAGGTCGCCCCGGTGCGCAGGTCGCCGACGAGGGCGACGCCGAGGAAGAGCAGATCGATCTTGCCCGTGCCGTCGACGAGGGTGCAGCAGTACGTCTCGCTGCGCCCGACCCTGATCGTGCGGGTGGCCCCGATGACACCGGAGACGTCGAACGCCAGCCCGGCCCGGATCCGGGCGATCTCGGCGGCCACGCTCTCGCTGGACGAGCCGCCGGTGCTGTCGGTCCTTCCGCTCATGTCCGTGGCTTCAGTCGAGTTCCGCGAGGGCTTCGTTGAGCTTCAGCACGTTGACGTGCTCGGCGCCGAGGAAGCCCCACTGCGGACCCTCCACATGATCGGCGACCAGGTCGTGCACGCGGTCGGCGGGCAGGTGGCGGGCCTTCGCGACGGCGTCCACCTGGGCGTAGGGCCCGGCCGGGCTGACGTTGGGGTCGATCCCGCTGCCGGAGGCGGTGACCAGGTCCGCGGTGGGCTTGATGCCCTGCTTCTCCAGGGCGGCCACCCGCTTCTGGTAGGTCTTCACCAGCTCCTGGGACCGGGGACCGAGGTTGGATCCCCCGGTCGCGGTCGGGTCGTCACCGTCCGGGCGGCCCTGGAACCACTTCGTGCCGTTCCACTGCTGGCCGACCAGGACCGAGCCGTGCTCCCCGAGCGAGCCACCGGCCTTGTCGTGGAACAGCGCCTGCCCGATGCCGCTCCCGGCCAGCGGGTAGGCCAGCCCCAGCAGGACGAAGAAGATGAGCGAGACGACCAGGCCGCGCCACAAATTACCCCACAGCATGACAACTCCGTATGGTCTTCCTCCGACGCCGCGGGCCGCGGGTGTCGGGCGGTGCGATTCTCGTGATGGTGCGCATGCGGGTCCCGGCAGGGATGCGGGTCCCAGTAGGCATGCGCGTCCCAGCAGGCATGCGGTCCCCAGCAGGCATGCAAGCCCCAGCGGGCATGCGGGTCTCAGTAGGCATGCAGCGCCGTGAGGATCAGGTCGATGAGCTTGATCCCGACGAACGGGATGACCAGCCCCCCGACGCCGTAGATCAGTACGTTGCGGCGCAGGATCGCCGTCGCGCTGGTCAGCTTGAACCGCACACCGCGCAGGGCGAGCGGGATCAGGAAGACGATGACGAGCGCGTTGAAGATCACCGCGGACAGCACCGCCGAGGTGGGACTGTGCAGGGCCATGATGTTGTACGCGTCCATCTCCGGGAACTTGCTCACGAAGAGCGCCGGGATGATGGCGAAGTACTTGGCGACGTCGTTGGCGATGGAGAACGTCGTCAGGGCGCCGCGGGTGATCAGGAGCTGCTTGCCGATCTCGGCGATCTCGATCAGCTTGGTCGGGTTGGAGTCGAGGTCGACCATGTTGCCGGCCTCTTTGGCCGCCGTGGTGCCGGTGTTCATGGCCACGCCGACGTCGGCCTGCGCGAGGGCGGGAGCGTCGTTGGTGCCGTCACCGGTCATCGCGACGAGCTTGCCGCCGTCCTGCTCAGCCTTGATCAGCTCCATCTTCCTGTCCGGGGTCGCCTCGGCCAGGTAGTCGTCGACGCCTGCCTCCTGCGCGATGGCGGCAGCGGTGAGCGGGTTGTCGCCCGTGATCATCACGGTGCGGATGCCCATGGCGCGCAGTTCGGCGAACCGCTCGGCGGTCCCCTCCTTGACGACGTCCTTGAGCTCGATCACGCCCAGCACGCGGGACTGGTCGGCGACGACCAGCGGCGTGGAGCCGGCCTTGGCGAACCGCTCGACGATCGGGTCGAGGTCGGCGGGCAGCGACCCGCCCTGCTCGGTCACCCAGCGCTTGACGGCGTCCGCCGCGCCCTTGCGTATCTGCCGGCCCTCGGTGTCGAGACCGGACATCCGGGTGGTGGCGCTGAACGGGACGAACACGTGCTCCGGCCCCAGGTCGCGTTCACGCAGGCCGTGGCGCTCCTTGGCGAGGACCACGATCGAGCGCCCCTCCGGGGTCTCGTCGGCGAGCGAGGCGAGCTGCGCCGCGGCGGCCAGTTCGTCCTCTGTGCACTGACCGACCGGGCGGAACCGCGCGGCCTGCCGGTTTCCCAGGGTGATGGTGCCGGTCTTGTCCAGCAGCAGGGTCTGCACGTCACCGGCGGCCTCGACCGCCCGGCCGCTCATCGCCAGCACGTTGCGCTGCACCAGCCGGTCCATGCCGGCGATGCCGATCGCGGACGGCAGGGCGCCGATCGTGGTCGGGATCAGGCAGACCAGCAGCGCGATGAGGGTGACCACCTCGACGTGCGCCCCGAAGAAGCTCGCCATCGGCTGCAACGTGACCACGACCGGGATGAAGATGATCGTGAGCGCCGCGAGCAGGATCGCCAGCGCGATCTCGTTGGGGGTCTTCTGCCGCTTGGCGCCCTCGACCAGGCGGATCATCTGGTCCAGGAACGTCCTGCCCGGCTCGGCGGTGATGCGCACGACGATGCGGTCCGACAGAACGCGGGTGCCGCCGGTGACCGCGGAACGGTCGCCGCCGGACTCGCGCACCACCGGCGCGGACTCGCCCGTGATCGCCGACTCGTCGACGGACGCGACACCCTCGACGATCTCGCCGTCGGAGGGGATGACGTCGCCGGACTCGCAGACCACGACGTCCCCGGCGTTCAGGTCCGCGGCGGCGATCCGCCGCTCGGTGCCGTCCGAAGCCAGCAGGCGGGCGTCGGTCTCGGTGCGGGTGCGGCGCAGGGTGTCGGCCTGCGCCTTGCCGCGGCCCTCGGCCATCCCCTCGGCGAAGTTGGCGAACAGCACCGTCAGCGCCAGCCAGACGGTCACCAGCCAGGCGAACACGCTGGGGTGCGCGATCGACGAGATGAGGGTGACGACGGTGCCGAGCAGCACCACGAACATGACCGGGTTCTTGATCTGCACGCGCGGGTAGAGTTTGCGCAGCGAATCCGCCGCCGCCTGCCGCAGGATCTGCTGGTCGAACAGGTTGCGCCGGTTCACCACCCCGCGGGGGCCCTGCGGCGCACCCGGCCCGGCATCGGCCGCGTCGAGGACACGAACGTCCGACATCACAGCTTTCCTTTCCCTACGCGCAGCGAGCGCGCCGGCGCGAGGTGTATGCGTTTCGCACTCATCGGCTTCGTGTCCATCAGAAGAAGTGGCCGTGGCTGACCTGCTCGACCAGCGGACCCAGCGCGAGCGACGGGAAGAACGTCAGCGCACCCACGATCAGGATCACGAAGGTCAGCAGGACGGCGAACATGGGCTTGTCGGTGCGGAAGGTCCCGAGACCGGCCGCCACCGGCTTCTTCGCGGCGAGGCCGCCGGCCAGCGCGAGCACCGGGATGATCATCCCGAACCTGCCCAGCAGCAGACCGATGGTGCCGGTGATGTTGTAGAAGGGGGTGTTCGCGCTGAGTCCGCCGAACCCGGAACCGTTGTTGTTGGTCTGCGAGGTGTAGGCGTAGAGGATCTCGGAGAACCCGTGCGGTCCGCCGTTGAGCGGGCCGGCCCGGCCGGCACCGACGGCGGCCGCCACGGAGGTCAGCACCAGCACCGTGATGGGCATGACGAGGACCCCCAGAGTGGCGAGCTTCACCTCTCTGCCCTGGATCTTCTTGCCCAGGAACTCCGGTGTCCGTCCGACCATCAACCCGCCGATGAACACGGTGAGCACCGAGAACAGCAGGATCCCGTAGAGGCCGGTGCCCACGCCGCCGGGGCTGACCTCGCCGAGCATCATGCCGGTGGGCATCGCGAACCCGCCGATGGGCGTGTAGGAGTCCGCCGCCGAGTCCACCGAGCCCGTCGACGTCTGCGTCGAGGTCACGTTGTACAGCGCGGAGGACGGCACCCCGAACCGGGTCTCCTTGCCCTCCATGTTGCCGGCGCCCGTGTCGCTGATGCTGACCTGGGACATCGCGGGGGTGCTCTGGTGCTCGGCGACCGTCGACATGGTCAGCCAGCCGGCGAATATCACGGTCATCACCGCGAGGATCGCGACGCCCTGGCGGACGTTGAAGACCATCTTGCCGAACACGTAGGTGAACGCGACCGGGATGCACAGGATCAGCAGCACCGAGAGCAGGTTGGTCAGGCCGCTCGGGTTCTCCAGCGGGTTGGCGCCGTTGGCGTTGAAGAATCCGCCGCCGTTCGTGCCGAGCTGCTTGATGACCTCCTGGGAGGCCATCGGGCCGCGGCCCAAGACCTGGCTGATCCCGTTCATCTCGTTGTGGATCGAGACGGCGCCGGACAGCGTCTCGACCGCGCCCTGCCCCATGAAGACGATCGCGGCCACGAACGAGATGGGCAGCAGGATGTAGATCGTGCTGCGGACCAGGTCCACCCAGAAGTTGCCGATCGTGGTCGATCCTTTGCGGGCGAACCCGCGCACCATCGCGACGGCCACGGCCATACCGACCGCTGCGGACAGGAAGTTCTGCACCGCGAGCGAGCCCATCTGCGACAGATATGACATCGTCGACTCGCCTGAATACGACTGCCAGTTCGTGTTCGTCACGAACGACACCGAGGTGTTCCACGCGGTGTCCGAGCGCACCGCACCGAAATGCTGCGGGTTGAACGGCAGGGATCCCTGCAGCCGGAATATTCCGTAGGTGATCAGCAGCGCGAAAGCGGTGAAACCTATCGTCGAGGCGGCGTACCGCTGCCACGTCTGCTCCGATTCCGGCGACACGCGCAGCGAGCGGTAGATCGGCCGCTCGATCCATGCGAGCCAGCGGGCCCGCCCTTCGTACACGTACACCATGTACTGGCCCAGGAACCGCCAGCACAGTGCCAGAACGACGACGAAGGCAACGATCGTCCATGCAAACGCCATCAGAACCACTCCGCCTTGAACAGCGCCAGACCGAGATAGAGGAACACCACGATCGACACACCGAGCAGCAATCCGTCAGTGATGCTCATATGCGCTCCAGCCCCTTTATCAGGCCGAGCATCGCGAGCACGAACGCGATGATTCCGAGAATTACGTAGAGGTCGCCCATGCACGAGAGCATGCATCCGGTACCGGTGACCACGAGGTGGAGCCACCGGGCGCGGTAGAAAAGCGGTGAACGCGGACCGGCCGGCGGCGGAGCGATCCGCCTGCTCGCGCCGGCGGCACGCGCGGGATCAGCCCCAGGCTCCCGAGGGGGCGGGCGGGTGGATCAACTCGTCGTAGACGCTGAGGACCTGCGCCACCGTCTCGTCCTCCGTGGGCCAGCTCGCCGCCCGGGCCTCGCCGCGGTCCCGCAGGACCTTCCTGCGCGCGGGGTCGGCGAGCAGCCGCGTCACCGCGGCGGCGAGGGCGCCCGCGTCGCCGTGCGGGACGATCTCGGCCGCGTCGCCGACGAGTTCGGCGATGTCGCCGCTGTCCGGCGCGACCAGCGGCACGCGCGCGTGCAGGGCCTCCTGGGCCAGCACGGAACAGGGCCGGGCGCAGGGCGGCAGCAGGGCGAGGTCCGCGGCGGCGAGCAGGTCCCGCGCGTCCTCGCGCGTGCCCAGCAGCGTCACCGGCAGGTCCTCGTCGTCGATGCGGCGTTGCAGGGCCGCCCGCAGCGTCCCCTCCCCGGCGACGGCGAGCAGCGGGGCCGGGTCGAGCCGGCGCCAGGCGCGCGCCGCGTCCAGCAGGGGGCCGTAGCCGCGGTACGGCTCCAGCGCGCCGATGGTGACCAGCAACGGGCGGTCGACGGCGCCCAGTTCCGCGCGCGCCTTGTGGTCGGGGCCGACGGCTCCGACCGGTTGGCCGCGGCGGGCGCCGGCCAGGGCCACGGCGGCGAGCCGGGCGTCCCGGGCACCGCTGGCGCGGGCCCGGTCGACCAGGTCGGCCGAGGCTCCGAGCACCACCGAGGCGGCCCGGGCCGCCCGGCGCTCCAGGACCCGCAGCAGGCGCTCCCGCGCCCCCTCGGCGTGGGCGCCCGCGTGCAGGCTGAGCACGAGCGGGGTGCGGCGGCCACCGAGGGCGAGTGCGGCGCGCAGGCCGGTGCTGACGCCGTGGGCGTGCACCACGTCCACGCCCGTGCAGGCGGTGCGCAGGGCCGCCACGCTCGCGGGGTCGCTGCGGGCCGGGACGGAGATGTGCTGGGCGCCCACGGCGGTGTAGCGGTGGATGAGTTCCGTCTCGGTGGGGGCGCAGACGGTGACCCGTACGCCCCGTGCGACCAGCCCCGCGGCCAGGGAGCGCACATGGCTGCTGACGCCCGCGCTTCTGCCGCTGAGCACCAGCACGGCGCGCAGCGGCGGCGTGCCGTGCGGTGCGTGGCTGCTCACGGGGCAGGCTCCTGGGTCGGCTGCGGGCGGGCGCGAAGGAAGTTACAGCAAGGCGAACCGCACCACGGCATGCTGCAGGGAGGTCTGCGCCGGCCGTGCCATCGCCCCCGGGCGTTGCGGCATCGCTTCTCCACCGCCCCCTCCGACATCGGCCCCGCACCCTGTGCGTTCACCCACACGAGTGAGACGCCCCCGTGGTCGCCTGAGATTCACCGGGTGAGGACCGCATCTCACATGAGAATGCGTGCGATCAATACAAATATATATGGAATTACAGCAGCGGGAAACGCAACCCGCCGCGGTGCGAGGGCGTTTCGGGCCGGCGCCGGAGCGGCCCCTCATGCACCGGAGCGGTCCCGCGTACGCTCACCCGCGTCCGCCCGCCGGGCGCCGGCTCCGGGCCGCACGGGCCGCCCGGCGCACCCGGCCCCGCCGTCAGGCGTCCGCACGGGCCGCGGCCAGCAGTTCCTCCGCGTGGGCGCGGGCCGTCTCCGAGTTCTCCTGGCCCGCCAGCATCCGCGACAGCTCGCGGACGCGGTCCTCGCCCTCCAGCACCTTGACGCCGGACCTGGTCACCGAGCCGTCGTTCGTCTTCTCCACCAGGAGCTGGCGGTCGGCGAAGGCGGCCACCTGCGGAAGGTGGGTGACGACCACGACCTGGGCGGACTTGGCGAGTTTGGCGAGCCGGCGGCCGATCTCGACCGCGGCCTTGCCGCCGACGCCGGCGTCCACCTCGTCGAAGAGGTAGGTGGGCACCGGGTCCGTCCCCGCGAAGACCACCTCCACCGCGAGCATCACCCGGGACAGCTCGCCGCCCGAGGCGCCCTTGGCGATCGGCCGCGGCGGCGCGCCGGGGTGCGGTGCGAGCAGCAGCTCGACCTCGTCGACGCCGTGCGGACCGTAGGCGACCGCCCGGCCGCCCACCTCGACGCCGTCGGGGTCGTCGGTCTGCCTCAGGTCGATGGTCACCCGGGCGTGGGGCATGGCCAGCGAGGACAGCTCCTCGGTCACGGCCGTGCCGAACCGGGCAGCGGCCTCGACGCGGGCGTCCGTCAGCGCCTGGGCGAACTCGCCCAGCTCGGCGCGGAGCGCGTCGCGTTCCGCCGTCAGCTCGCCGATGCGGTCGTCGTCGGAGTCGAGCTCGGTCAGCCGGGCGGCCCCCTTGGCGGCCCAGTCGAGCACCGCGCCGACGCCCTCGCCGTCGCTGCCGTACTTCCGGACGAGCTGGGTGAGCGCGGCCCGCCGCTCCTCGACGGCCGCGAGCCGCAGCGGGTCGGCGTCCAGGTCGTCGGCGTAGCCGGCCAGTTCGCCGGAGACGTCGCCGAGCAGGATGACGATCTCGCCGAGCCGGTCGGAGAGCTGGGACAGCGCGGGATCGTGCGCGCGTACGGCCTCCAGCGCCCGGTGCGCGCCGCCGACCAGGGTCGTGGCGTCCACGCCCTCGGGGTCCTCGGGGTTGCCGGCCAGGGCGGCGTGCGCGGCGCCCGCGGCGGAGGCCAGGGCCTCGGCGTGGCCGAGCCGTTCGGCCTCGGCGGCCAGCTCGGTGTCCTCGCCGGCCCGGGGCTCGACGGCGGCGACCTCGTCCAGGCCGAAGCGGAGCATGTCGGCTTCCTGGGCACGTTCCCGCGCGCGCGTGGTGATCTCCTCCAGCTCCGCGCTCACCGCCCGCAGCCTGCGGTACGCGGCGCTGTACTTGGCGAGCGGCACGCTGACCGCGTCGCCCGCGTACCGGTCGAGCGCCTGGCGCTGCCGGGAGAGCTTCAGCAGGCCCTGCTGGTCGGTCTGGCCGTGTACCGCCACGAGCTCGTCGGCGAGTTCGGACAGCACGCCGACGGGGACGCTGCGGCCGCCGAGGTGGGCCCGGGAGCGCCCCTCTGCGGAGACGGTACGGCTGATGAGCAGCGCGCCGTCGTCCAGCTCCGCCCCGGCCTCGCCGGCCCGGGCCGCGGCCGGTGCGTCGGCGGGCACGCCGACGCGTCCCTCGACCACCGCGGACTTGGCGCCGATCCGTACCAGCGCCGGATCCGCACGCCCGCCCAGCAGCAGGCTCAGGCTGGTGACGACCATGGTCTTGCCCGCGCCGGTCTCGCCGGTGACGGCGGTGAACCCGGGCGACAGCTCGACCACGGCGTCCTCGATGACTCCGAGCGACCGTATGCGCATCTCCTCCAACACGCACACGACCTTACGAGGTCGGGGCCCGGCTGTGCGACGGGCCCCGCGACCGATCCGTGAAGACGCAGGTGGCGAGGGGGCCGCGGGGACGGCTGTCACCCGCGGGGGTGGGCACATCTCCGGTACGACCAGCCTCGTTCGCGGGGTCCGCCGCGCCCGCCGGGGCCCGGGCCGCTCCGGCCCGCAGCAGGTCAGGCCGGCTTGCCGCGCCACCCCGACACCGGCAGCGCGAACTTGGCGACGAGGCGGTCGGTGAACGACGCCTGGTGCAGCCGGGCCAGCCGGACCGGGACCGCGCCGCGCCGGACCTCGACCCGGGCGCCGGCCGGCAGCCCGATCGTGCGGCGGCCGTCGCACCAGAGCACGCCGTGCGGCGTGTGCGGCTGCACTTCGACCGCGAGCACCGATGTCGGCGAGGTCACCAGCGGCTTCGCGAACAGCGCGTGCGCGCTGATCGGCACCATGAGGAGCGCCTCCACCTCCGGCCACACCACGGGCCCGCCCGAGGAGAACGCGTAGGCGGTGGACCCGGTGGGCGTGGCGCACACGATGCCGTCGCAGCCGAATCCGGTGACGGGCCGGCCGTCCACCTCCAGCACGACCTCCAGCATCCGCTCGGGCGACACCTTCTGGACGGCGGCCTCGTTGAGCGCCCAGTCGGTGTGCACGATGTCGCCGTTGCTGTGCACCGCGACGTCGACGGTCATCCGCTCCTCGACGTCATAGCTCCTGGTCACCACGCGGTCGACGACCTTGTCCAGGTCGTCGCGCTCGGCCTCCGCGAGGAAGCCGACCCGGCCGAGGTTGACGCCGAGCATCGGCACCCCGGAGGCCCGCGCGAACTCGGCGCCGCGCAGCAGCGTGCCGTCGCCGCCGAGCACGATCAGCAGCTCGCAGCCCTCCAGCGCCTCGGGGGCTGCCTCGGCGACCAACTCGACGGAGGACGGCAGGGGCAGGTCGAACGCCTCCGACTCCAGCACCCGCACGGTCAGCCCGCAGCGCAGCAGCCCCTGGACGACCAGTTCGGCGCTGCGCACCGCGGCGGGCCGCCCGGTGTGGGCCAGGAGGAAAACGGTACGAGCTCGGGTCTCGGTCAACGGGGCCCCTCCGCCACTGCACGGTCGACGTCGGCCGGGTCCAGGACGGGTGCACCGGCGCGCAGCCACAGAAAATACTCGACATTTCCGGAAGGGCCGGGCAACGGGCTCGCCGTGACGCCCTCGACGCCGAGGCCGAGTCCTTCCGCCTGCCGCGCCACCCCGCACACGGCCTCCGCACGCAGCTGGGCACTGCGCACCACACCGCCGCTGCCGAGGCGCTCCCTGCCGACCTCGAACTGCGGCTTGACCATCAGCACCAGGTCGGCGTCCGGCACCGCGCACCGCACGAGGGCGGGCAGCACCAGACCGAGCGGGATGAACGACAGGTCCCCGACGACCACGTCCACGAGCCGTCCGCCGGTGTCCCCATCGTCCCCGAGGTCCTCGGGGGTCAGCTCGCGCACGTTGGTGCGGTCCTTGACGGTGACGCGCTCGTCGCTCCGGAGCGACCAGGCGAGCTGCCCGTACCCCACGTCCACGGCGACGACGTGCGCGGCGCCCGCGCGCAGCAGCACGTCGGTGAACCCGCCGGTCGAGGCCCCCGCGTCCAGCGCGCGCCGGCCCTCGACCCGCAGCCCGCGCGGCACGAACACCGACAGGGCGCCCGCGAGCTTGTGCCCGCCGCGGGAGACGTAGTCGGGGTCGTCCGCGTCCTTGGCGATCTCGATGGCGGCGCTGGTGGCCACCTGGGTGGCGGACTTGTGCGCGGTACTGCCGCCGACACTCACGCGTCCGGCGGCGATGAGCTGCCCCGCGTGCTCGCGCGAGCGGGCGAGCTTGCGGCGGACCAGCTCGGAGTCGAGGCGGCGGCGTGCCACTCCTGCCACGTTCGGTTCAGCTCCTATCGTCGGATCTCGCCATCTCTGGGCGGGGGCGGCGGGCCCGGGCGCGTGTCCAGCTCCGTCAGCGCGTCACGCAACCCCCGGTGCACATCCTCGTACACCTCCAGGTGTCCATCGATCGCAAGGTGGTCGGCGTCGGCCAGTCGCTCCAGGAGGGCATCGACGTCGGGATGCCCGGTCGGCGCCCGGTCCACACCGAGGGGCGCGGGGGCGGCGGGGTCGGTCTCGGGCGCCGGCTCGTGCTCCCCGCGGGGCCCCGGTGCGTCGGCCGTGCCGTGCGGGGCGGGTCCGGGGGTGGTGGGGGCCGCCGCGGGGCGCGGTCCCGCCAGGGGGCCCGGGGCGGCCGGGGGTCCGGGGTGCGGCACGGTGCCGGGGCGGGGCACGGTGCCGGATGGCGGTGCCGGGCGCGGGGGCGGGAAGGGCCTGGGCGCCTGCTGGGGTGCCGGGGTCGCGGCCGCGGGCCGTTCCTCCGGAAGCTCCTGGCCTGCCGTCGAGTCGCTCATGGTCCCGACGCTATCGCGTGCGACTGGGGTACGGTCGGTCACAATGGCGACAATTCAGCAGTGCCGTACCGCGCTCGACACACTCGCGGAGCGTCTGGCGTCCGCGGGCGGCGAGGTGCGCGGCGCCACCGCCGTGCAGCGCTCGGTGAGCTGCCACATCACGGACCTCGACACCACCTTCTCGGGCGCCCTCACCGACGGCCGGATCGAGGTGCAGGGCGCACGTCCCGGGCCGCCGCGGGAGCGTGCGGAGATCCGCCTGGCGATGACCGGCGACGACCTGGTGGCGCTGGTCGCCGGCGAGCTGAGCTTCCCGAGGGCGTGGGCCACCGGGCGGATCCATCTTGAGGCCGGCGTCCGCGACCTGCTGCGGTTGCGCAGCCTGATCTGAGCCTCGGTCACGTCCTGCCGGCGGGGCCGGGCCGGGCGGAGCGGGAGCCGGCGGGGGCCGGGTCGGGATCGGAGCCGGAGCCGGAGTCGGAGCCGGAGCTCGTGCCGGAGCCGGCGGGGTGCGGCCCGCCCGGCCCCTTGGTGACCGGACTCGGTTCCGCGGAGGCCGTTCGGCTCGGCTCCGCGGATGCCGTTCGGCTCGGCTCCGCGGAAGCCGTTCCGCTCGGCTCCGCGGAAGCCGTTCCGGGCTTGTCCGCGTCCCGGGCGTCCCGCGGCCTGCGTGCCGCCGGCACGACCAGCGGGGTGCCCGTCTCGGGGTCGTCGATGACCTGGCAGGCGAGGCCGAAGACGTCCCGGACGAGTTGCGCGGTCACGATGTCGGACGGCGCGCCCTCCGCGATGACCCGCCCCTCCCGCAGCGCGATGAGGTGGGTGGCGTACCGGGCGGCGTGGTTGAGGTCGTGCAGCACCGCCACCAGCGTTCTGCCCTGTTCCTCGTGCAGGTCGGCGCAGAGGTCGAGGACGTCGATCTGGTGCTGGATGTCCAGGTAGGTGGTGGGCTCGTCGAGCAGCAGCAGCGGAGTCTGCTGGGCGAGCGCCATGGCGATCCAGACGCGCTGGCGCTGCCCGCCGGAGAGCTCGTCCACGTAGCGGTCGGCGAGATCGTCGACCCTGGTCGACTCCATGGCCTCGCGCACGACGCGCTCGTCCTCGGACGACCACTGCCGCAGCAGCCCCTGGTGCGGGTAGCGGCCGCGTGCCACCAGGTCGCCGACCGTGATGCCGTCCGGCGCGACGGAGGTCTGCGGCAGCAGCCCGAGGGTCCGTGCGACCTTCTTCGCGGGCATCGACTGGATGACCTGCCCGTCGAGCAGCACGCGCCCCTGGGAGGGCCTGAGCATCCGTGAGAGCGCCCGCAGCAGTGTGGACTTGCCGCAGGCGTTGGGGCCCACGATCACCGTGAAGGAGTGGTCGGGTATCTCGACGGAGAGGTTCTCGGCGATGACGCGCTTGTCGTAGCCGAGGGTCACATCGTCGGTGATGAGCCGGTTCACGGGGACACGCTCCTGACGGCGATCGGTGGACGGCGGCACGGCGGCGGCCGCGGGGCGGCCGGGGCTCCCCCGGCTCATATGCGGCCCGCCCTGCGTTCGGTGACCAGCAGCCACAGCAGGTAGACGCCGCCCAGCACGCCGGTGACGGCGCCGACCGGCAACTGGTCGGCGCCGAAGACCCGCTGGGATCCCCAGTCGGCGACGACGAGCAGGGCGGCGCCCATGACGAGGGCAGGCAGCAGGTTCGGCCCGGGCGACCGGGTGAGCCGCCGGGCGAGCTGGGGGGCGGTGAGGGCGACGAAGCCGACCGGTCCGGCCGCCGCGGTGGCGGAGGCGGTGAGCAGGACGGCGGCCAGCATCAGCAGCAGCCGGGTGCGCTCGACGCGGACGCCCAGCGCCGCCGCGGCGTCGTCGCCCATCTCCAGCATCCGCAGCGGCCGGGCGTTCAGCAGCGCGAGGGGCACGAGGACGGCGCACAGCGCCAGCAGCGGCCACACCTGCTCCCAGCCCCGGCCGCCGAGCGACCCCGTCATCCAGACGACGGCCCGCGCCGCGTCCACGAGGTCGGCCTTGGTCAGCAGATAGCCGTTGACGGCGGTGAGCACCGCGGCGACGCCGATGCCGACCAGGACGAAGCGGTAGCCGTGCACGCCGCGCCGCCAGGCCAGCACGTAGATGAGCACGCCGGTCGCCAGGCCGCCGACGAGGGACCCGAGCGCGACGTCGACGGCGCTTCCCGAGAACAGCACGATCACCACCAGCGCCCCGGCCGTGGAGCCCTGCCCGAGGCCCAGCACGTCGGGGCTGCCCAGCGGGTTGCGGGAGACCGCCTGGAAGAGCGCTCCGGAGAGCCCCAGCGCGCCGCCCACCAGCAGCCCGACCAGCACCCGCGGCAGCCGCAGCTCGTGGATGACGAACTCCTGCGCGGGGTTGCCGCCTCCCGCGAGCGCGCGCAGCACGTCCGGTACGGGGATGGGGAAGTCGCCGGTGCCGATGAGGACGACGCTCGCGGCCAGCGCGGCGGCGGCCAGCAGCAGAACGACGGCCAGCGCGCGGACGTCGAAGCGCACGGACAGCCCGCCGCCGCGCACCCACCGGCTCCGGGTGGCTCTCACCGCCCCGGCACGGGTGGAGCGCTCGGGCGCCGAACGCGCGGGTGCGGTACGGGTGGCTTTCACGGTCGACCCCTCACAGTTGCGCCATCCTCCGCCGTCGAACGAGGTAGACGAAGACGGGCCCGCCGACGACCGCCGTGACGATGCCGACCTGGAGTTCCGCGGGCCGTGCCACCAGCCGCCCAATGACGTCGGAGCCCAGCAGCAGCACGGGTGCCAGGACGGTCGCGTACGGCAGGATCCAGCGCAGGTCCGGCCCCGTGAAGGAGCGCACGGCGTGCGGCACCATCAGCCCCACGAAGGCGATCGGCCCGCAGGCGGCGGTGGCCGCCCCGCACAGCAGCGTCGCCGCCAGCATGGACAGCGCGCGGGTGCGGGTGAGGTGGGCGCCGAGCGCGCGGGCCGTGTCGTCACCCATGGCCACGGCGTTCAACGGCCGGGCCAGGCCGAGCGCGAGGACGGTGCCGACCACGAGGAACGGCAGGACCTGGGTGATGGTGGCGGAGTTCGCGGAGGCCAGCGAGCCGACGGTCCAGAACCGCATCTTGCCGAGCGCCGCGTCATCCATGATCATCACGGCTTGCAGATAGCCGTAGAGCGCGGCGTTGACGGCGGTGCCCGCCAGCGCGAGCCGTACCGGGGTGGCGCTCCGGCTGCCGCCGAGCGCGTAGACGAGCACGCCGACCCCGGCGGCCCCCACGAACGCGAACCACACGTATCCGTTGAGGGAGCCGATCCCGAAGAACGTGAGGCCGGTGACGACGGCCGCGGCGGCGCCGGTGTTGATACCGAGCAGTCCGGGGTCGGCCAGCGGATTGCGGGTCAGCGCCTGGAGGACCGCGCCGGACAGGCCGAGCGCCGCCCCGGCGAGCAGTCCGAGGACGGTGCGCCACAACCGCTCGCCGACCACCACGTCCGTGTAGCTGCCGGAGTTCTGGAACAGCCCGTGCCAGACCTGCGTCAGGGACAGCGGATTCGCCCCGATCGCCAGACTGGCGCCGGCCACCAGCGCCAGCACGGCGACGGAGACGAGGAGGCCGATGCCGCGCACGGCTCGCCTCCCGCGGCGCGCGGGGGCGACTTCCGGCTGCTCCTCTGGGCGCTCCTCTGGGGGACTCTCGACCAACACGAAGGTTAGGTTAGCCTAACCGACTTTCGTGTTCGACTCCGCGTCCTTCGCCGCCTCGTCCCCGCCTGCTCGTCCCTGCCCTGCTCGTCTCTGCCCTGCTTGTTCCTGCCCTGCTTGTTCCTGCCCTGCTTGTTCCTGCCCGGCTTGTTCCTGCCCGGCTTGTGGCTGCCCTGCTTATGGCTGCCACTCTGTCCTTCCTTCCCGTCCCTACCCCGCTGCTCCACCCCCCTCTCCGCGCGCTCTCGGGTCCTTACCGCGGCCCTGGCCGCTTCTCCACGGCCCTCCGCTGCCTTCCGCCGCCTTTCCTGCCCTGGGCTCCTCTCCCCTGCTCACAGCGCCGTTCACAGCCCGAGCCGGGCCACCGCCTTCCCGCCGTCCAGACGGCAGCCGTCCTCCCCCGCGGCCGTCCAGGCGGCCGCGCAGAGGGCGCGCAGGCCGTCCAGCGGGGTGCCCTCGCCCTGGAGGTCGAGGTGCTGCCGGCCTGCCGAGGCCCGCCAACCCCCGCACCGGAACACCGCCTTCCCGCCGTCGTCCTCCTGGCCGACCTCGGGATGACCGGTCAGGACTCCGCGCAGGTCCGCGGCCACGTAGACGGGCCGGTGGTGGGGCGGTGCGGCCAGCAGCTGGGCCGGGTCGGTGACACCGGTCAGGACGAGCAGGGAGTCCACGTCGCCGTGGAAGGCGCCCTCGATGTCGGTGTCCAGCCGGTCGCCGATGACGAGGGGGCGCTGTGCTCCGGTGCGCAGGATGGTCTCCCGGTGCATCGGCGGCAGCGGCTTGCCGGCCACCTGGGGCTCGCCGCCGGTGACGATCCTGACGACCTCCACGGCCGCGCCGTTGCCCGGGGCGATGCCGCGGCCGCTCGGGATCGTCCGGTCGGTGTTGGACGCGAACCACGGCACCCCGCGCTGCACGGCGTAGCAGGCCTCCGCGAACCGCCCCCACGCCAGGTCCGGGCCGCCGTACCCCTGCACGACCGCGGCCGGGTCGTCGTCCGCGGACTCCACGGGCACCAGGCCGCGCTCCCGCAGGGCGACCCGCAGGCCCTCCCCGCCCACCACCAACACGCGTGCGCCCTGTGGCACCTGATCGCTGATCAACCGGGCCACGGCCTGTGCCGAGGTGATGACGTCGGATCCCTGCGCGGGCACGCCCAGCTCGGTGAGGTGCGCGGCCACGGTGTCGGGCGTCCGCAGGGCGTTGTTGGTCACGTAGGCGAGGTGCATGCCCGCGTCGCGCGCCGCGGTCAGGGAGCGCACGGCGTGGGGGATCGCCCGGCCGCCCGCGTACACGACCCCGTCCAGGTCGAGCAGTGCCGTGTCGTAGGCCCGGCTCAGCTCCCGCTCGCTGCCCGCGGGCCGCGTCCTGACCGTCTGGCTCATCACGTCTCGCCTCTCCCTCGCCCGTGCCCGGCCGCGCGACACGCCGACGGGCACCCTCGCCATGCCCGTTCGGGCACCCTGCTCTTCCGATCATTCCGTATGCCTGTGACAGCGCACGGCCCACTTACGATGCACGAATGAACTCTGCAGGTCCCGCTGAAAATCCAGCCCAGGACCAGGCGGGCGACGGGCTCGACCTGATCCCGTTCCGCGGCGTGCGCTACCACCCCGACCGGGTCCGGGGCCTCGCCGACGTCACGTCGCCGCCGTACGACGTGGTGGTACGCCCCGACGGTCTGCACCACCTGGAGTCCGCCGACCCGTACAACATCGTCAGGCTGATCCTCCCGCAGGCCCCGACGCCCGCCGAACGGGGCAGGCGCGCCGCGGACACCCTCCGCGACTGGCGCGCCGCGGGCATCCTCACCACCGATCCCGAGCCGGCCCTCTACGTCTACGAACAGCACACGGGGGATCAGTCGGGTGAGCTGGTGCAGCGGGGTGTCATCGGCGCGGTGCGGCTCTCCTCGCCCGCCGAAGGCGTGGTGCTGCCCCACGAGGACGTCATGCCGCAGCTCGTCGCGGACAGGGCCGAGCTGATGCGGGCGACGGCCGCCAACCTGGAGCCCCTGCTGCTGACGTACCGCGGCGACGGGGGCGGCGGCCTCCGGGACATCGTGGACGGTCCTGACGGGCTCCAGGACGCACGCCGGACGCCGGCGCGCCCGGTTAGGGGGACTGGCCCCGTGCCGGCGAGTGGCCCCGTATCGGGAAGTGGCCCCGTGTCGGGGAGCGGCATCGGGTCGAGGGGTGCTTCTGGAGAGCGTGCGTCCGGCGGGCTCGGGCGCAGGGACACCGCCGCCGTCATCGACGACACCGTGCGGCGCCCGCCGCTGCTCGCCACCACCACGGAGGACGGTGTCCGCCACCGCCTGTGGTCCGTCAGCGACCCGGAGCAGATCGCCGCGGTCCGCGCGGACCTCTCCCGCCACCAGGCCCTGATCGCGGACGGTCACCACCGCTGGGCCACGTACCTGACTCTACGCGCGGAGCACACCGTACCCGGGCCCTGGAACTACGGACTGGTCCTCCTCGTGGACACGGTGCGTTACCCGATGCGGGTACGTGCGATCCACCGCCTGCTGCACCGCCTGCCCGTCTCCGACGCGCTCGCCGCCCTCGACGGCCGCTTCCGGGTGCGCGAGGTCGACGGTCCGCTGGAGGACGCCATGGACACGCTCGCCAAGGCCCGCACGGACGGCAACGCCTTCCTGCTGGTGGGCGACGGCGCGTTCCACCTGGTCGACCGGCCCTCGCACGAGCTGCTGGACCGGCTCGTCCCCGAGGCACCGGTGGCCTGGCAGACCCTCGACGCCACGGTGCTCCACTCGGTCCTGCTCGACCACATCTGGCAGGTCCCGGACGCTCCCGAGCACGTCTCCTACATCCACGACACCGCGGCCACCGTCGCCAAGGCGGAGCGCGACGGTGGCACGGGCATCCTGATGCATCCGGTCCGCGAGGACGTGGTGCGCGACCTTGCGCGGCAAGGTGTGATGATGCCGCGCAAGTCGACGTCCTTCGGCCCGAAACCGGCCACGGGGCTGGTGCTTCGGGTGCTCACGGAGTGAGCACCGTCAACGTCTGAGCCTCGCGCCGTGGCCGCACGGCGGGTTGGAAGCGTGGGGAGTTGGGGGGCTTGGGACTGGGCGGGCTGGGAACCTACGCGTCCCGGCCGCGCCCATCCGCGTCCCGGTGGTCGGGTGCGGTCGTCCGGTCGTCGTCCGTGTCCCAGTCGTCGTCGGAGTCCTCCCGTGGGGAGGCTTCCGCTGCTGCGGCCTCGGGCTGCCCGGACGGGTCCTCGGCCTCTGGCTCCTCGTCCAGGTCGTCCCCGGCGGGAGACTGCTCGTCCCGAGGATCGTCGGCCTGGGGACGGTCAGCCTGGGGCTGGGCGGCCTGAGGCTGAGCGGCCTCGGCTTCGGCTTCCTGTTCTGTCTCCTCGTCGAAGGTCTCGTCGAGGGCGTCCGTGAACTCGATGCCGTCCAGCTCGGCGAGCCGGTCGGAGGCGTCGGTGGTGCCGTCCCGGTCGGACTCGACGGCTTTGGCGAACCAGTCCCGTGCCTCCTCGTCCCGGCCCGCCGCGAGCAGCGCGTCGGCGTAGGCGTAGCGCAGGCGCGCGGTCCACGGCTGGATCGAGTTCGAGGCCAGTTCCGGGCTCTGCAACGTCACGATGGCGGCGTCGAGTTGGCCGAGGTCGCGGCGGGCACCGGCGGCCACCAGCCGCATCTCGACCTGGCCGGCCTTGTCGAGCTTGCCGACCTCGGGGGCACCCGCCATGTCGAGAGCCTTCTCGGGCCGGCCGAGACCGCGCTCGCTGTCAGCCATGAGGGGCCACAAGTCGACATTGCCGGTCATCCGCCGGGCGGCCCGGAACTCGGCCAGCGCCTCGCCGTAGAGCTGGTTCGCGTATGCGGCGAAACCGGCGGCCTCACGCACGGCCGCCACACGGGACGCCAGCCGCAGTGCGACCTTGGCATAACCGTAGGCGCGTTCGGGCTCGTCGTCGATCAGCCGCGCGACCATGACGAGGTTCTTCGCGACATCGTCGGCGAGTGTCTTCGGCAGGCTCTGGAGTTCCTGCCGCACCTCCCTGTCGACCTCTTCTCCGGTGACGTCCTCAGGGATGGGCAGGCGCTGGATGGGCTCGCGGTCGCGGCCCCTGTCCCGGTCGCGGTCATCACGGAACCTGTCGCCACCACGGTGGTCCCCACGCCGCTCTCCGCGCCAGTCTCCACCGCGTCCGTCACGGCTGTCCCGGCTGTCCCTGCCGTCCCGGCCACGGAAGCCGCCAGGGCGGCCACCACGGCTGTCGTCCCGGCGGAAACCACCCCGGCTGTCGTCGCGCCTGTCGTCACGGGTGCGGTACTCGCCTGTACGTCCACCACGGGCGTCGTCGCGTCGGAAGCCGCCCCGGTCGTCGCGGCCGTGGTCCCGGCTGTCACGGGTGTCACGGTGATCGTCCCGCCGCTGCTCGTGCCGGCCGGTGTCACCGGCGCGTTCGGAACGCCGGTCATCGCGACGGAAGCCGCCCCGGTACCCATCACCGCGGGGCCCGCCCCGATCATCACGGCGACCGTCACGATCGTCACGGCGGAAACCACCGCGATCGTCACGACGGCCGTCACGGTCATCACGCCGGAAACCGACACGGTCATCACGACGGAAGCCGCTCTGCTCGTCACGGCGGAACCCCCCGCGGTCATCGCGTCGGCCGTCACGGGCGTCACGGTCATCACGGCGGAAACCGCCACGATCGTCACGACGGCCGTCACGATCGTCACGCCGGAACCCACCACGATCATCGCGCCGGAACCCACCGCGATCGTCACGACGGCCGTCACGGTCATCACGCCGGAAACCACCACGGTCATCGCGTCGGCCGTCACGGTCATCACGCCGGAAACCGCCACGATCGTCACGTCGACCATCACGATCGTCACGCCGGAAACCACCACGGTCGTCACGTCGGTCATCGCGGCGGAAGCCACCCCGCCCGGCGTGGTCGCCGTCGCGCCGGAATCCCGGGCGGTCGTCCCTGCGGTGGGCCGGACGGTCTCCGTCCCCGCGGTAGCCACGGCCCTCGGCTCCGCCGGGGCGCCGCTCGGAACCGTACCGGTCGCCCTGCTGTCCGCCGCTGTACCGGTCGTCGCGACGGGGTCCCGCGGGTCGGTCGTCACGGCGGAAGGGCGGACGTCCGCCACGGTCCTGGAAGCCCCGGTCGCGGTCGTCGCGACCGCGGTTGCCGCCGTGGTCGCCGTCGCGGCGAGCGTCCCCGTGGCCGCCACGGTCGCCGCGGTCGCGGTCACCGCCTCGGTTGCGGTCTGGGCGCTGCCCGAAGCCGCCTCGCTCATCATCGCGTCGGGGCCGAGCCCGGTAACCGTCGCGGTCACCACCGTCCCGGCGGCGCTGCTCACGCTCCGGACGGTCGTCGGGAGAGTTGGCGGACATCACTGACTCCTGTCGTCACTACCACGGTCATTCTTACGCAGCCGAGCACATGAACGGCGCCCGAAAAAACAAAAGGACCCTTGGTCCCAGCGTGAACGCTGGGACCAAGGGTCCTCCAAAGATTGTTCGGCGGCGTCCTACTCTCCCACAGGGTCCCCCCTGCAGTACCATCGGCGCTGAAAGGCTTAGCTTCCGGGTTCGGAATGTAACCGGGCGTTTCCCTCTCGCTATGGCCACCGAAACCCTATCAGTCACCCCGTTTATAAACAGGGTATCGAACAGGGCCAGCGAACAAGCACACTTTTCAATTGATAAGTGAAGCCGTTCAGCCGACACGACCGTTCGTTGTCTGAGAACCAACACAGTGAACGCGAGCACCTGAGGACAAGCCCTCGGCCTATTAGTACCAGTCACCTCCACCCCTCACAGGGCTTCCAGACCTGGCCTATCAACCCAGTCGTCTACTGGGAGCCTTACCCCATCAAGTGGGTGGGAGCCCTCATCTCGAAGCAGGCTTCCCGCTTAGATGCTTTCAGCGGTTATCCCTCCCGAACGTAGCCAACCAGCCATGCCCTTGGCAGAACAACTGGCACACCAGAGGTTCGTCCGTCCCGGTCCTCTCGTACTAGGGACAGCCCTTCTCAAGACTCCTACGCGCACAGCGGATAGGGACCGAACTGTCTCACGACGTTCTAAACCCAGCTCGCGTACCGCTTTAATGGGCGAACAGCCCAACCCTTGGGACCGACTCCAGCCCCAGGATGCGACGAGCCGACATCGAGGTGCCAAACCATCCCGTCGATATGGACTCTTGGGGAAGATCAGCCTGTTATCCCCGGGGTACCTTTTATCCGTTGAGCGACGGCGCTTCCACAAGCCACCGCCGGATCACTAGTCCCGACTTTCGTCCCTGCTCGACCCGTCAGTCTCACAGTCAAGCTCCCTTGTGCACTTACACTCAACACCTGATTACCAACCAGGCTGAGGGAACCTTTGGGCGCCTCCGTTACCCTTTAGGAGGCAACCGCCCCAGTTAAACTACCCATCAGACACTGTCCCTGATCCGGATCACGGACCCAGGTTAGACATCCAGCACGACCAGAGTGGTATTTCAACAACGACTCCACGAACACTGGCGTGCCCGCATCACAGTCTCCCACCTATCCTACACAAGCCGAACCGAACACCAATATCAAACTATAGTAAAGGTCCCGGGGTCTTTCCGTCCTGCTGCGCGAAACGAGCATCTTTACTCGTACTGCAATTTCACCGGGCCTATGGTTGAGACAGTCAAGAAGTCGTTACGCCATTCGTGCAGGTCGGAACTTACCCGACAAGGAATTTCGCTACCTTAGGATGGTTATAGTTACCACCGCCGTTTACTGGCGCTTAAGTTCTCAGCCTCGCCCACCCGAAAGTGAGCTAACCGGTCCCCTTAACGTTCCAGCACCGGGCAGGCGTCAGTCCGTATACATCGCCTTACGGCTTCGCACGGACCTGTGTTTTTAGTAAACAGTCGCTTCTCGCTGGTCTCTGCGGCCACCCCCAGCTCAAGGAGTAAATCCCATCACCAGGAACGGCCCCCCTTCTCCCGAAGTTACGGGGGCATTTTGCCGAGTTCCTTAACCATAGTTCACCCGAACGCCTCAGTATTCTCTACCAGACCACCTGAGTCGGTTTAGGGTACGGGCCGCCACAAAACTCGCTAGAGGCTTTTCTCGACAGCATAGGATCATCCACTTCACCACAATCGGCTCGGCATCAGGCCTCACCCACAAAGTGTGCGGATTTACCTACACACCGGGCTACACCCTTACCCCGGGACAACCACCGCCCGGGATGGACTACCTTCCTGCGTCACCCCATCACTCACCTACTAACCGCTTGGACCGGCGGCTCCACCACTTTCCCCGACGGTAAACCGACAGGGAACGGCTTCACGGCCTTAGCATCACGATGCTCGATGTTTGACGCTTCATAGCGGGTACCGGAATATCAACCGGTTATCCATCGACTACGCCTGTCGGCCTCGCCTTAGGTCCCGACTTACCCTGGGCAGATCAGCTTGACCCAGGAACCCTTAGTCAATCGGCGCACACGTTTCCCACGTGTGAATCGCTACTCATGCCTGCATTCTCACTCGTGAACCATCCACAACTACCTTCCGGCGCTGCTTCACCCGGCACACGACGCTCCCCTACCCATCACAACACCCGTTAAGGCTCATGCTGCAATGACACGACTTCGGCGGTATGCTTGAGCCCCGCTACATTATCGGCGCGGAATCACTAGACCAGTGAGCTATTACGCACTCTTTCAAGGATGGCTGCTTCTAAGCCAACCTCCTGGTTGTCTCTGCGACTCCACATCCTTTCCCACTTAGCACACGCTTAGGGGCCTTAGTCGATGCTCTGGGCTGTTTCCCTCTCGACCATGGAGCTTATCCCCCACAGTCTCACTGCCGCGCTCTCACTTACCGGCATTCGGAGTTTGGCTAAGGTCAGTAACCCGGTAAGGCCCATCGCCTATCCAGTGCTCTACCTCCGGCAAGAAACACACGACGCTGCACCTAAATGCATTTCGGGGAGAACCAGCTATCACGGAGTTTGATTGGCCTTTCACCCCTAACCACAGGTCATCCCCCAGGTTTTCAACCCTGGTGGGTTCGGTCCTCCACGACCTCTTACAGCCGCTTCAACCTGCCCATGGCTAGATCACTCCGCTTCGGGTCTTGAACACGCTACTCAACGCCCTCTTCGGACTCGCTTTCGCTACGGCTCCCCCACAACAGGTTAACCTCGCAACATGCCGCAAACTCGCAGGCTCATTCTTCAAAAGGCACGCAGTCACGACTAACAGGAACAAATCCCGTCAGCGACGCTCCCACGGCTTGTAGGCACACGGTTTCAGGTACTATTTCACTCCCCTCCCGGGGTACTTTTCACCATTCCCTCACGGTACTATCCGCTATCGGTCACCAGGGAATATTTAGGCTTAGCGGGTGGTCCCGCCAGATTCACACAGGATTTCTCGGGCCCCATGCTACTCGGGAAACTCTCAAACAAGTCGCAGACATTTCAGCTACGGGGGTCTTACCCTCTACGCCGGGCCTTTCGCATGCCCTTCGCCTACATCCACGATTTCTAACTTGCCTCACGACCGGCAGATCATGAAAGAAAGCTCCCACAACCCCCAAGACGCAACCCCTGCCGGGTCTCACACGCCCAAGGTTTAGCCTCATCCAGTTTCGCTCGCCACTACTCCCGGAATCACGGTTGTTTTCTCTTCCTGCGGGTACTGAGATGTTTCACTTCCCCGCGTTCCCTCCACACTGCCTATGAGTTCAGCAGCGGGTGACAGCCCATAACGACTGCCGGGTTACCCCATTCGGACACCCCCGGATCAAAGCTCGGTTGACAGCTCCCCGGGGCCTATCGCGGCCTCCCACGTCCTTCATCGGTTCCTGGTGCCAAGGCATCCACCGTGCGCCCTTAAAAACTTGGCCACAGATGCTCGCGTTCACTGTGCAGTTCTCAAACAACGACCAACCACCCACCACCCCAAGCAACAGCCTGAGTTCACCGGGGCCGGCAACCGAAAACACAACCACCACGTGGCCGTGCCCTCAGACACCCAACAGCGTGCTCAACACCTCAAGCCCTCGTAGTCCACGTTCCACGCCTCACAAGGAAGCAGTACTAGCGGCCCGAGCCGACTCAAGATGCCGAATAGTCAACGTTCCACCCATGAGCGAACCAGCATCGAACACTCCCCGATGTACTGGCCTCTGCGTCGGTCTAAGCCGACGTGGAGTGCTCCTTAGAAAGGAGGTGATCCAGCCGCACCTTCCGGTACGGCTACCTTGTTACGACTTCGTCCCAATCGCCAGTCCCACCTTCGACGACTCCCTCCCACAAGGGGTTGGGCCACCGGCTTCGGGTGTTACCGACTTTCGTGACGTGACGGGCGGTGTGTACAAGGCCCGGGAACGTATTCACCGCAGCAATGCTGATCTGCGATTACTAGCGACTCCGACTTCATGGGGTCGAGTTGCAGACCCCAATCCGAACTGAGACCGGCTTTTTGAGATTCGCTCCACCTCACGGCATCGCAACTCATTGTACCGGCCATTGTAGCACGTGTGCAGCCCAAGACATAAGGGGCATGATGACTTGACGTCGTCCCCACCTTCCTCCGAGTTGACCCCGGCGGTCTCCCGTGAGTCCCCAGCACCACAAGGGCCTGCTGGCAACACGGGACAAGGGTTGCGCTCGTTGCGGGACTTAACCCAACATCTCACGACACGAGCTGACGACAGCCATGCACCACCTGTACACCGACCACAAGGGGGACCGTGTCTCCACGGTTTTCCGGCGTATGTCAAGCCTTGGTAAGGTTCTTCGCGTTGCGTCGAATTAAGCCACATGCTCCGCCGCTTGTGCGGGCCCCCGTCAATTCCTTTGAGTTTTAGCCTTGCGGCCGTACTCCCCAGGCGGGGCACTTAATGCGTTAGCTGCGGCACGGACGACGTGGAATGTCGCCCACACCTAGTGCCCACCGTTTACGGCGTGGACTACCAGGGTATCTAATCCTGTTCGCTCCCCACGCTTTCGCTCCTCAGCGTCAGTATCGGCCCAGAGATCCGCCTTCGCCACCGGTGTTCCTCCTGATATCTGCGCATTTCACCGCTACACCAGGAATTCCGATCTCCCCTACCGAACTCAAGCATGCCCGTATCGACTGCAGACCCGGAGTTAAGCCCCGGGCTTTCACAACCGACGCGACACGCCGCCTACGAGCTCTTTACGCCCAATAATTCCGGACAACGCTTGCGCCCTACGTATTACCGCGGCTGCTGGCACGTAGTTAGCCGGCGCTTCTTCTGCAAGTACCGTCACCCTAAGGCTTCTTCCCTGCTGAAAGAGGTTTACAACCCGAAGGCCGTCATCCCCCACGCGGCGTCGCTGCATCAGGCTTGCGCCCATTGTGCAATATTCCCCACTGCTGCCTCCCGTAGGAGTCTGGGCCGTGTCTCAGTCCCAGTGTGGCCGGTCGCCCTCTCAGGCCGGCTACCCGTCGTCGCCTTGGTAGGCCATCACCCCACCAACAAGCTGATAGGCCGCGGGCCCATCCTTCACCGCCGGAGCTTTCCACACCAGAAGATGCCTCCCAGTGTCCTATCCGGTATTAGACCCCGTTTCCAGGGCTTGTCCCAGAGTGAAGGGCAGATTGCCCACGTGTTACTCACCCGTTCGCCACTAATCCCCGACCGAAGCCGGATCATCGTTCGACTTGCATGTGTTAAGCACGCCGCCAGCGTTCGTCCTGAGCCAGGATCAAACTCTCCGTGAATGTCTTCCCACCAACGGTGGGTCACACATCACGAGAGCGGTGCAGGAAGCGGAATACAACTTCCCGCACACAGCGTCCTCGCTGTGTTCTTGTTACTTCAAAGGAACCACGTCACCACAAAGACCCAATGCAAGCATCTTCGGGTAGACGGGGTATCAACATATCTGGCGTTGACTTTTAGCACGCTGTTGAGTTCTCAAGGAACGGACACTTCCTTCGTACTCACCACGAAAACCTACTTCGCGGCTTTCCTCCGGGCGTTTCCCTTCGGCTTTTCCGACTCTATCAGATCCTTCGGACCCGATTTCCCCGGCCGGAACAGGGGCGTCTTAATCGGCCTCGCGGCCTTTCGACATTCACTACGTTATCCGATCCCCGGGGCGGTCCCCGGAACGGGGTCTCTGCCCTTCATGGACGCGTGAATTCGGCATGCCGATTACGCACCCGCTGAGGGAGTCGTAGGTAGTGGTTTTGCCGCTTCCGGCTGCTGACTGAAAGCCGTAGCCGGTTCCAGCGGCTCGATCTACATTACGGGTCCATGGCGGGCGCGTCAAGTTCTGCGCTTGCGGGGCGTGTGCGGCCGGTACGGGCTGACCGTGGGGTCGCCGTCGATCCAGAAGCGCCAGGGGTGGACCCCGCCCGCTCCCGACACGCCTGTGCGTGGACCGTTGCGCACGCGGTCGGCATCACACGGGTTCCCGTTGAGGAGTTGGAGCGGGGCATCGGGTCCCCCACAGAGGTCCGTGCCGTTGAGGGCGCGGTCCACGTCGAGGGCCGTCGCCAGCCTGGCCGGGCCCTTGGCCAGTTCCCTGTCGTGCCGGGCCGAGGGCCTGCGTAGACGGGCCAGCTCGGCGCCTTCCACGATCTCCCCGGCCCGCAGGAGGACCCCGCTCGCGTGGTTCTCGGGTCCGCAGACGACGTTGAGGCAGAACCACATGCCGTACGTGAAGTAGACGTATGCGTGTCCCGGGGGGCCGAACATCACTTCGTTGCGGGCCGTCCGCCCGCGGTAGGCGTGCGACCCGGGATCCACCTCGCCCGCGTAGGCCTCCACCTCGGTGAGGAGGAGCTCGATCGGGCCCTCGGGGGTGTTGCGTACGAGCAGGCGTCCCAAGAGGCCCTTGGCCACGTCCAGCACAGGCCGGTCGAGGAACTCCCGCGCGAGGGGCGTACGGTCAGGGGCCACGATCATGGGGTCCGAGCCTAGTCCACGACGCGCGCCCGATCAGAGCGCGCGGTGACCCGCCGGCTGCCAGGATGAGTGCGCGCAACCGGACGCGGCCGGTTGGCGTATACGGATCAAGAAACAGGTTGGCAGACCACAGGCGCGGCCTGGGGAGGAGAGACATGGGGTTCAAGAGGCTGCTTGCGAGTCTGGGCGCGGGCGGGGCTTCGGTGGAGACGGTGCTCAACGACGCCAACGTCGTGCCCGGTGGTGTGGTCCAGGGTGAGGTGCGGATCCAGGGCGGCACCGTCAGCCAGGAGATCCAGGGTCTGTCGGTCGGCCTCCAGGCCAAGGTCGAGGTCGAGGGCGGAGACCAGGAGTACAAGCAGAACATCGAGTTCACCAAGGTGCGGCTCGGCGGGGCCTTCCAGCTCCAGGCGGAGGCGGTGCACGCGGTGCCGTTCGGTCTGGAGATCCCCTGGGAGACGCCGATCACCAGCTTCTCCGGGCACGCGCTGCACGGTATGCACATCGGGGTGTCGACCGAGCTTCAGATCGCCCACGCGGTCGATTCCGGCGATCTCGATCCGATCACGGTTCACCCGCTGCCGGCCCAGCAGGCGATCCTGGACTCCTTCGGGAGGCTCGGGTTCCACTTCAAGAACGCGGACATGGAGCGCGGCCACATCCGGGGTACCCGGCAGCAGCTGCCCTTCTACCAGGAGATCGAGTTCTTCCCGCCGCAGCAGTACCGGGGGCTGAACCAGGTCGAGCTGAGCTTCGTGGCGGACGACCGGGAGATGGACGTCATCCTGGAGATGGACAAGAAGCCGGGGCTCTTCAGTGAGGGCAGCGACACCTTCAAGTCGTTCGTGGTGGGGCTGCACGACTTCCACACGACGGACTGGGCCGCCTATCTGAACCAGTGGATCTCGGAGGTCGGTAGCCGCCGCAACTGGTTCTAGGTCCTAGGCTCGGCTCCGTAAGTCGTACCTGATCTGGAGGTGCCGTTGTGACCGATCCCAAGAGGCCGCCCCTTCCCCATGAATTCCTTCCCCAGGTGCCCGCCTTCACCGTGGTGAGCGAGGACGTGGCGGAAGGAGCGACGCTGGGGGACGCGCAGGTCTACGCGAGCGGGAACACCTCGCCGCAGCTGCGGTGGGAGGGGTTCCCGGCTGAGACCAAGAGCTTCGCCGTCACCTGCTACGACCCGGACGCCCCCACGGGCAGCGGGTTCTGGCACTGGGTCCTCTTCGACATCCCGGCCACCGTCACGGAGTTGCCCGCCGGTGCGGGCACCGGGGCGTTCCAGGGGCTGCCGAGCGGCGCGACCCAGGCGCGGAACGACTACGGCACCAGGGACTTCGGCGGTGCCGCGCCGCCCGCCGGCGACCCAGCGCACCGCTACGTCTTCACCGTGTACGCCGTGGACCAGGAGAAGCTGGGACCGGACGCCGACGCGACGCCGGCGTTCGTCGGGTTCAACCTGCGTTTCCACACCCTGGCGCGGGCCCAGCTCGTCGGCGAGTACGCGGCGCCGGCTGCGGGATGACACGCCTTCGCTGAGGCGGCCGTCCCGCGGTCCGGTGACCGTTCGCCCTGGGAGTGGCTGTCTCGGTGGACGATGTGACCGGGTGGGCCGTGCCCGTCAGGACGGGCACGGTTCACCCAACATTCGCCCGCCTTCGACCTTGGGATTGGTCGGAGGTGGGCATCTTTTATTGCGTTGTCCATCCCGGCGCGCCCGGCCAGAGTTGATCCCAGCCCGCCAGGCGGCGGGCCGGTCATACGGGAGGTGGGTGTGCGGGACACGCTGGTGCTCAATGCGAGCTTCGAGCCGCTGTCGACTGTGACCTTGAACCGTGCCGTCGTGCTGGTGTTGCAGGACAAGGCGGTCGTCGAGCAGGCCCACCCCGCGCTGCGGGTGCGTGCCGCGGCCGTGGACCTTCCGATGCCGCGGGTGATCAGGCTCTGCCGCTACGTACGGGTGCCCTTCCGAAGACGCGCTCCGTGGTCGAGGCGGGGTGTGCTGGTGCGCGATCAGCACAGGTGCGCGTACTGCGGCAGGCGGGCGACCACCGTCGACCACGTGGTGCCTCGTTCCGCGGGTGGCGCGGACTCCTGGCTGAACACGGTGGCGTCCTGTGCCGAGGACAACCACCGCAAGGCGAACCGCACACCGGAGGAGGCGGGGATGAAGCTGCTGCGGCAGCCCTTCGAGCCGACTCCCGCCGATGCGATGCTGCTGACGCTGGGCCGTCAGGAGCGCGAGACGCTGCCGGAGTGGCTGGGCAGGCCGGCTCCTCAGCCGGCGGCCAAGCCCGCTCCTCAGCCGGCGGCCTAGAGAGGCCGGGCGGCGGCCTGGAAGACGTGTGCAGCCCCTCGCCGGGGACCGGCGGGGGGCTGCTCCGCGTTGCGCTGTTGCTTCGGGGCGGTCGCCGGCCGGTGGCACCGGTCTGCGCCCTCGGGCGCCGCGTCAGTCGATGGGCGGCTGCTCGCGCAGTTCCTTGCCGTTGGCCGCGGTGGGGCCGCCGGACATGGGGCCGAGGTTGCCGACGGCGCCGGAGAGGCCCTTGAGGGCGTCGCCGATCTCGCTGGGCACGATCCACAGCTTGTTCGCGTCGCCCTCGGCGATCTTCGGGAGCATCTGGAGGTACTGGTACGAGAGCAGCTTCTCGTCCGGGTCTCCGGCGTGGATGGACTCGAAGACCGTGCGGATGGCCTGGGCCTCGCCCTCGGCGCGGAGCGCGGCCGCCCTGGCCTCACCCTCGGCGCGCAGGATCGCGGACTGCTTCTCGCCCTCGGCGCGCAGGATCTCGGACTGCCGGACACCCTCGGCCTGGAGGATCGCTGCGCGCTTGTCCCGGTCGGCGCGCATCTGCTTCTCCATGGAGTCCTGGATGGACGTGGGGGGCTCGATGGCCTTGAGCTCGACGCGGTTGACGCGGATGCCCCACTTGCCCGTCGCCTCGTCGAGGACGCCGCGCAGGGCGGCGTTGATCTCCTCGCGGGAGGTGAGGGTGCGCTCCAGGTCCATGCCACCGATGATGTTGCGGAGGGTGGTGACGGTGAGCTGCTCGATGGCCTGGATGTAGCTGGCGACCTCGTAGGTCGCGGCGCGTGCGTCGGTCACCTGGTAGTAGATGACCGTGTCGATGTTGACGACCAGGTTGTCCTGGGTGATCACCGGCTGCGGCGGGAAGGGCACGACCTGTTCACGCAGGTCGATGCGGTTCCTGATGGTGTCGATGAAGGGCACGACGATGTTGAGGCCGGCGTTGAGCGTGCGGGTGTAGCGGCCGAAGCGCTCGACGATGGCGGCGCTCGCCTGGGGGATGACTTGGATCGTCTTGATCAGGGCGATGAAGACCAGCACCACCAGAATGATCAGGACGATGATGATTGGTTCCATCGTGGTTGCCCGTACCCTTCATGCCTCGGCTTTTCCGGAAGATCCGTGCTTCTTTTAGATCTTGCTTGTCGAGTCTGTCAGACACCCGCGCGTCGTGGGCGACTTCCCGTAACTCCGCCTTGCCTCAAGCCGGTTCGGTGCGCGCGGAACGTGCAGGTCCGCCTTCCACCGGGGGCGGCCGCCGCGCGGTGTCGGGGCGGGCCCGGGAGGTAACCCCGCCGGCTCAGATGACGACGGCCGTGGCACCGTCGATCTCCACCACGTCGACTTCCTGCCCCACGTCGTAGCTGCGGGTGGTGTCGAGCGCGCGTGCCGACCAGACCTCGCCCGCGAGTTTGATCCGCCCGCCGGCGCTGTCGACGCGTTCCAGGACGACGGCCTGCTTGCCCTTGAGCGCGTCCACTCCCGATGCCAGTCCTGGGTTCTGCATCCGGTGTCTGTTGGCGATGGGACGGACGACCGCGATGAGGGCGACGGAGACGATGACGAAGACGACGACCTGGGCGACGATGCCGCCTCCGAGCGCCGCGACGACGGCTGCCGCGACGGCCCCTACGGCGAACATCCCGAATTCGGGCATTGCGGTCACTACGAGCGGGATTCCGAGCGCGACGGCTCCGATCAACCACCACACCCACGCGTCGATGCTCACATCGGCATGGTAGGGCCGCCGTCCCGTCGCCGAACAGACCTCCTGTCAGGAAGCGGACGAGCAAGCGGGTTCAGGACATCGGGAGGCCCTGGGCGGTCCAGCGCTCGCCGACCTGCTCGACCACGAGGGGGAGCCCGAAGCAGCGGGAGAGGTTGCGCGAGGTGAGTTCGATCTCCAGCGGGCCGGCGGCGAGCACCTTGCCCTGACGGAGCAACAGGACGTGGGTGAAGCCCGGTGCGATCTCCTCCACATGGTGGGTGACCATGATCATGGAGGGTGCGATGGGGTCGCTGGCGAGCCGGCCGAGGCGGCGGACCAGGTCCTCGCGGCCGCCCAGGTCGAGACCGGCCGCGGGCTCGTCGAGGAGGAGGAGTTCGGGGTCGGTCATCAGGGCCCGGGCGATGAGGGTGCGCTTGCGCTCCCCTTCGGAGAGGGTGCCGAACTTGCGGTCCAGGTAGTCGTTCATGCCGAGGCGGTCGAGGAAGGCGCGGGCGCGCTGCTCGTCGATGTCCTCGTAGTCCTCGTGCCAGCCGGCGGTCATTCCGTAGGCGGCGGTGAGGACGGTCTGCAGGACGGTCTGGCGCTTGGGCAGCTTCTCGGCGATGGCGACGCCCGCGACGCCGATGCGCGGGCGGAGTTCGAAGACGTCGACCTTGCCCAACTGCTCGCCCAGGATGCTGGCGGTGCCCGTGCTGGGGAAGAGGTAGCTGGAGGCGACATTGAGAAGGGTGGTCTTGCCGGCGCCGTTGGGGCCTAGGATGACCCAGCGCTCCCCTTCCTTGACCGACCAGGAGATCTGGTCCACCAGAGCCCGGCCCTCGCGGACCACGGATACGTCCTCCAGCTCCAGTACATCGCTCATGAGCGCGTTGTCTCCCATTGCAGTATCGGCTGTGAGCCGTCTCAGCTGTCGCGTGCGCCGGTGGGCGCAGCCCCCAGGCAAAACCTACGCCACCACTTGTGCGGACCGTTCCATCGGCCGGTCCCTAGGGTGGTACCCATGCTCTCGGAACCACGCTCTGGACGGTTGGCCTCATGGGGAAACGCACTATTGGCCGGATTGATCTCACCGGATGACGCGGTCCTGGCCGTGGTCGGCGAGGACGCTGTGCATCGCGTCACCGGGCTGCCCGGCGAGGAGGGGGCCGTCGGGCTCACGCTGGCGCTCGGCCGGCTGCGTGCGCTCGGTGTGACCGGCCTGCGGGTCGCGCTGCCCGCGCCGGGCCATCCCCTGGGCCTCAGCGGCCCTCCCGCGTTCAATGCGCGGGCTCTGGAGGCGGGAGAGGCGGTGGTCTGCCAGGGTGCCGCGCTGGGGCTGGTCCCCGAGGTGTCCCAGGCGGGACCCGCGGGCGACGTGCATGTCGAGGTCGCCTGGATCTGCCTGCCGACCAGACAGGCACCGCCCGCGGACGTGCCGTCGCTCGGAGAGGCGGAGCGGGAGCTCGCGGAGGCCCTCAGGGAGGCCACGGAGGTCCTCTCGCGCCTGGACGTCACGGCGTCCGGGCCTGCCGCGGAGGCGGCGATCGACGCCTATCGCGCGCGTGCGGAGCGCGGCCGTGAGCCGCTGGCACCCGGTTACCCGCCACGGGCGGTACGGGTGCTGGAGCTGGCCGAGCGGGTGGCGCTGCTGGTCTCGGTGACGTACGAGAACGGGCACGGCGCGGCCGTGAGCGCGTCGGAGATGGCGGCCCGGACGGAGGCTCTGCGCCCGGTCGAGCGGACGGCCCGGCGGGCGCAGGTGGCGGCGTACAACGCGTATGTGGAGGAGCGTGAGCGCGGCGCGCGGTGACGCGCGTCACCTGTGCGGCCGGTCACGTTGTGCCCTGGGCGCGCGATGCGCCTGTGCCGGTGGCCCGCGGGGCGACCGGCTCGCCCGCTGCCTGGGTTCAGCCCGTCACGCCGTGCCGGACGGCCCACAGGGCGGCCTGGGTGCGGTCGGCCAGGTCGAGCTTCATGAGGATGTTCGACACATGCGTCTTGACCGTCTTCTCCGAGAGGACGAGCGCCCGGGCGATCTCGCGGTTGGAGCGGCCGTCGGCGATGAGCCCGAGGACTTCCCTCTCACGCTCGGTGAGCGAGCCGGCCCTCCCCTGGCCGCTGCCCGTCTCCTCCTGGGAGAGGAGGGCTCCCGCGACCTCGGGCTGGAGCAGCACGTGGCCGGCATGCACGGAGCGGATGGCGCCGGCCAGCGCGTCCGGGTCGACGTCCTTGTAGACATAGCCGGCGGCGCCGGCGCGCAGGGCGGGGACGACCGTCCGCTGCTCGGTGAAGCTGGTGACGATGAGCACGCGCGCGGGGTTGGCGTGCTCGCGGAGCTTGCGCAGCGCCTCGACGCCGTCCATGCCGGGCATCTTGACGTCCATGAGGACCACGTCGGGGGCGAGCTCCTCGGCGCGGGCGACGCCCTCTGCGCCGTCGGAGGCCTCTCCGACGACCTCGATGTCGTCCTGCACCTCCAGGAAGGTGCGCAGGCCCCGGCGGACCACCTGGTGGTCGTCCACCAGCAGGACCCGGATCGGGCCTCCGGGTGGCCGCCGGTCCTGCCGCGCGCCGCCCTCCGGCCCTTTCTCGTCAGCCACCGGGGACCTCCATCTCGATCGTGGTGCCCTTGCCGGGCTCCGAGGCGATGGTGAGCCTGCCGCCGACGCCGCTCGCCCGCTCCCGCATGGAGACCAGGCCCAGGTGGCGGCCGGCGCGGCGGACGGCGCGGGGCTCGAAGCCCGAGCCGTCGTCCGTGACGCGCAGCAGCGTGTCCACGCCGCGGCGTGTCAGGCCGACGTCCACCTGGACCGCTCCCGAGTGCCGCAGGGCGTTGTGCAAGGCCTCCTGGGCCACGCGCAGGATGGCTTCCTCCTGGGCGGCCGGCAGGGCGCGCACGCCGCGGGAGGCGAAGGTGACGCGGGCGGAGTGGGCGCGGTCGAGTACCTGGATCTGGGTGCGCAGGGTGGCCACCAGGCCGTCCTCGTCGAGGGCGGCGGGGCGGAGCTCGACGACGGCAGCGCGCAGCTCGTCGGCGGCCTCCGCGGCGAGCTGCGCCACCTGGTGCAGCTCGCCCTTGGCGCGCGACGGATCGCGGTCCATGAGCGCCACGGCTGCCTGGGCGGTCAGCCGCAGGGAGAAGAGCTTCTGGCTGACGGCGTCGTGCAGCTCGTGGGCGAGGCGGGAGCGCTCCTCGGAGATGGTCAGCTCGCGGCTGCGCTCGTAGAGGCGTGCGTTGGTGAGGGCGATGGCGGCGTGCTGGGCGAGGATCGACAGGAGCTCCTCGTCCTGCTCGGTGAATCCGCAGCCGCCCTGCGGCTTGGGTGAACGCTTGTTGGCCAGGAAGAGCGCCCCGATCGTCTCCTCGCCGTCCCGGATGGGCAGGCCGAGGAAGTCGGACATCTCCGGGTGCGCGCTAGGCCAGCCCTCGAAGCGGAGGTCCTCGCGCACGTCGGCGAGGCGCTGCGGCTTGGCCTCGTGCAGCATCGCGGCGAGGATGCCGTGCTGGCGCGGCAGGGGGCCGATGGCCTTCCACTGCTCGTCGCTGACGCCGTCCACCACGAACTGCGCGAAGCCGCCGTGGTCGTCCGGGACGCCGAGGGCCGCGTACTCGGCGTCGAGCAGCTCACGGGCCGAGGCGACGATCGTCTTCAGGACGTCGCGCACCTCAAGGTGTCTGCTCATGGCCAGCAGCGCGGAGCTCACCGCGTACAGGCCGGAGCGCGGACCATCACTCATGACTTCACGGTACCCGCGGGCGGTGACAGTGCGTATCGGACCTGTGGCGGCCTCCCCCTAGGGCTGAGGACGTAGGGCCAGCGGACGGAGCCGGGGGCGGACCGGGATCCGGGCGGGGGCTCGGTGCCGCGGCGTGGAGGTCCGTCGCAGAAGTCCGGCGCCCCACGCGCGCGTGCACGCGCGGGGACAGGGGACACCGGCCGGAACGGGCTGGTCCAGGCCATGCGCGCCTGATATTCGAGAACGGCAGGGAAACCGCCTGGGGGCGTCCCGGACAAGACCCCAAGAATACTTACCCTGTGCATTGCGTCAGCAACAATTCGTGAAATAGAACGGGCCCCGATGTGAGCCCGGGCATAGGGCGTACATCACTTACGAAGCCACCTAGTGGACGTGCCACCTCTTCTTGAACGGGCACGATGCCGCGGACCACCGTCGCCCAGCAGCGCCCTTTCCACTATCCGCTTTCGTACGTCACATCTTTGCCACGATTTTTTGCGCTCGCTAAGAATGGCTGCCGTCGCCCGGTGTCGCGTGAATTGAAAGCGGCGCTTGTTTCCGAGACATCCGATCCGATTCGGAACGGCGGGCGGCTTCATCCCATTCGAAGAGGTCCAAAACTCATGTCGAAGCGCACTTTCAACTTCAAGAACTTCAAGCCCGGCGGTTCCTTCAACCGCGACATGCTCAACCGTGACGCGCTGAAGCGTGAGGTCACGGAGACGCGTGACCGCCTGAAGCAGTCGATCATGGACAAGCGCGACGTGCTCAAACGGGTGCCGGGTTCCGGTCCCGGTCATAGTCTCGCCCTGTCCCGCACCCACAAGATCGCCGTCGCCGGTGTCGCCGGCCTGGGTGCCGCCGCCATCGCGGTGTCGCTGGTTCCCGACCACTCCGGTGGCCAGCACTCCGCGCCGGTGGGTTACTCCGCCGCGAGCCAGGCGCACACCAGCGTGACGTCTCAGGGCGCGGGTGCCGACCAGAAGGCGCAGATCGCCGACGCGAAGGTGAAGGCGGACAAGACGAACCCGGAGAAGGACCACGGCGCCACGTCCAAGGGCACGGACCACACGCAGAGGGCGGTCTACTCCAACAACCTGGACGGCTGGATCCGTGAGTCGCTGCACATCATGAAGCAGCACCACATCCCGGGCTCCTACAACGGCCTGTACCGCAACATCATGCGTGAGTCGAGCGGTGACCCGAACGCGATCAACAACTGGGACATCAACGCCCAGAAGGGCATCCCGTCCAAGGGCCTGCTCCAGGTGATCCCGCCGACGTTCTCGACGTACCACGTCAAGGGCACGTCCTGGAACATCTACAACCCGGTCGCGAACATCACGGCTGCGGCGAACTACGCCGCCGACCGGTACGGCTCGATGGACAACGTGAACAGCGCCTACTGAGGCTCTTCAACAAGTCAATCGACGACCGGTCCCAGAAGCCTCGCCTGAGGCTCCTCTTGGACCTCTGAGTCTCAGCGATGGCCGCCGGGCGGGCACCCTCACATGGGTGACCCGCCCGGTGGCCTCTGCTGTGCGGGCGTGCCGGGGCCCGCAGAGGCCCCGGCACGCCCGGTCCTACTTGCGCATGACCTCCGGCTCATGGCGGCGCAGCAAGCGGGCGACGGCGAAGCCGCAGATCACGCCGATCGCGATCAGGATCGCCATGTTGGTGAACCACTGGCTCGCCGTGGGATCCCAGAGCGGGTCGACGTCCGTGGGGTTCTTGGGGTCCCACGGGGGCATGACGGTCTGCAGGTGCAGGGTCGCCGCCGAGGCCGAGATGGCCCAGCGGATCGGCATCAGCCAGGCGATCTGCTCCACACCGGGCGATCCGAAGATCTTGAAGAGCACCCCGGTGAAGACCACCTGGACGATGGCGAACATCACCAGCAGCGGCATGGTCTTCTCCGCCGTCTTCACCAGCGCCGAGATGACCAGGCCCACCATCATCGAGGTGAAGCCCAGGGCGATGATCACCAGGCAGAGCTCGACGGCGGGCAGGCTCTTGACGACGATGCCCTCGTCAGGCAGTTCTCGGTTGGAGAAGCCGATGGCGCAGATGATGACGCCCTGGAGCGCGGTGGTCACGCCGAGGACGATCACCTTGGACATCAGGTACGCGGAGCGTGACAGCCCGGTGGCGCGCTCACGCTCGTAGATGACGCGTTCCTTGATCAGTTCTCGTACGGAGTTCGCCGCGCCCGCGAAGCACATGCCGACGGAGAGGATCAGCATGATCGTACCGGCGTTGCTGTTGAAGCGCCCGGGGGGCGGTGGCTTGAGGCCGAAGTCGGTCGGGATGACCACGCTCACCAGGCCGAGGACGGCCGGCAGGATCACCATCAGGCCGATGAAGCCCTTGTCGGAGGCGATCACCGACAGGTAGCGGCGTATCAGGGTGCCGAGCTGCGCGCCCCAGGGCTGCGTCTTGGGGGGCTTGACGGCCCCGCGCGGCGGCATCTGTGCGGACTGCGCGGCGACGGCGTCGATGTCCGCGGCGTACAGCTGGTAGTGCTGCGAGCCCTTCCAGCGGCCCGCCCAGTCGTACTCGCGGTACTCCTCGAAGGCGGAGAAGACGTCGGCCCAGGACTGGTAGCCGAAGAAGTTCAGCGCCTCCTCGGGCGGGCCGAAGTACGCCACGGAGCCGCCCGGCGCCATCACCAGCAGCTTGTCGCAGAGGGCGAGCTCGGCCACGGAGTGGGTGACGACGAGCACCGTGCGGCCGTCGTCGGCGAGGCCCCGCAGCAGCTGCATGACGTCGCGGTCCATGCCCGGGTCGAGGCCGGAGGTCGGCTCGTCGAGGAAGATCAGGGACGGCTTGGTCAGCAGCTCCAGGGCGACCGACACGCGCTTGCGCTGGCCACCGGAGAGCGAAGTGATCTTCTTCTCCTTGTGGATGTCCAGCTTGAGCTCGCCCAGCACCTCGTCGATGCGGGCGGCGCGCTCCTGGTCCGTGGTGTCCGCGGGGAAGCGCAGCTTGGCCGCGAACTTCAGGGCGGTGCGGACGGTGAGCTCCTTGTGCAGGATGTCGTCCTGCGGGACCAGGCCGATGCGCTGGCGCAGCTCGGCGAACTGCTTGTAGAGGTTCCGGTTGTCGTAGAGGACGTCGCCCTGGTTGGCGGGGCGGTAGCCGGTGAGCGCCTTGAGGAGCGTCGACTTTCCGGAGCCGGACGGGCCGATGACCGCGATGACGGACTTCTCGGGGACGCCGAAGGACACGTCCCGCAGGATCTGCTTTCCGCCGTCGACGGTCACCGTCAGGTGCCGGGCCGAGAAGGAGACCTCACCGGTGTCGACGAACTCCTCCAGGCGGTCACCGACCAGCCGGAACGTGGAGTGGCCGACGCCCACGATGTCGTTCGGGCCGATCAGCGCCGAGCCGGACTTGGCGATCGGGATGCCGTTGACGTACGTGCCGTTGTGGGACCCGAGGTCACGGATCTCGAAGCGGCCGTCGGGCGTGGCGTGGAACTCCGCGTGGTTGCGTGAGACCTGGAGGTCGGAGACGACCAGGTCGTTCTCCAGCGCACGTCCGATGCGCATCACGCGGCCGAGCGAGAACTGGTGGAACGTCGTGGGGCTGCGGTCCCCGTACACCGGCGGCACGCCGTTCCCGCCCGCGGGAGGCTGCTGCCAGCCCTGCTGGGGGGCGCCGGCGGGCGGCTGCTGCACCGGCCCGCCCGGCTGCTGGTACGGAGCCTGCTGGGGGGCCTGGGCCTGCTGCGCCCAGCCCGCGGGGGATCCCGCGGGGGGCTGCTGCGGCGCGTACGGCTGCTGGGGCGCCTGCTGAGGGGCCGGCTGAGCCGGAGCGGCAGCCGGTGCGGCCTGCTGGGCCGGCGCGGCCACCGCCGCCGCGGAGGCGGCCACGGGTGCCCCCTGGACGTTCAGCCGCGGCCCGTCCGTCGCGTTGCCCAGGTGCACGGCGGAGCCGGGCGCCATCTCCAGCTGCTGGATCCGCTGCCCCCGCGCGTAGGTGCCGTTGGTGCTGCCGTGGTCCTCGATGACCCAGCTCCGCCCCGTCCAGCTGAGCGTGGCATGCCGCCAGGAGACCCTGGCGTCGTCGACCACGATGTCGCCCCCCGGATCACGTCCGATGGCGTATGTCCTGGACGGATCGAGCGTCCAGGTTTGTCCGTTCAATTCCAGTACGAGTTCCGGCACTCCGAGCCCCACTTTTTGTCCCCCGCGTTACCCCCGTCATGGGGAGTCTAGGGATGTCGAACATCGTGAGGAACTATTTCAGGCTCAGCACCCTGACCGAAAGTCGGGCCTTGTGAAGACCCAGTACCGGGTGCTTTGGGAGGGCTTCCGGCGAAGAACAAGGGGCTTGTCGAGGAAAAAGGAACCTTCCCTTCCGGGAGGCGTGCGTACGGGTGCTTGGCATCCTGGGAGGCGTGTGGCCCGAGAAGGGGCGCGCCATTTCCGCCGGACGCGGGGGGGGCGTACCCCCGACTTCCCGTCATCCGCGGGTCGTGATCGCGGCCGCGGCCGTGACCAGCGGATCCGCGATCGGGTTCGCGACGGTTCACCGGCCTGACCGACGAGGTACGCGGGCCGTACCCGCGGGGTATGCGGGCTGTACGCACGAGGTCGGTGGGCTCCGTGTGGCCCGCGTCCGAAACGCGGACTGCCGAGGCGCCTGTGCAGGGGCGCCGGTTACGGTGGGAGCACCATGAGCGCTTCACAGCCACCGAATGCGACGATGGCCGCTGCCGACGTCCCCACGCTGCTCGTCAAGATCTTCGGCAAGGACCGGCCGGGTATCACCGCCGGGCTCTTCGACACTCTCGCTGCGTACTCCCTCGACGTCGTCGACATCGAGCAGGTCGTCACCCGTGGCCGCATCGTCCTGTGTGCGCTGGTCACCCAGCCCGCCGCCGGCCTGGAGGGCGATCTGCGGGCCACCGTGCACAGCTGGGCGGACTCCATGAAAATGGAGGCCGAGATAATCTCGGGCCTCGGCGACAACCGTCCGCGCGGCGTCGGCCGCTCCCTCGTCACCGTTCTCGGCCACCCGCTGACCGCCCGGTCGACCGCGCGGATAGCCGCACAGATCACCGATGGCGGCGGCAATATCGACCGCATCTTCCGGCTGGCCAAGTATCCCGTGACCGCCGTCGAATTCGCCGTGTCCGGCACCGAGACGGAGTCGCTGCGCACGGCCCTGGCGACCGAGGCCGCCGCCCTGGGGGTCGATATCGCGGTGGTCGCGGCCGGCCTGCACCGCAGGGCGCAGCGCCTGGTCGTCATGGACGTCGACTCCACCCTCATCCAGGACGAGGTGATAGACCTCTTCGCCGCCCACGCGGGCTGCGAGGACAAGGTCGCCGAGGTGACGGAGGCGGCCATGCGCGGCGAGACGGACTTCGCGCAGTCCCTGCACGCGCGCGTGGAGCTCCTCGCGGGGCTCGACGCCTCCGTGGTGGACAAGGTGCGCAGCCAGGTTCGGCTGACGCCGGGCGCCCGCACGCTGATCCGGACCCTCAAGCGGCTCGGCTACCAAGTCGGGGTCGTCTCCGGGGGGTTCACGCAGGTCACGGACGACCTCCGGGACCGCCTCGGGCTGGACTTCGCGCAGGCGAACACGTTGGAGGTGCGCGACGGGAAGCTCACGGGCCGGGTCGTCGGCGAGATCGTGGACCGGGCGGGCAAGGCGCGGCTGCTGCGCCGGTTCGCCGCGGAGGCGGGGGTGCCGTTGTCCCAGACGGTGGCGATCGGCGACGGGGCGAACGACCTCGACATGCTGAACGCGGCCGGCATGGGCGTCGCCTTCAACGCCAAGCCGGTGGTCCGCCAGGCGGCCTACACGGCCGTGAACGTGCCGTTCCTGGACACGGTGCTGTATCTGCTGGGCATCTCCAGGGAAGAGGTTGAGGCGGCCGACACGGTCGAGGGCTGAGGGCCCCTCGCCGGGCACCTCTGCGGGGGCGGTGCCGCGGCTCCCTCCCCCGCGGCCGCGGTGCCCCCGGCTGCCCTAGGTGTTCTGTCCACGGAGGTTGGTGACGGACGCCACGGCTGAGCGATCTTGAAATAGGTGAGGGCCTTCTGGCTCGGTGTGGATTGCGACATCTGCACCGGCGACCAGAAAGGCCCTCGTGCCCCACCGTAATGCACCCCTGACCGAGACAGGACGACTGCGGCTGGCCCGCTGCGTCGTGGAAGACAACTGGCCCCTGCGCCGGGCCGCGGAACGCTTCCAGGTCTCGCCGACAACGGCACAGCGGTGGGCCGACCGCTACCGCAGGCTCGGCGAGGCGGGCATGACCGACCGCTCCAGCCGCCCGCACGCCAGCCCACGCCAGACGTCGACACGTACCGAGCGGCGGATCATCAAGGTGCGCGTACTGCGCCGCTGGGGCCCCGCACGGATCGCGAGCCTTCTGCGGCTGGCGCCCTCCACCGTGCACCGGGTACTCACCCGCTACGGCCTGGCCCGCCTCACGCATCTGGACCGGGCCACCGGCCGCGTCATACGCCGCTACGAACGCGCCAGGCCCGGCGAGCTCGTCCACGTCGACATCAAGAAGCTCGGCAATATCCCCGACGGTGGCGGCCACAAGATCCTTGGCCGCCAAGCGGGCCGCAAGACCCGCTCCGGCGCCGGCTACAGCTACCTGCACACCGCCGTCGACGACCACTCCCGCCTGGCCTACAGCGAGATTTTCACCGACGAGAAGAAAGAAACCGCCGTCGCCTTCTGGATCCGGGCGCAGGCGTTCTTCGCCTCGTGCGGGATCACCGTCGAGCGCGTGCTGACCGACAACGGCTCCTGCTACAAGTCCCGTCTGTGGCGCGATGCCCTGGCGGCGGCCGGGATCACCCACAAGCGAACCCGGCCCTACCGACCCCAGACGAACGGCAAGGTCGAACGCTTCAACCGCACCCTGCTCGATGAGTGGGCCTACGCCCGCCCTTACCGCTCAGAGCAGGAACGACGCGACGCCTTCCCTGACTGGCTGCACACCTACAATCACCACCGCGGACACACCGCGCTGAAAGGCCAACCACCCGCCAGCCGCGTCCCCAACCTCACAGGGCAATACACCTAGGCCGTGTCCGGCGGATCTTCGTGGGCCCGCGACTCCCCCACTGCCTGAAGGGCGTGGGTGGGGGTACCTCCCACGCCCGTTCAGGGCAGTGGGGGAGTGCCCCCAGTACCGCACCTCGCCGCGTTGTCGGAGTCATCCGGGTACGCCCAGTACGAGGATGATCCTCCGCCTTGCGATGCACGGCACCAGACGCCGCAGGCTGATCCACGAAGATCCGCCGGACACGACCTAGGGGCGTGGGGACAGGGGCACGTCCCGCGCCCTCAAGGCAGTGGGCGAGCGACCGGCTACGACGGGACAGTCAGGTCATTGCCGACCCAAAGGGCCGCCCCGGGGGGGGGCGCGCATCGCCCCTTAACAAGGGGCGCGGGGAACTGCGCGACCAGCCACGACGAGACGGTCAGGTCGTCACCGCCCCGAAGGGGCAGTCCGTGTCGGCTCCGGACCACCCCGGTGGGTGGTTGCTCGCGCCGGCGCGGCGGAGCCGCATGTCGATACAGCCCCGCGCCCCTGGGGAGGCCGGGAGGGACCCGCACAGTCCGCGGCCCGCCGAGGGGACCAGGGCGCCCGGACTACTTGCTCGGAGCCCAGAAATCCGTGAGCGTGCCGACGCCGGGTTCCAGCGACTTCCAGGATCCGCTGTACGAGATCACCACGAACGCCGAGGTGGGGAAGCCGCGGCCGTCCATCCGCGCGCGTGCGTCGCCTTCGGACTGGCCGGACAGGATCTCGGCCAGGCCCTGCACTCCGGGGTTGTGACCGATGAGCACCACGCTGCGGGTGTCGTCCGTGGTCTCGTTGAGCACGGTGATCAGCTCTCCCGGGGAGGCCTCGTAGATCCGCTCCTCATACACCGTCTTGGGGCGGTGCGAGAGCTCGTGGACCGCCAGCTTCCAGGTCTCCCGGGTGCGGGCCGCGGTGGAGCAGAGTGCGAGGTCGAAGTCGATGCCCGTCTCGGCGAGCTTGCGGCCCGCGACGGGGGCGTCATGACGGCCCCGGTCGGCCAGCGGACGCTCGTGGTCGGACACCTGGGGCCAGTCGGCCTTCGCATGCCGGAAAAGGACAATCCTGCGGGGTTCTGCGACGCTCATGGCTCCCAGCTTCGCATGAAACGCGCCAGGCGGCGCAGGGAGTTGGCAGCCCCTTCTCGGGCCCCCGCCGCCCGAACGGCGGCCTCCCGGTGGCGGGCCGAGGGATCAGCTCTGGTGCAGCACCGAGTGCTGGATGCCTTGCAGGACACGCCCGAGCGCCGGGTCGCCGCTGGTGCGCGCGTGGGACGGGTTGATCATCACCAGGAGCAGGGCGGCGAAGGCCAGGGCCGGCAGGGCGACGGCCCACCACGGAAGGCGGACCTCGACGCCCCTGTGAGGCGTGGTGTGTGGGTGGGCCTCCATGGTGCCTCCGTGCTCCGCGAGGATCAGCCGCCGTGGTTGCGGCCTTACCTAGAAGCTACGGAGGTGGGCACCGCATTCCCATCCGGTGATCCACCCACTTGACCCTGAGCCTTGCCCCCTAGGGGACGGGGGGTTGTCCCCACCATCGGCCCCTCAGGGCGCGGCGATGGAGGCGATGACCCCGATGATCAGGGTGATCACGAGCATGAGGCCCAGCACCGTGAGGAGCTTCTTCTGGCTGTTCTGCGGGTTCGGATCGAGCACAGGCATGCCGTCAGTGTCCCACCAGGCCGGACCGGTCCCTCGTCGGGGTCACCGGACCGGCCCCGCGGGGGCCGCCTCGCCTCACGCGGTGCCTGCGGTGGCGCGTTCCGCCTCGATGGTGCGGTCACGGCCGGCCAGGACGCCCACCAGGACCTGCGGGACGAGGAGCCCGGTCATCAGGGCGATCGGCAGCCCCCAGCCGCCGCTGTGCTGGTACAGCACGCCCACCAGCAGCGGGCCCGGAATCGAGATCAGATAGCCGACGCTCTGCGCGAAGGCCGACAACTGGGCGACGCCCGCGCCGGTCCTGGCCCGCATGCCGACCATGGTGAGGGCCAGCGGGAAGGCGCAGTTGGAGACGCCGAGCAGCCCCGCCCAGGCCACGGCACCGGCTGCCGGGGCGAGGTAGAGCCCCGCGCAGCCGGCCAGGCCGCACACGCCCAGGACCACCACGATCGGCCCCTGGTGCGGCATGCGCGCGGCGGCCCTGGGGATCACGAAGGCCAGCGGCACCCCGATCACCATCGTGAAGGCCACCAGCAGGCCCGCGGTGCCGGCGGACACGCCCGCGTCGCGGAAGATCTGCGGGAGCCAGCCCATCGTGATGTAGGCGCCGGAGGCCTGGAGGCCGAAGAAGACGGCGAGCAACCAGGCGATCCGGCTGCGGGCGATGCGCAGGCCGCCGCCGGCTCCGGTGCCGTCGACCCCGGCATTGGCCTGTGCGGGTGCCCCGGCCTCGCGGGCGGCGAGTCCGGGCTCCTGGGCTGACGCCCCCGCCTCCCCTGGTTCCTCGACGCGGGTGTCCCCCTGGTCCGCGGGCCCGCCGTCTCGGCGGCGCGCGAGCGGGATCCACGCGAGGGCGGCGATCCCGCCGAGCACCGCCCACGTCCCCAGCCCGGCACGCCACTCGCCGCCGAGGGCGTGGGTGAAGGGCACGGTCAGGGCGGCCGCCAGGGAGGTGCCGAGCGACAGCGCCATGGAGTACAGGCCCGTCATGGGGCCCACCCGGTCGGGGAACCAGCGCTTGACGATCACGGGCATGAGCACGTTGCCGAAGGCGACGCCCATCAGGGCCAGCGCTGTGCCGGCGAGGAAGGAGGCCGTGCCGCCCGCCAGGGGCCGGAGCGCCAGCCCGGCGGTGATGGCGACCATGCCCCCGCACACCACGGCGGCGGGGCCGAAGCGGCGGGCGAGGCGCGGGGCCATGATGCCGAAGACGGCGAAGCAGAACGGCGGCATGGAGGTGAGCAGGCCCGCGATGCTGCCGTTCATGCCGAGGTCGTCCCGGACGTCCTCCAGGAGCGCGCCGAGGCTGGTGACGGCAGGCCGCAGATTCAGCGCCGCAAGGACCATGCCCACGATCAGCAGCCGGATCAGCCAGGCAGGGGGCGCGGACGCCCGGTGCGGCACGTCGGGCGGTGTGGCGAGCCCTGCCGGCGGGGGGCTCGTGCGGGTTTCCTCAACTGCCATGCGAGCCATCATAGGATCGTAGGATGAATAGCTCTGACAGCAGCCTGAGTACGGTACTGCCATGCCGTTGAGTCATCAGCGCCGCTCGGCCCTGTCCGAGCAGGTCATCGCCGAGTTGCGCGCGCAGATCGTGTCGGGCGAGTGGCCCATGGGCGCCCGCATCCCCACCGAGCCCGAACTGGTGGAACAGCTGGGCGTCGCCCGGAACACGGTGCGCGAGGCGGTGCGCGCCCTGGCGCACAACGGCCTGCTGGACATCCGCCAGGGTTCGGGCACCTACGTCGTCGCCACCAGCGAGCTGGCCGGGGTGATGCACCGCAGGTTCGCCGGCGCCGACCCCCGGCACGTCGCCGAGATGCGCGCCTCGCTGGAGTCGAGCGCGGCGCAACTGGCGGCCGAGCGCCGTACCGAGCGCGATCTGAAGCAGCTGGACGCGCTGCTGCTGCGCCGTGAGGAGGCATGGGACTCGGGTGACACGGAGGCCTTCGTGACGGCCGACTCGTCCTTCCACATGGCCGTGGTGTCCGCCTCGCACAACGACGTCATGACGGCGCTCTACGCCGACCTGGGCGAGGTGCTGCGGGAGTGGCTGCGCGAGGACGTGGGCGAGGTGCTGGCCCCGGAGACCCACATGGACCACACCCCGCTGGTCGACGCGATCCGCGCGGGAGACGCCTCCGCGGCCGCCGCGGAGGCGGCGACGTACCCGCTCCAGTGCCGTCCCGGAAGGTGGCGGGCCGACGTGTCCGCGCCGAACACCGATCAGAAGGCGGCCCCGAAGGACTGATCAGCGTCCGCGCTCCGCCGACCGTGGCCCGGGCCTGCAAAGGCCCGGGCCGCGGTGGGCTTCAGGCGCCGATCGCGTGCAGGCCGCCGTCGACGTGGACGATCTCGCCCGTGGTCTTGGGGAACCAGTCCGACAGCAGGGCCACCATGGCGCGCGCCGCGGGCTCCGGGTCGGTCATCTCCCACTCCAGGGGGGAACGGTGTCCCCAGACGGAGGCCAGCTCCTCGAAGCCGGGGATGGACTTCGCGGCCATCGAGCCGATCGGTCCGGCCGCGACCAGGTTGCAGCGGATGTTCTGCTTGCCCAGGTCACGGGCCATGTACCGGTTGGTGGCCTCCAGTGCCGCCTTCGCGGGGCCCATCCAGTCGTACTGCGGCCAGGCGTAGCGCGCGTCGAAGGTGAGGCCGACGACGGAGCCGCCGTTCTGCATCAGCGGCAGGCAGGCCATGGTCAGCGACTTCAGGGAGAACGCCGAGACGTGCATCGCCGTGGCGACGGACTCGAACGAGGTGTTGAGGAAGTTCCCGCCGAGGGCGTCCTGCGGGGCGAAGGCGATGGAGTGGACGATGCCGTCCAGGCCGCCGAGCTCCTCGGAGACGGCCTCCTCCAAGCGCCCCAGGTGCTCGTCGTTGGTGACGTCCAGCTCGATGACCTTCACCGGACGGGGCAGCTTCTTGGCGATCCGCTGGGTCAGGGTCGGTCGGGGGTATGCCGTCAGGAGGATCTCCGCACCCTGCTCCTGAGCGAGCTTCGCGGCGTGGAAGGCGATGGACGACTCCATGAGCACACCGGTGATGAGGATGCGCTTGCCGTCGAGGATTCCACTCATGGTCTTCAGTGCCCCATGCCCAATCCGCCGTCAACGGGAATGACGGCTCCAGTGATGTAAGACGCCTCGTCGGAGGCGAGAAACCGCACGGTGGCGGCGATCTCCGAGGGCTGAGCGTAGCGGCCGAGCGGCACCTGGGAGACGATGCTCTTGCGCTGCTCCTCGGTGAGCACCTTGATCATGTCGGTGTCCACGAGGCCCGGTGCGACGACGTTGAAGGTGATGTTCCGCGAGCCCAGCTCCCGGGCGAGGGAGCGCGCGAAGCCGACGAGTCCGGCCTTGGACGCGGCGTAGTTCGCCTGTCCGGCGGAGCCGAGCAGGCCCGCCACCGAGGAGATCAGCACGACGCGGCCCTTCCTGGCGCGCAGCATGGCGCGGTTGGCGCGCTTGACGACGCGGAAGGTGCCGGTGAGGTTGGTGTCGACGACCGAGCTGAAGTCCTCCTCGGTCATCCGCATGAGCAGTTGGTCCTTGGTGATCCCGGCGTTGGCGATCAGCACCTCGACGGGGCCCTGTTCGGCCTCGATCTCCTTGTACGCCTGCTCCACCTGCTCGGTGTCGGTGATGTCGCAGCGCACGGCGAAGAAGCCCTCCGGCGGCTCACCCGAGCGGTAGGTGATCGCGACCTTGTCGCCCGCGTCGGCGAACGCTTGGGCAATGGCGAGGCCGATGCCCCGGTTACCTCCAGTGACGAGAACCGAGCGGCTCAACGGATCACCCTTTCCTCAGCGGTCTGGTACATCCAAAAACTTATCGGCCCCAGGTCCTCCGTGGAGAATCCACGCCCCACAGTGGCTCGTGTACATGACTGTCGGATCCCTACATAGTCCGGGCGCGCCCGGCCGCGGAGAGGGGTGCCGAGGCGCCCTGGCCCCCGCACGCCCGTCCCCCGGACGGCGTCCGGAGCACGCGTCGGGCCGGGGTCGCGGGTCGTGGGGGTCGCACAAATCAGGCCACGCGCTCCCCGATGGCTACGCGCGCTGATGTGCTTGTGTGCGCGCTGTCACGAGCGCCCTTGCGCTGCCGCGAGCGTGATCGCGCTGTCGACGCAGTGTTATCCACAGGCCCCCGCACGGCCCCCCGCTTCGTGATTGACTTCCGCGTGATCGGACCCCCACGAAGCCATTGGACAGGAGGCCGCTCGTGGCCCACGAGATCGATCAGTCGTTCCTCGCGCTCCCGCTGCGGGCCCTCGCGGACGCCGCGCTGGCCCGCGCCCGCGCGCTCGGCGCGCAGCACGCGGACTTCCGCTTCGAGCGGGTGCGCAGCGCCTCGTGGCGGCTGCGCGACGCGAAGCCGTCCGGTTCCTCGGACAGCACCGACCTCGGATACGCGGTGCGCGTGGTGCACGACGGCACCTGGGGCTTCGCGGCGGGCGTCGAGCTGACGGCGGACGGCGCGGCACGGGTGGCCGAGCAGGCCGTGGCCGTGGCCAAGCTGTCCGCGCAGGTCATCGAGGCTGCGGGAGCGGAGGCCGACGTCTCGCTGGCCGACGAGCCGGTGCACGCCGACAGGACCTGGGTCTCCGCGTACGAGATCGACCCGTTCTCGGTGCCGGACGAGGAGAAGAGCGGCCTGCTGGCCGAGTGGAGCTCGCGCCTGCTGCGTGCCCAGGGCGTCGCGCACGTCGACGCCACCCTGCTCACGGTCCATGAGAACAAGTTCTACGCGGACACCGCGGGCACCGTCACCACGCAGCAGCGGGTGCGCCTGCACCCCCAGCTCACGGCGGTCGCGGTGGACGAGTCGAGCGGGGAGTTCGAGTCGATGCGCACGCTGGCGCCCCCGGTCGGCCGCGGCTGGGAGTACCTGACCGGCACCGGCTGGGACTGGGACGGCGAGCTGGCCGAGATCCCCGAGCTGCTCGCCGAGAAGATGCGCGCCCCCAGCGTGACGGCCGGCCCGTACGACCTGGTGGTCGACCCGTCCAACCTCTGGCTGACCATCCACGAGTCCATCGGCCACGCCACCGAGCTGGACCGCGCCCTCGGCTACGAGGCGGCCTACGCGGGCACCTCGTTCGCCACCTTCGACAAGCTCGGCACGCTCAAGTACGGCTCCCAGATCATGAACGTCACGGGCGACCGGACCGCAGAGCACGGCCTGGCCACCATCGGCTACGACGACGAGGGCGTGGCCGCCCAGTCCTGGAACCTGGTCAAGGACGGCGTCCTGGTCGGCTACCAGCTCGACCGCCGCATCGCCAGGCTCACGGGCTTCGACAGGTCCAACGGCTGCGCCTACGCCGACTCCCCCGAGCACGTGCCGGTGCAGCGGATGGCGAACGTCTCCCTCCAGCCCGATCCCGGCGGCCTCTCCACGGAGGATCTGATCGGGGGCGTGGACCGCGGCATCTATGTCGTGGGCGACCGCTCCTGGTCGATCGACATGCAGCGGTACAACTTCCAGTTCACCGGCCAGCGGTTCTTCCGCATCGAGAACGGCCGGCTCGCCGGCCAGCTCCGCGACGTGGCCTACCAGGCGACGACGACCGACTTCTGGGGCTCCATGAGCGCGGTGGGCGGCCCCCAGACCTACGTGCTGGGTGGCGCCTTCAACTGCGGCAAGGCCCAGCCGGGCCAGGTGGCGGCGGTCTCGCACGGTTGCCCGTCCGCCCTGTTCCGCGGCGTGAACATCCTCAATACGACGCAGGAGGCCGGTCGATGACCCCCACCCACACCCCCCGTGCGAGCAAGCCGCACGAGGTCGTCGAGCGTGCCCTGGAGCTGTCCGGGGCCGACGGCTGCGTGGTGATCGCGGACGAGCACTCGTCGGCGAACCTGCGCTGGGCCGGGAACGTCCTGACCACCAACGGCGTCACCCGCGGCCGGTCGGTGACCGTGATCGCGACGGTGGACGGCGCCCAGGGCACGTCGTCCGGAGTGGTGTCCCGCTCGGCCGTCACGCAGGACGACCTGGAGCCTCTGGTGCGGGCCGCCGAGGAGGCCGCGCGGCGGGCGGGACCGGCCGAGGACGCCCAGCCGCTGATCGCCGGGATCGACCCGTCCCCCGCCTTCACGGACGACCCGGGCGAGACATCCTCCGCCGTCTTCACCGCCTTCGCCCCGGCGCTCGGCGAGTCCTTCGCCCGGGCCAGGGCGGGCGGGCGCGAGCTGTACGGATTCGCCAACCACGAGTTCGTCACCAGCTACCTCGGCACGTCGACGGGGCTGCGGCTGCGGCACGACCAGCCGACCGGGACCCTTGAGGTCAACGCCAAGTCCCCCGACCGCACGCGCTCCGCATGGGTCGGCCGGGCCACGCGCGACTTCCAGGACGTCGACCCCGCGGCGCTGGACGCCGAGCTGGCGCAGCGGCTGAGCTGGGCGGAGCGCAGCACGGAGCTGCCCGCCGGCCGGTATGAGACCCTGCTGCCGCCCAGCGCGGTGGCCGACCTGCTCGTCTACCAGATGTGGTCGTCCTCGGCCCGGGACGCGGCCGAGGGCCGCACGGTCTTCTCCAAGCCCGGCGGCGGCACCCGGGTCGGGGAGCGGCTGGCGGAGCTGCCGCTCACCCTGCGCAGCGATCCGAACGAGCCGGGTCTGGAGGCGGCGCCCTTCGTGCTGGCGCACTCCTCGGGCGACGACATCTCGGTGTTCGACAACGGCCTGCCCCTGGCGAACACCGACTGGATGCGCCGGGGCGAGCTGGCGCACCTCCTCAGCTCCCGGCACAGCGCGGGGCTGACCGGGCTGCCGGTCACCCCGCCCGTCGACAATCTGGTGCTGGAGGGCGGGTCGGACCGCTCGCTGGACGAGATGGTCGCCGCGACCACGGGCCGCGCCCTGCTGCTGACCTGCCTGTGGTACATCCGGGAGGTCGACCCCGCGACGCTCCTGCTCACGGGCCTGACCAGGGACGGCGTGTTCCTGGTGGAGGGCGGCGAGGTCGTCGCGGCGGTGAATAATTTCCGCTTCAATGAGTCCCCGGTCGATATCCTCGGTCGTGCGGCGGAGGCGGGGCGCACCGAGAAGACCCTGCCGCGCGAGTGGGGCGACTGGTTCACCCGCGCCGCCATGCCCGCCCTGCGCGTGCCCGACTTCAACATGAGCTCGGTCAGCCAGGGCGTGTGATGTGCCCGGCCTCATAGACTGGCCGGGCCCGGGCAAGCGCGGACGCTCGCCCGTTGGAGTGAGCACGGGACCGGTTCCGCAGGGGTGCGGACCGTCCCGTTCCACCTGATGAACGCGCCAGAAGGAGACAGAGGACCGTGACGGACATCGTCGACGAGCTGAAGTGGCGGGGGCTGTTCGCCCTCTCCACGGACGAGGACGCATTGCGCAAGGCGCTCGCGGACGGTCCCGTCACGTTCTATTGCGGCTTCGACCCGACCGCGCCCAGCCTGCACGTGGGCCATCTCGTGCAGGTGCTCACCGTCCGCAGGCTCCAGCAGGCCGGGCACCGACCGCTGGCGCTGGTCGGCGGGGCGACGGGCCTGATCGGCGACCCGCGGCCCACCGCCGAGCGGACGCTGAACGAGCCGGAGACGGTCGCGGGCTGGGTCGACAAGCTGCGCCGCCAGATCGAGCCGTTCCTCACCTTCGAAGGCGAGAACGCCGCCGTCATGGTGAACAACCTGGACTGGACGGCCGGCCTCACGGCGATCGAGTTCCTGCGGGACATCGGCAAGCACTTCCGCGTCAACAAGATGCTCACGAAGGACTCCGTCGCCCGCCGTCTGGAGTCCGATCAGGGCATCAGCTACACGGAGTTCAGCTACCAGATCCTCCAGGGCATGGACTTCCTCCAGCTCTACCGGCGGTACGGCTGCGTGCTCCAGCAGGGCGGCAGCGACCAGTGGGGCAACCTCACGGCGGGCCTGGACCTGATCCACCGGCTGGAGCCCGGTGCCGAGGTGCACGCGCTGGCCACCCCGCTGATGACCAAGACGGACGGCACCAAGTTCGGCAAGACCGAGGGCGGCGCCGTCTGGCTCGACCCGGAGATGACCACTCCGTACGCGTTCTACCAGTTCTGGCTGAACGTCGACGACCGCGACATCTCCGGGTACCAGCGCATCCTCAGCTTCAAGCCGCGCGCCGAGCTGGAGGAGCTGGAGCGGCAGACCGAGGAGCGCCCGCAGGCCCGGGCGGCGCAGCGGGCGCTGGCCGAGGAGCTGACGACGCTGGTGCACGGGCCGGAGCAGTGCGCGGCGGTGATCGACGCGTCGAAGGCCCTGTTCGGCCAGGGTGACCTGGCCGCGCTGGACGAGCCGACGCTGTCCGCGGCGCTCGCCGAGCTGCCGGGGGCCCGGGTCGCCTCGCTCGGCCCCGTGGTGGACCTGCTCGCCGAGGTCGGCCTGGCGCCCAGCAAGTCCGCCGCCCGCCGCACCATCAAGGAGGGCGGGGCCTACGTGAACAACGCCAAGGTCACCGCCGAGGAGCACGTCCCGGCCCGCGAGGACCTGCTGCACGGGCGGTGGCTGCTGCTCCGCCGCGGCAAGCGGAATCTGGCGGCGGTGGAGGTCGTCGAGGACTGACCGAGGTGGGTGGGCGCGGCCCGCGCCCACCCGCCGTGGCTCGCCGCCCGGTATGCCGGGTGCCAACGCCTGGGTGGCGGGCGTCCGCTCGGCACGCGGGCGTCGGCAGGCGGCTCCCGCGTCACATCCACGCAGCGCTGCCACGCATGCACGCCCCCTCGGATCCGCCCCCGTCGGATCCGCCCCCGTGAGAACCTCCCCCGTCAGAACCGCCACGTCGGATCCGCCCCGGCGATCAGAGTCCGGGCGTGCCCGCCCGATTGCCCGCTACATCGATCTGATGCCTTCTGATGCCCTGGTGGATGCCGGGTGGCGGGCAGATTTCCGTGCTGCTTACACCGATGAGGGCCAGACGTGCGATCGGTGCGCCGGATCGGCGCCGACGCGGGCGGGCCGGTCTCGAAGGCGTGCATGTCGCGGCGTACCGTAGGCAGTGAACGGACCTTGTGCCGGGCGGGTCCGCGTCGAGTTTCGAGTGGGCATCGTCCGGTAGACGTCGAGGTCTCCCCCAGCCCGTCCCGGGTGCGGGGAAAGGTGGTGGAGTGATGCGGAAGCAGCGCAAGGCCGAGGTCTTCCGGATCACAGGAGCCAGGCAGGGACTGCGCGACGACGTCCGCGGCCGGCAGCGTCGGTACATAATCTCGATGTCCGTCCGGACCGTGTCGGTCATCCTGGCCATAGTGCTGTGGAACATCGCGCAGCCCGTCGCGATCGTGGCGCTGGTCCTGGGATTCATCCTGCCGTATGTCGCGGTGGTGATCGCGAACGCCGGCCGCGAGAACGCGCCGTCACAGCCCCCGAGGTTCGTGCCGACGCCGTCCCGTCCGATGCTGACGAGCGGCAACCGCCGACCGGTCGCCGATCCCCCGGCGCACCGGCCCGCACCGGAGGAGGAAGCTCCGCCCGGCAGGTCGGGTGCGGAGCCGCCCACATCGCCCTCCGCGGATTCCGGCGGCCCGGCCACGACCACCGCCGACCCCTCCTCGTCACCGCCCCAGGACCGCGCCTGACCACGGACGATGGCGGTGCGACGGAGCCGGGCAAGAAAAGCTCAGATCAATCGTGCTGTTCCGGTGCCGGGGGATGGGTCACGCATGACATACTTCGAGAGCGCTCCGCATCCCCCGTCGGAGCGACGGACCGACGCCGGGCAGCTCCCCCCGTGGCTGCTCGGCGTCGCCCTTTTCAGGGCATGGATGCCAGGATCCTGCCGGTGGTTGGCGGCGGTCGGCGGACGCGGGATCCGGTGAGCGGACCGTTTGGCGTTCCGGGGCGGTCACCTGGTCTGATGTACGGATGAGTGACGAGACACCGATCTGTTCCGCGAAGGGCTGCCGTGCGACGGCGGCCTGGGTGCTCGCCTGGAACAACCCGAAGGTGCACACGCCCGAGCGCCGCAAGACCTGGCTCGCCTGCGAGGAGCACCGTGAGCACCTGTCGCAGTTCCTGGGCATGCGGGGCTTCTTGAAGGACGTGGTGCCGTTCGGCGACTGGCAGGAGCGGGAGCGGGGCGGCGCCGAGACGCCGCCGTCCGCGTGACGTCCCCTCAGTGACCGTTCACCCTCCGATGGCCGACATCGGGCGATCGGGTTGCAGGAACGCGGGGTCGTCAAGGCCGGAGCCGGCCTTCTTGCCCCACATCGCCAGCCGCCAGATCCGCGCGATCTCCTCGTCGGAGCCGGGCCCCGTGCCGCCGTCGGCGTCCGGACCGGTGCCCGCAGCGCCTGTACCGGAGCGCAGGGCGGCGCGCAAGTCGGTCTCCTCCGTGGCGAACAGGCAGGTGCGGATCTGGCCGTCCGCCGTGAGCCGTGTGCGGTCGCAGGCGGCACAGAACGGGCGGGTGACCGAGCCGATCACCCCGACGCGGTGCGGGCCGCCGTCGACGATCCACCGCTCGGCCGGTGCGGAGCCGCGCTCGGCCGACGCCTCGGGGGTCAGCGTGAAGCGGGTGCGCAGGGACTCGAGGATGTCACCCGCGGTGATCATGCTCTGGCGGCGCCAGCCGTGCTGGGCGTCCAGCGGCATCTGCTCGATGAAACGCAGCTCGTAGCCCTCCGCCATGGCCCAGGAGAGCAGGTCGGGTGCCTCGTCGTCGTTGAGGCCCGGCATCAGGACGGAGTTCACCTTGACGGGGGTCAGGCCGGCGGCCCTGGCGGCGTCGAGTCCGGCCAGGACGTCGTGGTGGCGGTTGCGCCGGGTGAGCGTCTTGAAGACGTCCGGGCGGAGCGTGTCCAGCGAGACGTTGACCCGGTCGAGGCCGGCGGCCTTGAGCGCGCCGGCGGTGCGGGCCAGGCCGATGCCGTTGGTGGTCAGCGACATCCTGGGGCGCGGTTCGAGGGCTGCCAGGCGCTCGACGATGCCGGTCAGACCGGGGCGCAGCAACGGTTCTCCACCGGTGAAGCGGACCTCCGTGATGCCGAGCCGGGTGACCGCTATCCGGACGAGCCGGACGATCTCGTCGTCGGTGAGGAGATCAGGCTTGGCCAGCCAGTGGAGACCCTCTTCCGGCATGCAGTAGGTGCAGCGGAGGTTGCACCGGTCGGTGAGCGAGACTCTCAGGTCGGTGGCCACCCGGCCGTAGGTGTCGATGAGCACGTGGGCCCCCTCCCTGATATGGGTCGTTACCGCGAGCGTACGCGACAGTCGGGGTGTTGGGCGCCGATCATCCGGTGCCGCACCGATCGTGCGGGTACCCCGGGCGGCGCCCGGGTTCAAACGTGGTTCTTGTCTCATATCGCGCGGGTGCTGCTTGCGGAGCCGTAGCGCGCGGGCGCCCCTGCCGATCCGGTTCTCGGCACGGCGCGGGCGAAGGCCGCCCACCGCGGCGCACCGGCGGGCGGCGGGACCGGAAGCCCCCGCAGAAACGGGTGCGTGCCCCCGGAACCACGTTCCGGAAGCACGCACCCGTGGTGTCCGCCCGGCGGCGGGTGCTCAGTGCGCGCCGGTGCCCGTGAGGGAACGGACCTCCAGCTCCGCGTACTTGGCCGTGTCCGGCTCGTCCTTGGAGAGGAGGGTGCCGACCCAGCCCAGCAGGAAGCCGACGGGGATGGAGATGATGCCGGGGTTCTCCAGGGGGAACCAGTGGAAGTCGGTGCCCGGGAACATCGACGTCTCCTTCCCGGAGACCACCGGCGAGAACAGCACCAGGACCACCGCCGAGACCAGCCCGCCGTAGATCGACCACAGCGCGCCCTGGGTGGTGAAGCGCTTCCAGAAGAGGCTGTAGAGGATCGTGGGGAGGTTAGCGGAGGCGGCGACGGCGAACGCGAGGGCGACCAGGCCCGCGACGTTCAGGTCGCGGGAGAGCGTGCCCAGGGCGATGGAGACGATGCCGATCAGGACGGTCGCCCACCGTGCGGCGCCCACCTCCTGCTTCTCGGTCGCCTGGCCCCTCTTGATGACGTTCGCGTAGATGTCGTGGGCGAACGAGGACGAGGAGGCGAGCGTGAGGCCGGCGACGACGGCCAGGATGGTGGCGAAGGCGACCGCCGAGATGACCGCCAGCAGGATCGCGCCCCACGTGGAGCCGGTGCCGCCGACGTGCAGGGCGAGCAGCGGGGCGGCCGTGTTGCCCGCGGGGTTGGAGGCCTTGATCTCGTCCGGGCCGACCAGGGCGGCGGCGCCGAAGCCCAGCACGATCGTCATCAGGTAGAACAGGCCGATGATGCCGATGGCCCAGTTGACGGACTTGCGGGCGGCCTTGGCCGTCGGCACGGTGTAGAACCGGATCAGGATGTGCGGCAGGCCGGCGGTGCCGAGCACCAGGGCGATGCCGAGCGAGATGAAGTCAAGCTTCGACGTCGAGTTCAGGCCGTACTTGAGGCCGGGCTCCAGGAACGCCGAGCCCTTTCCGCTCTTGTCTGCGGCCTGCCCGAGCAGGTCCGAGATGTTGAAGTTGAACTTCACCAGCACCAGCAGCGTGATCAGGATCGTGCCGCCGATGAGCAGGATCGCCTTGACCATCTGCACCCAGGTGGTGCCCTTCATGCCGCCGATGGTCACGTACACGATCATCAGCACGCCGACCAGCGCCACGATGCCGATCTTGCCGCCGTCGCTGGTGATGCCGAGCAGCAGCGAGACGAGCACGCCGGCGCCGGCCATCTGGGCGAGCAGGTAGAAGATCGACACCACGATGGTGGAGACACCGGCGGCGGTGCGCACCGGGCGCTGCCGCATCCGGTAGGCGAGGACGTCGCCCATGGTGAACCGGCCGGAGTTGCGCAGCGGCTCGGCCACCAGCAGCAGCGCGACCAGCCAGGCCACGAGGAAGCCGATGGAGTACAGGAAGCCGTCGTAGCCCGCGAGCGCGATGGCGCCGGCGATGCCCAGGAAGGACGCCGCGGACATGTAGTCCCCGGAGACGGCGAGCCCGTTCTGGAAGGCGCTGAACTGCCGGCCGCCCGCGTAGAAGTCGACGGCGTTCCTGGTCTGCCGGCCGGCCCAGATGGTGATGCCGAGCGTGATCAGCACGATCACGACGAACAGCGAGATGATCAGCGTCCGGTGGTCGCTGACGTCCGCGGCGAGCGTTGTCAGACGGGTGCCCGCCGGGAGAGTGGTTGCGGGGCTCATGCGCCGTCCTCCAGCCGCTTCTTGATGGCCTCTGCCTTGGGGTCGAGCCGGGTGGAGGCGTGGTGCGAGTACCACCAGGCGATCAGGAACGTGGTGAGGAACTGCGCGAGGCCGAACACCAGCGCCACGTTGATGTTGCCGACGATCTTGGTGCCCATGAAGCCGCCCGCGTAGTTGGACAGCAGGACGTACAGCAGGTACCAGAGCACGAAGGCGACGGTCAGCGGGAACGCGAAGCCGCGGTGCGAGCGGCGCAGTTCGCCGAACTGCGGGCTCTGCTGGACCTCGGCGAACTCGGCGGCCGAGGGAAGCCCGCGCCCGGCCTCGGGGCCGGACTCGGACGGCGGATTCTCCTGGGGCGGTGGTGCTTCGGTGGTCATGGTGCCTCCTTGCGGTACGGGTGCGGGTGCCGACGCCGGGGGGACGGGGGACGCCTGGACGAGGGTCTCGGGAGCCTTGGGAGGCTCGGGTGACGACGGGGACGGGGCAGGTGACGGCGGCTGTGCTGCGGACATCGGGAGTCTTTTCGTACGGGGGCGAAGGACTGGCTGTGCCCCCTGTTCAACGGCACGGCGGCGCCAAGGGCTCGGTTCAAACAGCCGGCTTTCTTTCAGAACTCGTTGCTGACCAGCGCGGGCCGGGTTAATTTCGCCTGAGTCATGCGTCATGCACCTGCCCGAGCACCACCGTGTTCGGGCAGTTCCGTATCCGAGCGGTCCCACGGGCCGTGGCCGCGGACCGCAGGGCGCGGGACCAGAACGGCCGGCAGCAGGGCACCACGGCACCACCGCACGGCCGGCACCCCTCGCACCCGCACGACCGCACGGCCGGCAAGCACCGCGTCACCCGCACCAGCGCACACGCGAAAGGACCCGCACGCCCGGAAAGGTGGAGACCCCCTTGCACAGACAGGAGAACCCATGACCGCTCCCCTGGCCCGTTACCGCCGCGCCGCGGCCCTGCCCCTCGGTATGGCCCTGGCCTCGGCCCTCGCCTTCCTGCCGAACGTCACCGCGACGGCGGCCGACGGCGCGGCCGGCGCCCCGGTCGCCCAGAGCCGCCTCGCCGCGGCCGACGGCCCGGAGCTGAGCTACGTCGTCAACGTGCACCCCGGGCACGGCGCCTCGCGCACCGTGCTGCGGGCGATATCGGACGCGGGCGGCACGGTCGTCACGTCGTACGACCAGATAGGCGTGATCGTGGTGCACTCCGCGAACGCCGGCTTCGCCGAGGAGATGCGCGCCGTGCGCGGCGTCGACTCGGCCGGTGCGACCCGCACCGCGCCGCTGCCCGCGCAGTCCACCACCGACACCGGCAAGCCGCGGCCGCTGACCGCCACCGAGGCGAAGGCCGTGGCGGCCCGCGCGAAGGCGGGCCAGGACCCCCTGGAACCGCAGCAGTGGGACCTGCGCGCCATCCAGGCGGACAAGGCACACGAGCGGACCCTCGGCAGCCCCAAGGTCACCGTCGCCGTGATCGACACCGGCGTGGACGACACCCACCCCGACATCGCCCCGAACTTCAACCGCGCCGCCTCCGTCAACTGCGTCTCCGGCAAGCCGGACACCGCCGACGGGGCCTGGCGGCCCGGGGCGGCCGACAGCCCGCACGGCACGCACGTCGCCGGCGAGATCGCGGCGGCCAGGAACGGCATCGGGATGACCGGTGTGGCGCCGGGCGTGAAGGTCGCCGGCATCAAGGTCGCCACCACCGGGGGCTTCTTCTACACCGAGGCGGTCGTCTGCGGCTTCGTCTGGGCGGCGGAGCACCACGTGGACGTCACCAACAACAGCTATTACACGGACCCGTGGTACTTCAACTGCACCGACGACCCCGACCAGCGCGCGCTGGTCGACGCGGTCAGCAGGGCCTCGCAGTACGCGGAGCGCAAGGGCACCGTGAACGTCGCGGCCGCCGGCAACGAGTCGTACGACCTGGCGTCCGACTCGATCGACGACGTGGCCAGCCCGAACGACACCAAGCCGGTGCCGAGGACCATCGACCCGGCCGTCTGCAAGGACATCCCGACCCAGCTGCCGGGCGTGGTGACGGTCGCCGCCACCGGTGCCAAGAACATCAAGTCGTCGTACTCGAACTACGGCCTCGGCACCATCGACATCGCGGCACCCGGCGGCGACTCCACCGCCTACCAGCCGCCCGCCCCGCCCGCCACCAACGGCTCGATCCTGGGCACGCTGCCGGGCGGCACGTGGGGCTACATGTCCGGTACGTCGATGGCGACCCCGCACGTGGTGGGCATCGCGGCGCTCATCAAGTCGACCCACCCGTACGCCCCGCCGGCCCTGGTGAAGGCGCTGCTGTACAAGGAGGCCGACGCCACGCCGTGCACCGACCCGTACGACATCGACGGTGACGGGCAGGTGGACGCCGTGTGCGCCAGCGGGCACGGCACGACCGGGTTCTACGGGGCGGGCATCGCTGACGCCCTGAACGCCGTGCGCCGGTAGCGACGGCACGCACGCTCCCTCCCGCACCGCTCCTTCATGAGGCGGTGCGGGGCCGCGGCCGTCCGGGGCGGGGTCCTCGGGCGGCCGCGGGCGTGAGTTGGGGGCGGGGCGCGGGGAAAAGGGGCCCGGCCTGCCGCGCTCCGCACAACGGCGGCTGTCCGCGCCCACCCGCGCCTGTCCGCACCCGTCCGCACCCGTCCGCCTCCCGCCCCGTTGGGCCGAACGGACGCCTGCGCGCCGTGCCCGTCATCCGGGTACATGACCCGAGTTGCCCGGTTCCCGGGGTCCGGTGAGGATCCCAGGTGTGAGCTCGATACCAGGTGCTGCGAAGGCGGCCGGCGGCGCGCACGGCGAGCCGGACGGCAGCTCCGCGGTGCCGGGGACCGCGGCCGGCGGCCCGGGCGGACCCCCGCCCTCCCCCGGAAGCGGCGCTGCCCCCGGAATCGCCCCAGGTGGGGTGCTCCCGGGCGGGCCGGCCGGTCGCCGGGCATCCGCGCCCGCGGGCCTGGCGCGGCCCGCCGCCGTTGTCGCGCTCCTCCTCGCCGCGCTCGCCGTCCCCCTGCTGGGCCCGTCCGCCGCGCTGCACGGCACGGGCGAGGAGGCACCGCCCGGAGCGGCCGGGATCGCGGTGCTGCGCGCCGTCCTGTTCGCGGCGCTCTGCGTGCCGGTCGGCGAGGTGTTCACGGGGTGGCTGGCGCGCCGGGTACCGGGGGCGCCGACGGCGCGCGCTCCGGCGTCCTGGGCGGGACCGGCCGCCGGGGCCGGTTTCGTGGCGGCCCTGTGCCTCGCGTCCGTCGCGTCCACCGGCAATCTGGTGCCGCACCGGCTGGCCGACGTGGACATCGCCGGGCTGTACCGCACTCGGGACGGCATCCTGGCGCTCGTCGAGGTCAACGCCTTTCTGCTGGCGGGGCTGTGGGCCCGGTCGCGGAGGACGGCGAGCCGGATGCTCCCGGCGGTCGCCGTCGTGGTGGCGGAGGCGTACCGCGCCCACCTGGCGTGGGAGTCCGTGCCGTTGGTGGGCTACGCGCTGACCGGTGTGCACCTCACCTGTGCCGTGCTCTGGGCGGGCGGGCTCTGGCAGGTGCTGCGGACGGTCCGGCTGTGGCGCGTGCGTGGTGCGCCGGGCGCCGCCCGCTCGGACGGCCCCGTTTCGGGCGTCCCCGGCTCGGAACCTCCGGTGTCGGGCGCCCCCGCCGCGGCTGGCCCGCCCGCGGGCGCCGGGTCCGGGCGCGCGGGGCCGGGCGACGCCGGCGAGGTCGCCGCGGCGGCGCTGCTCGGGCGGTACGCGCGCGTGGCGGCTGGGCTCCTCGCACTGGTCACCGCCACGGGAGTGGTGAGCGCCCTGCGGCGCATGCCGCTTGACACGGTGTTCGGGCAGTTGGTGACGACCGGTTACGGCCGGACGCTGCTGGCGAAGGTCCTGCTGGTGGCCGTCGCCGCGGGGCTCGGGGGCGCGGCGCGGCTGCGGCTCGGGGCGCTGGCCCGGACGCCGTTGCCGGCCCGGATACGGACCCGGCTGGGCGCAGGCCGCGTCCGCGCTCCCCTCACCGCGTGCACGCCGGCGCGCGCGGAGGTCGTGGTGCTCGGTGTGGTGGTCGTGGTGTCGGCCCTGCTCACTGCGCTGCCGCTACCGATCACATGGTAAGAGTGCGGGTGCGGAAGGTGGAGAGGCCGGGTGCGGACGGTTGAGAGTCGCGGGTGCGGACGGCTGAGAGCCCGGACCCGGATGGTGGGAGGCCAGGCGCCGCGGCGGCGGCAGGAACCTCGGCGCCCCGCCCACCCCCGTGCTCCTACGCCGGCAGCCCCTCGGCTCATACGCCGGCAGCCCCTCGGCTCATACGCCCGCCGCCCCCAGCAGCGAGCCCACCGCGTACGTCACCGCCATCGCCAGCGCGCCCCCCGCCACGTTCCGCACGACCGCGGGCCGGATGGCCGCGGCGCCGAGGCGGGCGCTGCTCCAGCCGGTGAGGGCCAGGGTGATGAGGACGGAGGCCACGGTGACGAGCAGCCGCCAGGCGGTCGGCGGCAGCACGATCGCCAGCAGCGGCAGCAGCGCCCCCACGGTGAAGGCGAGGAAGCTGGCCCACGCGGCGTGCCACGGGTTCACCAGCTCGTCGGGGTTGATGCCCAGTTCGACGCTGGCGTGCGCGCGCAGCGCGTCGCGCTCGGTGAACTGGCGCGCCGCCTCGCGGGCCACCTCCCGGTCCAGGCCGCGCTCCTGGAGCAGCCCGGTCAGCTCCTCCAGCTCCTCCTCGGGCTGTTCGCGCAGCTCGCGCCGCTCCAGGGCGAGCGCGGCCTTCGTGGTGTCGCGCTGGGTGGACACCGAGACGTACTCGCCCGCCGCCATGGACATCGACCCGGCCAGCAGGCCCGCGAGCCCGGCGGTCAGCAGGGCGCCGCGGTTGTCGGTGGCTCCCGCGACGCCGACGACGAGGCCCGCGGTGGAGACCACGCCGTCGTTGGCGCCCAACACACCGGCGCGCAGCCAGTTGAGACGCTCCCCCAGCGAGCCGCCGTGTTCCTCCTGGTGCCTGCCGCCCGCGGCGGCTCCCCCAGCGTCGCTGCTCCCGGCCTCGCTGCTCCCGGCGTCGCCGTCGGATCCGTGATCGGTCACCGGAGAAGGTTCTCACCCGCTGCTCAGGGGGCGGACACGGGCACGCCGCGACCCCGCGTCGGCGCCCGGCGGCCGGTCGGGAATCGCCGCGGTCGGCCGCGGATCCGCGGCCGGACCCGGCGGAACGAACTCGGGGAGGCCCCCGGGGGGTTCGGGCCACTGTCAGTCGCGCCCCGTATCCTCAATGACCATGCTCGAAGATCCTTTGTTCGCGGCCCCCACGCAATGGTCGGCTCCCGCCGACTCCACGGCGTCCGCGGGCACTTGGCCGACCGGCTATCCGCAGGGGTACGCAGTCGTGGACGTGGAGACCACGGGGCTCGCCCGGGACGACCGCATCGTGTCGGCCGCCGTCTACCGCGTCGACGCCCGAGGCGAGATCGAGGACCACTGGTACACGATGGTCAATCCCGAGCGTGACCCGGGCCCGGTCTGGATCCACGGCCTGACGAGCGAGGTGCTGGAGGGCGCGCCGCTCTTCGCGGACATCGCCGAGGAGTTCGCGGCCCACCTGGCCGACCGCGTCCTCGTCGCGCACAACGCCGTCTTCGACTGGTCCATGATCGCCCGGGAGTACGCCCGCGCGGAGCGCACCGCCCCCGTGCGGCAGCGGCTGTGCACCATCGCGCTCAGCAAGGAGCTGGGCCTCCCGCTGGCCAACCACAAGCTGGAGACGCTCGCGGCGCACTTCGGCGTCGTCCAGCGCCGCGCGCACCACGCGCTGGACGACGCGCGCGTGCTGGCCGAGGCCTTCCGGCCCAGCCTGCACGCGGCGGCCGAGGGCGGCGTGCGGCTGCCGCTGCTGGAGTGCCTGCCGCTGACGGAGTGGTACGACGGCCGGGACCGCGCCCCCGCCGGGCGGATCGGGCGTCAGTCCGGATACCGGCCCGGCGGTTGGCGCCCGTCGCGCAGGTTCCCCCCGTGCCCGTATCCGAACCCGGGACGCTACGAGCCCGGCAGGCCCCTGCGGCAGGGCATGCGCGTGGCGTTCTCGGGTGACACGTCCGTGGAGCGCGAGCTGCTGGAGGACCGGGCCGTGGCCGCGGGTCTGCACGTGGCCGGCAGCCTGTCGCGGCTGACCAGCCTGCTGGTCACCAATGACCCGGACTCCGGCACCAGCAAGACCGTCAAGGCCCGGCAGTACGGCACACCGGTGATCGACGAGGCGGCCTTCGGCCAGCTGCTCCAGGACGTGGCGCCCGCGGAGGGCGGCCCGGCGGACGGCGGGACCGGGAACGCGGCGCGTGGCGGACCGGCGTCCGGGGCACGCGGCGGACAGACCTCCGGGGCGTAGGGAAGCCGGGCGCCGACGGCCGCGTCGGACGGGTGATTGCCGGGCGACGCGCCCGGCCGCCCCTCGCCGTGGCCGCCGGCGGACCACATCCTGTGGCGCATGGCGGTGTGCGAGGTCTGCGGAAACGACTACCCGATGTCCTTCGAGGTGCACGCGCAGGGCGCGGTCCGCCGCTTTGCTGGCGCCTCGTGCTCCCGAAGGGGCTGTGCTGGGCCGGAACAGGGAGGCAGAGGGCCGTCTGCTGTCGCTACCAGACAGAAAGCCGTTCCCCAGATGCGGGCCGGTCCCCCACCTGCACACCTGCTTCCAGGGAGCCAGGTCCGTCTGCGACCCCGGCCTGAAGGGGTTCGCTGCTGCTCCTGGCGGGCCGGGGTCGGCGAGGGCATTCTGATCATCGCGGTCGGCTCGCTGGCACTCGGCCTGCTGGACGCCCCGCAATGGGGCTGGGGCTCCGCTCGCCTCATCGCCGCGCTCGCCGTTTCGGCCGCCGGTCTACGGTTCCTCGTCCTGCGCTCCTCGCGCGCCCGGCCGCCGATCATCGACCTGGCCCTCTTCCGCGACCGGACCTTCAGCGCCTCCAACATCGCTGCGCTGGCCTTCTACGCGGACTTCGGCGTCGATCTGCTCGCGCTGGTGCTGTGGCCGCAGGACGGCTCCGGACGCTCGGCCGACAGCTCGTCCTCGCGAGGCAGGCCGAGCTTGCGGTAGCCGGAGCCGGTCGCGATGATCACCGTCCTCGCGCGGTGCACGGTGCCGGCGGAGTCCGTGAGGAGTTTTATGTCTCCTGTGAGGTCGGCGGAGGCGATGTCGTCGTCGATCATCTCGGCGCCGGACTTCTCGGCCTGGGCCCGCATGTTCTCCATCAGGACCGGCCTGTTGATGCCTTCGGGGAAGCCGGGAGGTTCTCGACCTCGGTGGTGGTGGTCAGCGAGCCGCCGACGAAGATGCTGCTGCCGAACAGCAGGGGCTTCATCTGGGCGCGGGCGCTGTAGAGGGCGGCGGTGTAGCCAGCAGGGCCGGAGCCGATGATGACGACGTCGCCTATCTCGCTCACGCTGTCGCCTCCGGCTTCGTGGGGGCGATCTCGGCGATCAGGCCCTCGACGAGGGTCTTGATCTCGTCGCGGATCGGGCGGACGGTCTCGATGTCCTGTCCGGCCGGGTCGTCCAGCTTCCAGTCCAGGTAGCGCTTGCCGGGGAAGACGGGGCAGGCGTCGCCGCAGCCCATGGTGATGCAGACGTCCGACTCCTTCACCGCGTCGATGGTGAGGGTCTTCGGCGTCTGCTGGGAGATGTCGATGCCGACCTCGGCCATGGCCTGGACGGCGGCCGGGTTGACCTGATCGCCGGGGGTGGAGCCGGCGGAGCGGACCTCGACGCGGTCTCCGGCCAGGTGGGTCAGCCACGCGGCGGCCATTTGGGAGCGGCCGGCGTTGTGGACGCAGACGAACAGGACGGACGGCTTGTCGGCCATGGTGATCGTTCTCTCTCGTCGCATGGCGGAACCCAGCCGCCAATGACTTCAGCCCCCGCTGGTATCAGCGGACGATGATATGACAGTATCAGTGCATGCTGACTTCAGTCGATGCTGATGTGATCCGGGTGTTGGGCGATCCGCTCCGCCTGAAGATCGTGACCCTGCTTGCGCGCGAGACGCTCTGCACGACGCACCTGGTCGAGGAGACCGGAGCCAAGCAGACCAACCTCTCCAACCACATGAAGGTGCTGCGGGCGGCCGGGCTCGTGGAGACCGAGCCGTGCGGCCGCTTCACCTACTACAAACTCAAGCCCGAGGTCCTGGCCGGCCTGTCCGAGCAGTTCGCCGAACTCGCCGCCTCCGCCCGCACCGCCGCCGAGAACAAGAGGGCCTGCCCGTGACCTCCACCGAGCCCACCACCTCCCGCACCCAGAGCGCCGATGGGCCCGGGGACGACTCGATCGTCAAAAAGCTCTCCACGCTCGACCGCTACCTCGCGGTGTGGATCGCACTGGCCATGGCCATCGGCCTGGGCCTGGGGCGCCTGATCCCGGGGATGAACGACGCACTCGCCAAGATCGAGGTCGGCGGGATCTCCCTGCCGATCGCGCTCGGCCTGCTCGTGATGATGTACCCGGTCCTGGCCAAGGTGCGCTACGACAAGCTCGACCGCGTCACCGGCGACAAGAAGCTGATGGCGTCCTCGCTGGTCATCAACTGGATCGTCGGACCGGCGGTGATGTTCGCGCTGGCGTGGACCTTCCTGCCGAACCTTCCCGAGTACCGCACCGGCCTGATCATCGTCGGCCTGGCCCGCTGCATCGCGATGGTCATCATCTGGAACGACCTCGCCTGCGGCGACCGCGAGGCCGCGGCCGTCCTGGTCGCGTTGAACTCGGTGTTCCAGGTGATCGCGTTCGGCCTGCTGGGCTGGTTCTACCTCGATCTGCTGCCCCGCTGGATGAACCTCGGCGACGGCCAAGGCCTGGACGTGTCCGTGTGGCACATCGCGCTGAACGTCATCATCTTCCTCGGCATCCCGCTGCTGGCCGGCTTCCTCACCCGCCGCATCGGCGAACACAAGCTCGGCCGCGCCCACTACGAGGCGACGTTCCTTCCGAAGATCGGGCCGTGGGCGCTGTACGGGCTGCTGTTCACGATCGTCATCCTGTTCGCCCTGCAGGGAAAGACGATCACTTCACAGCCGCTGGACGTCGCCCGCATCGCGCTGCCGCTACTGGTGTACTTCGCCGTCATGTTCTTCGGCGCATTCCTCCTCGGCAAGGGCCTCCACCTGGCCTACGACCGCACCGCGACCCTCGCCTTCACCGCCGCGGGCAACAACTTCGAGCTGGCCATCGCGGTCGCCATCGCCACCTTCGGCGTCACCTCCGGCCAGGCCCTGTCCGGCGTCGTCGGCCCGCTCATCGAAGTCCCGGTGCTGATCGGCCTGGTCTACGTCGCGCTCGCCTGGCGCAAGAAGTTCACCCCCAGCGCGGTGACGACGGCCCCGTGACGCAGCACACGGATGTAGTGGTGGTCGGCGGATGCCAGGCTGGGCTCGCCGCCGGCTGCCACCTGCCGCCAGAAACTCGACTTCACCATCCTGGACGCCGGCACGGCCCCGGGCGGGGCCTGGCAGCACATGTGGGACTCCCTGCACCTGTTCTCCCCGGCGGAGTACTCCTCACTGCCGGGCCGGCTCATGCCCGTCCAGCACGGCACCCGCGTGAACGCCGTACACCGCGACGAAGGCCATCTCCTGGTCGAGACCGACGCGGGCATCTGGCGGGCCCGCGCGGTCATCAGCGCCACCGGCGGCTGGTCGCGGCCCTTCCTGCCCGCCGTCCCCGGCTGATCCGTCTTTGCCGGGCGGCAGCTCCACACGGTGAACTACCGCCGTCCGGCCGACTTCTCCAGCCAGCGCCTCATCGTGGTCGGCGTCGCCAACTCCGGCGCCCAGATCGCCGCCGACCTCGCCCTGCACGGCCACGTCGACGTGACCTGGGTGACCCAGCACCCGCCACGGTTCCTCGCCGACGACATCGACGGCCGCGCCCTACGGTCTGGCTACGGTCAGTCGCGGTGGAGCTGGGCGGCCACAGCGACAGCTACCATCTCGTCCACACCAGTCAGGGGCCGCTGCCGCTTCTTGACGATCTGCGGCTCGAACGTGCCGGACACGTCCCGGGGCACCTCGACTTCGACCGGGCCGACATCAGCACGGTCTTGGACCGCGTGCCATTGCGGCTGTTGCCGCTGCTCCGACCGGGCGGCTCGTGCTTCTCATAGCCGAGATGATCGGCGATCTCGCCCTCCAGGGCGAAGTCCAGCACCCATTTCGTCAGCTGCTGCAGCAGCCCACCCTCACCACTGAGCCGGAGACCCTCGCTCCGGGCCCGGTCCACCAGCATCGCGATCAACTGCGCGTCGCTGGAGGCCAGCATCCCAGCCACCTGACCGTCGGCACCGGCCGACTCCAACCCAACCTCTGATCGATCGCTTGACGTCTTCCTTGATCGTCGGATCCGCCGTTACTTTTACACTCCCTCTCCGATGAGTGTGAGGTACCTCAAGACGGGGCGTTTGCCCAGGCGGGGCCGGTCGCGGATGTTCTGAATGAACAAGAACACATCGGCACGAGCAGTCGCGGGCCTCAGTGAGCAGAGGCAAGGACTCGGGCTGGAAAGCGGCGATCGGCTGGGACCCCATGTCAGAATGGGCCGCCGAGGGCTGAACCCAAGCTGGAACATCCACACCAGCGGACGTGACAGGAGGTGCGCCATAACGGAGTTGGCCGACGCGGTGGTCTCCTTTCCCTCGGTTGTCTTCACTCCCGTACTCGTCGTGCTCGTCGGATTTTGGCTGCTGGTTCTGCTGAATCCGTCCCAGCGGCCCGGCTTCGGATTCCACCAGCACGCTGACGGGCTGGGCGTGAGACGCATTCCGGTGCTTGCGACGGCATCTATCGTGCTCGCCCTCGCCTGGCTCTTCAGTCTCGCTGGCTCCCTGCTGCTGCGCCGTGCCGATGCGGGCAGGGTCGTGTACGGCGTACTGAGCACGGTTGTTCTTGTCTGTTCCCTGGCGCTGGCCTGGACGGCGACACGGGTTCTGCTCCATGCGTGGCGCCGGAGGCGCCGGCCCGGACGCTTCCCGCCTCACAACGGGAGCAGGCGGGAGTAGGGAAAGGGACTGGTGATCGGATCCGCGGTCAGCGGTCCTTTGCGGGCCAGTCCAGCAGGCGGGCGCCGATGACGGCGGTCTGGAGCATGTAGCGGTGGGCGGGTTCGGCAGGGTTGGCGCCCGTGAGCTTGTGGATGCGCTCCAGTCGGTAGGTCATGGCCCGCACGCTGAGTGAGAGGCGGCGGGCAGCCTCGGCGGCGACGCAGCCGGAGTCGAAGTATGCGGTGAGCGTGTCGAGGAGGGGCTGAGCGCCGCCACGGGCCGTGGTGAGCGGGCCGAGTGTGCTCGACACGAGGTCGGCCATGGCCTGGCGATCCCTTGTCAGGACCGGGTAGACGAGCAGGTCGGCCGTGCGCAGGACGGGGTCGTCGAGTCCGAGGCGCTCGGCCATCTCCAGAGCGCTCAAGGCCTCCTCGTACGACTGGACCACTCCTCCTGGGCCCGGTTGTGAGCGGCCGATGGCTACGCGGCCTCCGTCCGTCGCGGCGTGCGCCTGCTTCGCGAAGTAGGAGAGGATCCCCGTCTCCGGGCCGGCAGCGACGCACACCAGCCGTCCGTCCTTGGTGGTGAGCAGCACATTGCGGTTGCCGAAGCGGGTGGTGAGAGCCTGCTCCACCTGCCTGGGCACCGCGCTGCCCTCGTCGTACCCGGTGGGCCCCTGTGCGACGGCGACTGCGTGGGCGTGGGAGAGGTGCAGCCCGAAGCGTTCGGCGCGCTCAGCCAGGTGGCCCAAGTCGCTGCGGCCGTGGAGAAGGTCGTCGATGAACTCCCGTCGTGCGGCCTCCTCCTGGCGGACGGCCAGCCGCTGGGCGTTTTCGTAGCCTTCGGCGAAGGCATCTATGGCCTGTTGCACGGCCGCGAGCGTACGGTCCGCCGCGCCGGGATCCCGGGGCCAGGCAGTGCGTGTCGCGGAAAGGTGTGCGCTGATCAGAGAGCGAAGCCCATAGCCGGCCTCTGCCGACTGTTCGCCCAAGGTCCGCTGGTAGTCGACCTCCTGGCGCGTCAGGTGCCGGCCCGTCGCCGACACCTCGGCCAGGAGTCGAACGTAGCCGTCCAGATAGCTGTCAGGGATGTCAGCACTAGTCACATCCCCCACCGTAATCTTGATGTTCTGGTGACGGGTTCTTAGCGGCTCACCGGCATCGAGACCCGAGGAAACGCTGCCGGGAGCCAGCAATGCGGGGCCCAGCTTCCCAGGGGCACCCTGATGCGTGGGAGCTTCATGAACGGCTTCGAAGCCGCACGCCGGCACCCCTTGCCGCCGAGGGCCCCGAGTAGGCAACGCGGCGTCCTATGTGTCGCGTCCAGGACAGGAGGCCCGAAATGTGGAAATATGTGGAGTCCGCCACCGGTTTCCCTGTGATCCTCTTCACCGCGGCCCTCGTGATTGTCCTCTGCTTCTGGCTGCTGGCCGCCCTCCGAATCGTGGCCGTGGACAGCTTCGACGGAGATATCGACCTCGAAGCCTGGGGCATGGCCGGAGTCCCGGTGTCGGTCGCATTCTCCCTGTTCACGGTGCTCGCTTGGGGCCTCGGGCTCGGCCTGACGCTGCTGCTCTCCGCCTGGCTGCCCGCGGGAGCAACCGCCGCGGTTCTGCGGGTCGTGGTGTCGGCCACCGCGCTGTTCGCCGCCCGGCGCCTGACATGCTTGGCCGTCCTACCACTCCGCCGTGTCTTCTCCACTGACACCGTCTCCAGGCGTCCTACGGCTCACGACAGGTCCGCCTGAGCCACTCTTCGCCCCACGGCGCACGGCGTCCTGAGGGACGCACGGCACCGATCTCATCGGCGCGCTCGCCGCTGCCTGCCTGTCCGCCGCCCTCTTCACACCCGCCGTCTTGACCATGCCGGACAGCCCCACCCATGCCCACTCGACCGACCTCGCCCGCGAAAAGCGGTGCCCGGTAGCCGCCCGGCACAGCCCGCTTGCACCCCGGGCACCCCTGCCCGACGCCGGTCCGCCGCGACCGGCGTCGCATGGTGACGAACCCGGAGAGCCCGCACATCACGGCCGCCGCCACCGCGCCTGCGCGAGAACCGGCGCCGTGCCAGGGCCTACGCCAACCGGTTCCTGCGCGACGCTGAGTGACCGGGGGCCGCACGAAGGGAAACGGTGCCGCTGGCGCGGCCGGCGGTATCGTGTCCGTTGTGGGTCCCGTTTCCGGTAGCGCGCAGCATGGCGGATCGGGAGTTCGCCGGAAGCGGGACGGGAGCCGGGCGTGCGTGCACGAGACTTGGCAGTGGAGTACGAGACGGTCGGGCTCGACAGCGACGCCTTGGACGCCGCGCGGCTGATGGCCGAGCGTCGTCTGCCCGCGCTGCTGGTGGTCGACGGGCACGGGGTACCGAAGGCCATCCTGCCGGCTTCGCAGATGATCAAGCTTCTCGTTCCCGGGTATGTCATCGAGGATCCGACCCTCGCGGCCATCATCGACGAACGCCATGCGGACCGCCTGTGCGACGCTCTGGCAGGACTCAAGGTGCGCGACTGCCTGTCCAAGAGTGCTCCGCCGCCCGTTGTGGCCGCGCCGGACGACACCGCGCTGGAGATCGCGGCGCAGATGGCGCAGGTCCGCAGCCCGCTGGTGGCCGTGGTGGAGCGGGATGTACCCGACAGGGCAGAGCAGACCGGCACATCCGGTTCACGTCTGCTCGGCGTGATCACCGCCTCCCACCTCCTGGAGCGCCTTCTGGCTGCCACGGCGCGCTGAGCACCACTGTCACAGCGCACCGAGCACCGAGCGGCAGGCGCACCCCCGGCTGTGCCGCCGACGGTGGAATCGCTGCGAACACTGCCCCTTCAATGCCGGAACCCGGCAATCTCCGCGCTTCCGATGTGCCCGCTAAGAACCTATCAAAGCAGCGTCAAGGACATGTAAGTTTCCTTGCGGTGTGCCGGGAAGCCTGGTCGGCGAGCAGAAGACAGCTCTCTCTCCGATCGGGGTTGCGGCATGGTGCTGGTGGCGGTGTTCGGTGTTGCTCTGCTGGTGGCCGTGCTGCTGTCGGGCCTGGCGGCGCGCACGGTACTTTCCACCTCCTTCCTCTTCCTGGTGGGTGGTGCGCTCGTCAGTGACGGTTTCCTCGGCTTGATCCACATCACGCCGGACAGCGAGATCGTGTCGGCGACGGCCGACCTGGCCCTGTTCGCGGTGCTGTTCACCGACGGCATGCACGTTTCCCTGCCGAAACTGCGCGCGAACTGGCGGAACCCGGCGCGGGCCCTCGGCCTCGGCATGCCTCTCGCCTTCGTCTTCATGGCCCTCGTCACCCGCTACCTGGTGGGTCTGGACTGGACGACCTCCTTCCTGGTGGGTGCGGTGCTGGCACCCACCGACCCGGTGTTCGCCTCGGCGATCGTCGGCCGTACCGAAGTGCCGGCCAAGCTCCGCCACCTGCTGAACGTCGAGAGCGGCGTCAACGACGGACTCGCGCTGCCGGTCGTCCTCGTGCTGATCGCCGCCGCCGGACCGACCAGCGGGAGCGCGGAAGCCTCACCGGGAAAGATCGGGTCGGAACTGCTGCTGGGCCTGGTCTTCGGCGTCGTGCTGCCCCTGCTGGTAAGCGGTCTCGTACGGTTCCCGCTGCTGGGCGCGGAGGCCAAGCTCCAACCGCTTCTTCCGCTGGCGACGGGAATCGTCCTGTACGCCCTGTGCCACCTCACCCACGCCAACCCTTACCTGGCCGCCTTCACGGCGGGTGCGACCATCGCGTACGTCATGCCGGAGGCGAGGATCTCCTTCGAGTCGCTGGGCGAGGCGCTGGCGGAGCTGACCAAGTTCGCCGCGCTGCTCGTCTTCGGCGCACTGCTGACCCCCCACCTGTTCGGCAGCCTGCCCCTTGGGGGCTACGGAGCCGTGCTCCTGGCGATCTTCCTGATCCGGCCGGCGTCGCTGCTGCTGTCGCTGCTCGGCACCCGACTCTCGCGCAGGGAGAAGCTGGTCGCCGCGTGGTTCGGCCCGAAGGGCTTCGCCTCTGTGGTGTACGGACTGCTCGTCCTGCAGTCCGGCATCCCACACGCGCAGCAGGCCTTCACGCTGATCGCCGTCTGCATCGCGTTCTCCATCGTCGCCCACAGCTCCACAGACGTGCCCATCGCCCGAGCGTTCCACGTCGACGAACTCGCCGGCATTTCAGAGGGCACGGACGCAAGGCCCGCCGTCGTAGACAGCAGCGAAGGAATCGGAGGACCGTGAACGACTGGCATAGCTGGGCCGCGATCGTCGTATTCGTCGGCGCGTACGTCCTGATCATCAGCGAGAAGATCCACCGCGTCGCCGTCGCCCTCGGCGGTGCGGGGCTCATGCTCGCGATCGGGGCGACCGACGACGTCTCGGCGTTCTACTCCCAGGACTCCGGCATCGACTGGAACGTCATCTTCCTCTTGCTGGGGATGATGGTGATCGTCGGCGTGCTGAAGAAGACAGGCATGTTCGAATACCTGGCCATCTGGGCCGTCAAGCGAGCCCGTGCAAGACCGTCCCGGGTCATGGCCATGCTGGTCGTCATCACCGCCGTCGCCTCTGCCCTGCTCGACAACGTCACCACCGTTCTGCTGATCGCGCCGGTGACCCTGCTGGTCTGCGAGCGCCTCGCGCTTCCCGCCGCTCCGTTCCTGACAGCGGAGGTGTTCGCCTCCAACATCGGGGGCACGGCGACCCTGGTCGGAGACCCGCCCAACATCATCATCGCCAGCCGCGCGGGCCTGACCTTCAACGACTTCCTCGACCACCTCGCCCCGCTCGCGGTGGTACTGGTGATCACCCTGCTCCTGTTGTGCAGGGTGATGTTCCGCACATCCTTCCGATACGACGGCGACCGCGCCGCCGAGATCATGGCGCTGGAGGAGCGCGAAGCGATCAAGGACCCCCGCCTACTCGTACAGGGCCTCATCGTCCTGACCCTGGTGGTGGCCGGCTTCGTCCTGCATCCAGTGCTGCACTACGAACCCAGCATCGTCGCGCTCCTGGGCGCCGGCCTGCTCATCGCCGTCTCCGCCGTCGAGACGAACGATGTGCTGGCCGAGGTCGAATGGCCCACGCTCGCCTTCTTCGCCGGACTGTTCGTCATGATCGGCGGCCTCATCGACACCGGCGTCGTCGGCAAGATCTCGCACTACCTCGCGGACGTGATCGGCGGCAACGAACTCGGCGGCTCCCTGACCCTGCTCGGCGGCTCCGCCGTGCTGTCCGGCATCGTCGACAACATTCCCTACGTCGCCACCATGGCCCCCATCACCAGCGACCTGGTCCACAACATGGGCGGCTCCGGCGACCACGTCCTGTGGTGGGCCCTCGCCCTCGGCGCCGACCTCGGCGGCAACGCCACCGCCATCGGCGCCTCCGCCAATGTCGTCGTCCTCGGCATCGCCGAACGCAACCGCCAGCCGATCTCGTTCTGGGAGTTCACCAAGTACGGCCTCATCGTCACCGCCGCGACCGTAGTCATCTCGCTGGCCTACGTATGGCTGCGCTACTTCGCGCTCACGTGACACTCCGCGTCCGGAGCCCGCGGATCTCCCGCGGCATCAGCCGCTGACCAACTGGCACCTGCCGCCGAACCCGCAGGCCGGCCCGTGTCACGTTGCGCAATCCACAGGGGTGGCGGCAGCCCGCGTCTGGGGTGAGCCGGTACCGGCTCGACAGCGGAGGTTGGGACACATCCGATCGAGGGAACCCTGCGAGGGACAGAGAGGTACCCTTGCGTAATGCAATAGTTTATATTGCATAATGCAAGAGTGTCCTTCATCAGTGCTGACCCTTCGGCTCCCAGGCCCCTTGTCCGTCGCGGCCTACCCTGGGTGGGTGCGTTCCTGCGCGGTGCCACCGGGGGCCTGCCCTTGCTGGCCGTGGTCGTGGGGGCCGGGGCGGGAGCGGGCGCCATCGTCTTCCGGTGGCTGATCCAGACCTTCACCCGCCTGCTGTCGGGCCACGCCGACTACGCGGCGGCCGGCCATGCGGTGAACCCCCATGTGCCATGGTTGGGCCGCTGGTTCGTCCTGGTGGCGCCCGTGCTCGCGGGGCTGGTGTACGGCCCGCTGGTGTACCGGTTCGCGCGAGAGGCACGGGGCCACGGGGTACCGGAGGTCATGTTCGCGGTGGCCCGGCGCGGTGGGCACATCGCAGGACGGGTGGCCGTGGTGAAGTCGCTGGCCTCCGCCCTGTGTATAGGCGGGGGCGGCTCGGTGGGCCGTGAGGGGCCGATCGTGCAGATCGGCTCGGCCCTGGGCTCGACGGTCGGCAGGCTGCTCAGGGTGGCGGAGGACCGGATGCGGATCCTCGTGGCCTGCGGCGCCGCTGCCGGCATCGCGGCTACCTTCAACGCGCCGCTGGCCGGGGTCTTCTTCGCGATGGAGCTGATCCTGCGGGACTTCGCCGCGGAATCCTTCGGCATGGTGGTCCTCGCGTCGGTGACCTCGTCCGTGATCGGCAGAGCCGCGTTCGGCAACACCCCGTTCCTGGCCCTGCCCTCCTTCACGGTCCACCACCTGACGGAGTACCTGCTCTTCGCCCTGCTCGGGGTCCTCGCGGGCGCGGTCGGCGTGGTGTTCACACGGATCCTGTACCTGGTCGAGGACGGCTGCGACGCCGCGTGGCGGGGCCCGGAGTGGGCGAGGCCGGCGGTGGGCGGACTGCTGCTGGGCGGCTTGCTGCTGCTGCTTCCCCAGATGTACGGCGTCGGTTATCCGGTACTGGAGGACGCGGTGGGCGGTGCCTACGCCACCGGACTGCTGCTGGTCCTGCTGGTGGGCAAGATCGCGGCGACCAGTCTGACCATCGGCATCGGGGGTTCGGGCGGTGTCTTCGCCCCGTCGCTCTTCATGGGGGCCATGCTCGGCGCGGGGTACGGCAACGTCCTCCACCAGGTGCTGCCCGGCACGGCAGGCCCGGTTGGAGCCTACGGCCTGATCGGCATGGGGGCGGTCTTCGCCGGCGCCGCACGTGCACCCATCACGGCTGTGATCATCATGTTCGAGCTCACCGGCGAGTACTCGATCATCCTGCCGCTGATGGCCGCCATCGCCCTGGCCACGGGCGTGAGCAAGCTGCTCTCCCGGGACACGATCTACACCCTCAAACTCAGCCGACGGGGCGTCGACCTCGGCGAGGGCCCACCACGCTCGCCGTTCGCGGGGGCCACCGTGCAAACGGTCATGGAGCCCGTCCCCGACCCACTCGTCGGCACCATGCCGCTGGCCACCGCAGCGGACGCGCTGGTGCGCGCGCCGCACGGGGTCCTGCCCGTCCTCGACGCGTCCGGTGCCTATCTGGGCACGGTCACCGCGCGCTCGGCTGCAGAGACCCTCGCTGACACGGCCGACGCGATGCTCACCGTCAGCGATGTCGTCCACCTGCCCCGGCCCATCACGACGGAGACCGACCTCGACGAGGCGCTCTCGGCCCTGATGGCCGCCGAAGGCGCGGGACTGCCCGTCGTGGACGAGGACCGGAGCCGGCTCGTCGGCTGGGTCACCCACCAGTCCGTGCTGCACGCTCTGCACCGCACGAACACGGAGAGGCCCATCAGGCCGGCATCCGCCACGGGCCACCACCCCTGACCTGATGCGGTCCCGTACCCGGCCGGCTCTCGCCCCCTGCACACAGATCGGTTGAGTAGTGTGCGGCATTCACGGCGCGCCGACACCGGTCGCGGACATCGCCTACGCGCCGAAGGAAGTGCAGGGGCCGTCATAAAGGGGAGGCGGGTGTTGTTGGTGGAAAGAACGACCTGGCTGTCCAGGGCACCGGCTCGACGGGAACCGCACACCCCGGCCCCGGACGCTCGGGAGCGACGGGCGACAGGAGCCGCGGTGCTGGCCCTGCGACTGCTCCCGCCGGGCATGATGGCGCTCGTCGCGGCCGTCGACCTCGCCACCGGCCCCGGAACGGGTTTCCTCCCCCTCATCTCTCTCGGACCCGCTTTCGCCGGACTCGCCGGAGGATGGCGGCGTACCGCTGTCCTCGGTGCCGTGGCGCTCGCCCTGTGCTGTGTGCTCGGGTACTACGACGGGCTGCTGCAGTCCCGGCGCGGTTTCACGGCCATCGGCTCGGTCGCGGGGGTCACCGTGGCGGGGACGCTCGCGGGAGTCGCGCGCCGCCGGCACGAGGCCGAGCTGGCGAGTGTCCGCAGTGTCGCCGAGGCCGCCCAACGAGTTCTGCTGAGACCTGTGCCTGCCGCCGCCGGCCACCTACGGGCCTCGGTCACCTACACCTCCGCGACCGCCGAGGCACGGGTCGGCGGCGATCTCTACGAGGTCGTGATCACGCCCCACGGCGTGCGCGTCATCGTCGGAGACGTCCAGGGCAAGGGGCTGGAAGCCGTCGGAAGGGCCGCCGTCGCGCTCGGCGCGTTCCGCGAGGCGGCCCACGACGAGAAGGACATCGTCACGGTCGGCCAGCGGGTGGAACGCGCCATGGCCAGGGAACCGCACGACGAGAAGTTCGTGACCGCCGTGATCGCCGAACTGTCCCCCGCAGGCGGGGCCCTCTTCCTCAACTACGGGCATCCGGCTCCCATGGTGGTGAGGGCCGACGGCAGTGTGGAGTTTCCCGAACCCGTCCGCTTCGCTCTCCCCCTCGGCCTCGCGGCCCACGGGGCCGAGGGGCCCGCGCCGTTCACGGTGCGCTTCGGGCCCGGCGACCAGATCCTGCTCTACACGGACGGGGTGACCGAGGCCCGCGACAGGCACGGCGCCTTCTACCCGCTCGGGGCCCGCGCGGGGCTCCTGGATGACGCCGACCCGTCCGCCGCCCTCGCCCGGCTCAAGGCAGACCTGCAACGCCACATCGCGGGTCCGTTCCGCGACGACGCCGCCATGCTGCTGCTGCGCCACGAGCCGGACGGCAGCAAACGGGACGAGGGATTTACCGGTTCCTGACCGGTGCGGGTAAAAAGGAGTCATGACTGAGCGCGAGCAGGCGCCTGAGCCTGTGGACGACGTCGACGCCGTGACGCAGGCGGTGCTCACCGCATCCCGGCTCCTGGTGGCAGTCTCGGCACGGTCGCTGGCGACCGCCGAGGACCGGGTCACCCTGCCGCAATTCCGGCTGCTCGTGGTGCTGTCGACGCACGGGCCGGCGAAACTGGTCGCCTTGGCCGACCGACTGGGTGTGAACCCCTCCACCGCCATGCGCATGATGGACCGGCTGATCGCCTCGGGCCTGGCCGACCGGCAGGTCAACCCCGCCAACCGCCGCGAGACGGTACTGCGCGTCACCGATGACGGCGCCCGGCTGGTCGACGAGGTCACGGCCCGGCGCCGCGCCGAGATCGCCGCCGTCGTCGCGCGGATGCTCCCCGAGCAGCGCACCGCGATGGTCGAGGCACTCACCGCCTTCAACCAGGCCGGCGGCGAGCCCAAGGTGACCGAGACCGAGAGAGTCCTCTATCCCCTGGGCTGGACCGACGGCCAGGCCCAGGAAACGCGTAGCTAATAAACGCCCTTCGCACCCCCACGGGGTCATTGGGAGGTGTTCAAGCTGAAGTTGCTGGACACGGGGCTGGTGTGCGTGGGCATCGGGATGCTCGTGCAAGTCGTCGCCAGGTGGCTTTGGTGTCGGTCATCAGGCGACTTGGTGGTTCGTGAGGACTCGCAAGGCCCTGACCAGTGCGGTCGCCCAGGCGGGGGCGGTGCGCACCTTGCCGACGACGCGCCAGTTCCTGAGGTGGGCAAAGCCGTGCTCGCCGGACGCCCGGACGGCCGCCAGTGCCGTACTGGACGGCCTCCGGCCTCGCCTCAGGGGCCGGCAGCGGGCGGCCTTGTCATCGCAGATGTGACGCACCGGAATCGGACCAGGCCGGCGATACAGCAGCCGTGACGCACGGGATCCCTTGCCGCTCCTGCCAAGATCCTTAACAGCAGCCCTGGCCCGAAAACGCCAGCGGGGCTCCCCGCCGACAAGAACGGGAAGCCCCACCTGCCTGCCTGCGCCGGTCAACCGGCCATGGCCGCCACGACCAACGCAACAGCAGCACCGCACAGCAGCACCACGAGCGGCCATGCCAGCCGGCCGCGCCCGGTACGCCTGCGCCACAGCACCAGCCACAGCGCACACGCCGCCACGAACACGACCGTCACACCGCTCAGCTCGCCCTCCCGCCACGCCACCCGCACGGCGCCAGGGTCAGCACCCCATACAAGGAGCGCAACGAGGACGCCCACGGTCAGCGCACACACCGCTTCCAGCACCCTGCTCATACGGTGCCCTTCTTCTCCCGCGTGTCCGTCAGGTCAGTGCGCGGGCGGCACGGACGGCCTGACCTCGACGGTCTCCGTCCTGCGGCCTTCTGCATCCGTGCTCGTGGACCGCTTCTCCCCGGCCCGGGGACCCGCCACGGGCGCCTGCGGCGCACCGGACTGCACGAACTGGACCTGCGTCTTGACCATGAAGGTCTTGCCGTTTGCATCCCCCCGCGCACTCCCGCGTTCTCACGGCGTGTCGACCTGCTGACGGATCATAGGCGGGGCCGGTCATGGGCGCAGCCGAACCCGGCATCCCGCCAGAGCCGGACCCGCCCGAGGATCTACGCCATGGTCATCGGCCGCAGACCGGCACGAGCATCCGACTCGCCATCACACCCCACCTGTGAACTGCGACTTCACGATGCACCCCGCTCATTGTGCAGGCGCCGCGACCAACCGGACGAAGGGGATCAGCTCACCAGCCTGGCGGAACGACTCCACCGAGCCGTCCACCTCGAAGCCCATGAACGCGCACAGCCGACCGGCGACGCGCGGGTGCAGCGGTGCGTACCGGGCCATGATCGCGCCACCGTCCTCCGCGGCGAGGAAGTGCGCCGTCACGGCAACGTACCGGTTGCCGACCTGGATCGTGGTCTGCGGCTCACGCCTCAGGTTCTGGTACCAGTCCGCTTTCGGCCCGAATCCCGAGGCCAGCGTCCACGACGCAGGGCCGTTCTGATCGAAGGCGACGACTTCGAGAACCACCGTACGGTCCAGCCCCGAGATGCGGCCGGTGTGGTGCAGCAGGAGGAACCGCTTACCGAGGAGCGGCCCCAGACCCACCCGGTACAAGTGGACCGGCAAGCGCGCCAGACGCCGGCGCCAACCGGTCGGACGCGAGGGCCGCCAACCCTCTGGGTGTACGTGCGCCATCCTCGCCCTCTCCCTCCCGGATGCCCCACAGACCCACACCCGCACGAGTTCGACATCTTTCGCGGAGTCCGTCAGCCTGCCTACTGAATCGAACCTTTGCACAGAACAAACTTCGATGGAAGGCCAGGTGCAGCCGAGGGGGGCGCACGCCCGACCGCCGGAGAAGCCCGGCGCGCAGGACGCACCTGCGGCTCAGCCGTGCGTCACCCGGGCTTGGAGATGGACCAGGCCCACCACTGCGAACTCCAACACGATCGGCAGCGTCCCCGCCCGCGTCACCCCATGGCTGTGCACGAGGCGTATCCGCGGCCCACGGCCGGTACCGAAGCTGGTACGGCCTCCCGGCAGGAACGCGATGCCGGCGGTCGACAGAGCCCCGTTCCCACTGCCGCTCCCCCCGCTCAGGGTGCCCCTGCCACCTCCCGGTGTGCCCACCATGTCCAGGTGTTCCGCGACGCTGCCGGAATTCTCGACCGTCATGGACAGGCTGCCCGAGCCCGAACGGTCCAGATGCGCCACGGCACGGCCGACCCGCACGTCGACGCCGTTCGCCGCGACGTGCACCCCGCCGCGCGGCCCGGATCCAGCGCCGGAGGGCTCGGGCACGGAGGTGCTCGTCGGGTGCCCGCAGCCCGCCAGCAGGGCGGTCAGCGCGACCACGCCCGTCACGGTCCTGCAGGCACGGCCGCCCCGCGAGGTGCGGTGGGAGAAGCTGTCTGCACTCATCTTTGCATCATGCAACATTACGGTCTGCGCTCGGCAGGCGGGGCACCCACCACGGGTCTGTACGCAGTGCACGACCTGGAGCACCGCCGCCTGGACCGGCGCCCTCACATGGCTTCTTTGATGCCCTTGCGGATGAGCCACGTGTTGACGGGCCAGGCGGTGAAGAATCCGGCGATCATGCCGATCTGCATCAGGAACCAGTAGACCGGGCTGTCGGGACGGAGGTGGTGCGGCGCGGGGAAGAACACGAAGAACATCAGCGCCATCCAGCCGAAGAGCCCGACCTCAAAGGCCGTCAGCGACAGCACATCGGCCTTGCCCGCCTCGATCAGCCCCCTGCGCACGCCCAGCCCGCGCATCGGAGCGATGGCGAAGTACTGGAAGAGAACACCGAGGACCAGGGCGAGGACGTAGTCGCCGATGTACTCGGCGGGCAGCGCCAGGCCGGCGACAGAGGCGCCCAGGCCGAAGACGGTGAATTCGGCGATGACGTCCCCCAAGGTGCAACCCGCGCCACAGTGCGAGACACCGATCGCTGTGGTGGCGTACCCAGGCTTCTCGGGTGGAGCATCGTCCCCGCCTTGTCGACGGTCGGGACTCGGTCGACCCCAGGCACGGTAGGCGGCGAGAGCGACGGGACCGAAGTAGAGGGCCGTGATCGGCCACACCGCTTCCATCACGGCCATCTGCTGGCGGTGCCCGCGGACGTACATGTCGAACATGATCCAGCCCGCGCAGACGAAGGCGATGCCGAGGAATGTCCAGGCCAGAGCGGTCAACCAACTGGGCGGCATCGCGCGATCGAGCTCCTCCCGCCTCCGGCCCACCGGCAGAGCCACGGGCGGCGTGATGGGGCGGTCTCCTCCCAGTTACCCGCTCCACCTCGCGGATAACAGCCCCTGCCCAGACGGGCTCACCTCGGCCTCCTCCGCGCCTGACCCGCGAACGCGGCCCGGTCACCGATGATGTCCGTACGTCCATCCACCGACACCAGGAGGCTCCCGGATGTGCCCTGCTCAGCGCGAGCGTTCCGTCTTCCTGGGCCTGCTGCCGTGGCCCGAGCGGGTGCAGGTGGCCCGGGCCCTGCGCACGGAGACGGTCGGCGGGCTGGCGCTGCTCGTGGCCGCGACGGTGGCGCTGGTGTGGGCGAACACCCCATGGAGCGTCGGGTATGAGCACGTCAGCGACTTCCACTTCGGCGTCCCCCAGCTCGGCCTCGATCTGTCGGTGAAGCACTGGACGGCCGACGGTCTGCTGACGATCTTCTTCCTGGTCGCCGGGATCGAACTCAAACGTGAGCTGGTGCTCGGCGAGTTGCGCACCCCGGCAGCGGCGGTCCTGCCGGTGGTCGCCGCCGTCTGCGGCATGGCGGTACCCGCCGGGCTCTACCTGACCACGATCGCACTCGGTGGTGGCAGCACGACGGGATGGGCGGTGCCGATCGCCACCGACATCGCCTTCGCGCTCGCCGTCCTCGCCGTGCTCTCCACCCACCTCCCCTCGGCACTCCGGGCATTCCTGCTGACCCTTGCCGTGGTCGATGACCTCGGCGCGATCCTGGTGATCGCCATCTTCTTCACCGCGGACCTCAACCCCCTCGCACTCATCGGGGCGCTGGCCGGACTGATCGTCTTCTACCTGCTCCAGCGGCACCGGATCCGCGGCTGGTGGTGGTACGTGCCACTGGGTGTGGCCATCTGGGCTCTGACATACAACGGCGGAGTGCACGCCACGGTAGCCGGGGTGGCGATGGGCCTCATTCTGCGCACCACGCGTGACGCTGGTGAGGAGGCGTCGTCCGCAGAGCGGACCGAGCACCTGTTGCGGCCGGTCTCCGCTGGTGTGGCCGTCCCACTGTTCGCCCTGTTCGCCGCGGGAGTGAGCATCTCTGCCGCAGTGCTGGCAGAGGTCTTCACACGGCCGGAGCCACTGGGGGTCATGCTGGGGCTCGTCGTCGGCAAGACAGCGGGAATCTTCGCGGGCACCTACCTGGCGGCCCGGTTCACCCGGGCCCGGCTCAACCCGGAACTGGCCTGGGCAGACGTCCTCGCCCTGGCGGTACTGGCCGGAGTCGGCTTCACCGTCTCCCTGCTGATCGGCGAGCTCGCCTTCCCCGACCCGACCGAGGCAGAACACATCAAGGCCGCCGTTCTGCTCGGCTCGCTCATCGCCGTGGGGGTGGCCGCACTCCTGCTCAAGCGCCGTGACGCCATCTACCGCCGCCTGTGGGAGGAGGAGCAAGACGAGGGCACCGACCGCTACCAGCCAGACAGCCGAGGCGGTATCGCGGGCGACAAGTGATGACGATCGTCCTGCGCCGCCGAATGGGGTGGAACAGGTTAGGCGACGTGCACCCAGACGGCCTTGGACGGGGTGCCCTGCTTGTCCGTGGCGAAGACCATGTACCAGCCGGACGGCACCAGGGAGCGGTCCTCGGGAACCGTCACGGTCAGCCGACCATCGCCGTGCTGCACACGCAGCGCGATGGACCGCTGGTCGAAGTCGGTGACATGGGTGGCGGACCCGGGCCGCATCAGCCGCACCGTGGCCACGTCCCCTGCGTCCGGACTGCGCAGGACGAGCCGACCGCCGCGCCGCACCTTCGCCGTGCCGTCGAGAGCCAGCCGGGGCCGGTGGCCGTGGTACAGGTACGGCGGTGAGTAGACCTCCACGCGCTGCTCGAACCGGCCGAGCCGGGTGTTGGCCTTGTCCGAGTAGAGCGGGTCGGAGCCGAACACCGCCACACGCCCGTCCGGCAGTAGCAGCGCCTCCGTGTGGTAGTCGCGGCCCACGGTCGGCGCCGCCGCGGTGGTGAAGCGGTTGCGCACCGGGTCGTAGAACTGCGCCCCGAGGATGTTGCTGGCGCCCCGCCCCCGGTAGTCCCGGCTGCCGCCCGTGGTGAAGAGCGTGTCGTCCGGCATGATCACGCTGTTCAGGTAGCGGGTCTTCACCGGCAGCGAGGGCCCGTCCCGGAAGGCGGGGGTGCTCGACCTGAGGTCGATGATCGCCGTGCGCGCCGTCGCCTTCGACGACTCGCCGACGCCGCCGCCGCCGAGCACCATCACCCGCCGGTCCTGGGCGGGCGGCAGCAGCACGGAGGACGACGTCTCCATGATGTCCGGGTGGCTGAGGCCCTTCACCGGTGTGAACGCGTTGTCGGCCAGGTTCCACAGGCCGGGCCTGCGGCCCACGTCCGCGGGCCCGTATCCGGCGTTGGAGCCCGTGTAGAAGATCGTGTCACGGCCCGTCAGGAAGAAGGACGGGTACGTGGGGAAGAACCTGGTCGGCGCGGCCGACCAGGTCTTGGTCCACGGGTCGTAGATCTCGTTCTTGCCGGGCACCACCTGGCCGATGTCGTCCAGGCCGGAGACGGCCAGGACGCGGCCGTCGCTGAGCGTGGTCAGCGTCGGGTACCAGCGGGCCTCGCGCATCGGGGCGACCCGCTCGTACTTCTCGGTGACCGGGTCGAACTCGTAGGCATCCCTGATGCCCTGGAAGTCCTTCTTGTCGAGGCCGATCTTGTTCGCGATGCCGTAGACGTTGCGGGCGTCCTCGGCTTTCAGGCCGCCGATCGAGTACTGCTCGGTGGTGTTGGTGATGCCCCGGGGGCCGTCCTCGGTGGCCTCCACATAGACGCGGGACTCGCTGGCGCTGACGGTCACCGCACCGGCTCGCCCGCTGACGGCCTTGGTCGCGGGCGGCACCCGGATAGCGGTCTGCGTGCGGTACGCCACCCCAGAGGGCGACCGGAAGACAGTGCCCTTCGGCAGCACCCGTGCTCTGTCCGGATCCTCGTTCTTGACCAGCATCGCGCCCCCGGCCCGCTTCACGTCACCCTTCAATGTCTCGTACCGCCCCGTGCCGCCGGCGAACAGGATCTTGCCGTCCGAGAGCTGGACGTGCCCCGCGCAGAACATGTCGTCCGGCGTGTCGATCTTCCGGAAGCTGTTCTTCACCGGATCCCACAGGGTGCTGCGGAAGCTACCGCCCTTGAAGTGCTTGATGTCGTTGCCGGACCCCGCCACCAGCAGCACCTTCCCGGTGTGCAGCAGCACCGCGTGGATCGAGTTGAGCTGGTACGTCTTCGGCATCGACGCCAGCGCCCAGTGGCCGCGCGCCGCCTTGTACGCGGGCCGGTTGATCGCGTACTGGTGGTACTCCTCCTCCGCGAAGCCGATCACCGCGGGTGCGTTCAGCCCGAGCAGCACCAGCACCACACCGGTGCCCAGCCACGTCTTGCGAGCCTTGAGACGGGACGGGCGCGGTGTCATCGGCTGCCTCCGGTAGCGAACGGGCCTGACTACCGACGACTACCGCACCGACCGAACGGCTGGGCGCAGACACTCTGGGCGCCCCGGCGGCAATGGCCCGAAACGGGCAACAGGCTCCGGCCTGATGACCCGCTGTCCCAGGCGGGCGACCCCGGTGGCCGGTCGCCCTGCTCGACGACAGCATCCACGACGCCGCCGACGCCCTGACCGCGGTTCTGCTGAGGTGGTGTTCCTCCTCGGCCGGACGGCGGCGAACCGACGTTACGCCACCGGTACGGCCGAGCCGAGGACCTCGCCGGAGTCATGATCGGCTCACCATCGCGGCCTCGTCCGCGCTCCTGTCTACGAGCGTCGAGCGCCTGCTCAGTCCGCGCGGTATCGGCCATCCGTCGACGGTCGCGTGCACCGCCGTGGTCGTCTTCGCCGCCAATGAATGGGTGGCCCGCAGCATCCGCATCGGTCGCGCGATCGGCTCGGCCGCACTGGTCGCCGGCGGCTGCACGCACGCACCGATGGTCTCACCTCGCTGGCCGTCCTCCTCGACGACGGCGTGGACCGAACTCGGCTGGCGTCCGGCCGATCCGGTCATCGGCCTGCTCATCACAGCGATGATCCTCTCGATGCTGCACGACCCCGCCCGCGAGGTCCTCCGCCGGGTATGGACGCGGTGGCCCCGCATCTCGTCCGATCGGCCGAGGCCGCGCTGAAGGCGGCGGACGGGGTGCGGGGGGGGGCAGGTCCGCATGCGCTGGATCGGCCATGCGCTGCGCGCCGAAGCGGGCATCGTCGTCGACCCACACCTAACCGTGGCCCGGGCCCACTCCCCGGCCGTCGGCTGCTGCTGACGGGCTGCGGAGGCGATTCGCCCGGCGACGGCCGCCCGGCTGTCGTGACCTCGCCGTCCGCGTCGGCGCCGGCCGGCCCGGTCGCGTTCGACACCCCGTTCGCCAAGCCCCGGCTGGTCCTTACCGACCAGGACGGCAAGCCCTACGACCTGGTCCGGCGGACAGCCGGGCGGCCCCTGCTGCTCTACTTCGGCTACACCCACTGCCCCGACGTCTGTCCCACCACGATGGCCGACCTCGCGGGCGCGCTCCAGCGGCTCCGGCACGGCACCGCCCGGCCCCAGGTCGTCTTCGTCAGCACCGACCCGGACCGCGACACCCCGGCCGCGCTGAAGAAGTGGCTGGCCTCCTTCGACCCCCGCTTCATCGGACTCACCGGCGACTTCACCGCCGTGCAGAAGGCCGCCAGGAGCGTCGGCATCGGCGTGCCCCCTCCCGAGCGGCACGCCGACGGCACCGTCACCGTCAGCCACGGCGCCGAGGTCCTCGCCTTCTCCCCCGGAGACGACAAGGCGCACGCCATGTTCCCCTCCGGCACGTCCATGCGGACGTACACCGCCGATCTCCCCCGCATCCTCCGAGGAGCCTCGTCATGAGCCGCCGTACCGCAACGACCGCGACCGTCGCCGCCCTGGCCCTCGCGGGAGCCGCCGCGCTCAGCGGCTGCTCGGGCACGTGATGATGGCCGGCTCGCCTCTCGTCGGCTTCTTCAGGCACCCGCCCGCGGGCTGGCACGTATCCGTCCTCGGCGACCAGAACGCCGCCGGCGGCATCGCCTGGGCGTTCAGCGAGGTCCCCACCCTCCTGGTCCTGCTGGCGCTGGTGGTCCAGTGGGCCCGTGCCGACCGGCGCACCGCCACCCGCCACGACAGGCGGGGCCGCCGCGACGACGACGCCGAACTGGCCGCCTACAACGCCTACCTCGCCCGCCTCGCCGCCGCCGACCGCGCCACGAGCCGGTGAGAAGGACCGGACGGCCCCCCGTTCCGCAGCCCGGCGGCGCGCACCGCCTCCGGTGCGGACGCGGGGGCGGTGCCCGCCGGCCGGGGCGCCGGCCGCTTACGTGGCCTGATCTTCAGGCCGCATCCGCGCGGCGCCGCCCGAGGGGACGGGTTCGTCACCGTGCAGCAACCCGTGACGCAGCACCAGCCGGCGCCGTACGAAGGACCACGTCCTCGGCATGTGTGATCAGCAGCAGTACCGTCCCGTACGGTCGCCCTCCCGTCCCACATGGGTGAGGACCGGCGGGCGGTCACGGCGTCGAGGGCTAAGGTCACCTCGTCACAGACGAGCAGGGCCGGCCGGGCCGCCAGCGCGCGGGCCAGCGAGGCGCGTTGCAGTTGACCTCCGGAGAGTGCGCCCGGGCGCCTGCTGAGGTCGCCGGGGTCCAGGCCGAGGCTCCGGGCCAGGGCGGCGGCCTCGGCGAGCGCCTCTTCGTGCGGGCGGCCCCGCAGGTGGTGGGCGGTGTCCGCGATCTTGGCCAGCACGTCGCGGAACTCGTCGAAGGTGGCCCGGCGAGCCGGCCGTCACGTTCTGCTGGGTCCTTCTCGCCGTCGTCGGACCCGGAGCCGTCGCACTCGACGGGATCCTGCCCCGGCGATCGGCCCGGCGGACCTCAGAACGTCGCGAGCTGGCCACCGCCCGGGACTGACCTGGACCAGCCAGCGGATCCCCCGGTTCCCGCCCCCCCCCGCCGGGCGGGAACCGGGGCCCCCTTGACCACCCCGCGCACACCCGATGGTCCGACCGGCTCCCCGTCACACCCTTCAGAGGGTTCTGAGAGGTTGCCGTGCCAGGCTGACCGCGCTGCCACGGCGGCCATCAGGCCGCCGACCCCCCATGCGCACCGCACAGCGCACATCCCCTGGAGACACTTTCCCATGACCGTATTCAACGGCCTGCCTGCCCATGTCCTGTTCGTGCACGTCGTGATCGTGCTGGTGCCACTGAGTGCGCTCGCGCTCGTGGTGTGCGCCCTCTGGCCCCAGGGGGCCCGACGGCTCGGTGTGGTGCTTCCCGTGCTGGCTCTCGTAACGTTGTTGAGCGTGCCCGTCACGACGCACGCCGGGGAGTGGCTGGAGGCTCATGTCGCCAGCAACCCCCTGATACGCAGGCACACCCAGCTCGGTGACGGACTGCTGCCCTGGGCAGGTGGCCTGTTCCTGCTCGCAGTCGCCGTCTGGTGGACGGCGGGCCGCCGGTCCGACGGTGGGGAGCAGTCCTCCGGTGCTGCGGCCTGGGCGGCCTCGGTGCCGGTGCGGGTGGTCGCGGTGGTCCTCTCGATCGTGATCGCGACCGGGTCGGTGGTTGAGGTCTACCGCATCGGCGACTCGGGGGCGAAGGCCGCCTGGCACGGCAGCTTCTCCAAGACCGCGCTGCGCCACGGAGGCGACGACTGACCACACACCGGTGCCCCGGACACGGCTCACCCCACCGGCGGTGTCCTGTTCGGGCCCGGCAGGCTGATCCGGAATTCGGTGGCCCCCGGCCCGCTCTTGAGCGCGACGCCACCGCCGTGCACCGCGACCACCGCCCGCACGATGGCCAGCCCGAGGCCGCTGCCTCCGCCGGCCGCACGGGAGCGGCTGTGGTCGGCCCGGGCGAAACGCTCGAACACCTCGTCCAGGAACTCCACCGGCACGCCCGGGCCGTCGTCCGACACCGTCAGCTCCGCGCCCCCGCCGGGCCCGGTAGTCAGCCGGACGACGACCTCAGTGCCGGGCGGGGTGTGGACGCGGGCGTTGGCGAGCAGGTTGCCGATCACCTGGTGCAGCCGGTTGGTGTCCCCCGTGACGGTGACCGGTTCCTCAGGCAGGTCCAGCACCCAGTGGTGGCCGGGGGCCGCCGCCCGGGCGTCGTCACCGGCGTCCAGTACCAGCCGGGTGAGGTCCACGCTCCGGTGTTCCAGGGGCCGGCCCGCGTCCAGCCGGGCCAGCAGCAACAGGTCGTCGACGAGCGTGCTCATCCGCTCGGACTCGGCCTGGATCCGCTCCAACGCGCGCGCCACCCCCGCGGGGACGGGGCCGGGGTGGCGCAGCGCCAGCTCGGCGTGGCCGCGGACGGTGGCCACCGGGGTACGGAGCTCGTGGCTTGCGTCCGCGGCGAAGTGCCGCAGCCGCTCCTCACTGGCGTGCCTGCGGGCCAGCGCGTCGCCGACATGGCCGAGCATGCGGTTGAGCGCGGCGCCGACCTGGCCCACCTCGGTGCGCGGATCGGTGTCCGGTACGGGCGCCGGCATGGCCACCTCACCGCTGGCGAGCGGCAGCTCGGCCACGCTCGCGGCGGTCGCGCTCACCCTGCGCAGGGGGCGCAGCGACAGCCGCACCCACAGGGCGCCGGCCACGCCGCTGACGGCAAGTGCCGAGCCGAACACCACGGCCTCCACCATCTCAAGACGGTGCACGGTCTCGGCCACCGGCCGCAGCGGAAGCCCCGTGATCAGGACGTCACCGTCGTCACCCCGCACAGCGACGACCCGGTAGTCGCCGAGCGCGGAGAGTGTGATGCTGCTGCCGCGCCCGGTCAACGGCACATCCGCCAGCAACTGCCGATCGCCCCTGGTCAGCGGCACGGACCGGTCGTACTGGTCGTCGACCACCGCGGCCCGGGTGGGCCGGCCGGGCAGCAGCCGGGCGCCGAACGTGTGGTCGGCCTGGCCCCGGGTATCGGGTGCGTTGTCGGCGTCCGGGCTCTCACCGCGTTCGAGGCTGGAGGCGAAACGCCCTTCGGTGGCCGTCAGCTGCTGGTCCATGCGGTGCTCAAGAAAGCTCCGCAAGGCGAGGACCGTCGTCAGCCCCACCGCCAGGCTCGCCACAGCGAGCAGCACCACGAGCCCCGTGGTGAGCCTCGCGCGCAGGGTGCGAGGCAGCCGGTGCCGCGGTATCACGGCCCTCACCGGGGCTCCGGCTTGAGCACGTACCCCACACCGCGCATGGTGTGGATCATCGGGACGCGCCCCGCGTCTATCTTCTTCCGCAGATAGCTGACGTACAGCTCGACGACATGAGCGCGGCCACCGAAGTCGTAGGACCACACCGCGTCCAGGATCTGCGCTTTGGACAGCACCCGACGGGGATTGCGCATCAGGAACCTGAGAAGTTCGAACTCGGTCCTGGAGAGCTCCACCGCCTCGCCGCCCCGGGTGACCTCCCGGGCATCCTCGTGCATCACGAGATCACCGACCACGATCCGCGTCCCGTCCTCGGACGGTCGTGCCATCCCCGCCCTGCGCAGCAGGCCGCGCAGCCGCGCCAGCACCTCCTGGAGGCTGAACGGCTTGGTCACGTAGTCGTCGGCCCCCGCGGTGATTCCGGCGATGCGGTCCTCGACGGCGTCGCGTGCCGTGAGAAAGAGCACACAGACCTCCGCCAGCTCGGCACGCAGCCCACGCAACACCTCAAGACCGTCGGCGTCCGGCAGCATCCAGTCGAGCACCACCGCGTCCGGGCGGAACTCCCGTGCGAGGGACAGTGCCGTCGTGGCGTCGCCCGCGGTGCGGGCCTGGAAGCCCTCGTAGCGGAGGGCTCCGGACAGCACCTCCGCCAGGTCGGGCTCGTCCTCCACCACGAGAACCCGGACCGGGGGGACGGCACCGGCGGGGGCGTCGTCGGGCCGGTGCTGCGGGCGGCCCGTGCTGTGCGTGTCCATGATGCGTCCAGCATGCCTCGCCGCCGACGGCTCCGGTCGCTCCCTTCCTCTGAGTTCCCTCTGAGTCTGCCGGTCCCCTCGGCTCTCAGAGGATCCTCAGAGGGAGGTTTGTCACGCTGTGCGGGACCTCCACAGAAAGGAAGGTCTCGTGACGATGACGACGGCGGGGCCCGTCACACCCCACGAGCAGCGGCCCGGCGGGCGCCTGCCGGGCCTCGTCCCGGCGCTGGTCCGGCTGCTGATCGCGGTGGGCACGGCGGCGGTCCTGGCGCTGTGGTGGCGGCACACCGGATCAGTGACCGGAGCCGGCGACTGGATCACCGGCGCCGGCCAAATCACCGGGCTGCTGGCCGGATACGCCTGTGCCGTGCTCCTCCTGCTCATGGCGCGCGTGCCGCTGCTCGACCACGCGATCGGCACCGACCGGCTGGCACGCTGGCACGCCATGGGCGGCCGCTACACCGTCTGCCTGGCCTCGGCCCACGTGCTGCTCATCGTGTGGGGGTACGCGCTGACGTCCGGTACGGACGTCGTGAGCCAGGCCACCACGCTGATCCTGGACTACCCCGACCTCCTGAAGGGCGCGGCGGGGTTCCTGCTCCTGCTCGCGACCGGATGGCTGTCCGCCCGTGCCGTGCGCCGCCGGGTCTCCTACGAGACCTGGCACCACCTCCACCTGGCGACCTATCTGGCTGTCTTCCTCGCCTTCTGGCACCAGTTGTCGGACGGCGCCGACTTCGTGTCCGACCCTCCGGCGCGGTTCGCCTGGTACGGCCTGTACGGCGCGGTGGCCGCGGCGCTCGCCTGGTACCGCTTCGTCGTACCGGTGCGCCAGGCGCTGCGCCACCGGCTGCGGGTCGCCGAGGTGCGTCCCGAGGCGCCGGGCGTCGTGTCGGTCTACGTGACCGGTCGCCGGCTGGAGGCGCTGCGGGCCCGGCCGGGCCAGTTCTTCCGCTGGCGGTTCCTGACCCACGGGATGTGGTGGGCCGCCAACCCGTACTCGCTGTCCGCCCCCGCCCACCCCACCCACCTGCGGATCACGGTGAAAGCTGCCGGTGCGCACAGCGCGGCCGCGGCACGGCTGGCACCCGGCACCAGAGTGCTGGCCGAGGGGCCGTACGGAGCCTTCACCGCACGCCGTCGGCGCGACCGGAACGTCCTGCTGCTGGCCGGCGGGGTGGGCATCACACCACTGCGTGCGCTCTTCGAGACACTCCCGGGCGAGGTCACACTCATCTACCGGGCTCGACGGCCCGAGGACCTGGCCCTGCGGGGCGAGCTCGACGCGGTGGCGGCGGCACGGCATGCGACGGTGCACTACGCCGTCGACGAGCCCGGCGGCCCTGCGCTGCCCATGACGGCCCGGTCGCTGCGCCGGCTGGTCCCGGACATCGCCGAGCGCGAGGTGTACCTGTGTGGCCCACCCGGCATGACGCACGCCGCTCATCAGGCGCTCCGCGGCGCCGGAGTGCCGCGGCGGCGCGTCCACCACGAGTCCTTCGCACTGTGACGCCGCATCCCCGGACCGGCCCCACGAAAGGTGACACCAGCCCCCATGACGCAGACGCCGAGAAGGCCGACCATGCGCAGAGCCGTTCTGACCACGGTGACGACCGTGGCGGGCGTGATCGTGCTGCTCTCACTGAAGCCGCACGACTCCACACCGGCGACGGGGGCCCCAGCACCCCCTTCGCCGCCGGGTGCGGGCCCGTCGTCGGGGTCGTCGCGGGCCTCCCGCAGTCCCGTGACCGGCACCGCCACGGGCAGGGTGAGCAGCACCCCCTACGGGCCGGTCCAGGTGGCCGTGACGATGGTGAAGGGCAGGATCACCGGCATCAGGGCGCTACGGACCCCCACCGATGCCGCCCGGTCCCGGCAGATCGCGGCGATGGCCGTGCCACGGCTGACCCGGGAGGCCCTGGATGCCCAGGGCGCCGGGATCGACGCGGTCTCCGGAGCCAGCTACACGAGCCAGGGATACGTCCAATCCCTCCAGAGCGCGCTGGACCGGGCCGGTGCCCGAGCACACTGAACGCACACCGGGTCCCAGCCGCCCGGGTCTGCGCCACGTCGAACACGTCATGGGAACCGCCTTCTCCTTCGATGTCCGCGACCCTGTCACCCTCGCCGTGCGCCGCGCCCTGGCGGAGTCGGTCGCCTGGCTGCACCACGTGGACGAGGTGTTCTCGACCTACCGCCCTGACAGCGTGATCAGCAGGCTCGGCCGCGGCGAACTGCCCCGGCAGCGGTGCGGGCCCGAGGTGGCCGAGGTGCTGCGCCTGTGCGAGGCGGCAGAGCGCGCCAGCGGCGGGTGGTTCAGCCACACGGCCGGCGACCGGCTCGACCCGTCGGGCCTGGTCAAGGGCTGGGCCGTCGACCGGGCCTCGGACCTCCTGCACGAGGCCGGTGCGCACCGCACCTGTGTCAACGGCGGCGGCGACATCCGGCTTCGCGGCGAGCCGGCACCCGGCATGCCCTGGCGAATAGGGATAGCCGACCCGCTCCGCCCCGGCAGGCTGGTGGCCGTCGTCACCGGCCGGGACTGCGCAGTGGCCACATCCGGCACCGCGGAGCGGGGCCACCACGTGCTCGACCCACACACCGGCAAAGCCGCCACCGGCCTGCTCTCGCTGACGCTCACAGGACCCGACCTCACGCTGACGGACGCCTACGCGACGGCGGCCTTCGCGATGGGGGACGCGGCACGTGCCTGGACCACGTCCCTCAGCGGACACCAGGCCCTGGCGATGACACGCGCGGGCCACGTCTGGCGGACCCCGGGCTTCCCCGGTCCTCCGGTCATCAGCACCGACCGCGAGAGCGATCGCACGACAGGGCCCGCCTCGCTGCCACGGTCGTACCCCTGAGAATCCCCGGCATGGGTGTCGAGGGGGGTGGGCCTCGGCCGTGCCGGGGACGGTGACGGCCCCCTACTCCCATCGACGAGGTGCCGGCGGGCCGGGCCGTCTCACCTCCGCTCGACGGTGAGGTCCGGGAAGTGGGCCGAGCAGGAGATGCACGGGTCGTGGTTGCGGATGGCCTTCTCGCACAGGGCGGTCAGCTCGGCGTCCGTGGCCGAAGCGTGGTCGCGGCGCTGCTGGACCTGGCGACGCAGGTCGTCCTCGATCGCGCCCTGGTTCTGCGATGTCGGTGGGACGAGGCTCGCCTCGTTGACCGTGCCGTCGCCGGTGATGCCGTAGCGGTGGTAGTGCAGTCCGCGTGGCGCCTCGGTGGCGCCATGACCGGTACCCGCCCGCGGGGCGACGGCGGCGTGCGGCCACGGTGGTGGCCGGTAGGTGTCGATGAGGCGTAGGGCCTCGTCCACCGCGTAGAGCACCTCGACCGCCCGGACGATGATGCTGCGGTACGGGTTGCGGCACACCAGTCCCTCTCCCGGGTCGCCCAGTCCGGCCTCCGGGCGGCCTCGCGGGCGACCGGGGAGAGCCAGCGGCCGCTGATGGCGTACCGGGGAGCGGGCCGGTGAGGTGCCTGCGGCCGTCCAGCAATGCGTGCAGAGCTGTGGAATGCGGTTCCTGCCGTTCCACGACGTGGTCGCCGAATTCCCGGACGGGAAGGATGCGGGTGGGCAGCGCACGGTCGGAGTCGGAGGGAAGTCCCACGGTGCCGGGCGCGGTCATCACGGTCGGGATGCCCGATTCGATGGCGTAGCTGCCGGGTTCGGCCAGGGCGAGCAGTTCGTTGCCGCAGCCTGCCTCGGGGAAGTCGAAGCCGGCTACCCAGCGCACGGTCTCGTACGCGTCGTCGCGGGCGGTGCGCAGCTTTTCGGCAGGCCTTGCCTGGTGCGGCACTACAAGGCGAGCAGCAGGTCATTCGCCGCCCGTGTGCCGTGAGCACAGCCACCGCCGGAGCCGGGAGAGGCCGACCGCCAACGAGGTCGGGGCTCACCGCCTCACTCCGCGTCGAACACCTCCGGATGCCGGGAAAGCTCCTCGCGGGTCCGGCGGATGTGCAGTGTCAGCATGTGTTCCGCGGAGGCCGTGTCGCGGTCTCGCAGCGCTTCGACGAGCAGGCGGTGTTCGGCGTTGATGACCCAACTGCGGCGGGTCATGGTCAGCCGCGTGAAGGCGCGCCGGTAATGCTGGGTGGTGTCCCACAGCCGGGCGACGATGGCGGCGAGGTCCTCGGCGTCGTGGTGGCGGTAGGTCAGCCAGTGCAGCCGGCGGTCCAGAACGAGGAACTGCTCGACGTCGTCTGTCTGTTCGATCCGCTGTTGCAGGTCACCCAGCCGGGCGAGGTCGTCATCGGTCAGGCGAGGCGCGGACTCGCTCAGCAGCAGCGGCTCGATCCGCTCGCGGATCTTGTAGCTGAGTTCACAGTCGCGCATGTCCATGCTGGTGACCCAGGCGCCCTGGTTCGCCCGCAGCGTGACCAGGCCGGCCGACTGCAGAATCCGCAGCGCCTCGCGGACCGGCAGCCGACTGGCACTCAGTTCGGCGGCGATCTCGTCCTGCTTGATCCGCGTACCAGGCGGAAGGGCGCCCGACAGGATTCGGTCACGCAGCCCGTCGGCGATGCGCTGGCTGGCCACGGCGGCCCGCGTTCCGTCTCTGTCGGGCACCTCGCACACTCCCGTCCCTGTCAGGCGAAGGCGTCCGGGTCGCGGTCGTACGCCTTGCCACCGGGGTAGGACACTAGCTCAAACTGCATCCCCCACGGCGACAGGAAGTACACCCAGCGCTGTCCGGCATGGGCGCCGGTGCTGGCTGTCGGCGCGCCCAGGACGCGCAGGCCGCGCCGGCGCAGGTCGGTCACCGCCGTGTCGAGGTCCTCGACGTACAGCGCGATGTGGTGACCGCCCACGTCGCTGTTGCGCGGCGGCACCTCGTTGCGTCCGGGCGCCTCGTACTCGAAGACCTCGAACAGCGTGCGCTCGCCGAAGCGGAAGAAGCGGATGCGGTGGATCACCGCGCGGTCGTCCACGCCGAGGTGTTCGCTCATCCAGCTCCCGGCGTCGTCCCGGTGGGGGCCGAGCTCGTACAGGTAAGTGCACCCGAGGACGTCCACGAGGAAGTCCTGCGCCTGATCCAGGTCGGGAACCGTGAAGCCGACGTGATCGAGGCGGGTCAGTCCGGGAATGGGCACGAAAAATCCTCCAATGGATCCATTGCCTTGCCTTCCATGATGCCAGAGTGCATAGTTTACGGGCATTGGACCCCGTCAAGCGATGTGTCCTTGTAGAAAATGGATCCATAGCCCTAGCAGCATCAAGGAGTGCCATGCCCAGCCGTGAACATCTGACCCCGAGCGCGCCCTGGGTCGAACTGCGCACCTCGGCCGACGACTGGGACGCGGCGGATCCGGGCCTGCTGCTCGGCATGCTCGGCCAGGGACTGTGGATCCGCGCGTTCGAGGAGTACGTCCTGGAACTGGCCGGGCAAGGCCTGGTGCACGGTCCTGCGCACTCCAGCGTCGGCCAGGAGGGCGGCGCGGTCGGGTCGCTGATCTCCCTGCGCAGCGACGATTTCGTAAACGGCTCGCACCGCGGCCATCACCAGTTCCTGGCGAAAGCATTCGGTCATGTCCTGCCCGCGAAGAGTGACCGGCTACCCGAGCTGACGGATGAGGTCCGCACCGTGCTGCGCCGCACACTCGCCGAGATCTGCGGCCTCGCCGACGGCTTCTGCCGAGGCCGCGGCGGATCCATGCACCTGCAGTGGGCCGAGGCCGGCGCCATGGGCACCAACGCCATAGTCGGCGGCGGTGTCCCGCAAGCGGCCGGCTTCGCCCGGAACCAGCGCGCCTCCGGAACCGACGCGGTCACCGTCACCTACTTCGGCGACGGCGCGGTCAACATCGGTTCGGTCCTGGAGACCTTCAACCTGGCGGCCGCCTGGAAGGTCCCCCTGTGCTTCTTCATCGAGAACAACCAGTACGCCGTCTCCACGCCGGTCGCCGCCGCCACCGCCGAAACCCGGCTGTCCGCGCGCGGCTCCGCCTTCGGGATCCCGGCCTGGCGGGTGGACGGCATGGACCCGCTCGCCGTCCATCTGGCCATGGACGAGGCGCTGGAGCATATGCGCTCCGGCGGCGGTCCGGCCATCGTCGAGGCCGACCTCTACCGCTACTTCCACCAGAACGGCCCGTATCCCGGAAGCGCCTTCGGCTACCGGGACAAGGCCGAGGAGAAGGCGTGGCGCGACCGCGACCCGCTGGAGTTGCTGCGCTCCCACGTCCTGCGCCGCAAGCTCGCCACCGCCCGCCAGCTGACCACCGCGCAGAAGCAGGTCTCCGCGGTCATGCGTGAACTCGGCGACGACATCCTGGAACCCAAGCCCGGCGGCAAGCCCGGCGAACGGCGGATCAAGGCCTCGGCCTGGCCCGACACCGCGTTCGTCGACGTCGGCATACGCGGCGACCTGACCGAGCTCGACGGCAGCCGCTACGAGGAGGCCGACACCTTCTCCGGCGAACTGGCCGACCGCAGGTTCATCGACGTCGTCAGCGACGTCATAGGACGCCGAATGGAGACGGACGAGCGGATCGTCGTCCTGGGCGAGGACGTCGACAGACTGCGCGGCGGCACCAACGGCGCCACCCGCCGGGCCCTCGAACTTTTCCCCGACCGGGTTCTGGGCACCCCGATCAGCGAGAACGCCTTCGCGGGCCTCGGCGGCGGCATGGCGCTCGACGGCCGCTTCCGCCCCGTCGTGGAGTTCATGTACGCCGACTTCATGTGGGTCGCAGCCGACCAACTGTTCAACCAGATAGCCAAGGCCCGGCACATGTTCGGCGGCCGCAGCGCGGTGCCGTTCGTGCTGCGTTCCAAGCTCGCGGCCGGCACCGGCTACGGTTCCCAGCACTCCATGGACCCGGCGGGCATCCTCACCACCGCGCCCGGCCTGCGGGTGGTCGCCCCTTCCAATCCGTTCGACTACGCGGGCCTGATGAACACCGCGCTGGCCTGCGACGATCCGGTCGTGGTGCTCGAACACGTCGACCTGTACGCCTCCACTGGCACCGGTCCCGCCACCGATCTCGACTACCGCATACCGGTCGGCAAGGCCGCGCTGCGCCGCGAGGGGCGCGACCTGACCGTCATCTCCTACCTGTCGATGGTCAACCACTGCCTGGAGGCACTGGACCAGGTCGGGGAGATCGACGCCGACGTCATCGACCTGCGATGGCTGGACGCGGCCAGTCTCGACTGGGAGACCATCGAGGCCAGCGTCAAGAAGACCAACCGCGTCCTCGTCGTCGAACAGGGCGCTTCCGGCACGTCCTACGGGGGCCGGCTGGCCGACGAGATCCAGCGCCGCCTGTTCGACTGGCTGGACGCCCCCGTCGAGCGGGTGCACGGCGGCGAGGCCTCGCCCAGCATCAGCAAGGTCCTGGAGCGGGCGGCCATCGCCCGCACCGAGGAAGTCGTCACCGCCCTGCGCCGCATCGCCGCGTCCTCCTGAACGCACACCAGTCACAAGGAGCAAGAACATGGCAACGCTGCTGCGCGTGCCGGAGGTCGCCGCGGGGGCGACCGAAGCCGTCCTGGCCGAATGGCTGGTACCGGAGAAGGGCTCCTTCTCCACCGGCGACCCTCTCGTCACTCTGGAGACCGACAAGGCCCTGGTCGAGGTGGAGGCCGAGAACGATGCGATCCTGCTGCGCGTCCTCGTCCCCAACGGCACCACCATCGAGGTCGGAGCGCCGATGGCCCTGCTCGGCGACCCTGCCGAACGCGACGCCGACCCCGACCACCTGCTCGCGGAGCTCGGCGTCACGTCCGCGACCACACCGCCGGCGATCGAGCCGCCCGCCACCGGCCCCCTGGCGCAGGAACCGCCCACCACCCCGCCCACGCCGGTCCCGCCGGCCGCCCCTGCTGGCGGCGACCGTGTCTTCAGCAGCCCACTGGCCCGCCGAATCCTGCGGGAGGCCGGGCTGAGCACCGACCACGTGCGCGGCACCGGTCCCAACGGGCGGATCGTGCGGCGTGACGCCGAACGCGCCGTCGAGGAGGCGAGGCGGGCCAAGGCCACATCCGAGACGCAGGCGGCGCCCCCCTTGGCGGTGCCGACGGGGCCGTCGGCACCGCCCGTGACGCCCACCGCGGTCGCGGTGCCGACGTGGTCTGCCGGTGTCGAGCAGGTCCCGCACAGCCGGCTGCGCCGGGCCGTCGCCGAGCGGCTCACCGCGAGCAAGCGGGAGGTGCCGCACTTCTACGTCAGGCGTACCGTCGTCATCGACGACCTGCTGGGCCTGCGCCGCCGCCTCAACGAGGTCGCACCGCGCAAGGTCTCCGTCAACGACCTCGTGGTCAAGGCCGCCGCCTGCGCCCACGAGGCCGTGCCGGAAGCCAACGCCGTCTGGACCGATGAACACATGCTGCGCTTCACTTCCAGCGACGTCTCAGTGGCCATCGCGTCCGGACGCGGTCTGGTCACCCCGGTCCTGCGGGACGTCGGGGCGCTGGCGCCGAGTGCGATCGCGCGGCAGGTCAGGTCGTACGCCGAACGGGCCGACGCCGGGACCCTGCGCCAGGAGGACCTGGAGGGCGGCTCTCTGACGGTGACGAACCTGGGCATGTTCGGCGTCGAGGAGTTCTCGGCCATCATCAACCCGCCCCAATCGATGATCCTGGCGGTCGGCGCTGCCCGGCCCGAACCCGTCGTCGTGGATGGCGAGGTCACCGTGGCCACCCGGATGGCGCTGACCGTGTCGGTCGACCACCGCGCGATCGACGGCGCCCTCGCGGCTCGCTGGATGACCGCCTTGGTCGAGAACCTTGAGCAGCCGCTGCGTCTGATGGCCTGACGGGCGACCCCTCAAAGGCGGCGTCGGCCGGGGCGGCCCCTACCCGCCGGTGGACGTTCCCATGCGGACCGCGCATCGCGGTACGTGGCCCGACCCTCGCAGCGGTCGGAGTCGACTCCTCGCCGGCGTCTGCGCCTCAGGCTGTCACCGGTGAAGGCGCTGGCCCTGCTGCGCCAGTCGTCGTCGGCGAACGTGGTGTTCTCGTCAAAGCGGCCGGTCTACAGCCCGCTCCCCAGCGGGCTGTAGACGGGTACGCCGATAGCGTCACACGTCGCCAGGAGCCGCGGTCGAGGCTCGGACGATCAGCCGCACCGGCAGCAGGACGGTCTTGGGCAGCACCGGCGGCGAGTCGGCTCCGTCCGCAGCCTCCAAGCCGGCGAGAAGCAACCGGGCGGCCTCCGCACCAAGTGCGTGGTGCGGGACTCGGACTGTGGTCAGCGGCGGCTGAAACTCGTCGGCGAAGCGCATGTCGTTGAATCCAACGAGGGAGACGTCTCCCGGACAGTCCATGCCGCGGCGCCGCATGGCGCGCAGCGCCCCAAGGGCGATGAGGTCGTTGCCGGCGCATATCGCCGTGACACCGGGGTGCCTGTCGAACAGTGCATGGGCGGCACGTTCCCCGGCCTGTGCGGTGTAGGCGTCGGCGGCCACCACCGGAGCCCGCAGCGGGGGCAGTCCCGCGGCATGCATCGCCTCCCTGAATGCCCGCTCCCTGGTGGCGCTGGTGGACATCGTCTGCGGGCCGGCCAGGTGGGCCAGGGTGCGGTGCCCAAGCCCGGTCAGGTGTTCGACGGCAAGGCGCACGCCGTCGGCGTCGTCACCGGAGACCCAGGGGTGGAGCCGGCGGTCCGTCGTGCGGTTCACCAGGACCACCGACACCCCGGCAGCGTGGGCCTCCTCCAACAGCGGGTGCTCGCGCCGCGCGGTACCCACGATGAAACCGTCGACCTGGCGGCCCCGCAGCGCGTCGAACCGGGTGCGCTCCTTGGCCGGGTCATTGTCGGTGTTGGCCAGCAGCGCGGTGTACCCGGCGGCGGTGAGCACGTCCTCTATACCGCGCACGACCGGCGGGAAGAGCGGGTTGGTGAGGTCTGGGAGCAGGACGCCGACGGTGAAGGAGCGGTTGGTTCGCAGGCTGCGTGCCGCCGTGTTCGGGGTGAACCCCAGATCGGCGGCAGCGGCGCGGACACGTTGCGCGGTGTCGGCGTTCACCATGCCGCTCGTGCTCGGATTCAGCGCACGGGAGGCCGTCGCCTTGTGGACTCCCGCGAGTCGCGCCACATCGGACATGGTCGGGCGTCTGCTCACCCCGAGAGTCTAGGCAGTCCTGGCGACGAAGACAACAACCGATTGCAGTGGGCCTTGACACGCCTGCACCTCCGAGACAAGCTGATGCGATCGGTTGCAGAGGAGAACTTCACTCATCCGGCCGAAGTTTTACGCTGCGTCACTAAATCTCTCACATTCGGGCTTAAATATTTTTCCATGCGGACGATCCGCTTACGAATTTATGCAATCGATTGCACCATCAACCTGCCATGATCAAGGAAAGAACGATGACCTACACCACACTGGACCGTCCCCGCATCGGCTGGATCGGCACCGGCCGGATGGGATACCAACTCGCCGCACGGCTCCTGGCGGCCGGGCACGACGTGGCGGTCTACAACCGCACCCGCGCCAAGGCGGAACCGCTGGCCGGGCAGGGGGCCACCGTCGTCGACCGCCCCTGCGAGCTGGCCGACCGCGACGTCGTGTTCATCATGGTGTCCGCGTCCGCCGACCTGGAGGCGGTCACCACAGGTGAGGGCGGCGTGCTCACCGATCCCGACGCCTCCCCCAGCGTGCTGATCGACAGTTCCACCGTCTCCGCCCAGGTCTCCGCTCTCGTGCGCTCCCGCGCCGCCGACCGGGGTACCGGCTTCCTCGCCGCGCCGGTCAGTGGTAACCCCAAGGTCATCGCGGCCGGCAAGCTCACCGTGGCCGTCTCAGGACCGCGCCCGGTCTTCGACCAGGTCGAACCCCTGCTCGGCCTGCTGGGGCGCGGGGTCACCTACGTCGGCCAGGGCGAGGTCGCCCGGCTGGTGAAGATCGCTCACAACGTCTTCCTCGGCGTGGTCACCCAGTCCCTCGCGGAGATCACGGTCCTGGCCGAGAAGGGCGGAGTGAGCCGGGCGGCGTTCCTGGAGTTCCTCAACGACTCCGTCATGGGCTCGGTCTTCACCCGCTACAAGTCGCCCGCGCTGGTGAACCTCGACTTCCGGCCCACGTTCACCATGCCGCTGCTACGCAAGGACTTCGACCTCGGGCTTGAGGCCGCGCGGGAGCTGGAGGTGCCGATGCCCGTCGCCTCCGCCACCGCGCAGCTCGTGGCCGGTGCCATCGGTGCCGGCCAGGTGGACGAGGACTTCGCCACCTTGATTCTCGAACAAGCCCGCCGCTCCGGGCTGGACATCGAAGCCGAGGACGCCTCCATGGACGACGGTCTTTCCGCGTCCTGAGCCGGCCGCTGCCCCGCTTTCCGAGGCCCGTTCATCCCAGCCACGAAGGACGTTCCCGCAGCCATGAACCTCGACGAACCGCGCCCCGCCCGCCCCATCCCCGCATACGGCCACAGCGCAGTCGACTACGAGCGACGCGTCGACTACGACCGCCTGCGCACATACCGCCTCGACCGTACCCGCGCGGTCCTGGAGTCCAGTGAGTGCGGGGCGTTCCTGCTGTTCGACTTCTACAACATCCGCTACTCCACGCAGACCTGGATCGGCGGCGCCCTCGGCGACAAGATGACGCGGTACGCCTTGCTGACCCGCGGCGGAGAACCGGTGCTGTGGGACTTCGGTTCCGCCGCCCGCCATCACCAGATGTACGCGCCCTGGCTGCGGCCGGAGAATTCCCGGGCCGGGATGCTCGGTCTGCGCGGGGCGATCTCCCCGGACGCCGGGCTGATGCGCGCAGCGGTCACCGAGATCAAGGGCATGCTCCGGGATGCCGGGGTGGCCGAGCTGCCGGTCGGGGTGGACATCGTCGAGCCCCCGTTCCTGTTCGAGATGGAGCGCCAGGGCCTGCGCGTCGTCGACGCCCAGCAGTTGATGCTGGACGCCCGGCAGATCAAGTCGGAGGACGAGATCGCGCTGCTGTCGATGGCCGCGGCCATGGTCGACGGGGTCTACCAGGACATCACCGAGGCCCTCAAACCCGGCGTGCGCGAGAACGAGATCGTCGCGCTTGCCAACAAGCGCCTGTACGAGATGGGTTCCGACCAGGTCGAGGCGATCAACGCGGTTTCCGGCGAACGGTGCAACCCGCACCCGCACAACTTCTCCGACCGCATCATCCGCCCCGGCGACCAGGCGTTCTTCGACATCATCCAGTCCTACAACGGCTACCGCACCTGTTATTACCGCACCTTCGCCGTGGGCAGCTCCACCGCTTCCCAGCGTGACGCCTACGCGCGGGCCCGCCAGTGGATGGATGCCGCGATCGAGATCGTCCGCCCCGGCATCGGCACCGACCAGGTCGCCCGGGTGTGGCCGGCCGCCACCGAGTTCGGTTTCGCGAACGAGATGGCCGCCTTCGGGCTCCAGTTCGGTCACGGACTCGGGCTCGGCCTGCACGAACGCCCCGTCATCAGCCGCCTCAACAGCCTTGAGGACCCGGTGGAGATCCAGCAGGGGATGGTCTTCGCCCTTGAGACCTACTGCCCGGCGTCCGACGGCTTCTCCGCCGCCCGCATCGAGGAGGAGGTCGTTGTCACCGAGACCGGTGCCGAGGTGCTCACCCGCTTTCCCGCGCAGGAACTCTTCGTCGCCAATCGCTACTGATGATCTCGCCCACCCCACCGGTCCCGGGCCCTCGACGGCCCGCACAAGCAGGAGGACAAGACTGTGACCGCACACGCGCCGGGTTCCCCGGCCCGAGCCAGAGCCGGGACCATACCCACCGACCTGTTCGTCGGCGGTGGCTGGCGCCCTGCCGGGGACGGCGAACGTTTCGAGGTCCTTGACCCTGCCACCGGCGACACGCTGGCCCACGTCGCCGGCGCCACCCCGCAGGACGCACTCGACGCCGTCGCAGCCGCCGACGCCGCACTGCCCGGCTGGGCGGCCACCCCGCCCCGCGAGCGGGCCGAAGTGCTGCGCAGGGCCTTCGACCTGATCATCTCCAGGGCCGAGGACTTCGCCGAACTCATCGTGCTGGAGAACGGTAAGACCCTCGCCGACGCCCGCGGCGAAGTGGCTTATGCGGCCGAGTTCTTCCGCTGGTACGCCGAAGAGGCGGTACGGGTCCTCGGCACCGTGCAGACCGCGCCCTCCGGCACCAACAGGATCCTCGTGCTGCGCAAGCCCGTCGGGGTCTGCGTGCTGGTGACACCCTGGAACTTCCCCGCGGCCATGGCCACCCGCAAGATCGGCCCCGCGCTGGCGGCCGGCTGCACCGTCGTCCTCAAGCCAGCCAGCGACACCCCGCTGACCGCCCTCGCTCTCGCGGCTGTCCTGGAGGAGGCGGGCGTACCGGACGGGGTCGTCAACGTCCTGCCCTCACGCCGCTCCAAAGCGGTGGTCTCCACCATGCTGGACGACCCCAGAGTGCGTAAACTGTCGTTCACCGGGTCCACCGAAGTCGGCAGGACCCTGCTGGCCGAAGCCTCCCGCACGGTGGTCAACTGCTCGATGGAACTGGGCGGCAACGCCCCCTTCCTCGTCTTCGCCGATGCCGATCTGGACGAGGCGGTGGCCGGCGCCATGGTCGCCAAGATGCGCAACGGCGGGGAGGCGTGCACCGCCGCGAACCGCTTCTACGCCGAGCGCCCGATCGCGGCGGAGTTCACCCGCCGCCTCGCCGACGCCATGGCGGCGCTGCGCACCGGGCCCGGCCTGGAGGACGGTGTCCGCCTCGGCCCCCTCGTCAACGCCGAAAGCCGCGACAAGGTCGCCCAACTCGTCGATGATTCGGTGCGGGCAGGGGCGACGCTCGTCACCGGCGGCATCCTTCCGCAGGGCGTCGGCCACTATTATCCGCCCACGGTGCTGTCCGACGTTCCGCACGACGCATCCATCCTGCGCGAGGAGATATTCGGCCCCGTGGCACCGATCGTCGCGTTCGACACCGAAGACGAGGCGATCCGCCTGGCCAACGCCACCGAGTACGGCCTGGTCTCCTACGTGTACACCTCCGACCTCGCACGCGGCCTACGCGTCGGAGAACGCCTTGACTCCGGCATGGTCGGCCTCAACCGGGGTGTCGTGTCCGATCCCGCGGCCCCCTTCGGGGGCACCCGGCAGAGCGGCATAGGCCGTGAGGGCGGCCACGAAGGGCTGCTGGACTACACCGAGTCCCAGTACACGGCCCTGAACTGGTAGCCCTTCCGGCCGCCTCGGAACTGCCTCGGAACATGACGGGCCTCCCCACCGTCCCTTCCGGGGCTCGGGGGCCGCGGCGCCTCACGGAGCCGCGGCCCCTCGTCCACGACTCCACCCAGACCGTCCCTCCCCACCCGTCGGACGCCGATGTGCCGACGAAAGGACCCTTGCAATGCAGCTGAGTCGGCTTGCCCATCAGGCCCCGGACACCCTTTATGTCAACGGAAGCGTCTGGTCGGGCCACGGGGAATGCCATGGCCCGGGCGGGCACCAGGCGCTCGCCGTCTCGCGCGGCCGAGTGGCCGCCCTCGGCACCGATCACGACGTCCTTGCCCTGGCCGGGCCGGGCACCGAGGTCATTGATCTGCGCCGGCACCGGGTCGTCCCGGGCCTCATCGACGGTCACGCGCACGCGGTACGAGCTGGTGCCACGTGGGCGGACGAACTCCACTGGTCCGGGGTCAAAACGCTGGACGAAGCCCTTTCCGCCATCCGCGACGCCACCCGCGCCTCCGCGCCCGGCACCTGGATCCGCGTCATCGGGGGCTGGCACCCCACTCAGTTCGCCGAGCGGCGCTCACCGAGCCGCGCGGAACTCGACGCCGTCGCGCCCGACCGGCCGGTTTACGTGCAGGCGCTGTACGACCTGGCAGTCCTCAACAGCACGGCAGCGGACGCCGTGGGCCTGGACGACTGGGCCGAGAATCTCCCCGGTGGGGCGGTCGAACGCGATCCCGCCACCGGCCGCGCGACCGGTGTGATTCGGGGCATGGGGGCGTTCAACCGTGTCCTGGCCGCGATGCCGGACCCGAGCCCGGAGGCCCGGCGGGCATCCACCCGCGCGATGCTCGCGGACCTCAACGCCCTGGGCCTGACCGGCGTCCTCGACCCCGGCGGGTTCGGCATGGCGCCCGAGCGCTACGACACGCTGTTCGACCTGTGGCGGGCAGAGGAGTTGACCGCCCGTTTCCGGCTGTTCGCCTCAGCGGTGGACGCCGGACAGGAGATCGCCCAGTTGGAGGGGTGGCTACGGCACACGCAGGCGGGGTTCGGCGACGCCATGGTGCGTATGACCGGCATCGGGGAGGTCGTGCACTACGGCTGCCACGACTTCGAGGGGCTGGAGCCCTTCGAACTGGACCGCACAGCCCACGCGGAGTTGTCGGCCATCACCCGGCGCGTGGCCGAACGGGGCTGGCCCATGCACATTCACGCAGTCCTTGACACGACGATCGGCCGGATCCTCGACGTCTGGGAGGAGGTCGACCGGGACATCCCGATCCGGGACATGCGCTTCTCCCTCGCCCATGCCGACACCATCAGCTCTCGCAACCTCCACCGACTGGCCACCCTAGGGGCCGGGGTGATCGCCGACGACCACCAGGTCTTCAAGGCGGCGGCCAGCGCGGAGCGGTGGGGCAGCGACGCGATGGCGAACGTGCCTCCGCTGGGCGATCTGCTGGCGGCCGGCATCCCGCTCGGTGCCGGGACCGACGCTTCGCGGGCGTCCTCACACAACCCCTGGCTCGCGCTGTGGTGGCTGCACGAGGGCCGTTCCCTGGACGGGAGTACCCGGCGGGCGCCGCACCACCGGCTGACCCGGGCGAAGGCGCTGGAACTGTATACGCGCGGTAACGCCTGGTTCTCCTTCGAGGAGGCCGACCGCGGGCACCTGGCCCCGGGCGCACGCGCCGACCTGGCAGTCCTGAGCGACGACTACTTCTCCGTACCCGCCGGGGAGATCGCCGGCATCACATCACTGCTGACCCTCGTGGGTGGCAAGCCCGTGCACGCCACCGGCCCCTTCGACGCCTGACCTCCGTCGGGCGCACGACCCTTCGGCCGACCAATCGAGATGCGAAGGCTACGAAATGAGTGACACCCTTCTGATCCGCGGCGGCACCGTCATGACCGTCGATCCACACCTCGGCGACATCGACACCGGCGACGTCCTTGTGGAGGACGGCCGCATCTCCGCCGTCGGGAAGGACCTGCGAGCTGACGGCGCGCGGCTGATCGATGCCTCGGACATGATCGTGATGCCTGGCCTGGTGGACAGCCACCGGCATCTATGGCAGTCGTCACTGCACCAGATCGCCGCCGACTGGACACTGGAACAATACGCGGAACGGATGCTGGGCCTGATCGGTCCTCGTTTCTCCGCGGAGGACGTCCACATCGGCAACCTGCTCGGCGCGCTCGAAGCGCTGGGCGGCGGGGTGACCACGGTGATGGACTGGTCACACATCATGAACACCCCGGAGCACGCGGACGCGGCCGTGCAGGCCCTGACGGACGCCGGAATCCGTGCCGTCTTCGGTTACGGTTCCCCCAGTTCGCCCGTGAACACCTGGTACGAGCAGGACGTCGAGCGGGTCGCCGCGACGTACTTCGCGACCCCGGACCGACTGCTCACCCTCGCGCTGGCGAGCCTCGGGCCGGAGTTCTCCTCGCTGGAGCAGACCGCGGCGGACATCGCGCTCGCCCGCCGCCTGGGCGTCCGCACCTCGCTGCACGTGGGTGCCGGCGCGCTCGGCGCGGTACGGGCGGTGACCCGGATGGACGAGGCCGGGCTGCTCGGGCCCGACCTCATCCACGTACACTGCTCCACCTGCACGGACGACGAGTTGCGCCGCATCGCCCGGTCCGGCGGCCATGTGTCGGTCTCGCCGCGGGTGGAGATGCAGATGGGGCACGGCTACCCGGCCACCGGACGCCTGCTTGCGGCCGGCATCGGACCGAGCCTGAGCATCGACGTGGTCAGTGCGGTCGGCGGCAGCATGTTCGCCGAGATGCGCGGCACCCTGGAGGCCGAGCGAGGGCTGCGCAACCAGCGGGCCCTCGACCGCGGGGAGCGGATCACCGAGCTGGTGCCCACGACGGCCGACGTGGTGCGCATGGCCACCATCGAGGGCGCCCGCACGCTCGGCCTGGAGGACCGGATCGGCTCCCTGACACCCGGCAAGCAGGCCGACATCGTGTTGCTGCGGGTGGACCTGCCGAACCTCGGCCCCGTCAACAACCTACCGGCGGCGGTCACTCTCGCGGCCGGTGACAACGTCGACACAGTGCTCGTCGCGGGTCGGGTCGTCAAGGCAGAGGGCCGTCTGCTGGGACAGGACACGCGCGCCCTCCACGACCGCGCATGCTCCTCTCGGGACCGCGTGCTCGCCGGTTCCCCGTTCGCCGTCGTGCCCGCCGTCTGACGCGATCGGCGAACACCCTAGTGCCGGGACCGTCCGGATGTGGCCCCGGCACTCGCGCACGCCGTCAGCCCAGGGTGAACGGGTCGCGGGTGGCACCGCTCAGTTCGATCCAGACCGCCTTCGTCTCGGTGTACTCACGCACCGCTTCCACGCCGCTCTCCCGGCCCCACCCGCTGGCGCCGGTGCCACCGAACGGCACGTTCGGGGCGACCACCCGGTAGGCGTTCACCCACACGTTGCCAGCGCGTAGTTCGTGCGCCACGCGGTGGGCACGTCGCAGGTCCTCCGTCCACACGCCCGCGCCGAGGCCGTAGCGCGTGGAGTTGGCCAGTTCGACCGCCTCCTCCTCGGTGTCGAACGTGAGGACCGACAGTACGGGTCCGAATATCTCCTCTCGGGCGACCTCCATCTCCGGGCGCACGCCGGTCAGCACCGTCGGCCGGTAGAACAGACCGCCGAGGTCGGGGTCGGGCCGCCCGCCGGTGAGCACCGTCGCGCCGTCCGCGACGGCACGCTCGACGAAGCCGTTGACCGTGGCGAACTGCGCCGCGTTGGCCAGCGGGCCCATCTCGGTGTCCGGCGCCGCGGGGTCGCCCAGCACGATCCTCGCGGCCCGTTCGGCCACCCGCTCCAACAGGGCGTCGTGGACGTCGCGGTGGACCACGAGACGGGAGCCTGCCACGCAGGTCTGCCCGGTGGCCGCGAAGACTCCGGCGATCACGCCGTTGGACGCGGCCTCCAGGTCGGCGTCGGGGAAGACCAACTGGGCTGATTTGCCGCCGAGTTCGAGAGTGGTGCGGGCGAAGTGCCCGGCCGCGGCCTGGGCGACCTTCATACCGACGCCCGGAGAGCCGGTGAACGCGACGTGCCGGACACCCGGGTGCTCGACCAACGCGCGCCCGAGGTCGGCACTCTGCCCGGTCACGACATTGAACACACCGGCGGGAAAACCGGCTTCCTCCACGAGCCCGGCGAACTCCAGTGCGGAGACCGGAGTGTGCTCGGACGGCTTGAGCACCAGGGTGCAGCCGGCAGCGAGCAGCGGCGCCAGTTTCCACATCAGGAGCATCAACGGGGAGTTCCACGGGACGATGGCCCCCACGACGCCCACCGGCTCGTGCCGGGTGTACACCATGAAGTTCGGCCGGTCAGAGGGGATGACCTCGCCCTGTAGCTTGTCGGCGACGCCTGCGAAGTAGCGCAGCCAGGACGGGAGGTACTCCATCTGCCCGCGCATCTCGCGCAGCAGCTTTCCGTTGTCGCGGGTCTCGGTTGCGGCCAGCCGCTCCGCGTCCCGTTCCATGAGATCGGCCAGCCGGTGCATCAGACGGGCCCGTTCGAAGCCGGTGGTGCGGCCCCACACACCGTACTGGGCCTTCTCGGCGGCGCGCACCGCGAGATCGACGTCCTCGGGGCCCGCGTCGGGAACGCTCGCCCAGGGCTGTCCGGTGAAGGGGCTGACGGTCTCGAACCGGGCGCCGGACAGCGCTTCGCGCCATTCGCCGCCGATCCGCATCCGCAGCCCGGCCGGCCCGGGCTCCGTCGGCTCGGGGGTTGTCACGTGGGACCTCCTGTCGTGAGGGTGACGGTGGTGGGGTGGGCAGGGCGTCACGAGCGGGCGCGCAGCGTGGGGTTGTTGAGGTGCGACTGCGGTTCGCGGACGGCGGGCAGCGGCCCGGAGGCGGCGAAGTAGCGCTGCCCGGCGACGAGGAGTTCCTCCGCGGGAAAGCGCGTGATGACCTCACAGCCGTCAGCGGTGACCACCAGTTCCTCCTCGATGCGCGCGGCCGACCAGCCGTCCCGCGCCGGCCAGAAGGTCTCCAGGGCGAAGACCATGCCCTCTTTGAGCTCCTCCGGGTGGTCCAGCGAGGTCATCCGGCTGAATATCGGCTTCTCCCAGACCGACAGCCCGACACCGTGCCCGTACTGGAGGGCGAACGCGGCCTCCTCGTTCGCGAACCCGAAGTCCTGGGCCCGCGGCCACAGCGAGACGATGTCAGCGGTCGTCGCACCCGGCTTCACCGCGGCGAGCGACTCGTCCATGATGTCCCGGGCCCTCTTGTACGCGTCGTTCATCGCCGGGGAGGCGCTGCCGACGGAGAACGTGCGGTAGTAGCAGGTGCGGTAGCCCATGTAGCTGTGCACGATGTCGAAGTAGGCGGGGTCGCCGGGCCGGACCATGCGGTCGGAGTACAGGTGCGGGTGCGGGTTGCACCGCTCGCCGGAGATGGCGTTGATGCCCTCGACCCACTCCGAACCCCCGTCGTAGAGGATCTTGCTCACCAGTCCGACGGTCTCGTTCTCCTTCACACCGGGCCGCAGGAACCCGTACAGCTCCTCGTACGCCATGTCGGCCAGGCCGCAGGCGTGGGTGAGCAGTGAGATCTCATCACGGGTCTTGACCCGGCGGGCCTCCAGGAAGACCTGCTGGCCGTCGGCGATGTCCAGACCGGCCTGCGTCAGCGCCCGGTGCACCGGCATTTCGACGAAGTCGACGCCGACTGGTTCGTTCTCCAGGCCGTGCTTGCGCAGCTCCGCCAGTACTCGGGCGGCGACGTTCTCCGCCTGCCCACCGTCGGGGTGCAGGGCGCCGCGGAGCGTGGAGATGCCGGGGTACGAGCGGGAGGTGCCGGGAACTGGAGTGCGCACCCCGGTCTCCGAGTCGGTCTCCTCGTCGCCCAGCCAGGGGTTGTAGAGCTGATGGTGGCGGGCCGCGGAGCCGAAGTCCCAGATGACCGGCTCTGCGCCACGCACCAGCAGGGCGAACCGGACCAGTTTGTCCGAACCCCACGTGCCGATGTGCGTGGCCGTCATGTACCGGATGTTGGCGAAGTCGAAGGCCAGCAGCGCGCCGAAGCTGGAGGATTCCAACTGGGCCCGCAGCCGGGCCAGCCGCTCGCGGCGCAGCCGGTCCATGTCGATGCGCGCCTCCCAGTCGACGTTGGTCGAGCCGTAGGTGGCGATACCCATAGTGGTGCTTCCTTTCACGGTGTCCGTGGTGCGGTGTGTGTGTGGGGGGACGGCCGGCATCACAGCCGCGAGGTGACCAGCGGCGCGGGCTGCCAGCCGCCCCCGGTGTGCGCGTCGGCCAGGTTCGCGGTGTGCCGGGTGCGCTCGAAGAGCGAGTCGCGGCTGGCGATCGCCAGATTCCGGGCCCGCTCGGCGACATCGCCGTGCAGGTGGCCGGCGGTCTTCACGATCCGGCCCGCGACCACGACGGTGTCCACCAGACCGGGGTGCGCCGCGTACACGACCTGCCCCACCGGGTTGTTGACCGGTGAGAGCGAGGGATTGTCGGTGCGCAGCACGACGATGTCGGCCTGCTTGCCGGGGGTCAGGCTGCCGACGCGGTCTGCGAGGCCACAGGCCCGTGCGCCGTCGACGGTGGCGAAGGACAGCACGTCGCGCGAGGTGAGGGAGACGGCGGGGCGGTCGCTGGCGCCGGGCTCCTGGTTGTCCAGTGCGCGCTGGGTGGCCAGGCAGATCTGCATGGTGCCGAACATGTGCCCGCTGTTGGAGACGCAGGTGTCGATGGACAGGCTGGGCCGGATGCCGACCCCCGTCAGCCGTCCGGTGGCGGGCCAGCCGTGGCCCATCTGCATCTCGATGTCGGGGGCGATGGACACGCTGCCTCCGGAGTCGGCGATGTCACGCAGCTCGTCGTCGGCGAGGGTGTTGCAGTGCACGTACGTGATGTCCGGACCGAGCAGTCCGCGCTCGCGCATCCGGGTCACGGGACGGCTGCGCCCCCACTCGCCGTCGCCCACGTGCAGGGTGACGGGCAGGCCGAGCTCGCGGGCGAGCCGCAGATCGGACTCGGTGACGTCCATCGTGGCGAACTGCGGTCCGCGCAGGGCCATGGCCATCGTGCAGAGCTGAGCTCCGGAGGAGAAGTACCGGTCGCGGACCCGGCGGACGTCCTCGTCGTGCGGCACGGTGCTGGGCACCTGGTACATGTCGGCGCCGCCGCCGTGCGCGAAGACCGCTCGGATCCCGGCGTCGAACAGCCCCTGCACGGCGGCGTCGCTGTGTGCGGCGGTGTTCACGTTGTGCGACCAGTCCAGCATCGTCGTGATGCCGGAATCCAGCGCCTCGACGGCTCCCAGCAGGTTGCCGGCGTAGGTGTCCTCCGGGGTGAACAGCGCGGACAGACCCAGATGCAGGCCGGTCATGTACTGGCCCAGCGTCCAGTCGGCAGCGATCCCGCGCAGTGCCGCCTGCCAGGTGTGCCGGTGTGTGTCCACCATCCCCGGCATGACGATCATGCCTCGCGCCTCGATGACGCGGGCGTCCACCGCGCCCAGGTCGGGTGCGACGGCGTCGATCTTCCCGCCGGACACGAGGACGTCGGCCCGGTCGAAGTCGCCGAGCTCGTCATCCATCGTGATCACGGTGCCGTTGCGCAGGAGGAGCCGTTCAGCGCCGTTCATGTCCACTCCTTTGTGCACGTTTTTAATAAAGTGTAGAAAAATTCCCTAATTGACCAGGGGCGCCGTCGAGCAGGCCCGAGGCACGGGGCCCCCGTCAGGTGACCGCCGCCTCACACCCGCACCACGGCCTTGCCGCGCAGCCGGCCCGCCGCAAGCGGTGCGAGCGCCCCCGCCACGACCTCCTCCAGCGGCACGACGCGGTCCACGACCAGGCCGGCGATCGGCCGGGCGTCCAGCGCCGCGACCGCCTCGGGGAGGTCACTCGCGCAGACATGCGCGCTGGTGGAGATCAGGTCGACCTCCGCCACGACCGCGCCC